>JAZOMT010000014.1:0-155732 GCA_045654085.1 Faecousia sp. | reverse complement strand
ACACGATGGCGAGAATGTTTGCCCGGAGGGCATCCTCGTCCCAAGTAGGATATATTTCGCTGGAAGCTACATTTTTTACATAGTCCACAAAGGGGACGGTCACATTGGCGGCATTGGAAGACGGTGAACCTAAATGTACAGGAATGTTTTCGGGAACATAGGGCGGATCGACCGGCATAGCAACCCCCCTCACAAGTTTTGGGGCGGGGTCAGGAAGGTCTCGGATTTATTCCAGCTGTCCGGGTATTCCGAAAGCGGGATCATCTCCAAATCCTGATCCGTCACCGTGTCGGCAAAGACCTGCAAATTTTCAATGAATATCTCCTCGTAATCCGTAAGTCTGGCGTATAGGTTTACCGTAGTAAAGGGAATTACCCCTGTGTTAGGGCTTAAACTGGCTGAACCGTCGGGGACTTCCACGGTGATTGGCGACTCGAATTGCCCGCTGCGGTTGGTAAGGCGCATCGCGATGGCAGAGCCTCCCGCATCTGTAACGGTAACTGCCACATCTTTTAAAGGAATCCGGGCGTTGCTGACATAGGCGTTAACCTGAATTTGACCTTGTGCGCTCAGAAGACCACACTCCTTTCTTCTTTTTATCCTATGTAGAACGGCAAAAAGTGTGCAGGGGTTACACGAACCCCTGCATTTGCGTAATATTGTCTGTCTCACAGTCCAGAAGCTTTTGGGAGATGGCGCAGATGCGGCCGGTGGTCTCCGGGTAGCGGTGCAAATTTTTCAGGGTCTTGATGCTGCCCTTGGTGTTACCTTGAATCATCATTGCGGCGATGGTGGCGTCCGGGTCCTTGCCGGATACACGCATGCGTGTGCTCATTCGCGCCATCCCTTTGACGGCGGGATTCAGGTTCTTGACCTGCCATTGGCGCTCATCGGCAATCTTCATTGCTTCTTTTTCGATTTCGTCGTACTCTTTCTTCTGGTCACGGAGGGCTTGCCGCAGTTCCGGCTGCCGGGTAAATTCCAGTACCGCCTCAATGCCAAGCTGTCCCATTTGCGTTGTTTTAATGACGGAATTTAATACATCTTTACCTGTTTTCATTTTATCACCCTTTGTAACATTCCCGCGCGCGAGGAAAATTATGCACACATTTTCGCAAGTTTAATAGAATGTACCACGAAAGGAAAGGGATGCATATGTGTGGAATCGCAGGGATGGTAGCCATACCGGCTGTCGGTACGGACAAAATGATGGAGACAATGAAAAGGCGGGGTCCAGACGGACAGGGATATTTTCAGGATGGGCAGTGCTGTCTGCTCCACTGCCGTCTTGCGATTATTGACCCCGATGGCGGCGCCCAGCCTATGACCTTTGCCCGGGGAAATGAAAAATACACCATCTCCTATAATGGGGAACTATATAATACAGAGGAAATTCGCAGCCGTCTCACCGCATTGGGGCATCATTTTATAAGTCATTCCGATACGGAGGTGCTGCTCCACGCCTATGTCCAATGGGGCGAGGAGGTACTAACGGTATTAAACGGCATTTTTGCCTTCGCGGTATGGGAGCATCACACGGGGCGGCTCTTTATCGCCCGGGACAGAATTGGGGTAAAACCCCTGTTTTATACCCTTTACCAAGGGGGTATTCTCTTTGCTTCGGAAATAAAGACTATTTTGGCATATCCCGGGATGGAAGCCCGTTTGGATGCCCGGGGCGCGGCAGAACTGCTGCTGCTTGGGCCGGGACGGATGCCGGGAAGCGGTGTATTGCGGGACATTTTGGAACTGGAGCCGGGTTGCTGCGGCGTATTTGAGGACGGAAAATGGCAGTGGAAAAGGTACTGGAAGCTGCGTGACCGCACCCACGAAGAGAGCTTCGAGGAAACAGCGGAGCACGTTCGGATGCTGCTGACCGATTCTATTCGCAGACAGATGGTATCTGACGTACCCATCGGGTGCTTCCTGTCCGGCGGACTGGATTCCAGCCTCATTTCCGCTGTCTGCGCCGGGGAGATGGCGAAAAGGGGAGAGCGGCTTCATACATTCTCCTTAGATTATGAAAATAACCGCAAATTCTTTGTACCGGGGAAATTCCAGCCAAATACCGACGCCGACTTTATCCCCATTATGGAAGATGCATTGGGAGTCATTTCCCACAGAACGGTGCTGACACCGGAAACCTTGGTGGAAACTCTTGAGGATGCCACCATCGCCCGGGATTTGCCCGGGATGGCAGACGTGGATTTCTCCCTTTTGGCATTCTGTAAGGAAATTCGAAATGTTGTAAAGGTGGCCCTTTCCGGGGAGTGCGCGGATGAAATTTTCGGTGGCTATCCCTGGTACCGTGACCCGGAGGTCAGAGAGCGCAGCGGCTTCCCCTGGGCGCAAAACACCCGGGAGCGGGCATCGTTCCTGACACCGGAAATCCGAGCAAAAATCGACCCGGAGGCCTTCGTACAGGACACCTATCAGTCAACAATCAATGCCTGCGACATTCTCCCCGGAACGCTTCCGCAGGAAAGACGAATGAAGGAAATGGTGAATCTGAACCACCGCTGGTTTATGCAGACCCTCCTTGACCGAAAAGACAGGATGAGTATGTACTGCGGTCTTGAGGTGCGTGTGCCTTTTTGCGACTACCGGATTGCGGAATATATGTATGCCGTACCTTGGTCTTATAAAGACTATAACGGCTACGAAAAGGGACTGCTGCGCCACGCAATGGCTGGTATCCTCCCGGAGGAAATCCTGTGGCGCAAGAAAAGTCCCTATCCAAAAACCCACGACCCCAAGTATGGGGAAATGGTTGCAGGCCTGCTGGGCGAGGTACTCAATGACCCGTCTGCGCCCATCTTCCAGATTGTTGACAGGAAGGCGCTGGAGGGGCTTTTGACAGCAGAATATGTGTGGCCCTGGTACGGACAGCTTATGAAAACGCCCCAGACCATCGCCCATATGCTGCAGCTGAATTTCTGGCTTCGCCATTACAAAGTTTCAATAATTTGAGTTTACTACAAAAACAAAAGTTTTTTTACGAAAGACTATTGACTTATTTGACACGATATGCTATAAATCTCACATATATAAACCGTTGATGCGGGAGTAAAGCCGGTTATGCTTTCACAGAGAGTCCGGGGCGCTGAGAGCCGGGCAAAACACAGATCGGCAAATGGGCCGCGGAGGGTGCAAGGAAAGGGGAGACCCGAGTATCTGCAACGCGAGGGTATGCGTCAGTTACCGGAGATATGTTGGTATCTCGCAAAGGGTACAGCTACGGCTGTAAATCAAGGTGGCACCGCGGATCTATGTATTCGTCCTTGACAGAATTTTCGTCTGTCAAGGATTTTTTTCTTTTCAGACGGTACATTAGGAGGCAGTTATGGAAGGTAGATTTGGTATTCACGGCGGTCAGTACGTACCGGAAAGCTTGATGGGCGCGCTGGCGGAGTTGGAGGAAGCCTACAATTTCTATAAGAATGACTCGGCATTTAATGAGGAACTGACCCGGCTCTTTAACGATTATGCCGGCAGACCCTCCCGGCTGTACTTTGCGAAAAAGCTGACCCGGGAGCTGGGCGGCGCGAAGATTTATTTAAAGCGGGAAGATATGAACCATACGGGCGCTCATAAAATCAACAACGTGCTGGGTCAGGCGCTTCTTGCTAAGAAGATGGGAAAGACCCACCTTATTGCCGAAACCGGCGCGGGACAGCACGGCGTAGCCTCTGCCACAGCGGCGGCGCTGATGGATATGGAATGTACGGTTTATATGGGTCAGGAGGATATTGAGCGTCAGGCGCTGAATGTCTATAAAATGGAGCTGCTTGGCGCGAAGGTCGTGCCGGTCACCAGCGGCACAGGAACGCTCAAGGATGCGGTTTCTGAGGCGATGTGCGCTTGGGGACGTTGTGTAAAGGACACCCATTACTGCCTTGGCTCTTCCGTAGGCCCCCATCCGTTCCCTGTTATTGTGCGGGATTTGCAGGCGGTCATCTCCAAAGAGATTAAGGAGCAGATGATGGCTGCTGAGGGGCGGCTTCCCGACGTGGTTATGGCCTGTGTGGGCGGCGGCTCCAATGCCATCGGCACATTCTACCACTTCATTGACGAGCCGGGCGTTCAGCTTATCGGCTGTGAAGCCGCAGGACGGGGCGTGGACACCTTGGAGACGGCGGCTACCATCAGTACCGGTGATGTGGGCATCTTCCACGGTATGAAGTCCTATTTCTGCCAGAATGAGGACGGACAGATTGCCCCTGTTTACTCCATTTCCGCCGGTCTTGACTATCCCGGCATCGGTCCGGAACACGCAGGTTTATATGATTCCGGTCGGGCGAGCTATGTGCCGGTAACCGACGATGAGGCGGTGGAGGCATTCGAGTACCTGTCCCGGATGGAGGGCATTATTCCTGCCATTGAGTCTTCCCACGCCGTTGCCCACGCAATGAAGATTGCCCCCAAGATGGATAAGGACAAAATCATCGTCATCACCCTGTCCGGCCGCGGTGACAAAGACTGCGCCGCCATCGCGCGATATAAGGGAGGAAAGCTCTATGAGTAAACTTACATCTGCTTTTCATAGCGGTAAGGCCGTAGCCACCTACTTTACCTGCGGTGACCCGACGGTAGACGCCACATTGGAAGCGGCTGGCGCTGCAGTTGCCGCAGGCGCGGATATTCTGTTTCTTGGCATCCCGTTCTCTGACCCCACAGCCGTGGATGCGGTCATTCAGGAATCTTCTCTGCGGGGTCTTGCCTCGGGAACGGTTACCAAAACCGTGATGGAAACAGCGAAAGCCTTTTCCGATAAAGTGCCTGTGGTGCTCACGGGCTATGCAAACCTGGTTTACAGTCCCGGTATTGAGAATTTTGCAAAGCAATGTCAGGACTGCGGTGTGTCCGGTGTCATTCTCCACGATGTGCCTTTCGAGGAGCAGGAGGAATTTAAGGCGGTCTTCCGCAATTACGGTGTTTCTCTTATTTCTATGGTTTCCCCGGAACTGCCCCAGCGCATCCCGATGATTGCTGGTAGCGCTGAGGGCTTCCTCTACATCGTCACCGGCGCGGAAACGAACCGGGAGGATGTGCAAAATGCAGTACGCATTGCCCGGGAGTATAGCCCGGAAATTCCCTGCATCATCGGCTGTGGTGTTGCGGATGCCGCTCCCATCGAGACCTTCTGCGCGGAGGCGGACGGCGCGGTGCTGGACTATGAACTTGTGTATATTATGGGCGAGTACCCGGTAGGCGCTAAGCGTCATATCAGCGCCTATGTAGAACGTATCAACAAATTACTCAATAAATAACGGAGGGGATTATAATGCCGAGAGTATACAATTTTTCTGCCGGTCCGGCAGTGCTTCCTGAGGAAGTACTGATGGAGGCGGCGGCAGAGATGCTGGATTATCAGGGGACGGGAATGTCCGTGATGGAGATGAGTCACCGCTCTAAGCCCTATCAGAAGATCATCGATGAAGCAGAAAAAGATCTGCGGGAACTGATGAACATTCCCGATAACTATAAGGTTCTGTTTTTGCAGGGCGGCGCGTCGCAGCAGTTTGCGGCTGTGCCGATGAACCTGATGAAAAATAAGGTGGCCGATTATATTATCACCGGCCAGTGGGCAAAAAAGGCCTACGAGGAAGCAAAGAAATACGGCGTAGCCAACGCCATCGCCTCCTCTGCGGATAAGACCTTCTCCTACATTCCCGATTGCAGCGACCTGCCCGTATCTGACAATGCGGACTATGTCTACATCTGCGAGAACAACACCATTTACGGCACGAAGTTTAAGACCCTTCCCAATACCAAGGGCAAGATTTTGGTGTCCGATGTGTCCTCCTGCTTCCTGTCCGAGCCGGTGGATGTGACAAAGTACGGCATTATCTACGGCGGTGTCCAGAAGAATATCGGCCCGGCTGGTGTGGTCATCGTCATTATCCGGGAGGATTTGATTTCCGATGATGTGCTGCCCTGCACACCCACGATGCTTAAATACAAGATTCACGCAGACAATGGCTCGCTCTATAATACCCCTCCGGCCTACGGCATTTACATCTGCGGTAAGGTCTTTAAGTGGATTAAGAAGATGGGCGGTCTGACGGCTATGAAGGCCCATAACGAAGAAAAAGCGGCAATTCTCTACGATTTCCTGGACCGCAGTAAGCTGTTTAAGGGGACTGTGCGAAAGGAAGACCGCTCCCTTATGAACGTACCCTTTGTAACCGGCAGTGAAGAACTGGACGCGCAGTTTATCAAGACGGCAACAGAAGCCGGCTTTGTGAATTTGAAGGGTCACCGTACCGTTGGCGGTATGCGGGCTAGCATTTATAACGCAATGCCCATTGAAGGCGTGCAAAAGTTAGTAGCATTTATGGAAGCATTTGAGGCAGAGCACAGCTAAGGAGCGATTACTATGGCAAAAATTCATTATCTCAATCCCATTTCCCCCAAGGGCACTGCCCTCTGGACGGAGGACTACGAAAAGACAGAAGAATTGGCCCTTGCCGATGCCATTATGGTACGCAGCGCCAAGATGCATGAGCTGGCGCTGCCGGAAGGTCTTCTGGCGGTGGCGAGAGCCGGCGCAGGCGTCAATAACATTCCCCTCGAGAAATGCGCTGAGCAGGGCGTAGTAGTCTTTAACACGCCCGGCGCCAATGCCAACGGCGTGGTCGAGATGTCCATCTGCGGTATGCTCCTTGCCTGCCGTGATGTAGTGGGCGGTATCAACTGGGTCCAGTCCATCAAGGACGCAGGAGACGTGGCAGCCAAGGTAGAAAAGGGCAAAGCCCAGTTTGCAGGCCACGAAATTCGGGGCAAGCGTTTGGGCGTTATCGGTCTTGGCGCTATCGGCGGCCCTCTCGCCAATGCGGCGCGGAAATTGGGTATGGAGGTTTACGGCTGTGACCCCTATATTTCCATTGATGCGGCCTGGCATCTGGACAGCCACATCGTCCGTGTGAAAACCCGGGAGGAAATCTACGAAAACTGCGATATTATCTCCCTCCACGTGCCTCTTGTGGATGATACCAAAAAGATGATTAACGATGAAGCCATCTCTAAAATGCGGGACGGCGTGGTGATTTTGAATTTTGCCCGGGATTTGCTTGTGGACGACGAGGCGCTGGAAAGGGGTCTTGCCTCCGGCAAAATCCGCCGCTACGTCACCGACTTCCCCAACGATAAGACCGCCTCTATGGCAGGTGTTATCGCCATTCCTCACTTGGGCGCATCCACCGAGGAATCCGAGGATAACTGCGCCAAGATGGCGGTAAAGCAGGTGATGAATTACCTGGAAAACGGCAATATCATCAATTCCGTCAATTATCCGAACTGCGATATGGGTGTTTGCTCCAAAGCAGGCCGTATTACCATTCTGCATAAGAACATTCCCAACACCCTGAGTCAGTTTACATCGGCCCTCGCCTGGGAGAATATCAACATTTCCGATATGCTCAACCGCAGCCGTGGTGAGTATGCCTACACGATGCTGGATTTGGACCACCCGGCGCCTCAGGCTGCGCTGGAGCATATTTCCCAAATCCCGGGCGTACTGCGTGTGCGTGTCATCAAGTAATAGAAAAGCGGAGAGCAAATGCTCTCCGCTTACTTTTTACATTTTTGCAAGTTCTTTGTTGCGGTCGTGGGCGGCTTTGATACAGGCGGCTACCAAATCGGTAAAATTGCCGTCATCTAGCGCTTTTAGTCCCGCCAAGGTGCTGCCACCGGGGGAACAGACGGCAATCCGCAGTTCTTCCGGTGTTTTCTCGCCCCGCCTAAGCATTTCCGTGGCGCCCTCTAAGGTTTGGATGGCGTAGCGCAGGGCCTGCTCGGGGTTCATTCCGCATTCCTTTGCGCCTTTACACAGGGCTTCTGCAAAATAGTAGGTGTAGGCCGGGCCACTGCCGGACAGGGCCGCAACGGTGTCCATTAAGCCCTCCTCCACCTGCTCCCACAGTCCCGCATATGCCATATCGGAAAGGAAATCCGTAAGGACATCTTCTGTCAGGAGACTGTTGGGCGTGTAGCCAATCATACCTTTGCCCACCGATACGGGGGTGTTGGGCATAATCCGCAGAAGTGGCAGGGGAGTACCGGCGTACTGTTCCAAAGTGCGAATTTCCAGCCCTGCCGCCATAGAAATGAGCAGCGGTTTCCGCGCTTCAAGGATGGGCTTCAGCGGCGCAAGCGCATCGCGCACCATATTGGGCTTTACAGCAATGAAAATCCGTTCGCAGGAGGATGCAACTTCTTCGGCAGTTCCTGCCTGACAGCCTAGCTTCTGCGCCACTTCCTCACCCCGAAAGGGGTCGCAGATTAGAATATCCTTTGTTGTTTTCGAGACAGCGGCTGCCAATGCGCCGCCCATATTGCCGCAGCCGATAAATCCGTATTTCATCGTATATGTCCTTTCCCGGTGATAATGTACTTATAAGTGGTCAGTTCCCGCAAGCCCATCGGGCCACGGGCGTGGAGCTTTTGGGTGGAAATGCCCATCTCGCAGCCCAGCCCAAACTCACCGCCGTCGGTAAACCGGGTGGAGGCGTTGACGTAGACTGCCGCGCTGTCCACCTGCCGGGTGAAGGCGTCAATTGCCGCTTCATTTTGGGAGAGGATGGACTCGCTGTGTCCCGTGGAATGGGCGGCGATGTGGGCGATGGCCTCCTGGGTACTGTCTACGCACTTTACCGCTAAGATATAATCCAAAAATTCGGTGTCAAAATCCTGCTCACTTGCGGGAGTACCTTCAATAATTCCCTGTGCGAAAGCATCCAAGCGAAGCTGTACCTGTTTGCTGTCCAACCGGGCCTTCAGCTTGGGAAGAAATGCGGGGGCAATCTCTTTATCCAAGAGCAGTACCTCAGCGGCATTGCAGACGCTGGGGCGGCTGGTTTTTGCATTTTCAATGACGGAAAGCGCCATTTCCTGATCGGCGGTCTTTTCCACATAAACGTGGCAGATGCCTGTGCCGGTGGCAATGCAGGGGACGGTGGCTTGGGTCACGCAGGCCTGAATGAGTCCTGCGCCGCCCCGGGGGATGAGCAAATCTACAAAGCCGTTTGCAGTCATAAGCTGCTTTGCGCTTTCCCGGGAGGTATCCTGCACCAAATTCACCGCATATTCCGAAATGCCGGTGAGGCGCAGACCCTCCTTTAAGGCTTCTACGATGGCATTTGCAGAGCGAAATGCCTCCTTGCCGCTGCGCAGAACGCAGACATTGCCGCTTTTGACCGCCAGCGCAGCTGCATCGGCAGTCACATTGGGGCGGCTTTCATAGATGATTGCCACAACGCCCATAGGAACGGACACTTTCCGAATTTGAAGTCCGTCCGCTCTGGTATAACTGTTCAGTTCAGTATTGAGAGGGTCAGGCAGACCGGCAACGGACAAAATGCCCTCGGCCATCCCCACAAGCCGCTGGTGGTTAAGAGCAAGGCGGTCCAGCATAACAGGGGAGATGTGGTCCTTTGCGGCATCCATATCTGCTTCATTTGCGGAAAGGATGGCATCCTCGTTTTTAAGGAGGGAAGCAGCCATATTGCGTAGGGCTGTACTTCTCGCTTCATTTGTAAGACAGGCAAGGGCGGGGGCTGCCTTTTTCGCGTTCTTTAACATCTCATACATAGGCATTCTCCGTAAAGGTGGTACCCACTTGCTCTCCGTCAATAATCCGGTAGAGCACATCAGGGTCGTTTCCGTTGGTAATGATCATATCACAGCCGCATTTTAGGCAAATCTGGGCTGCCCGCAGCTTGGTGACCATTCCGCCGGTGCCTTGCTGGGTACTGCTGCCGCCTGCCAAAGCCAGAAGGGCTTCATCTACCCGGCTGACGATGGGCAGTAGCTGGGCGTCCGGGTCAGTATGGGGGTCGGCAGTATAAAGACCGTCAATATCGGAAAGCAGCACCAGCTTGTCTGCCCGGATGCTTTCCGCTACCATTGCCGCCAGTGTATCGTTATCACCAATGCCCAGCTCTTCGGTGGCGACGGTGTCGTTTTCGTTGATGATGGGCAGCGCGCCCAGTTCCAGCAGACGGTTTAGCGTGTTGCGGAAATTGTCGTGACGGACGCGGTCTTTTACATCATCAGCGGTAATGAGAAGCTGGGCGACTGTATGATGGTACTGCAAAAACAGCTTATCGTATGTATACATCAGCTCGCACTGACCCACAGCCGCCGCGGCTTGCTTTGTGGGAATGTCGGTGGGACGTTTACTCAGCCCCAGCTTGCCAACACCCATTCCGATAGCGCCGGAGGATACCATAATGACCTCGTTGCCTGCATTGAGAATATCGCAGATGACCTTCGTCAGTTTTTCTACCCGGCGGATGTTTAAGTGTCCGGTCGGGTGGGCAAGTGTGCTTGTCCCGATTTTGATTACGATTCGCATACCGCACCTCCAAATTTCCGTAATAATGTCATTATAATCCTATTTGAGACAAAAATAAAGTGGAAAAAACACAGTATTGGGCAGAAAATATTACCCATATTTGTAAAAAATATAGAAATTCTCAGAATGCCTGAGAGAATAGGGAATTTTCCTTGACTTTAGCGAACTAAAGTGATAAAGTGTTACATTATGGAAAGGGAGGGAAATGTATGAAACGAACGGCGGCCTTTGACAATTTGTTCCGGGCGATTTTATCCCTGGAGACAGAGGAAGAGTGCTATCAGCTTTTTGAGGATATTTGTACCATAAAGGAACTGGAGGCCATTTCCCAGCGGCTGGAGGTTGCAGCCCTTCTGTCTGCCGGTAAGAACTATAATAACGTCTCTGAATGTACCGGCGCCAGCTCGGCGACCATTTCCCGGGTCAACCGCTGTCTTCAGTACGGTGACGGTGGCTATCGTATGGTGCTTAGCAGAATGGAGGATGAGGAATGCTGCTGAATGATACGGAACGGGCTGTTTTTGCTCTCCGGGAGCTGTACGCATCCCGGGGCTACCGCCCCTATAAAATGAGCCGGTTTGAAGAATACGCGCTGTATGCCCGCAATAAGGAATTTTTGTCCTCGGAGCAGATTATCACGTTTCCTGCTCGGGATGGCAGACTTTTGGCGCTGAAGCCGGACGTAACTCTTTCTATTGTCAAAAACGGTCCCCGGAAGCCGGGAGCGGTGGAAAAGGTCTATTACAGCGAGAGTGTCTACCGCTCTGACGCAGGCGGTGTGATGCGGGAGCTGACCCAGACAGGACTGGAATGCGTAGGCGATTTGCAATCCTTTGATATTGCAGAGGTAGTGCTGCTGGCGGCAAGAAGCCTGCAGCTTATGGGAAAGCGGTACATATTGGACATTTCTCATATGGGACTGATTGGCGGCATCCTCGACCCCATTCCCGAACCCCTGCGGGAGCAGGCGGCGGAATGTCTGCAGCAGAAAAATATACACGGGCTGAAGGGGCTGGACATTCCCGGCAAGGAGAAACTCATTGCCCTCATTGAAAACGCAGGGCCTGCCGCCCAGGTTCTGCCGTCGCTGTCTGCAATCCTGGATAGCGACGAAGAGAAGCTTGCCCTTGGGGAGCTTTGCCGCATTGTGGCGATTTTGGAGGACCAGGGCCTTGGTGACAGCCTGCGGGTGGATTTCTCTCTGATAGGAGGAATGGCGTATTATAACGGCATTGTATTTCGCGGCTACTTAGAAGGAATTCCCGAAAGAGTGCTCTCCGGCGGTCAGTATGACCGGCTGGCATCCGGGATGGGAAGAAACAACCGGGCCATTGGCTTTGCGGTTTATGTGGACCTTTTGGAGCAGCTGCAAAAAGGCACGCAGGCCGACGTGGATGCGGTTTTGCTTATCTCCGGTGAGGAAGACGGTCTGCTGATTCAGCGGGCGGCAGAGGATCTGGGAAAGCAGGGGAGCGTTCGCCTTTGCAGCAGCCTTCCTGAGGATTGCTGTCCCCGGAAGGTGTATCAATTTGTCAGCGGAAAGGCGGTAAAATGGGATGGAAATGATTAATATTGCCCTTCCCAAGGGCCGCCTTGGGGATAAGGCGTACAGTATGCTCAAAAAGGCGGGTTACGGCTGTCCTGCTCTGGAAGAACCGGGCCGGAAGCTGATTTTTGAAAACCCGGAGGCCGGTGTCCGGTATTTCTGGGCTAAGCCCTCAGATGTTTCTATTTATGTTGCCCGGGGCGCGGCAGATATGGGCGTGGTCGGAAAGGATATTTTACTGGAATACAAGCCCCAAGTCTATGAGCTGGCTGACCTTGGCATCGGCAAGTGCCGGATGGCGGTGGCCGCCCCCAAGGGCTTCCGGGATGTACCGGGCAAAACCCTCCGGGTCGCCACAAAATTCCCCGCCATCGCGGAAAGCTACTACGCAGAAAAATCCCGGCAGATTGAGATTATTGAGCTGCACGGTTCTATCGAATTGGCGCCAATTTTGGGACTTTCGGATGTGATTGTGGACATTGTGGAGACCGGAACCACCTTAAAGGAAAACGGCCTTACACCCATTGAGGACATCGTCCCAGTCAGCGCCCGTCTTATCAGCAATATTTCTGCCTGGAAGTTTAAGCCCCAAATCGGCGCCATTCAAAAGGCGCTGATGGCGGTAGTGGAGGAGACCCTATGATTAGGATACTGAAATACGGACAGATTCCCGACAGCGAAATATTCGCCCGTGTGACCCCCGGCGCGTCCGTTGCCCCTGCGGTTACGGAAATTCTCGCAGATGTCCGCAATCGGGGAGACGAGGCTGTCCTTGACTATACGGCGCGGTTCGACGGCGCGAAATTAAAGGCCTTGGAAGTTACTGAAGAGGAGATAGCGCAGGCTTTTGCCGCTATTGACCCGGAATTTCTCCGTGTGCTCAACCGGGCGGCGGAAAATATCCGTAAATTCCACGCCATGCAGACCCGCAAAGGCTTCTCCTATTCCGAGGAAGACGGGGTTATTAAGGGACAAAAGGTGACGCCCATCCAAAATGTGGGCATCTACGTTCCCGGCGGCACGGCAGCATATCCCTCAACGGTGCTGATGGATACCATCCCGGCAAAAATCGCGGGCTGCGCCCAAATCGTGATGGTATCGCCCCCGGATCGCAGCGGCAAAATCGCCCCGGCAGTTTTGGCGGCGGCAAAAATCGCAGGCGTTGACCGGATTTTCAAAATGGGCGGCGCGCAGGCCATCGGCGCGCTGGCTTACGGTACAGCCACCGTCCCCAAGGTGGACAAAATCGTAGGTCCCGGCAACGCCTATGTAGCAGAAGCCAAGCGGCAGGTTTTTGGGCTTGTTTCTATTGATATGATTGCCGGCCCCAGTGAGATTTTGGTCATTGCTGACGGCAAGAGCGACCCCAAGGCGGTTGCGGCGGATATGCTTTCTCAGGCAGAACACGACCGTCTGGCCAGCGCAGTGCTGGTCACCGATGATGAAGCTTTGGCCATTTCTGTGCAGGCGGAGATAGAAATCCAGCTAAAAACCTTGCCCAGAGAGGAAATTGCCCGGGTATCTATAGAAAACAATGGTAAAATCATCGTAGCGGACAGCATTGCTGACGTAATCCGGGTAGCAAATACCATTGCGCCGGAGCATCTGGAACTGATGGTGGACGAGCCGTTCGCCTATCTTAAGGACATTGAAAACGCAGGCTCTGTGTTTATGGGCAGGTTTTGCCCGGAGGCTTTGGGCGACTATCTGGCAGGCCCGAACCACACCCTTCCCACCAGCGGTACAGCCCGTTTTTCCAGCCCGCTGTCGGTGGATGATTTTGTGAAGAAGAGCCAGTTTATTTACTACACGGAAAAGGCGCTGGCTGACTGCGCCGCAGATGTTGCCTATTTTGCCCGAATGGAGGGCTTGGAAGCCCACGCCCGCAGCGCGGAAATCAGAAATGAGGAGAGAAAATGAGCCGGTTTTTGCGAAAAGAATACGCCCGGATGGATGCCTATACGCCCGGTGAACAGCCCCGGGATATGCAGTACATCAAACTCAACACCAACGAAAATCCCTATCCGCCTGCGCCGGCAGTAACCGGGCTTCTCAGCAGCGAGGATACGGAAAATTTGCGGCTGTATTCCGACCCCACCTGTGCGGTTCTTAAAGAGAAGCTGTCCGCGCTCTACGGCGTTAAGACGGAGAATATTTTTATCGGCAACGGTTCTGACGATATTCTTAATTTCCTCTTTATGGCGTACAGCCGGGAAAAGGGCGTGACATTCCCGGATATTACTTACGGCTTTTACAGCGTCTATGCCGCGCTCTACAGCGCGGAAACCGCGGTTGTTCCTCTGAAAGAGGACTTTTCCGTCGATTACCGTGACTATTGCGATGCGGGCAAAATGGTGGTCATCGCCAATCCCAACGCCCCTACAGGCCTGTCCCTTTCCCGGGGGAAAATGGAGCAAATTATCGCCTCCAATCCCCAGTCGGTTGTGGTGGTAGACGAAGCCTATGTGGATTTTGGCGGTGAAAGCTGCCTGAGCCTGATTCCAAAGTACGACAATTTGGTGGTGGTTCGTACATTCTCCAAATCCCGGAGTATGGCAGGTGCAAGACTGGGCTATGCCTTTGCCTCTAAGGCCATTATCGAAGATTTGGAAAAGCTGAAATACGCCACCAATCCCTACAGCATCAACCGGCTGACCCTCCGGCTGGGCGAAAAGACCGCCGAGGAGGAAGCCTATACCCAAGCCTGCTGCAAAAAAATCGTGGAAACCCGGGAAAAAACCGCCAAAGCGCTCCGGGATATGGGCTTTACGGTGCTAAACAGCGATGCCAATTTCCTCTTTGCCACCCATCCCTCTATTTCCGGCAGGGCGCTGTATGAACTGCTGAAGGAAAGCGGCATATTGGTACGGCACTTTGCTGCGCCCCGGATTGACCGTTTTATCCGCATCACCATCGGCACAGAGGAAGATATGGTGCGGTTTGTGTACGCCATCCGCAAAATCATAGAAGGAGGCCCCAATGCGAAAGTCTGAGATTAAAAGAACCACCAAAGAGACGGACATCTCCCTTTCTCTGTGTCTGGATGGCACAGGAAGTGCGCAGGTAGATACAGGCTGTGGCTTTTTGGACCATATGCTGACCCTTTTTGCCGCCCACGGACGGTTTGATTTGACTGTTTCCTGCGTGGGAGATACCTATGTAGACGACCATCACACCGTTGAGGATGTGGGCATCTGCCTTGGTATGGCCTTTATGCAGGCGCTGGGCGATAAGCGGGGCATTGTCCGTTACGGCAATTTCTACCTGCCCATGGACGAAGCGCTGATTTTGACAGCGGTGGACATTTCCGGCAGAAGCATACTCAATTACAAGCTGGATATTCCCACGGAAAAGATTGGCACTTTCGATTCGGAGCTTTTGAAGGAGTTTTTCCTGTCCTTTGTACGTCAATGCCCTATGAGCCTGCACATCTACCGAATGGCAGGCAAAAATTCCCATCACATTGCTGAGGGCGCGTTCAAATCCCTTGCCCGTTCTCTAAAGGCGGCCGTTGCCATCGATGAGAAGTATGCCGGGGAAATCCCGTCTACAAAGGGAGTGCTGTGATGGTTGGAATTATCGACTACGGCGTGGGAAACCTGTTTTCCCTCCGGGCGGCTTTTCAGCGGCTTGGTGTGGAGGCGGTGATTTCCGGCGATACCGCCGTATTGGAGCAAGCAGACCGTCTGCTGCTTCCCGGTGTAGGCGCGTTCGAGGATGCCGCCCGGAAATTACAGGAAAGCGGTCTCGGCGATTATGTAAAGACCCAGGCCCAAAAGGGAAAACCCATCCTCGGCATCTGCCTTGGGATGCAGCTTCTGTTCGAAAAGAGCTTTGAATACGGCGAACATCCCGGCTTGGGACTGCTGAAAGGCAGCGTAGTGCCGATGGCAGGTTTTATCCCCGAGAACCTGAAAATTCCCCATATGGGCTGGAATCAACTGGAATTTACGAAGCCCTCCCGGCTCTTTGCCCATATAGAGGATGGGGACTATGTCTATTTTGTCCATTCCTATTTTGCCGACGGCTGCGAAGAAAGTCTCACTTCCGTAACGGATTACGGCGCCAAGCTCACCGCCTCGGTGGAAATGGGAAATGTATTTGGCTGTCAGTTCCACCCGGAAAAAAGCGGCGCGGTGGGACTTTCCATCCTGAAAGCCTTTTGTGAGGTGTAAATTATGCTGATTTTTCCTGCCATTGACCTGTACGGCGGTAAGGCTGTGCGGCTCTATAAAGGCGACTACGCCCAAATGACCGTGTATAGCGAAAACCCCCTTTCCGTCGCAAAGGATTTTTATAACGCCGGCGCCCGGTGCATCCATCTGGTGGATTTGGAGGGCGCAAAAACCGGACAGACCCCCAATCTGCCCACTATCCGCGCCATTGCGGAAGAAATGGATATGTTCATTGAGGTAGGCGGCGGCATTCGCAATATGCAGACGGTGGAGACCTATCTTAGCGCCGGCGTAAACCGGGTGATTCTCGGCACAGCGGCGGTACAAGACCCGGCCTTTCTTCGGGAAGCTGTCCAAAAGTACGGTGATAAGATTGCCGTGGGCATCGACTTAAAGGATGGCTATGTGGCCATCAAAGGCTGGACGGAGACCTCCGCCTACACCGCCCGGGACTTCTTTGCTGAAATGGAAAAAATTGGAGTATCGACGGTCATCTGCACCGACATCTCCCGGGATGGAGCAATGGAGGGTACGAATCGGGCGCTTTACCAGTCTCTTTCGGAGGCCTACCGAATTCAGATTATCGCCTCCGGCGGTGTCAGTACCGTAGAGGACGTGCAGGCGCTCCGGGCAATGGGACTTTACGGCGCCATCATCGGCAAAGCCTATTACACCGGCGCCTTGGACCTGAAGGAAGCCATTGAGGTAGCAAAATGATAACGAAACGAATTATTCCCTGTCTGGACGTGAAGGACGGCAGGGTAGTGAAAGGGGTCAATTTTACTGGCCTTTACGATGTCAGCTCCCCGGTGGCGCTGGCGCGGTATTACAGCGATATGGGCGCGGACGAGCTGGTGTTTTACGACATTACCGCCTCCAGCGAGGGGCGGCAGCTCTTTACGGACATACTGACCCAGGTTGCCGCAGAGATATTCATTCCCCTGACCGTTGGCGGCGGCATCAACAGCCTTTCGGACTTTGACCGGGTGCTGAAAGCGGGCGCGGATAAAGTCAGCGTCAATTCCGGCGCTATTCGGGACCCCTCTCTCGTTGGCGCGGCCGCCCGGCGGTACGGTGACCAGTGCGTGGTGCTTTCCGTGGATGTTAAGCGGGTGGACGGTATTTTCCGTGTTTTTGCCAAAGGCGGACGGGAAAATACGGGAATGGAAGCCATCGACTGGATTTGCCGCTGTGTGTCTGCCGGCGCAGGCGAGGTGGTGGTCAACTCCATCGACACCGATGGTGTCAAGGGCGGCTTTGACCTGCCGCTGCTGGAAGCGGTCAGCAATGCGGTAGATGTGCCGGTCATCGCCTCCGGCGGCGCCGGGTCTACACAGGACTTTGTGACGCTCTTTCAAACCCTTCCCAAGGTGGACGCTGGCCTTGCGGCCTCAATTTTCCATTTTGGTACGGTGCAAATCCCGGAACTAAAGAAGGTTCTGGGGGAAAATTCCATATCTGTGAGGTTATAACAATGCTCAGTAAACTAAAATTTGATGAAAAGGGACTCATTCCCGCCATCGTGGTGGATGACGTGACCGGGGATGTGCTGACCCTTGCGTATATGAATAAGGAGAGTCTGGAAATCTCTCTGGAAAAGGGGCTGACCTGCTTCTTTAGCCGCAGCCGCAATTGCCTTTGGCTGAAAGGGGAGACCAGCGGCAATTATCAGCATATCGTCTCCATCACTGCCGACTGCGATTATGACGCGCTGCTGATTCGCGTCAGTAAGGACGGCCCTGCCTGCCACACCGGGGCGGAAAGCTGCTTTTATAATACGGTTATGGGAACAAATGAACGGTTCTCCCTCAAAGGCCTTTACGGTCTTTTGGAGGGACGAAAAGCCGAACTTCCCGAAGGCTCTTACACCACCTACCTCTTCCAAAAGGGACTGGATAAGATTCTCAAAAAGGTGGGCGAGGAATGTACCGAGGTCATCATTGCCGGCAAGGCAGAGGACAAAAAAGAGACGGTTTATGAGATTGCCGACCTTTGCTACCACGTGATGGTGCTGATGGTGCAGATGGGCATTTCCGTGGAGGATATCTATACGGAGCTTGCAGGCCGCCATATCATCGACCACAAGGTAAAACAAGAAAAGATGACCAAATAAGCCAATTTTCGGCACTTTGCCCATTGGAAATCGGGATAGATTTGTGATATAATCAATCCGTTAGAAGCGAAGATTACAGGAGGGGATGGTATGGTGTATTCTACGCAACAATCGGTGATTTACGGCAGCCACGGCGTATGTACGATTGTAGAGATTGAAAATAAAACCGTAGATCATAAAAGCGTTCCGTACTATGCGCTGGAGCCGCTGACCCAGCCGGGGAGTCGGTATTATGTGCCGGTAAATAACGCTCTGGCTGTCAGCAAAATGCGCCTGCCACTGACTGTTGATGTCCTGACAGAAATGCTGGCTAAGGATGGCTGTGACGATTCCTGCTGGATTGCGGGCGAGAACGCCCGGAAAATGCGTTACAAGGGGCTGCTTTCCAATTGCGAGCCGGAAAAAATGCTGGAGATGGCGCGGTTTCTCCGTCGGCACCGGGATGCCCAATTTGCCGCAGGCCGGAAATTCCATATCTGCGATGCCAATTTTTTAAAGACTGCGGAAACCCTCCTGTCTGGGGAAATCGCCTTTGTTCTTGGCATCGACAAGGAAGAAGCCTTTCAGCTCATCTAAAAAGACCGCCTTTGGGCGGTCTTTTTTAATGGACAATGGACAGTTGACAATTGATAGTGGATGTTTCGTAACTATCAACTGTCAACTCTCAATTTATAAATAGGATATTTTCTGTATCTATTGTGGGGAATTGGGTAATTTTGCTGCTCTTTAAGTCCGCGCTATGCATATCCACCGCTGTAATTTGTCGGTTATGGGCGGTGGTGTAATAGTAAATGCCCCGGCTTGTATCACAGCAGCAGGCGTATAAGGTTTTTTGGAAGCCGTTTTCCGTTTGCACACAACCATCCGGCACGGAAGCTGCATCCAGAATACGGAAAAACTGACTAACGGCGGTATCTTCCTCTTTGGGCGAATTGTGAAGCACAAATGCCGCCCTTACAAACCGGGCAGGCGAGGAAAAATCCCCAGGCAGTCCTGACGCGCCCATCCCAAGGCTGTAGGCGTGCAGGGGCAGGGAAGGGGCAAGACGGTTTTCTACCTGACCGCTGTGCAGTCCCATATAGCGGCACAGGTTGTCCCGGTGATAGGGAAAAGGGGGATTGTTGGTCAGTACGCCGATGGGATTGTCATAGAGCTGCAAGCCCTCTGCGGTAGACTCTGCCACCAGTGCGGTTTCCCTGTCTGCAATCATCCAGTGCAGCGGCGTGGCTTCCAGATTGTCTGCAAACTGGCAGTCGCAAATGACCGCGTTTTGTAGAAGCGCCTTTGCCTCTCGGCAGGTGTTGCACCGGGTCAGCACATAGGCGATAAAGTCGTAGGAGGGAATGTTCTCTTTCCCCTCTGTTTTTGGGTGATAGACGGCATTTCCCGGGAAATTGAGGGCAGCCACGCTCAATCCCGCCTCGTTTGTGCCTTCAAAGAAAAGGGGATAGCCGTTCGCAACCGTCGCCATCCCGACGATAGCGCCGTGGTTCTCCATTCCCGCTAAGGGAAAATGGCGGCCAGCCACCGTCACCTGCTCACCGTAATTCCGGTCTAAATCCAAATTCCGCCCGAAATAGTGACTTCCGGCGCTGTAAGAAACTGCTGTACACATAAAATCGCCTCCTAATGGCAGTATGCGACAATGTAAATAAATTATGAAATATAATAAATTTTCCTGTCCATTCCAAAAAGGGTATGCTATAATAAAACAAAAGGAGGCATTGCTATGCTCAATTTTGATGATGTAATTAACAGCGAAGCCATCAAGACTTATATCACCTGCGCGGACGCATCTCTTAAAGAGCTGGGATTTACAGATCACAGCTTTTCCCACGTTTTGTGTGTCGCCCAGCGTGTGCGTTATATCCTGGAAACCCTGGGATATGATGCCCGGACTGTGGAGCTCGGGCAGATCGCCGGTTATATGCACGATATCGGCAATCTTGTCAACAGAAAGGAGCATTCCCAATCCGGCGCCATTATGGCGTGGAGCATCCTAAATGATATGGGTTGCGACCCAAAGGAGATCGCTTTGATCGTAACTGCCATCGGTAACCACGATGAGGGTACCGGTGTTCCCGTGGATCCCGTATCTGCCGCGCTGATTCTTGCGGACAAGGCGGATGTCCGCCGCAGCCGCGTCCGCGAAAAAGACCCAACAACCTTTGATATTCACGACCGCGTGAACTTCTCCGTCACGAAATCAGAACTGAAGATCAATGAGGAAAAGTCTCTTGTAAAGCTGAAGCTGACGGTTGACACCCGTTACAGTTCAGTAATGGAGTATTTTGAGATATTTACGGAGCGGATGCTCCTTTGCCGCAAAGCTGCGGATAAGCTGGGCCTTCAGTTTAGACTGTTCATTAACGAGCAACAAATTATGTGAGGAAAACTATGATTCTTTATCTGATTCGCCACGGGGAGAGTACCTCCAACGTAGATAAGACATTCACCGGTCAGCAAAATGCGAAACTGACGGAACTGGGCCATAAACAGGCAGACGCTATCAGTCGGTACTTTTTAGGCATCCACATAGACCGGATTTATGCCTCTGACCTCTCCCGCGCCTACGAGACCGCCCTTCCGCTTTCAAAGATAAGCAGAGTCCCCATCGAGAAAAACGCGGCGTTCCGGGAGATTAACGGCGGCAAATGGGAATACCAAAAGTTTGCGGAGCTGACCGACCTCTATCCCGAGGATTACGCCCGCTGGCGCTATGATTTGGCAAATGCCCGCCCCACCGGCGGAGAATCCATCCGGGAAATCTGCAAGCGGACTACAGAAGCGGTGGATGCCATCGCCAAAGCCCATCCGGAGGAAACGGTGGTCATCGCCACCCACGCAGTTCCCATTCGCGTGATGCTCAGTTTCTGGCTCACCGGAGGCGTGGAGGAGATTGATAAGACCGCCTGGGTGCCAAACGCCTCCATCACCAAGGTGCAGTATAAAGACGGCATCTATACACCGCTGGAAATCGGCATCACCGCCCACCTGGAGGATATGATTACCAACCTGCCGGACAAAATCTAATCAAAAAAGTATGGACCGGCGTGCTCGACGGTCCATAGATGAATTGTTGCATATGGAAATGACGTGTACCCTTTGGTACACGCCATTTTTGCGTATCAGGAATTCTTCATTACCACCATATCCACTCCGTCACCAACGTGCTCGCAGGCATCCGCGCAGGCTTCAAAGCGGTTGTAAATCTCCCGCCAGGAGATGACGGTAAGAGGGTCTGTAAATTGCTCACACAGCGCCCGGTTTGCCCGGATGTACAGGGCGTCGCATTCCTCCTCCAAATGACTCAGCTCGATGACCTGATTTTTCAGCTTCTCCGGCTTCTTGAAATTCACAAATTCGCCCAGCATAATCTTCATTTTTTCACAGCAGTCCCACACTCGGCCTGCAAACTCCACCGCCTCCGGGGTGACAGAGGGGATGTTATACATATAGAAGTACTGAAGCACTTCTTCGATGGCGTCTGCCACCTCATCAATGTTATGGCTGACAGCAGCTAAGTCCTCCCGGTCAACCGGGGTGACAAAGGCCCGGGCGAGGGAAGCGGTCATTTCGTGCTTGACACCGTCCGCGGCATGCTCATAGCTGTGCATAGTATCCAGAGTGTCGTTCCAGTTACGGCCCTCGTAATTCTCCATAACCTCCGTAAGATAGGCGGCGGCCTTGCAGGCGTAATCCGCAGCGAGAATCAGATTATCAAAATACATACGGTCATTCTTTGCCATACTATTTCATCCTTTCGTTATAAGAAGATAAACATAAAAAGCTTTGTCATCAAAAAGCTAATCAGTCCGCAGCCGGGGAAGGTCAGCACCCATGTCAGGCACATTTCCTTTACCACACCGAAATTGATGGCCTTTACACTGCGAACAGCGCCAACGCCCATAATGGCGGTGGTCTTTGCGTGGGTGGTGGAAACGGGCAGGGAGAACAGGGAACACAGCAGCAGGGAAGAGGATGCAGCCACGTCTGCGGAAAAGCCCTGATACTTTTCCAGCTTTACCATATCCATACCCACGGATTTAATAATCTTCTTACCGCCGATGGCAGTACCAAGCCCCATAATCACCGCGCAAAGAATCATAATCCAGGTGGCAGGGGCCAGACCGTCGGGAATATCCTTGCCCTGGGACATAAACAGACACAAAATGATAATGCCCATAAATTTCTGTCCGTCCTGGGCGCCGTGCATAAAAGCGGAATAGGCAGCGCCGGCAATCTGGGCGTATTTGAAGACCGGTTCGGTCTTTCTCCGTTCTACGTTATAGAAAATCTTTGTTACCAGCTTGCAGATAAGCCAGCCAAGGCCGAAGCCTAATGTCACGGAAATCACGATGCCGTAAAGTACCTTTACCCATTCCGCGCCATTGACAGCGCCAAAACTGCCGTGCAGGGCGATGGCAGAGCCGGTAAGACCGGCGATGAGGGCGTGGCTTTCGCTGGTGGGAATGCCAAAGACAAAGGCGGCAGAAGCCCAGGTCACAATGGCGAACATCGCCGCGCTTAGGGCGATAATCGCGGTTTTGGGGTCGTTTCCGAAATCTACCATCTTCGTGATGGTCTGGGCAACCTTGGGGCTGAGCAGGGTCATTATATAGACGCCAAGGAAATTAAAGATTGCAGCCATAATAATCGCAGCCCGGGCAGACATACAGCGGGTAACCACACAGGTGGCAATGGCGTTTGGCGCATCGGTCCAGCCGTTAACCAGAATAACGCCCAGCGTCAGCGCAACAGCGATAAACAGCAGGGGATTTTGGGCCATCTGCGACCAAAAATATGCAAAGGATAAATCCATCGTGGACATAACCTCCCTTTCTTTCGTTATCGTGGATACAATAAGGCAAGTATACCACAGGCAAGGTTATTTGTAAAGTTTTTCCTTTGGCAATGCGGACATCGGTGCAGACATCCGCGCCCCTTTTGCCTTCGTAGAGAATGATGACCACATCGCCACGCATCCGCTGCACTCTCGTATTTTATCTGTCATTGCGAGGACGGCTCTGCCGTCCGTGGCAATCTCCCTCACCGCACTCCCGAATGTGGTTGTCGGGGCGGCAATTAGCCGCCAGCGGGCGGATGGTATCCGCCCCTACAAGATTTATGGCGGTGCTCTCGTAAGGGATGGGTTTCCCATCCCACCTACCGCAACCGAAATGTCACCTAGAATTATTTCTAATCAAAAAGACCGCCCGCAGGCGGTCTTTCCTATATAGCCTTAGGACCCAAAGGTGTAAGTAACGGTGACATCATTACCGTTTTCTGTCTTATAGCGCAGCTGCAGGGAGTAAAGGCTGCCAGTTATATATTCAATCTCCAGCTTAAAACCAGTACCGTCAATGCTGTCCTGCATAAGCGCAGCCGTAGAGGTCACATCTGCGTTCAGCACATAAGGATAGCTTTCCTTATCTGACTTTAAATTGGTCAGGCTGTCACGGTTCAGCCGGAAGCCGGGTAGACCGAATGCTGTGGATTCTCCTTCGTCAACTGTGGAGGTGGTTTCCCACTCGGTCATATACTCTTCAGGCGCGGTGAGTGTATCACCGTCAATGATAAACGGATTGAGCTTTTGAAATCGACTATTTACATTTCGAATGCCATCGACTACGGTCACGGTGTGAAACTCTGTAACCTTACCGCCATTGCGGTTGGCGGTTTCTACTTTAATCGTGTAGCTTTCATAGCGCATTGCCGCATAGCTGTTAAGCTCCCTGAGCAGCGCATCTTCAGCGGCGTTTTGGTTCATGCAGGCACAGAGGGAGAAGACCGTTGCAATCACACAGAGAATAGAAAGAATTTTCGTTTTCATAATTCGTCCCTCCTTAAAATTGTACCTTTTCCGGCAGCAGATAAGCTACATATAACAGGGAAGTGCTGTTTGGGCGAATGAAGAAGGTAAAGGCTACGCTCGCAGTTACCTGATCCTTATTTATATTCTCTGCTGTGCTGTTATAAGAAGCGACAGAGCTCTTGAGCAGGCTGTACTGATCGGCAACACTTTCCTTGTCTGCGGCAGAAAGTTCGTTGTAAATTCGCAGACCGTCGCAGAGGATGCTGTAAGTTTCCTGATCTGCTGTGGCATTCAATGTCAGTTGCGCGACAAGAGTCTTAAAGCTGTCCGCAGAGGGTGTCGAAGGTTCGTTGGGTTGAGGATTGTTGGGCTTCTCAGTAGGCTGAGGCTCGGTTTCAGGAGGCTCTGGAATGGGAGGTGTGACCGTACCGCTGCCACTGCTTGCCTTACCGGAGGGGGTGGTCATATCATCGGGAACATCCTTGCCAAAGAGCAGCCAGGCGTATTCGGGATAGTCCACAAATACGTTGCGAACGCCGGTAACAGACTGCACGGCATCATTTCTGCCCATTTCCCAGGTATCCACGGGGTCGGCTTCCATCCAGGCGAGGAGGGTAGACAGATTTTCCATTACACCGCCGCTGCCCCACATAGTGCCGGTTGCGCCCCAGCGGACGTACATATAAAGCACCATTCTGGCGCAGTCACCCTGTACGGAAATGCCGGGATTATAGCCGGAGGATTTGCCGTAAGCGGTATTGCCGCGTCTGGAGTTTTCGCTGGGATTGGCAGGCCGCAGGTGCATAATGTCGCCAATCTGCTCAGCTGTGCTGAGCTTGCTCTTGGGCCAAACGTGCTCCTGATTCCAAATCTCGCCTTTGTTCCAGCTGCTGGAGACAAGGCCGCCTATGTACAGTAGTGCGACCTTAGAGGTGTCGCTGCTGACGCAATCAGTGTACTTATAAAAGTCCCGAACATTCTCGCTACGGTCGTAATAGGTATAGAAAGAATGCGTGCCGGCCATCAGGTTCTGCAGCTGCTTATATAAAGCGCTGTTATGGGCATTAGATTGGGTAGTGCCGCCGGAGAGGGTGGACATAGTATCCCATTCATAGCTGCCGTTATAGTAGCTGTCGACGTATTTTGAAAGGAAGACACACGCTTCTCCACGGGCGCCCCAGTTGGCGATGACATTCCTGCCGCTTTGGCTGTAGGTTTTGTAAACTACGTCGTCCGCGCTGTCGTAGCCGGTGGGCGTGGTGGTGATAAATGTGGACGAGGGCGCAGCGAAAACATTGGCGCTCAGCCCCAGTACCAGCATCACTACCAGCAGTAATGCCAGGAATTTTTGCATATTTTTCATATGTAACCTCCATTTACACAAACTTTTACACCATAAGTATAACATACTAGTAAGAAAAAAGAAAGAACTTTTTCCAAAAAGCGACAAATTCGTTTGGATAAAGGGTTTAAACTGCCGATATGCGGGATTCGTCAACCAAGGTCTTGACAAAGCAAAATAATTTCATTATAATGGCAAAGCTAACGGGGTGTGGCGAAGTTTGGTATCGCGCTTGGTTCGGGTCCAAGAGGCCTCGGGTTCGAATCCCGACACTCCGACCAAAAATGAAGACTGCCCATTTGGGCAGTCTTCATTTATATTTTGGTAACTTTTCCCTTTCATCTTCGTATCCTTATTGAGGAGGGGATGGTATGGCTTACAAAATTGATTACATTCCTGTAGGAAGACGGCAGTATGCGACAAATCGTAAGATACCAAACTGGGTAATTTCATCGGCTATAATTTTATCTCTATTCGTGGCATTTCTTGCGCTCACCGTCCGTTACGGCAGTGCCGACTGGCTTTTGCCCGGCGATCCCAACGTGACGAAGGCCGCACTCACCGAGCTGATTGAGGAACTGAAAGCAGGAGAGCAGTTCGGAGACGCTGTCACCGCTTTTTGCCGGGAGGTTATCCACGGTGGGGCGTAAAATTACGGTCAGTCCCTATGTGTATCTTCTTCTGCCAATGGCGTTTCTGCTTATCCCTCTGCGATGGGTTCTTGCGTGGGGATTGGCGGTTGCCGTACACGAAACAGGGCATTATTTGGCGCTGCGACTCTGCAGCATACCCATCTGGGCAGTGGAGATAACGCCCTTTGGCGTCCGTATGCACACGGGAGAATTGCAGGGTGGGGAAGCTCTCGTATGTTCCTTTGCCGGACCTCTGTCGGGATTGCTGCTCATAACACTTTCCCGTTTTCTCCCCTGCACAGCCCTCTGCGGCTTTTTGCAGGCAATCTTTAATTTGCTGCCCGTTTATCCGCTGGATGGCGGCAGGGCGCTCCGGGCAATGCTTACTATGCTTTGCCACCGGGAATCGACAGTCAGTACCATCGAAAACTTTATCTTTCTTCTCTTTGCCGGTGTGATTGCATACATCCTGTGGCGTTTATGCTGGGGAATCGTTTCGACCTTGCTGATATGCGGAATATTTACGCAGAAATTTCTTGCAAATAGAAGAAATAACGGCTACAATAGGGGAGAGAATGATTTTTGAGGTGTCACTATGACCGAGAAACTGCGTAGACTTCTGCCGACGGTGCAAAAACCTGCCCGTTACACCGGCGGAGAATATAATGAGATTAAGAAAGACCCGGCAACCACCCGGGTCCGTATTGCGTTCTGCTTCCCGGATACTTATGAAATTGGTATGTCCAATATCGGTATGCGGATTCTCTACGGTATTATGAACAATATGGATGGTGTGTGGTGCGAGCGGGTGTTCCACCCCTGGGGCGATATGGTGCAGGTGATGAAAGACCACGACCTGCCCCTTTGGGCGCTGGAAAGCGGTGACCCGGTGCGGGATTTCGATATGCTGGCCTTTACCATCGGCTATGAGATGTCCTATACCAACATCTTAAATATGCTTCTTCTTGCGGGCGTACCGCTTCACAGCAAAGACCGCGAGGGACTAAAGAATATGGTTTTCGCAGGCGGTGTCTGCGCCTTTAATCCGGAGCCGCTGGCAGACTTTATAGACTTTTTCTGCATTGGCGAGGGCGAGGATATTACCCCGGAGGTGGTGTCACTCTACGACCGCGCCAAGGCCGAGGATTGGACAAAGGAAGCCTTCCTCTCAGAGGTCAGCAAAATTCCCGGTGTGTACGTGCCTTCCTTCTACACCCCCGAATATAACGAAGACGGTACGTTAAAAGCCTTGACTGCCGCCCCCGGCGCGCCGAAAACCATTACAAAGCGGATTGTGGAAGACTTGGACAAAGCCTATTATCCCACAAAGACCATCGTTGCCTCTACCGAAATTGTCCACGACCGGGCAAATTTGGAAATTTTCCGTGGCTGTATCCGTGGCTGCCGGTTCTGTCAGGCAGGCTTTTCCTGCCGTCCTGTGCGTAAAAAGAGCGCGGAAACTTTATTTAACCAAGCCAAAGAACTCCTGACGGATTCCGGGCATAATGAAATTACCATCTCCAGTCTCTCTACCTCCGATTATCGGGAGCTGCGGGAGCTGACGGATGAACTGATTCCCTACTGTGAAGCGGGAAAAATCAATCTTTCCGTGCCCTCGCTGCGTGCAGATAACTTCTCCAAGGAGCTGACCGCCCGGCTGCAGACACTGCGCAAGAGCAGTTTGACCTTTGCGCCCGAGGCCGGCACCCAGCGACTGCGGGATGTTATCAACAAGAATCTGACGGAGGAAGAGATTCTCTCCTCCTGCGAAAATGCCTTCCGGGGCGGCTGGAGCAGTGTAAAACTCTACTTTATGCTTGGCCTGCCCACGGAAACCGATGAGGATGTCAAGGGCATTGCGGAGCTTGTCCACAAGGTGATTCTCTGCTGGAAGGAGAACGCAACCGCGCGGAAAAAGGGCCTGCGTATCCACGTGGCAACGGCCTATTTCGTTCCCAAGCCCCACACACCGTTCCAGTGGGAGCAGCAAATCACAACGGAGGAATACCTGCGTCGTTGCCGCTTGCTGAAAAGCTATTTTTACAGCAAGTCCATCGAGTATAATTACCACACCCCCGACATCAGCCGTCTGGAAGCAGTCACCGCCCGTGGCGACCGCCGTGTTGGCCCGGTGCTGGAAGCTGCCACCAAAAATGGCGCGATGCTGGACGGCTGGGACGAGTATTTTAATTTGCAGGCGTGGACATCGGCTTTTGAAAGCTGCGGTGTAGACCCGGACTATTATACAGTCCGCGGCTTTGGCGAAGAGGAATTGCTTCCTTGGGAGCATATTTCCGTGGGCGTGACGAAGAAATTTCTCCTCCGGGAACGGAAGCGGGCGTACGCAGAAGAAATTACACCCGACTGCCGGGAGGGCTGCGCAGGCTGTGGCGCTTCTGCACTTTTGCGGGAGGTGGAATGCGATGCTTAGATTGTTATTCGAAAAAACAGGCAATGCGGTTTGGATTTCCCACCTTGATTTGATGCGTCTGTTCCAAAGAGCCTTCCAAAGAGCGGGACTGCCCCTGACCCATACCCAAGGCTATAATCCCAGACCCTCGGTATCCATCGCGCTGCCCCTTTCTGTGGGCATTGAGAGCCGCTGTGAGCTGCTGGATTTCACATTGGATACAGATAATGTGGATGTAGAGAACCTGCCGCAGATGCTAAATCAGAAGCTCATACCCGGTGTCCGGGTGCTTGCCGCTTATGCAGATGGCAGAAAGCTGAAGGACCTGACCCACATGGCGGTAACGGTATCCCTTACCTACGATGCAGGCATCCCGGCAGGCGCAGAAGATGCGATCCGCAATTTGTTCGCAAAAGAGAGCGTTATCGTACCGAAAAAGGGCAAAAACGGTGTCGTTGACCAGGACATCATCCCCCTTATCCGCAAAATCACCGTAACAGGGGAGGGGAACGCCGTCCGCTTCGATGCCGTCATCTGCTGTCAGAATCCCACTCTTAATCCGACCCAGCTCTCTGCCGCTGTGGCGCTTTATCTGCCGGAATTTTCTCCCCATGATGTCACCTGCCGGCGGGTAGAAGTATATGATAGTAATGAAGTCATTTTTAGATAAGGAGTTTTTTATGGTGGAAGTCAATCCCAATTATATTCTGGAAGAATGTCCCATCTGCCGCGGCGCCGGAATGGTGGTCCACGAGGGCGGCTGGAATGTGCAGGTGGAATGCGCCGATTGCAGCGCCCATACGGTCTATGTAGAATATGAAAATGAGACCGAAAAGAAAGCTGCTGAAGAGAAGGTCGTGACCCTTTGGAACATCGGCAAAGTCATTAAATCCGACGTTGGCGAATAATTTTCAAAAAAACTGAAAATAATGCTTGCATTTTCTGACAAGGTGTGATATGATACCGAAGCTGTTAGGAACTGACAAGCAAAATCCGGGTGTGGCGAAGTTTGGTATCGCGCTTGAATGGGGTTCAAGAGGCCTCGAGTTCGAATCTCGACACTCGGACCAAAAAAGCAGTTGGAGCATTTGCTCCAGCTGCTTTTTTCTTTTCCTCGTGTTCGAGATTCGAAGACCTAAAATGCAATATGCCGGTGGCATATTGCTGATACCAGTGCAAACACTGGTATCTACCTTAATTTTCTTTTGCGCCCCCAAAAGAAAATGCAAACGAATCTCGACACTCGGACGTTACTTTTGTCATTGCAAGAAAATCAACAAAATGTTTGATAATTTATTTTTGCGTATGATTATGTTATAATTGAAAAAAGGCGGTGAGGTTATGTCGAAGGAGTATGTTTTTGAATTTCCCGGTACAAGAGATGATTTTTTGAACCGTATCGATCGGTTTGGGCAAAGAAATACTTATTATAATGGCACGTTTTATTATTTTAACGATTACATCGTAAAGGTGATTGACGACGAAATACACTTTGGTGTGGCAAGAGGTGGACACTCCGGCGGTTATTGGTTTGTACCAACAATTACCGATTTAGATAGAAAAACCGTTTTTAGTGGAAAAATTCGATATATTGGTCCTGAGGATGATCGAAAAGGATTAAAAAAAGTAATTGGTAGTATAGGTGAATTTCTGCTGCTTATCTTAATTCTGCCTATCGCTTTAATTATTTGGGTTTATACATTCATTGAATGGTTAGCGAGAAAGATATTTCGTCGTCCCAAGCCAAAAGAAAAGACGCCTGAAGAGCGATTGTTTGATTTGATGGAGAACTACTTTGGCTGCGTCTGCAAATAATGATGCAACCGAATCTCGACACTTCTTTTTCAGTATTCTTCAATTCTTAAATGAAATTATAAGAATTCCCCGAAAATTTACAGAAAAAATGTAAAATTCTACTTGCATTTTGAAATATTTCGTGTTATTATATCTCGGTCTGAAAACAAGGTGAGTCCTCTGCAGTGCCGGCAACCATATCGCCGGGTCAATCGCTGGAATGAACGCCTAATATTTAAGGAGGACAAAGATATGGATTTGGTAAAGACTCTGTCTAACCAGTACATGAAGGAAGAGCTGCCCGAAATGCGGGTCGGCGACACCGTTCGTGTACACGTAAAGATCAAGGAAGGCTCCCGTGAGCGTATCCAGGTGTTCGAAGGCACCATCATTGCCCGCAAGCACGGCGGCATCGGTGAGACCATCACCGTTCGTCGTATCAGCTACGGCGTAGGCTGTGAGAAGGTTTTCCCCGTACACTCTCCCCGGATCGCAAGCATCGAGACCGTTCGCAAGGGCAAGGTTCGTCGCGCCAAGCTGTACTATCTGCGTGAGCGTTTCGGCAAGTCTGCTAAGGTCAAGGAGCAGGTCTAAGACAAAAAAGTATAAAAAAAGAGGGGCAACCCTCTTTTTTTATTTGCGAAAATCGTTTATAATAAGTAAAATTGCCTTAATATGGAAAGGAGGAGCCACGATGCAGGAAGAAGAAAAGCGGCCGGAATCGGAAATGACCGGGGAGACTGCGCCCGCTGAGGAAGCGCCCAAGGCTCCCAAGCCGAAGAACAGCGCAAAAAAGACAGCGCTGACCTATCTGCACGACATTGTGTATTTGCTTGCCGCGGTGCTTTTGCTGTTTTTGCTGTTTGTGCGCGTGGTGGTGGTCTCCGGCCCGTCTATGAACGATACGCTGGTAAATGGGGACTACCTGCTGCTTCTCAACAGCGTATTTATTAACGAATATAAGCCGGGCGATGTGATTGTTGCCAGTAAAGACAGCTTCCGTGACGGCGAGCCTATCGTTAAGCGCGTTATCGCCACCGAGGGACAGACGGTAGATATCAACTTCGATACGGGCGTTGTTACTGTTGACGGCGTTGTACTAAATGAGCCGTATATCAGCACGTCCACCAATCTGGACTCAGGCGTTAAGTTTCCTCAGGTAGTAGAGCCGGGTCATATTTTTGTAATGGGTGACAACCGGAATAATTCCAAAGACAGCCGTTCTCCTGAGATTGGGCAGGTGGACTGCCGGGAGGTGTTGGGAAAAGCAATTTTCCTGCTCATTCCCGGTAAGGATGGCGATGTACAGGACTTTGGCAGAATCGGGGTGATTGACTGATGGAACAGGATAAAATGCATATTCAGTGGTATCCCGGTCATATGACGAAAACCCGTCGGCAGATTGAGGCAGACCTGAAGCTGGTGGATGCCATCTGCGAGATTGTGGATGCCCGGATTCCTATGTCCAGCCGCAACCCGGATATTGACGCCATTTGCGGCAACAAGCCCCGCATTATCATCTTAAACCGTATGGACTTGGCTGACCCGGAGGCGACGAAGAAGTGGATGGCCTATTTCCGCAGCCGTGGTATGGCAGCGGTGGCTACCGACTGCAAGACCCGCCGTGGCATTGCAGACTTTCAGCCAGCCGTTCGCTCTGTACTAAAAGAAAAGCTGGAGCGTAACGCCGCCCGAGGGATGAATAAGCCCCTGCGGGTTATGATTGTGGGCATTCCCAACGTAGGAAAATCCACCTTAATCAACCAAATCTCCGGCAGAAAGGGCGCAAAAGCGGAGAACCGTCCCGGTGTGACCCGTGGCAAGCAGTGGGTGACCGTAGACAACGGCCTGCTGCTTCTGGATACGCCCGGTATTTTGTGGCCCAAGTTTGAAGACCCGGAGGTGGGTATGATGCTTGCCTATACCGGCGCTGTGAAAGAGGACATTATCGACATTGAGGAACTGTCCTGCCGGCTGATGACACTCCTGAGTACCTACTATCCCCAAACCCTGATTGACCGTTACGGCATTACCATCCCGGAAAATGCCACCGGCTACGAGCTTTTGGAGCTGACCGGCAAAAAGCGCGGCTTTTTGATGGCCCGGGGCGAAATCAATACGGAACGGATGGCCAGGGTGCTGTTGGACGATTACCGCAGCGGCAAGCTGGGCAGACTGACCTTCGAGCTTCCGGAGGGGAAGTAATGGAAAAGAAAGATATGTGGCAGATAGAGAGAAGCCACTTCGAAAAGGGCATTACCTGCATTTGCGGCGTGGATGAAGCCGGCCGCGGCCCTCTTGCCGGTCCGGTCTGCGCGGCGGCGGTCATTTTGCCGCCTAATTTGGAAATTCCCGGCCTTGACGACAGCAAAAAGCTGACCGACAAGCGCAGACGGGAGCTGTTTCCTATTATCAAAGAACAGGCCATCGCCTACGGCATTGCCTTTGCCAGCCACGAAGAAATTGACGAAATCAATATTCTCCAGGCGACGTACCTGGCAATGGAGCGGGCAATGAACCGTCTCTCCGTGCGTCCGGAGCTGGCGCTGATTGACGGCAATCGGGCAAAGGATTTTGGCCTGCCTGTACAGACCGTGGTAAAAGGGGACAGCCTCAGCGCCAGCATTGCGGCCGCTTCTATCCTTGCCAAGGTCACCCGTGACGATTATATGGAGGAAATGGCAAAGACCTATCCTCAGTACGGCTTTGCGGTACATAAGGGCTACGGCACTAAGCTGCATTACGAAAAACTTGCCCAGTTTGGCCCCAGCCCCATTCACAGAATGACGTTTTTGAAAAAGCTTTATGGGACGAAATAATTTAGTCGGCGCCTGGGGCGAGACCGTAGCTGCCGAATATCTGCGGAAAAAGAAATATAAGCTGCTGGCTGCCGGTTACCGCACACGCTTCGGGGAAATCGACCTGATTGCATCTAATCGGGAATACCTGGTATTTGTGGAGGTAAAGCTGCGCAAAAGCGACCGGTTTGCCCAGGCCCGGGAGTTTGTAGACTTTCATAAGCAGGAGAGGCTTCGCGCGACCGCGGAGATGTACTTATCCCGCTATCCCACGAAGCTACAGCCCCGCTTTGACGTAATTGAAGTTTACGCGCCCCAGGGGATTGAGACGAAAAATCCCCAAATCATCCATTTAGAAGGTGCATTTGAATGAGTTTCCCTGTATTTGACCTGCATTGTGACACCTTGAGCCAACTTCTCGGACGAAAGATGGAGAGTTTTGGCTCTCTTCGCGCCAATGACTGTCATATTAACTTAACCCGGGCGGAAAAATTGCCCGGCTACGCCCAATGCTTCGCAGTCTTTACCACCGATTTATGGAAGGACAAAAGTCCCGTTTCTCCTGTGCAGGCCTTTGAACGGCAGATTGTCCAGTTCCAGCGGGAGATGAATAACAATCCGGACAAAATTGCAATGGCATACAGCGCCCGGGACGTAATCCATAATTTTGAAAAGGGCCTGATGTCCGGTGTTCTGACCATCGAAGGCCCCGCGGGCTTTGATTTTGACCCGGCGCTTCTTGCGGATTTGTCTCTTGTTGGTTTTCGGATGACCACCCTGGGTTGGAATGAAAAGAACGCCCTTACCGGCTCCAATGTCACCGGCGGCGGACTGACTGAGCAGGGCAGGGAATATGTAAAGGAAGCCCAAAGAAATCAAATGATTGTGGACGTGAGCCACATCAGCGACGAGGGCTTTTGGGACATTATGAACATTACCGAAAAGCCGGTAATTGCCTCCCACTCCAACAGCCGCGCTGTACATAATCACAGCCGGAACTTAACTGACGAAATGTTTCTGGCGCTGTGCCAGACCGGTGGCCTTGCCGGTATCAATATGTACACCGAATTTCTCGGTGAAAAGGCGGATATCGAGACCGTTTGCGACCATATCTGCCACTTTTTGGAACTGGATCCCACCGGAAAGCACATCGCCCTCGGCGGCGATTTGGACGGCTGCGAGAGCCTGCCGGAGGGAATGGGCGGCATTGACGATTATCCCGCCATCGCTGTTGCGCTGCAAGGGCGGGGGCTTGACGATGAAGTGATACGGAATATATTTTGGAATAATGCTTTGGGAGTGATGACGCAATGCTGTATGTGACCACAAGAAGCTACTGTGACACCTATACTGCCGCGAAAACCCTGACGGTGGATACGGCAGTCGACGGCGGTCTTTTCGTGCCATTTCAGATGCCGTCCTTGACCATCAGCGAATTGCAGGGAATGTCGCACGCCCAGGCTGTCGCCTATGTTTTGGGACTGTTTTTCCGTGTTCGTCTGACGGAGGATGATATTACCCAGTGCATTGGCAGTAACCAGTTTACTGTAAAAATCGCTGACCGAAAAGTATGGGTTTCCCAGCTTTGGAATACGGCAAACCGCGCCTTCGAACAAATCGAGTACGCCATTTACCGGAAGCTCTGCCGGGACGTTACGCCCCGTGACCACACAACTGCGTGGCCGAAAATCGCCATCCGCATCGCGGTACTTGCGGCGCTCTGCGCAGAGCTTGCCGGAAAAGAGACCTTGGACATCGCCCTTAATGCCGGTGATTTTACAGACCCCATTGCAGCCTGGTACTGCCGCCGTATGGGACTTCCCATCGGAAAAATTCTGTGTACAACCAACGAAAACGGCGGCCTGTGGGAGCTTTTTACCTATGGACAGGCAAGCTGCGGTGCATCGGTGCGGAAGACTGCGATGCCGGAACTGGACGTAGCGCTGCCGCCCCAGTTGGAGAGACTGATTTTCGGCATTTACAGCCGTTCCGAGGCGATACGCTTTGCAGCATGTATGGAACAGGGAAGTCTTTATAATACGGCGGCCATCGAACAGCTCTCTGATGGCTTTGCGGTCTCTGTAGTCAGCACCCAGCGGGTAAATTCCGTGATTCATAAGGTCTTCAGCACCAACCGCTGCATTCTGGATACGTACAGCGCCCTGACCTTTGGCGGTCTGCAGGACTACCGCGCTACCTCCGGTGAAATTCGACAGACCCTGATTCTCTCTGCTTATTCTCCGGTCATCCATAAAGACGCAGTTGCTGGCGCGCTGGGTATCCCGGCGTATAAGCTTACTGAACGGATTTGAGGTATACTTATGGCACTGTACGCAATCGGCGACCTGCACCTCTGTCTGGGCGCGGAGAAGCCAATGGATATATTCGGGGGCGCTTGGGTCGGTTATATGGATAAGCTCCGGACAGGGCTTTGCTGCATTACGCCTGAGGACACCACCGTGCTTTTAGGCGACCTTTCCTGGGCGCTGTCTTTGGAAGGCGCGGCTGCAGATTTTGCCTTTATTAACGAAATCCCCGGCAGAAAGATTATTCTCAAAGGCAATCACGACTATTGGTGGAGCACGGCCAAAAAGTTCGGAGAGTTTTGCGATAAAAACGACTTTTCCGATATGCATATCCTGAATAATAACTACTTCGCATATGAAAATATTGCCATTTGTGGCACACGGGGCTGGTTTTACGAAGAAAGCCGCAGCGGCAAGGAAGACGAAAAAGTGTTTCTTCGGGAACTGATTCGTCTGGAAGCATCCCTAAAAGCCGCAGGGGAGAGGGAAAAGGTGGTTTTTCTCCACTATCCGCCGCTATATAAAGGCCACCGCTGCGACGAAATTATGGCGCTTCTCCATAAATATGACGTCCGTAGATGCTTCTACGGCCATCTCCACGGCGCAAGCCACGGGCTGGCAATGGAGGGTCTTTGGGAGGGCATTGATTTCCGTCTTGTGGCCGCAGATAAGGTGAATTTTACTCCTGTGAAAGTAATTTGATAAAATTTTAGAAAAATAGTGGACAATCGCTATATTTTCTGCTAAAATATCTAAGTTTGAAAAAAAGAATACAAAAGGCCCGCAAGGCCGATATTGGAGGACAATTATGAACATCAAGAGTACTGAAAGAAATGGCAATCTGACCACCATCGTCGTGGAGATCGACAAGGAACTGATGGAGAGTGGTGTCAACAAGGCATACCTGAAGGCCCGCAAGAACATTCAGCTCCCCGGCTGGCGTAAGGGCAAGGCTCCCCGCAAGCTGATTGAAAGCATCTACGGCGCTTATGTCTTCTATGAAGACGGCATCGAGGAGATCTTCCCTGAGGTTTACAAGGCTGCTGTCATTGATCAGGAGATCAAGGCTGTGGGCCGTCCCAGCCTTACCAATATGGACATCAGCGACGAGGGCATCGTAACGCTCACCATCACCACCGACGTTTACCCCGAGGTCACTCTGGGCGACTATAAGGGCATCGAGGTTGAGAAGGCAGAGGCAACTGTTACCGATGAGCAGGTGCAGGCCGAACTGGACCGGATGGCCCAGAACGTGGCTTCCACCGAGACGGTTGAGCGTGCCGCTGAGATGGGCGACACCGCTAACATTGACTTCGAGGGCTTCGATAACGGCGTACCCTTCGACGGTGGCAAGGGCGAGAACTTCGACCTGAAGCTTGGCTCCGGCTCCTTCGTTCCCGGTTTTGAGGAGCAGGTCGTTGGTATGTCCGCAGGCGAGGAGAAGGATATCGACATCACTTTCCCCGAGGATTACCACAAGGAACTGGCCGGTAAGGCAGTTGTTTTCCACGTTAAGTGCAACAAGGTCACCGTGACCAAACTGCCCACTCAGGACGATGAGTTCGCGAAGGACGTTTCCGAGTTCGAGACGCTGGACGAGCTGAAGAACGACATCCGCACCAAGGCGCTGGAAAATGCCCAGAAGCAGATCGACAACGCTTTCGAACAGGCTTGCGTGGAGAAGGCTGCTGAGAATACCACCGTTGAGCTGCCCACCGGCCTGATTGAAGCTGAGCTGGATAACCAGATGGAGCGTTTTGCTTACCAGCTGCAGATGAGCGGCTACTCTATGGACGCCTATGCCAAGATGATGGGCGGCGACCTCAATACTATGCGGAATGCTTTCCGTCCCGCTGCTGAGAAGCAAGCGAAGATCAACGTCACCCTGACTAAGATCATTGAGACCGAGGGTATCACCGTTTCCGATGAGGAGATGGAAGCCGAGGTCGCAAAGCTGGCCGAGCAGTACAGCCTGGAGATCGAGAAGATTAAGGAAATGGTTCCCACAGAGGAGCTGAAGGCCAATATTGAGAACCGCAAGGCCGTTAAGGTCATTGTTGACGCCGCCAAGGCAGTTGCTCCCAAGGCCGAATAATTTTGGAATAAAATTCCCAGAAACTGGTTAGAATGTTTCAAATCCCTGAAAGGAGTGCTTCTATGAGCCTAGTACCTTATGTAGTAGAGCAGACCAGCCGCGGCGAACGCAGCTACGATATTTTCTCACGACTACTGAACGACCGCATTATTTTCCTCTCCGAGGAAGTCAACGACACCACCGCCAGCCTGATTGTGGCCCAGCTTCTGTATTTGGAGGCCCAGGACCCGGATAAGGACATTCAGTTCTATATCAACAGCCCCGGCGGCAGCGTGACTGCAGGTATGGCCATTTATGATACGATGCAGTACATTAAGTGCGATGTGGCAACCATTTGTGTCGGTATGGCGGCTTCTATGGGCGCATTCCTCCTTTCCGCAGGTACAAAGGGCAAGCGTATGGCGCTGCCCAACGCGGAGATTATGATTCACCAGCCTTCTGCCGGTACCCAAGGTCAGATTACCGATATGGCCATCCACCTGCGTCGGCTTGAGACCATCAAGGAGCGGCTCAACCGGATTCTCGCAGAGAATACCGGCAAGTCCGTGGAGGTCATCACCGATGCCTGCGAGCGGGATAATTTTATGACGAGCCAGGAGGCTCTGGAATTCGGTCTTATCGACCGTGTTCTTGACAGACACTAAGTTTAGGGAAAGGCGGTAGCAGTTATGGCAAAAACAGAGGAAAAGCAGGTCTGCTGTTCCTTCTGCGGCAAGGGCGAAGCCCGCACCCAGCTAATCGCTGGCCCCAATGTCTATATTTGCAGTGACTGCGTGCAGGCCTGCGCCCAGCTTCTGAAAGAGGAGCTGGAAGTACCCGATGCGCCGGAGGTTCTGCCCACCCCTGCGGAGATGAAAGCTTATATGGATAGCTACATCATCGGTCAGGACGATGCCAAAATCGCCCTTTCCGTCGCGGTGTATAACCATTATAAGCGGATTTTCCTGGCGCAGGATTCTGATGTAGAGCTGCAAAAGAGCAATATCCTGCTCATCGGACCCACCGGCTCTGGCAAGACCCTCTTTGCCCAGACACTTGCAAAGTTTTTGGACGTTCCCTTCGCCATTGCAGACGCAACGACCCTGACAGAAGCGGGCTATGTGGGCGTTGATGTGGAAAATATCCTCGTTCGCCTGCTGCAGGCGGCAGAGTTTGACGTGGAGCGGGCAGAGCGTGGCATTATTTACATCGATGAGATGGATAAAATCGCCCGTAAGAGCGAAAATACCTCTATTACAAGAGATGTTTCCGGTGAGGGTGTACAGCAGGCGCTTTTGAAGATCCTGGAAGGTACTGTGGCTAACGTTCCGCCTCAGGGGGGACGGAAGCACCCCCAGCAGGAGACCATCCCGGTCAACACCGCAAATATTCTCTTTATCTGCGGCGGCGCCTTTGACGGTTTGGATAAAATCATCGAAGCCCGTACCGATAAATCTGCCATCGGCTTTGATGCGCCGGTGGAGAGCAAGAAAAAAAGAAATCTTGGCAGCATCCTCGCAAAGGTTCAGCCCCACGACCTCCTAAAATTCGGCATTATTCCGGAGCTTGTTGGTCGTATGCCGGTCATTACCTGCCTGCAGGACCTGAAAAAAGAGGATCTTGTCCGTATTCTCACCGAGCCGAAAAACGCCCTGACCCGGCAGTATCAAAAACTGCTGGAGATGGACAATGTTGCCTTTGAAATGACAGACGATGCCCTTGACGCGGTTGCTGAAAAGGCCATTGCCCGCCAGATTGGCGCAAGAGGTCTGCGCGCAGTAATGGAAGAGACAATGCTGCGCATTATGTTTGAAATTCCCTCGGATCTGACCATTCAGAAGGTACGGATCACTGCCGACTGTGTAAACGGCGGCGCCCCGGAGATCATACGGGATGCAGAAAATCCCAGACGGAAACCGGGTACAAAATAACACATAGGAGGGGGTAGGGTATCTGCCCCCTTTTCTGCAACCAGAAAAGAGGTGTATTTATGCACGAAGAATTTATTTCCGGTAATTTACCGGTTTTGGCGCTGCGCGGCCTTGTGGTCTTCCCGGAACAGACCCTCCATTTTGACATTGGCCGCGTTAAGTCAGCGCTGGCATTGGAGGAAGCAATGCGCCACAATCAGCAGCTTCTCCTTGTGCCTCAAAAGAGCATCGTGGACGATGATCCCGGTTTTGCCGGGCTGTACCCTGTAGGTACGGTGGTTCACGTTAAGCAAATTCTCAAATCTCAGGACAATAATATCCGCGTTTTGGTAACCGGCATCTGCCGCGCACGGATTACGAATATACTGCAAAGCGATCCCTTTATGTCCGCAACAGTGGAACGGGCTGAAGATGTAAAAACGGTTGAAAATCTTCACGCCCGCGCCCTTCGTCGGGAAGCAAAGGGCGCATACGGCGCTTATATGGAGCTTGCCGAGCGGCCTGCGCAGACCGTGCAGCTTAGGATGATTGCCTCCGAGGATACCGGCTTTGTTGCAGATACGATTGCTCAGAACTCTGGCATTGACTATCCCGATAAAGCCAAGCTTCTGTGCCAGTTTAACCCTGTCAAACGCCTTGAAAATGCCCTGCGGCTTTTGCAGCAGGAAATGCAGATGCTCCAGTTGGAGAGCGAAATTCAGGAAAAGACCCGGGCATATCTTGACCAGGAGCAGCGGGACTATTACCTGCGGGAGCAGATGAAGGTCATCCGTGAGGAATTGGGCGAGGGGGATGAAGCGGAGGAATTTGAGGAATATACCCATAAAATTCTCGCCCTCCAGCTTGAAAAAGAGACGGAAGAAAAGCTCCTTAAGGACGTTTTACGCCTAAAAAAGCAGCATTTCGGCTCTGCGGAAGCCTCTGTGCTGCGTAATTATCTCGACACCGTGCTGGAGCTTCCCTGGCACATAAAAACCAAGGAGCGGGTGCAGGTAGATGCCGCCCGGAAGATCCTTGAAAAGGAACACTACGGCCTTGAGAAGGTGAAGGAACGTATCCTCGAGACCATTGCCGTCCGTCAGGTCGCCCCGGAGATGCCGCCTCAAATCCTTTGTTTGGTTGGCCCTCCCGGTGTGGGTAAAACCTCCATCGCATATTCCATCGCCCACTGCCTCAACAGAAAGCTTGCCCGCATCTCCCTTGGCGGTGTCCGGGATGAAGCGGACATCCGTGGCCACAGAAAGACCTATGTAGGCGCAATGCCCGGCCGTATTATCTCCGGCATCATCCAGTCCGGCAGTATGAACCCTGTTCTGCTCCTTGATGAAATCGACAAAATGGGCGCAGACCACCGGGGCGACCCTGCCGCAGCGCTGCTGGAAGTACTGGACGGGGAGCAGAATAAAGCCTACCGGGATCATTTCCTTGAAATTCCTGTGGATTTGCGGGATGTAATGTTCATTACTACCGCCAATACCCTTGATACTATCCCCAGACCCCTCCTTGACCGTATGGAAATCATCCAGCTTTCCTCCTATACCGATGAAGAAAAGCTAATGATTGCCAAGAATCATCTGATTCCCAAGCAGCTCAAAAAGCACGGTCTTTCCCGCAGCCAGCTTCGCTTCGCCGACGACGGCATCCGGGAGATCATTACCTGCTACACAAAGGAATCCGGTGTTCGTAATTTAGAGCGCGCCATTACAGAAATCTGCCGCAAAACCGCAATGCAAATCACAGCCTCTCAGGAGGATGTCCGCAATGTGGTACGGGGCAGCAATGTAGAAAGCCTGCTGGGCATCCGCAAGTATCTGCCCGACCGTATCCCTGCAAAGGATCAGGTTGGTCTTGTGACCGGTCTTGCCTGGACATCTGTTGGCGGTGAGACCCTCACGGTAGAAGTCAATGTGATGGACGGCAGCGGGAAATTGGAGCTGACCGGCAACCTTGGCGATGTGATGAAAGAATCTGCCCACGCAGCCCTTAGCTATATCCGGGCAAATGCAGGAAAGCTGGGCATTTCTGCCGATTTCTATAAGACAAAGGACATTCACGTCCATTTCCCGGAGGGCGCTGTACCGAAAGACGGTCCTTCTGCCGGTATCGCTGTGTGTACGGCAATGGTGTCCGCCCTGACCGGTGTGACCGTTCGCTCCGATGTGGCAATGACCGGCGAGATTTCCATCCGCGGACGTGTTCTGCCCATTGGCGGTCTGAAGGAAAAGACAATGGCCGCCCACCGTCAGGGCATCCGCACTGTGATTATTCCCAAGGACAACGAACGGGACCTGGAGGAAATCGACCAAACCGTCCGCTCTGCGCTGAACTTTGTGACAGCAGAGACCATCGAGACGGTTTTGGAGACGGCACTCAACCGAAAAGCGACCCTGACCTCCGCAATGCTCCCGGAACTGCCCGGAGAGGCAAAGAAAAAAGCGCCTAAGCCCGGCATCCGTCAGTGAGGTAGCTTATGAATTTTCATAATGTGGAATTTTTGATTTCAGCGGCAAATCCCGGCAGCTTTCCTAAGGATAGATTGCCGGAGATTGCCTTTGCCGGCAAATCCAACGTAGGAAAATCCTCGGTTATCAACCGGCTGCTGATGCGAAAGAACTTTGCGCGGGTAGGGGATAAGCCGGGTAAGACCATCCACGTCAATTATTTTGTGCTGGATAAGAAGTGCTATCTTGTTGATTTGCCCGGCTACGGCTTTGCCCAGGTTTCCCAAAAGGAAAAGGAGCGCTGGGGCAAGCTGATGGAGGATTATTTTGCTTCCGGTCGGATTGATTTGGGCGTGCTGATTGTGGATGCCCGTCACGCGCCTACCAATAACGACATTACGATGGCAAGCTGGTTTTTGCAAAGCGGCTGTCCCATTGTGGTGGTCGCCAATAAGCTGGATAAACTAAAGAAAAGCGAAATCCTCCCGAACCTGCAAACGATACGAGAGGATTTGGAGCTGCCGGAGAGCTGTCCCATCATTCCTTTCTCTGCGGAAAAAGGAACAGGCCGGGACGACCTTGTAGGAAAAATCTTAGAAGCAGTCAAATAAAAGAACAGACACCGGCTCACCGGTGTCTGTTTGCGTTTAGATATTCTTCTTGGCTTCTTTCAGCGCGCGGGAGAGCTGATCGGGGCAGGAGGTGTTCTTTGCGCCGCAGGTAGTACCCTCCAGGCGGGTAATGACCTCGTCGATATCCATTCCCTCCACAAGAGCGCCAATGCCCTTTAGGTTGCCGTTGCAGCCGCCGAGGTACACAACATTATGAACCTTGCCGTCCTCAACGGTAAACTGGATGTACTGGGAGCAGGTGCCGCTGCACTTATATTCAAACTGCATATTGGGTTTCCTTTCATTTTTTTCTTTGATTATACGATAAACGCGCAAAAGTTTCAAGTAGGAATTTATTGCTTCTGATTTGGTTATCCTATGTAAAAAACGGAGGAGATGTATATATGGAAACCAACGAAAAGCAAAATGACCAAAATCAGCCAAATGAGCTGACAGACCTCGGGGCGGATATTTCCAAAACCAGTAAAGGTAATATTTATACCTTAACCATCATAGGGCAGGTAGAGGGTCACCAGGTTCTGCCTGAGAACGTAAAAACAACCAAATATGAGCACGTTCTGCCCCTGCTTGCCGGCATTGAGGAGAGCGACGAAATCGACGGTCTGCTGTTACTGCTGAACACCGTTGGCGGAGATATTGAGGCAGGCCTTGCCATTGCGGAAATGATTTCCGGTATGAAAAAGCCAACTGTTTCCTTAGTGCTTGGCGGTGGTCACTCTATTGGTATTCCGCTGGCTGTATGTACGAAAAAGTCCTTTATTACACCCACTGCCAGTATGACTGTGCATCCTGTGCGAATGACCGGCCTTGTCATCGGCGCGCCACAGACGTTCCGCTATTTCCAGCGTATTCAGGAGCAGATTGCAGATTTTGTTACCGCCAATTCCGGCATCTCCCGGGAGCAATTTGAGGGCTATATGATGGCGACAGGGGAGATGGCGTCCGATGTTGGCACAATCCTCTACGGCAAAGAAGCGGTGGCTTCGGGTCTAATTGACCGCCTTGGCAGTCTCAGCGACGCGCTTTCTGCCCTGCACAAAATGATTGATAAGAACAAGAAACGGGATAAGAAGTCCCAGGAATAAAAATTTCATTCTCTACTGGAAATTTCCGGATGACTATGCTATAATACTAAAAATATGCGCTGGAGGTGGGGCACGAAGTGAATTGGATTGAAATATTACTCCTTGGACTGGTTTCCGGGCTATCCGAATTCGTCCCCATATCTTCCGGTGGCCACCAACGGCTTATGCTCCATCTGTTCGGGAAGACACAAATGGACCCCTTATGTCATCTTATTTTGACGGCTGGTGTTCTTATGGCGGTTTTAACTGCTTGCAGCGGTCTCATCCGCCGTTTAATGGCCGAGCAGGCAATTGCCCGTCGTAAGAGAAAGCACAGGACATACGGCTCCCGTTACTACGATTATCGGATTGTGAAGGCTGCCATTTGGCCCCTTGCCATCGTATATACGGTCTGTTCCTTATTTCGCATTTCCATAAGCCTGCCCGGACTGGCGCTGGCATTTCTTGTAAGCGGTATCCTGTTGTTTGTAACCGGGAATATGCGGCAGGGGAATAAGGACTCCCGGCGTATGGCCAGTCTGGACAGCACCCTGATGGGACTTTTCGGAGGCGCTTCCGCTGTTGCCGGTATCTCTCTGGTGGGTACGGTCTCGTCCGTTGCCGTAGCCCGTGGCGCCCAGCGGCAGTCGGCCCTTAACTGGGCGCTGTCCATTTGCGCCCCTGCGCTGCTTATCCGGATGGCAATTGACCTGCTGTTTATCCTGATTGGCGGCACAACGCTGTCCTTTGCCGGATTTTTATGGTGTCTTGGCGGCGCGGTCTTTGCTTTTATTGGCGGCCGCATCTCTATCCGCCTTGTTCGTTTTGTGGTAAGCCGCTCCGGTCTTTCTGGATTTGCCTACTACGTATGGGGCGCTGCAATTCTTACGTTTATTCTGTTTTTGATCACATAGGAGGACATATGGCTAACAAAAAAACAAAGTCTACGGCCGAAAAGGTCGCATCTTCCAAGAATAAAAAGAAGACCACCAAGCGGTCTTCCAAAACAGAGTCTAAAGAGACTGTAAAAAGTCCCGTCCGGAAGCTTTTGGACCGGTGGGGGATTCCTTTCCGGTTCTTCACCGCAACCTTTTTCATTATCAGCTTTGCGCTGCTGCTGATTACTTTCTTAGCTCCCGGCGGCGTGTTCTTTATGGCGCTGGAAAATGTCTTCCTCGGCCTTTTCGGTAAGGTAGGATTTTTGGTGTCCATTCCCGTATCGCTGTACCTGTTCTTTATCCACGCTTTTTCCGCAAAACGACCGGTTCGGATGCGTACCGCGTGCCTGTTTGTATTTATCCTCATTTGCGGCTGTATTGGGCACGTTTTTGCAGGCAATATTGAGCAGGTTTATAGCTTTGAGAGTTTCGGAAAGCTTTACGAAAACGGCCTTTCTGGCGCATCCGGCGGTATGATCTGTGGTATTATTACGCAGATAATTGCATTCTTTTTTGATAAGGCAACATTGGTGTTCTTGATTCCTGCGGCGCTGCTGACGCTGCTTGCCGGTATGCAGATTACGATTCCCAGCATTGTCCGCGCTGTGCGTAACCGTCCCAGAGCGGACTGGGACGACGAGGAAGATATTAAGCCCGAGCCTGCGGCAATTGTGGTCAACCATATTGCCAATAAGCGCATTGAGCATATCAAAAACCGCCGTATTGCAGCGGAACTGGAAGCTGAAGAGGACGAAAGAAGAGAAGCAGAGGTTTCTCCGCGCCACGAACAGCTTCATATCTCGGAGCTTCCTGTCCAGACACCGCCGCCTGTTCCTAAGAAAGAACCCAATAGCCGGGCAAACGATATTATGCGGCAGATTGAGAGCGATATAGAAAGTCCCGTAGCAGCTGCCGTCAATGCAGAAGAAAGTAGATTAGACCCGGTATCCCGGATGCCCCTTTTGGAGCTTGATAATGACCTGAACGAGGATATCGCGGAAGAACAGCCCGTCGCGCCTGTAAAGAAGGTGACGCCTGTTAAGGTTGCGCCGGCAAAGGAAAAGGTAAGCGCTAAGGATGCTGCTGCATCTGCCGCAAAGGTCGCTTCCGAAATTGCCGAGGCGGCAGAGGAGGTAAAGCCCGCCTATGTATTTCCGCCCATCCACCTGCTAAAGCACGCCACCGATACTGCCGGTGACGGCATCAGCGAAATGCGGGAAAATACCCAGCGGCTCAATGAAACGCTGGCAAGCTTCCGGATTGAAGCCCATATTATTAACGTCACCCGTGGCCCCAGCGTCACCCGTTATGAGGTAGAACTGGAAAAGGGCGTCCGTCTTAGCAAACTGACCAACTCGGCAGTGGACATTGCCCTGAGTTTGGGCGTCAGCGGTGTTCGTATTGCCGCTGTCCCCGGCAAAATCTCCATTGTCGGTATCGAAGTGCCGAACCAGTCGGTCAATACCGTATCTCTCCGGGAGGTCATCGAGTCCAATACCTTCAATTCCGCCAAGAGCAAATCCTCCTTTGCGGTTGGTAAGGACATCGGCGGCGCCGCCATTGTGGGCAATATCGCAAAACTGCCCCATATGTTGATTGCAGGTACCACCGGCTCCGGTAAGTCTGTTTGTATGAACTCCATCATCATTTCGCTTCTCTATAAGGCAAGTCCGGAAGAGGTCAAGCTGATTATGATTGACCCCAAGATGGTGGAGCTTGGTATCTATAACAGCATTCCCCATCTGCTCATTCCCGTAGTCACCGACCCCAAAAAGGCGGCTGGCTCGCTGCAATGGGCAGTAACGGAAATGATGCGCCGCTATAAGGCGATGAGCGATGTAGGCGTCCGTGATTTGGAGTCCTACAACAGCATCGTAGAAAAGCAGGAGGGCGGCCCTCAGAAACTGCCTCAGGTGGTCGTTATCATCGATGAGCTGGCTGACCTAATGCTGGTTGCGGCCAAAGAAGTGGAAGAATCCATCTGCCGCATCGCCCAGATGGGCCGTGCCGCCGGCATCCACCTGATTATCGCCACCCAGCGTCCCTCCGCAGAAGTCATTACCGGCCTTATGAAAGCCAATATTCCCTCCCGTATTGCCTTTGCTGTCTCGTCTGCAATGGAATCGCGCATCATTCTCGACAGCCAGGGCGCAGAAAAGCTGGTTGGCCGGGGCGATATGCTCTATTCTCCCATCGGCAGCGGCAAACCCCGCCGTGTACAGGGCTGTTTCGTAAGTGACGGTGAAGTGGAGGCGGTTGCAACCTTCGTAAAAGAAAACTTCAACGCCACCTATGACGAAGACATTATGGATGAGATTGAAAAGAAGGCGGCCCAAACCGGCAACAGTAAATCCGCGCCTGCCCCTGAACCCGAACCCACTGCCGAGGAAATGGATGGCGACGAAATGCTCCCGGCCGCTGTGGACGTGATTTTGGAAACCGGTCAGGCATCTGTCTCTATGCTCCAGCGCCGGCTGAAGCTGGGCTATGCCCGGGCAGCCCGCATCGTGGACGAGATGGAGGAGCGGGGCATTGTTGGCCCGTTCAGCGGCAGTAAACCCCGTACCATCCTTATCACCAAAGAGCAATGGGAAGCTATGCGCGCCGGTGGCAACGCCCAAATGGGCTTTGACGATATGGAGAGCGAAGAGGAATTTGAGGAGGACGAGGATTCTCTCATTTAACGGTATTTAGCCCCTTGGGGCTGGATATAAATGTGCATCGCATCCGTTTTTCGGAGCGACAGCAAGGAGGAATATTATGAAAAACAAAAAAATCGAACGAATGGTGGGTATCTCGCTGCTGATTGCAGTTATGTTTGTACTGCAATTTCTGGCATCGGTATTTCCTATCAAAATTGGCCCGGTGTCTCTGTCGCTGGTGCTGATCCCCATTGTACTGGGCGCCGCAACCTACGGCGTGGCAGCAGGCGGTATCTTGGGCGGCGCATTTGGTGTAATGACTTACATCTTCTGTGTCAACGGTATGGATGGCGGCGGACATATGGTCTTTCAGGCAAGCCCTATCCTGTGCTTTATTGTTGTGATGGCTAAGGGCATCCTTTGCGGCTTGGCCTCCGGCGCGGTTTACCGCTTCCTGCATAAGAAAAACGGTTATGCCGCTATGCTCTGCGCCGCAATTATCTGCCCGGTGGTCAATACCGGCGTGTTCCTCATCGGTATGTTCCTGTTCTTTATGGACGTGCTGAAGGTGTGGGCCGGTGGCAGCGATGTAGTAGGTTATGTCCTTTCCGGACTGATTCTGCTGAATTTCCTGCCGGAACTCGGCATTAACATTCTGTTTAGTCCCGCCGGTCAGCGGATTCTACGCGCCATTAAATATTAATCATATGAGAGCCGACAGTAAAAGCTGTCGGCTCTTTTTCTATGCATAATTAATTTCGGTACACATAATCTTAACCGGGAGGGATACTTATGATATGTGCTTGGCAACCGATGATGAATATATTGCCACCGCAGCTCAGGGGAGACGTAGACCGACTTGGTCGGGACAAGCTGCTGGAGTTGCGCCTGCGGCTCGGTATGCAGCCGGAAATGGTAATGCAAGATGGCATTAAATACCTGCCCGGTATCGTAAATCAGGAGACGCTCCAATTCGTGGTCAATGCCGCCTGCCGCTATTCACCCTGGACAGCCACCACAGCCGCAGACGGTTACATAACCGCAAAGGGGGGACACCGAATCGGACTTTGTGGGGAAGTTACTGTCAAAAGCGGCACTATGGCTGATGTAAGCCGCGTTACATCCCTTTGCATCCGGGTAGCCCGGGATTTTCCCGGTATTGCCGGTAACGCGCCAAAGAGCGGCTCCTTATTGATCATCGGCAAACCGGGAAGCGGAAAAACGACACTCCTTCGTGACCTTATCCGAATGCGCTCCGACAGCGGAAAGGGGAGTGTGGCTGTGGTGGACGAGCGGGGGGAGCTATTTCCTTCTTATCAGGGAAACGCCTGCTTTTTGCCCGGGCGGCGAACGGACATCTTATCTGGCTGTCCCAAGCGGCAGGGAATTGAACTGCTTCTCCGCGCAATGGGGCCGGAAACCATTGCGGTAGACGAAATCACCGCAGAGGATGACTGTCGGGGGCTACTGCACGCCCTTTGGTGCGGTGTGGACCTGTTGGCCACCGCTCACGCAGGCAGTATTGCGGAATTTATGAAACGCCCGGTATACAAGCCCCTCATCGACAGTCGGGTTTTCACGACGGTTCTTGTGATGCAGCCGGACAAGGGGTGGAAGGAGGAGAAGCTGCCGATATGACGTGGAAAATTATCGGTGCGATACTTGTGGTCGCAGGCTGCGGCGGGTTTGGCTTTCTGATTGCCGCCGGTGTTAAAAGGGAAGAGCGATACTTACGGGAACTTTTGGAGGCATTGGAGTTTATGACCTCGGAACTAAAATACCGTATGACTTCTCTGCCTGAACTGATAAACCGGGCAGCCAGCCATACCACCGGCGCGCTGTGGCAGGTGTTTTCTGCCCTTGACCGGGAACTGACCACCCAAATCGCGCCCAATGCGGAAGCCTGTCTTCGGGCCGCGCTGGAAAAAACAGAGGGCATTCCGGTCTTAACCGGGCGTGTACTGCGTATGTTAGGGAGGAGTCTGGGAAAGTTTGACCTTGCCGGGCAAATTTCCGGAATTAATTTTGTAAAGGATGCGTGCAGGGAGAATCTGGAGCGGCTGTCAAAGGACAAGAAAGAACGCCTTCACAGTTACAGGACACTGGGTGTCTGCGCCGGAATCGCCCTTGCGATTTTACTGCTGTAATATGGATATTGACTTAATTTTTAAAATCGCCGCCATTGGCATTATCGTTTCTGTACTCAATCAAGTTTTGACCCGCTCAGGACGGGACGAGCAGGCCACAATGACCACCCTCGCAGGCCTTGTGGTGGTACTGATGATGGTGGCGCAGGAGATTGCGGAACTGTTTGACCTGGTCAAAACCCTATTTCATTTCTGATGGAACTGTACTTAAAAGCGATTGCCGGGGCGCTGATTGCCCTGCTTCTATGCCTGACCATAGGCAGCCGCGGAAAAGAGATAAGCCTCTTACTGTCGCTTTTGGTGTGCGCTATGGTTGTGGCTGTTGGGATGTCCTACCTTGGTTCGGTTATTAAATTTTTTACCCGCCTGCAGGATTTGATTGGTCTGGATAACAATCTGCTCAGTATCCTGCTGAAAGCTGTGGGCGTGGGACTGATTGGGGAAATTGCAGGGATGATTTGCAGCGACAGCGGACAGGCCGCCCTTGGAAAAGGGGTGCAAATACTGACCGCCGCTGTCATCCTATGGATTGCGCTGCCGCTGTACACGCAAATTCTGGATATTATTGAGGAACTACTAAAGGGCGTATGAGGAAATTCGTTATTTTACTTACAATCCTGTTTTTCGTGACTGTCCCGGTTTCTGCGATGGAATTTACTGCCCCGGAGGTACCGGAAATCGGGGAAGATGTAATGCCGCCGTCCTATGATAGCTTTGGTGAGGGGCTTTGGTATGTAATACGAACAGCCCTTAGCGCTCTGCAGCCCAGCTTTGCAACCGCCTGCGGCACCTGCCTTTCCATCATCGCAGTCATTTTGCTCTCGGGATTGGTGCGCGGAATCTCAAGCGGACAAGACAGTACCATACGACTTGTGGAGACATTAATGATTACCTGTCTGTTTCTGCAAAATTCCAGAAGCTTTTTTCTGCTGAGCCGGGACGTAATTTATGAGATAAGCAATTATGGGAAGCTGCTGCTTCCGGTTATGGCCGCATCTTTGGCCGCCCAAGGCGGTGTCACCGGCGCTGCAGGAATTTACGGTGGAACGCTGCTGTTTGATTCGGTGCTGACCTCTGCCATCACCAAGCTGCTGATTCCAATGGTCTACATCTTTATCGCCCTGGCAGTTGCCGCTGGCAGCTTTGACAGTGATGGTCTGAAGGAGGGAAAAGGCTTTGTGAAATGGCTGATGACCTGGGTTCTCAAAATCATTCTCTACGTCTTTACCGGCTATATTGCGATCACCGGTGTCGTAAGCGGAACGGCGGATGCGGCAGCCGTTAAGGCAGCAAAAATTGCTATATCCGGCTTTGTACCGGTGGTTGGCGGTATCATATCCGACGCATCGGAAACCATTCTGGTCAGCGCAGGCGTAATGAAGAACACAGTGGGCATCTACGGGCTTTTGGCGGTGACCGCCGTCTGGATTGGTCCGTTCTTACAGATTGGACTTCAGTATGTCCTTTTGAAGCTCACTGCGGCCACAGGAACCGTCATTGCCGGAAAAAGCGGGTCATCGCTGCTGAAGGATTTATGCAGCGCTATGGGCTTTCTGCTGGCTATGACCGGGGCAGTCTGCCTGATGCTCCTTATCAGTATTGTCTGCTTTATGAAAGGGGTAAGCTAATGGAGGGACTTTCATCCTATATTCTCTCCGTGGTTGCTTCTGCCATCATTTGCAGCGGACTTCGGGCGCTCTTTGGCGGCAAAGGCGGTACCGGAGCGCTGCTGCAAACCCTTTGCGGCATATATATGGCGTTTGTGCTGGTTTCTCCGCTGAAGGATATTGATTTTTCCATCTATACGGACTATTTTTCGGGCTTTATGGAGGAGGCGCAGACGGCGGCAGGGGAAGGTGAAAATTTGGCGTTGCAAGAGCTTACGAAACGCATAAAGGAGGAGACGGAAGCATATATCTTAGACAAAGCGGTCAGCTTAGGCGCTGATGTCTCCGTTGAGGTCTCCCTTACCGGAAGCACACCGCCCACACCCAGCCGAATAACCGTAAAGGGGGCGGTATCTCCGTATGTGAAAAAGGTGCTGAGTCGTTACATTGAGGAACAGTTAGGGATACCAGAGGAGGCGCAAACTTGGATGCAAAGCGCAGCTTAATAAAAATCGGGGAGGTACTTAAGAAATACCGGTACGCCTGCATTGTGGTGGTTGTGGGCATTTTACTGATGCTGCTGCCCATTGGCAGCAAAAGTACACCGGTGGAGGAAAATAAGGAACAGACGAAGGAAACACTTTCCATTGAGGAACGTTTGGGAGAGATTTTGGGACAAATCCGTGGCGCAGGCCGTGTGCAGGTAATGCTTACGGTGGCAAGTGGAGAGGAAACCATCTATCAATCCGACCAAAACGTCTCCACGGACGGAAACGGCAGTACCAGCCAAAAGGATACGGTAACTGTTACAGACAAGGACCGGGGACAGGGCGGTCTTATTACCCAGGTAAATCCGCCCAGGTACCAAGGGGCGCTGATTGTCTGTCAGGGCGCAGACGATGCGGCCGTGCGCCTTGCAATCGCGGAAGCCGTTTCCGGTCTTACGGGCTTGGGAACAGACAAAATTACAATTGCAAAAATGAAATAAGAGGAGGCATTGCGTATGAAAATCTGGAAGAAAAACCTAATCGCAGCTGCAGTACTGTTGGCGGTCTGCGGTGGCATTTACGTAAATTGGCTTTATGGTGAGGATCAAGCGGTTGCTGACCTTACAGACACCCTTGACGGTGATAAACTGCTCAGTTCCGACCTCGTTATGGGCGATGGAACGCCGGAGAGCGATACTACGCTGACAAATTACTTTGCAGCCGTCCGTCTCTCCCGTCAGCAGGCCCGTGACAGCGCGGTAAGCCTTTTACAGGAGGCAATGGCTTACGGAGATGATGTGGAAGCCGCCCAAACCAGCCAGCAGTTGGAGGAAATTGTACAAACTGCCCTCTGCGAAGCCCAGATTGAGAGTCTTGTGATTGCCAAGGGCTACGCCGATTGCGTTGCCTATATCAGCGACGGTGGCATTTCGGTGGCAGTGGCATCGCCGGAGGGCGGCATCCAGCAGAGTGATGTGGCAGTCATAACCGACATCATTTTGTCTCAGTCTGCCTTTACGATGCAGGACATTCGTGTGGTAGAGGTTCCTTAATATATGCTCCCACAGCGGATTTTCCGTTGTGGGGGCTTCTTTTTATGAAGAAAACAGTTGTAATTTTTGAAATTAAGTGGTAGAATAGTAAAAAGAATTATGAAACCAACAATTTAGGAGGATACCGCTATGGCAGATACCAAGCAGTATATTGAACAGACCCAGGATAACGGCACCGTACTGATCTCTGAGGACGTAATCGCAACCATCGTTTCTCAGGCAATTTCGGAGGTTGACGGTGTAATCGGGCTCAGCGCTAAGCCCGGCGCAGATATTGCTGAAATCATCGGCAAGAAGAACTGGGGCAAGGGCATAAAAATCACCATCAGTGATAATAAGCTTACTGTGGACTGCAATGTTGTGATCGGCTACGGTCAGAATGTGGTCACTGTTGCTTCTGCCGCCCAGGAAGCTGTCAGCAACGCGCTGGAATCTATGGCAAATGTGAAGGTCAGCGCAGTTAACATCAACGTCTGCGGCATTATCCGTCAGTGAGGTAGGAAATGACAAGAGGCGATGCCAGAGAACTGGCAGTACATTTGATCTACGCCCGGGAATTTACCGGGGAAACCCCTGAGGAACTGATTCGCATACGTCTGGATAAGGCATACTATGAATGTCTCTCCGAGGATAATGCGCTCTACGCCGACCGTCCCGGCAGGGGTCTGCGGACATATATCGATACGGTAGTTGCCGGTGTAGCCGGGGAAGTGGATGCCCTGAACGAATACATCTCCAAGTACTCCATCGGTTGGGATGTTTCCCGCATTTCCCGCCTTGCCCGGGCCGTAATGCAGCTTGCCATTTATGAAGTACTGCATATGGAAGACGTACCTACCGGTGTTGCCATCTCCGAAGCAGTACGTATTGCAAAAAAGTACGATGGTGACGATACCGGCGCCTTTGTCAACGGCATTTTGGGTTCGTTCGCCAGAGGATTAAATACTGAGGTATAACCATGGGTGTCATCGGTTTTGATACCAGCAATTACACTACATCAATCGCATATTTTGACGGTGTTAAAGGCGAAAATGTGTCCCAACTTCTTCCGGTTAAGGAGGGAGAATTGGGTCTTCGCCAAAGCGATGCCGTGTTTCACCATACGAAAAGCCTGCCGGACTTGTCTGACAGGCTGTTTTCGCGTTTGGAAAACAGGGAATTCTCAGCCATTGGTGTCAGTACACGCCCGCGGGCGGTCGAGGGCAGCTATATGCCCTGCTTTATGGTGGGTTATTCTCACGCGAAGGTACTTGCCGATGCGCTCGGCGTGCCGCTCTTTACCTGCTCCCATCAGCAAGGCCACGTAGCCGCTGCCCTTTGGAGCGCAGGACGTATGGATTTAATGGACACGCCCCACCTTGCGTGGCACTTATCCGGCGGTACAACGGAGCTTCTGCTTGTCACACCTGACGGTAAGAATGTAGACTGCGAGGTCATTGGTGGTACGACGGATATTTCTGCCGGTCAGCTTATTGACCGCACCGGTGTGATGCTTTCTCTGCCTTTCCCTGCCGGTAAAGGCTTGGATTTACTCAGCCAAAATGCGGAAAAAACCGACTTTTTCCGGGTAAAATGTCAGGATATGCGTTTTTCACTTTCCGGTGTACAAAATAAGGTGCAGCAGTATTTCTCAGCGGGCAGTGCGCCTGCGGATACCGCTGCCTACGCTCTTCGCAGCGTGATTTCTGCGGTGGTGCAGGCCACCCGGCAGGCGCAAAAGGCCTATCCCGGACTGCCTGTGGTATTCTCCGGCGGCGTGGCATCCAACAGCTTACTTCGCAGCGAAACCGCAGACCTTCAGCCGGTATTTGCCGAACCGCGGTTCTCTACCGACAACGCCATGGGCGTTGCAATTTTGACCCACCGCCATATGGAGGAAACCTTATGAGCCGCCAAGTAATTTCTGTTGGGCAGATTAATGAATACCTCCGAACAGTTATGGATCGGGACCCTAATCTTGCTTCTCTTGCCATCCGGGGCGAAATCAGTAACTACAAGGTCTATCCCTCCGGACATCATTACTTTACTTTGAAGGATGAGTCCGGGGCGCTGAAATGCGTGATGTTCCGCGGCAGCGCTGTTACACTAAAATTCCGCCCGGAAAACGGTATGAAAGTGGTGGCAATGGGCCGCATTACCGTCTTTCCCCGGGATGGCGCTTACCAGCTTTACTGTACCGGGATGATCCCGGACGGGGTAGGGGACTTGTATATTGCCTTTGAACAGTTAAAAAAGAAATTGCAGGAGCAGGGACTGTTTGACCCAGCCCATAAGAAACCCATCCCCAAGTATCCCGGCTGTATCTGTATCATTACCAGCGAAGCCGGCGCTGCCGTTCACGATATGCTTCGGGTTCTGAATAAACGCTATCCCTTGACGCAGGTGCGGCTGCTGCCGGTCCGCGTGCAGGGCGCAGAAGCCCCTGAAGAAATTGCCTCTGCCATCCGCTATGCCAACTACTACCAGCTTGGCGACCTTTTGATTGTGGGACGGGGCGGCGGCTCGATGGAAGACCTTTGGGCTTTTAACGACGAACGGGTGGCAAGAGCCATCTATGATTCTGCTATTCCGGTAATTTCCGCTGTTGGCCACGAGCCGGACGTAACAATATCCGATTTTGTTGCTGACCTGCGGGCAGCCACACCCTCAAACGGCGCAGAATTAGCCGTGCCGGACAGGGAAGCGCTGCAGCAGAATTTAGACAGTATGCTGTCCTCAATGCAAAGTGTGATGGTAAAGCGCCTTCTTTCCGCCCGACGGCATTGGCAAATGCTTGCAGACAGCAACGCCATGAAAGGGCCTGAGGCAGCAATTACCGTGCGACGAAACAATTTACAGCACCTCTCTCAGAGATTGACAGCAGCGCAGGACCGCATTATAAGCAGAAAACGGATGCAGTTTTCTGCCTATACCGCCAAATTGGATGCCCTCAGCCCCCTGAAGGTACTGTCCCGTGGCTATGCAATTACCCATAAAGAAGACGGCGCTGTTCTTCGTTCCGTCGCAAATACCAAAGCAGGTGACCGCCTGTCCATTACTTTGGCTGATGGCAAGGTTTCCGCCCTCGTTGAGGATACAAAGGAGAATGAAAATGGCTAAATTAAGCTTTGAAGAAAATATGACCTGCTTAGAGCAAATTGTCCGCACCTTGGAGCGTGGCGATGCACCGCTGGAAGAGTCCTTAAAGCTCTTCCAGGAGGGTACACAGCTTGTTGCAAGCTGCGGAAAGCTGCTGGACGAGGCCGAGCTTACTGTGAAGAAAATCGTCCCCGGCGCGGACGGAACGCCTACTGAGGAGGGCTTCCAATATGCAGAATAACCGTACCGCGGAATATACCGCTTTTATCGAGAACTACTTGCAGGAAAGCTGCGTAAATTACCCAAAAGTACCCCAAAAGACTCTGATCGACTCTATGCGCTACAGCCTGTTGGCAGGAGGCAAACGGCTTCGGCCTATTTTTGTGCTGGACTTCTGCCGTATGTGCGGCGGGGATTGGCAAACGGCAGCGCCCTTTGCCGCCGCTCTGGAAATGATCCATACATACAGCCTGATTCACGATGATTTGCCCTGTATGGATAATGACGACCTTCGTCGTGGAAAGCCCACCAATCACAAGGTCTATGGCGAGGCGATGGCGGTTCTTGCAGGCGACGCGCTGCTGACGGAAGCCTTTACGATGGTGGCTTGTGCGCCTTACAGTGCGGAGACTCGTATCCGTGCCGTACAAGCCCTTGCGGAATATGCAGGCGCACTGGGTATGGTAGGCGGGCAGGTGTTGGATATTCAGAGCGAAAGCCGGGAATGTACCGAGCAAGAGGTGCTGAACATTCAGGAACGAAAGACCGGCGCGCTGATTAAAGCCGCCTGCGTCCTTGGCGTTCTTGCGGGCGGTGGCAGCGATGAGCAGCTTATTTGGGCGGAGAAATTTGCCCGTCACTTGGGGCTTGCGTTCCAAATCCGGGACGACATCTTGGATGTGATCGGCACCAAAGAGGAAATGGGTAAATCCGTCGGTACAGACGCAGGCAAAAATACCTTTGTCAGTCTCCACGGTCTTGAAATCTGCAAGGGAATGGTCAAATCCCAAACTGCCGCGGCAATGGACTGCCTGTTTTTCTTTAAGAATAATGAATATATGCTGTCCCTCGCCCAGAGTCTTACTGACCGCACCAATTAATTCCCCGGGAAATATGTAACGCAGACCCAACCGGGTCTGCGTTTTTTACATATCCAGTGCCGGATTCATATAGTAGACATTCTTCTTGTTCAGCTTTTGCCGCAGCAGTTCCATCGCCTCACCGAAGCGCTGGAAGTGGACGACCTCACGCTCCCGAAGGAACTTGATAACGTTATTCACGTCAGGGTCGTCGGAAAGGCGGAGAATGTTGTCATAGGTTACGCGCGCCTTCTGTTCAGCGCCCATATCCTCCGTCAGGTCGGCAATGGGGTCGCCTTTGACGGCAATGGTAGCCGCTGTCCAAGGTGTACCGGATGCAAACTGAGGATAGACGCCTGTTGTGTGGTCTACGAAATAGGGCGCAAAGGCAGAGTCCTGAATTTGACTGTCCTTCAGATTGCGGGTCAGCTGATGGACCATTGCGCCCACCATTTCCAGGTGTCCCAATTCTTCCACGCCAATGTCTGTAAGCAGACCCTTCAGCTCGTCAAAGGGCATAGAATACCGCTGAGACAGATACCGCAGCGATGCGCCAAGCTCCCCGTCTGGGCCGCCGTACTGGCTGATGATAATGGATGCAAGCCGGGGATTAGGACGGTCGATTTTCACCGGATATTGCAGTTTTTTATCATAAATAAACATACTTATGCCCTCCGATTTGCCGCATATTCCCAAGGCCACGGATCATCCAGCCAGCAGTATTCTTTTCCGCAGCAGGACGTATCCCGTACCAGAGGGCCAAATTTAGCTTCATACCGCTTCTTGCCATCCTCATAAAGGCGCTTATACTCGCAGAAGAGCTCAAAGGCTTCCTTATCGTCACGGTGCGTGTCCAGATAAAGGGCCAGTTCCTGCAATACAAAGGCGATGGTTTGCAGTTCTGTCAGAGGTGTCATCGGTTTTTCCTTATTGTTGACCATACCGAGATAAGGCAAATCCAGACCGGGGAAAAGTGTCCCCCGGATAAACGCCTTAGGTGGCGTATAAGTGGGCGGATTTACCTGCTGGAAGGGCACATAAGGATTCGCCAGCGGTGCGGATGCCGGCAGAACACCGTTGAAGCCTTGTCGGTGGTTTTTCGTTTCCACAGCAATTCCTCCTATTATGATTTGAAACTTGTCGTTCCGGGTCATTCTATGACGGAGTATAGCTTTGTGTTCATTTAACAGGGGAGAGGGCATATGCTTTTTTGAGGTGATTGTATGAAAGACAGGAAGCTGTGGCGCTCCCTTGCGCCGGTCTATACACTGATTATCATATGTTTTTTGATCGCTGCCATCGGCGGCAGCCGGGCAATTACTGTCATTGCAGAAAATACGCCGGTAACCGGCCGAAAATGTGTAGTGATCGACCCGGGCCACGGCGGTGAGGACGGTGGGGCAGTGTCCTGCACCGGTGTGACAGAAAGTAACTTCAATTTGGACATCGCTCTGCGGCTGAATGACCTGATGCGCCTGCTGGGTATAGACACTGTGATGACCCGTGACACAGACCGTTCCATTCATACGCAGGGCGAAACCATTGCCGCCAGGAAGGTATCGGATTTAAAGGAGCGCGTAAAACTGGCAAACAGTATCGCAAACGCCATACTGGTCAGTATTCACCAAAATCACTTTCCGGACAGCCGTTACAGCGGCGCGCAGGTGTTTTATAAAGCAGATAATGAAAGCGCCGAGCTGGCAGCCCGGCTTCAAACCGCCTTTGTGCAGACCATCAATCACGGCAGTAACCGAAAGAGCAAAAAGGCAGACGGTATTTATTTGATGGAAAAGGTAACACTGCCGGCAGTTTTGGTAGAGTGCGGCTTTCTTTCCAACTATCAGGAGGAAGCAAAACTCCGGGATTCTCAGTATCAAAAGCAGGTGGCAGCCGTTATTGCCGCGACTTGCAGTACCTTTCTACACGGCAATTGACAAAAAAGCAGTACATTTGCTATAATGCAAAATAGAAAGAGGTGTGCGTTATGGCGAAAAATAAAGTGATATATTTCTGCACCGAATGTGGCAGCGAATCTCTCAAATGGCAAGGAAAATGTCCTGTCTGCGGCGCGTGGAACACGATGGTAGAGCATACGGAAAAGCCTACGCCTGTTGGAAAAAGCAGAAGCGCCTTTATGCCTGCTGATGCAAAGAAGCTTTCTGAGGTCACTACGGAGCGCAGACCCCGTTTTTCTACCGGTCTTGGTGAACTTGACCGTGTATTGGGCGGCGGCGCTGTCAGCGGCTCTCTGGTGCTGATAGGCGGCGCTCCCGGTATCGGCAAATCCACGCTGCTGCTGCAGATTTGCAATTGTCTGTGTGATGGCCGCTCTGTACTATATGTTTCCGGTGAGGAAAGCGAGCAGCAGCTGAAAATGCGGGCTGAGCGCCTGGATGTAGTCGCAGAGGACCTCTACATTTTGGCGGAAACACGGCTTTCAGACATTATGGACGCTGCAGAAAAACTCACGCCGGATATTCTGATTGTGGACTCAGTCCAGACCCTTTACAATGAAAATAACGATTCCGCGCCCGGTTCCGTCTCTCAGGTGAAGGACTGCACGATGGCGATGATGCAGATTGCAAAATTCCAGGGCATTACTGTCTTCGTGGTCGGTCATATCAATAAGGACGGCGCCATTGCCGGTCCGAAGGTGCTGGAGCATATGGTGGACTGCGTTCTCTATTTTGAGGGCGATGCCAATACCTCCTACCGTATTCTCCGGGCAGCCAAGAACCGTTTTGGCTCTACCAATGAGATTGGTGTCTTTGAAATGGTGGAAAACGGTCTGATTGAGGTGCCAAATCCCTCCCAAATGCTGCTGGCCGGCAGGCCGGCAGGCGCATCCGGCACCTGCGTAGCCTGTCTGATGGAAGGCTCTCGTCCTGTGCTTGCAGAGGTGCAGGCGCTGGTGTCCAAAACCTTTGCAAATGTCCCGCGCCGCACCGCAGACGGCTTTAATTTTAACCGCGCCGCGCTGCTATTGGCGGTAGCGGAGAAAAAAGCGGGAATGAAGCTTTCTATGCTGGATGCCTATATTAACGTAATCGGCGGGCTGCAAATTGATGAGCCGGGCGCTGATTTGCCCGTCGTGCTGGCGATTGCTTCCTCCTATATGGACAAGGCGCTTCCGGACAATATGGCTGCCATTGGCGAGGTCGGTCTTACCGGTGAAATTCGCAGCGTATCCCACATCAATCAAAGATTGGCAGAAGTTGCGAGATTAGGTATGAAATACTGCATTATACCGAAATCCGCACCTGAAAAGTTGGTAATTCCCGATGGTTTACAGGTTTATTGCGTTTCCAATCTGAAAGAAGCCATCGAAAAAGCGCTGTAAACAGGGGAGTGGTATACCGTTAGTCTTCCGTCAATTTCAGTCTGGAGATTGGGTTGGCTTCCGCAGCGATTTTCAGCTCTGTACTCTCGATATGGGTGTAAATTTGGGTCGTATTAAGGTTTTCGTGACCCAAAACTTCCTGCACGGTTTTCACATCGACACCGCCGGAAAGCATCATCGTTGCCGCTGTATGACGCAGTTTGTGGGCGGAAAACTGGCTTGCATCCAATCCAGCCTTCAAAAACGCCTTTTTCACCAAGGCGTGAACCGCATCGGTGCTGATTCGATTGCCGTTCCGGGAGCCGAACAGCGCCCGATTGTCCGTCAAAACCATCTTATGACGGATGGGCAGGTATGCATCAATGGCCTTGCGGCAAGAAGAACCAAAGTAAACAAAACGCTCTTTATTTCCTTTACCAACCACACGGATCCGATCCTCATAAACGTCCGTTAAATTTAGTCCAACCAGCTCGCTGCGACGGATACCGCAGCTTAAAAACAGCATTATAATGGCGTAATCCCGTTCCTGATTTTGCCCGGAAACCGCCTTTAATAGGGCTGTAGATTGCTCCAAAGTCAGGTATTTGGGCAGACTCTTTCTCAGTTTCGGGTATTCCAGATCTGCGGCAGGATTTTCCGTCAATTGCTTTGTGCGGACCGTTAAATACTTAAAGAAGGACTTAATGGACGACAGCTTTCTGGCGCGGGAAGCCGTAGAAATGCCGTATTCCGGCGCAGATGACTCAGGATTTATCATTCGGTCATTGGCAAGATAAGAAAGAAAATCAAAGAGATCCGATGTACGGATAGCTTCAATAAAGTGAATATCAATGTCCCGAATGTCGATCTCATCTAATTTGGTGTGGACGGGCATATCACAGCGCATCAGCTTCATAAAGCGCAGAAACATACGCAAATCCAAGTAGTACTCAGCAATAGTAAGCTGGGATTGCCCCTTAATGGTTTCGTGATAAGTAAGGAAATCGCGAAGAATTTGCGGACAATCAGCATAGCGTTTCATATGAAAACCTCCAATAATTAGAATAGTAAAGAATAACCGAAAAGCAATGCGACAATATTCTATAATCTAAATGCCAACAAGAACATCAAAATCATTGCGCTAATGAATTTGTTTGACCGGCATATAGATTTCTGCTGTTTAGCAGTATCTGTAGCGTCAGCGCGCATCACTAGCATTGTATTGCCATCATTATATCACATAATTACAGTGAACGCAACAAAATTTTTATTTTGTTGCGTTTGATTTTTAGCCAAAGATAGTACAAAAGAAGCTCCGAGGGTCTATCCCCCGGGGCTTTTTATGTTGTTTGTAACACAAATTGCAGCTGCGCCGCCGGCGCCACATCTTCGGTGTGTGTTGCATTGTGTGTAACACAGATTGTAGTTCGATTGCCGGCGCCAGGTCTTCAGCGTGTGTGACATAGGATTGTCACACAAATTCGTTCCTGGCTCCCGGACGTGGCCCGGCGGAGTGTGTTACACGCCCCTGATCAGACCGGATACGGTGGAGCGGACGGACGGCGGCAAGGGTAAAGCCGGACGGCTGCCCTGCCGCCTCCTCCGTCCACCGTTCCGGTCAGAACGGGAGAGCCGCCGGAGCAATGTAACACGGGTTTGCGCACGTGCCGATCGGCGCAGAAATGTTTTGTGTTGCGGAAAGGGCCTTGCCCTTGTATGCCGTGCGCCGCAGGCACCCAGCTAACGGTGATTGCCGGTGTTGAGGGAGCCGAGGCAAGCCGGAGTGATTGCGTCTCCCGCAGTAATCAGCTCCGGCGCAGCGCTCGGAATGCCCAGCTCTCCCCTATTGCCCAGCAGCATCCCGCCTTCCTCCGGACGCAGCACCGGAGCTACATATGCCAAGCAAAACAGCAGTAGGTCTTCCCTACTGCTGGTATATTTTTTATTGCTAATGAGTATGTAAATTACATTTTGAATTTCATAGCGTAATTATAACAAGAGACAAGCATTAAATCTTGCGGATTTGTGCTTAATAATTCTGATATTCTTTCAAATTCAAGTTTATCCTCATTGTCTACTGAAAAAGACAGTTGGATAATTCTTTCTTTCTCCTCTTTTGCTTTTTCAATGATGGCATTTGCCATCATTGAATATGTATTGGTTTCTTCTATACTTTGAATATGTTGATTTTCGATAATTACTTTGTACGCAATTATTGTTAATATGTTAGGCTTTGATGTCCCCGTTTTTCGTGCAATTTCTGTGAATATGCACGATAGATATTCTGGAATATTGAAGAACATATGCGGTATTTTTTCTTTAAGTTTCTTTTCGTAAGAGTTTTCGTATTTCATTTTGCTCTCCTCTTTTATCTTTTTTCTTTTAGTCCAAGTACCCAGTCAGAAGATACATTGTAAAATTTGCAAAGAGTAATTAAATGTTCAACAGGGAGCGGTCTTTGACCGTTTTCATATTTGCCGTAATATTGTTGTGATGTTTTAAGTAATTGTGCAATTTGACTTTGTGAGAGTCCCCTTTCTTGTCTAAGGTCTCTAAAAATGTCCATATAAGTCATATTTGATTTACTCCTTTTTTGGTAGTTTTGATGATTTTATCATATTTCAATTAAGTCATTATTGACTTTAAGTCACAAAGGGTTTATTCTTTAGATAAGCCAATTGTGGCTTATTATTAAAAAGGACGGTAGAAAACAATGAAAGAACAAACACGTAAGTTATCAAATGAAAAACCTGCTATAGATTCTTTGGTGATTCCAAAAGAATATTCTACATATCTTAGTTTTAATGTTGTAGATTGCAAAGCATCCGATGGCTTCCTTAGAATGAAATTTGAACTTCTTTTGCGTAACAATTTCCCTGATTGTTTTGCACATTTAGCTGCAGATCAGATTTTTTTAGATTTTCGATCTGTGCTTGTTGATTTCATTCATTCTTATTTGCCTGAATGTTCTTTTTCTATTCAGACTCCGATAGGTGATTGCGATTGTACTTCTAGCTCTACTTATCGTCTTATTCGGAGATTTCAAGTTGATCCTGATGCTGATTTGAACGATGAACAAATCAATGCGCTTTTCGAAGCGGAATTGAAGAGCATTTTAAACAAATCAGATTTAAAGGATTTTATTGAGTGCATTCGTTCTGAATCGCCTTCTCCTGAGGAGGTGTCCTCCGATGACTAAACGTATATGCCGTGAATGCGGCGAAGAAATGTATCTGGATGATCTGGATAAGAAATTCAACGGTTGTCGTGATGAATATTGGAACTGTTCGGAATGTCAAACCTCTTGCATTTTGGAAGTCCGGTACGGTAGACCTCATAAGGAAATTTGGCACAGTGAGAATGACTGTGTAAAGGATTACACCATCATCCCCGAAAACTGAGCCTGAAACAAAACAAAAAGGACGGTAATTGAAAATGAAAGAACAAACAAAGTGCGATTTTTGCTTATTTGGCAAAAAATGTAACCGCGTAGAGCCTGATTTGTGTCCCTTATTCTTTGTGCCATCGGTAAATCAAGACGCATACGGTGCTTTTTTAGCATCTAAGGAGGTCTCCTCTAATGAGTGAAAACAAAGCATTGTACTGCATCGTAGATGCTTCCGAGGCTGAATTGGGTGTTGTTACCGATATTAAACTATATACTTCGTCAGACCCTTGGACTTTAGCGGTCACTATTGGCTGTGTGCCATTGACTGTTTTTGACGGCACAGAGTGCGTTGGCTGTCTTGCATACCAAAACGGGGTTCTCTTATTTCATTCTTTAGCTTCTGCTCTAAATGTGATCCGGACTGCCTCTGTTGGTGGTGCGAACCTTGATGCGTATCATGTAGTCTTGCTTTCAGAATTGCGTGGTTTCCATCGTTTGAACAATTCGTTTGGGGAGGTGTCTCCGGATGGCAAATAAAGATTACTGCCGCTCTATGCGGTTTGGTGAGGATCTGTACAACCTTATCGACTCCCAGCCCGGCGAAAACTTCTCTCAGAAATTTGAGTTCTTAGTCCGCACCTGTGTGGACGAGCTGCCAAATGTGCAGCGGGAATTAAAAGATGTCCGGAAGCAAATAGAGACGGAGCGTAAGGCTCTCCGTGTTCTCAGGGAGCAGAAAGCGACGCTTGCTCAAAACGTCAATTCCGTAAATTATTCCCTGAAGACGCTGCTCTCTACCGTTGAGAGAGCCAACACCGCAATTGAAAATTCGGGGGTGACCGTATGATCCACATAGAAACAAGTCCTATTGAATACCTCTTCTGGATAGTCGTTATCCTTGGTCTTTTAACTTGCATCGCCTGTATGGTTCTTCTCTGCTGGCTGTCAGTCTCCCGATCTCGCCGGAAAGGCACTCCGGTAAAGGTACATAAGAAAGCCGTTCCTACAAAACCGGCCTCTAAACGTGTAGCTGCTTCTCCTGTCTTCGATACTGCCACCTTCGTTAAGGTCTACGTAGAAACCCATCCTGACCTTAAGCGGGAGCTGAAGGAGGAATTGTGCAATGGGTAGATGTAATGCAAGAACGATTCTTTCTGCCGGTATTGTCCGGGACATTAAGTTCCCGACCGTCGAAGATGTTGAACGCTATCTTGAAAAGCTGGAATTGGATTCCACTGAGTACTGTGAGCTTGAGCGCTATCACTGTTCTGACGGTCAATGGATTATCCGTATCGTTACAAAATACAGCTTGCTCCCTCTTATAGAGCTGTGAGGTGCGTGTATGGGAATGGAAAAATATTTAAAGGTCTCCCCTTCCGGCGCTTTGGAATGGGTGGATTTGGAGCGTGCTCCCCGGGAAGGCCCGGTATATAACGGTGCTGAGGCTCTTTCAAATGTTGATATCCGAAAGGTTGTCGGTTGTGAATGGCTGGAGCAGGTAACTACAACTGTCCCCGGTGTCGTTATGATGGTTGATGAGGTTGGAAAGCTGCTTCCCCGACCGAAAGCGCATAACGAGCTAGCTTCCCGACTATATCACGGTTGGGAACCCCTGCGGATAGATGATATTCGCGGTACTGCCGTTCTCTTTGCACTCCGGCCTTGTAACGAGCTGGGTGAGCTCGACCTCTATCCCCTCTCCCCTGCTCAGCTTGCGGCTGTGGCTGTTAAGATGTGCTGTGACATCTCTTACCCGTTTCTCTGATGCCCGCTTCTCACGTATGTGTTCTTCTTTTTCATTCTTGGCGGTAGGTGGCCGTGCTGCTCTTTAATGCGGTCACCTATCACGCCGCCCTGCTTGTCTGACTGCCGCCTGAAGGTTTTCGGTGTGGTTCCTTCCTGTCGTTTTGTCACACAAATGCCGTCCCTGGCATTGCAGGTCCGGCTTCGCCGGCAATCCTTTCTGTGTTACGTATTCTGTCAAAATAAAGAATACAAGGATATGTATATCATCATATCAACACAGGAGTTCCGAGTGCCTGGCTAACAAATACGCACCCGTGGGCTGACTTTTCCATCAGGAATTTTCCACGGGAATTATCCATAGCCGCAGCTTTTCCATAGGCTTTGCACGGGCTTCTCCATAGGGCGTAGGCCAACGCCGTGCCGCAGGCCGCCGCGTAGGTGCAGACCGCCGCAGGGAGCCGAGCACGGGCGTAGGGACAGCGCAGGAGGCCGCAGGGCGCGGCAAACGAAAGGAAACGAGTCAGAGGGCTGAGTGAAGCAGAGTGGAGAGAAGCATAATGCGGAAAGGAAGGGAGCGGAGCGAAAGCCCGAAAGGCTTGGTTCCTGAGAGAGAGCCGCGCCAGCGGCCTCCGGAGCTGGCCCACGTCCGGGCCGGATCCTAAGGCAGTCTGTGCCGGAGCTGCGAGCCTGTGGCGCGGTGGTGGCCTGGAAGCCCTGTGCGTGAAGGCGGTGTGAAGACTGTGGGAAAGCGGCTCGGCGGCTGTGGGTAAACCGGTGGGAAAGCTTGTGGGAAAGTTGGCCCGCGGCTCCTCATCGGCTCGGTACTCCCCGATTTTAAGAAAAATATAAATATCCCCGGTCGACCAGAAAACCGTCGCTGGTGGCGTGTAGTGGGTTCGAATCCCGCCCCGGGGACCATGTCGGACTGACCGACGTAAATTTATGTAAAAACGAAAGGAAGAAAAAAACAATGGAAACTTGGAAGGTATTAGCAGTAGACAAGAAGGCCGTCATCAAGTTTAGGGCGGAGGGCAAGGAAGTGCCCGGTGTCAGACTTCTGCTGCAGGGTGCAGAACCTGCGTTCGGCGCAGATGACCGTTACATCGGCTTTAACTGGCACGACCAGTTCATCAGCTTTGAGCGTATTAAGAAGCTGGGCGTGGAACCTGTGCCCGGTGACGTGGTGCAGCTTTACTTCAATCGCTTCGGCGATATTGAAGAGATTAAGATCGTTCCCGTCGAAGGTAAGTGATATGGTGGCCGCATATGTCATAGCGGCCATCCTTGCCGCCGTAAACTTAGTTCTTTATATCAAGATTCGCAAGCTGGAAGCGTGGCGTGAGGGCGTGTGTGATGTATGTGAAGCCGCATCTGAAGGCGACCGAGCTGGTTGCTAAGTCCCAGAGCCGCAAGCTCCGCCGTAAGGCGGTGCGCTGCGCTGAGAAGCACAAGGGCTCCGGGAAGCATATTCGAGTGGAGCTTGTCTCAGCCGCCGATGTGCAGCGGCTGGAAGGCCGTGACGATGCCTTGCAGGCATCTTTAGACCAGCGGTGTACCGCGATAGAGAGCCGCTTGGAAGCGCTCCACCGTCAGCTCTACGAGGTGATGGAAGCGTTAGCGCGGTTGCGCGACCGCTCTAAAAAGTAAGTACGTAAAAATGCTGTCAAAAAGGTGTGATTATATCTTCTTTTTGACAGCTTTTTGCGTAACTAAAAAAATCGGGGAAAAGTTCGCTTTTCCCCCTGCCCCCCGGGACTAACAGGGGGGCAGGGTCTACATAAGGAGTGAAAAAAGTTGGAAAAACTCAGAAATACGACTGACGCTGTTTGTTCGGAAAACATAATTGTTATCGACTGGCTGTCAGTTACTTTCTTTGACGTCACTCCTGACCACATCAAGGCGCTTTTAGGCCTGAACACACAAGATATAGATTGGCGTGATGAGCTTTGCTACCGCAATGGATATCCGCGACAGATATCCTTTAGCAACATAGCTATTCGGTACGGAGCTGATAAGGTGGAGAATTGGACTACCGATGAAAAGAAATCAGCGGACGATAAAGTCCGTTTCGATATGGGTATTCAGCTTGATATGTCCGGTAACGGTTGCCGAGCTTTTGAGAGCTACGGTCATAGCGATTGGATAAAGCTGCTTTCTGACATTTGCGCGCTTGGTAAAGGCGCACAATTTACGCGTATTGACTTGTCCTATGATGACCGCGACGGCATTTTGCCAATGCAGCGGATTATGTGCGATACGGAGGATGAGTACTGGACTGGCGCTCCTTCTAAATGGATGACTTACAGATCTGGAGATCAGCGCAATAAATTGAAAGGTAAGACGGCCTACATCGGTTCGAAATCTTCTCAGGTATATTTGCGTATTTACGACAAAGCAGCAGAACGTGAGTTCTCTGAGGATGATAATGTCCATTGGATACGCGTGGAGCTGGTGCTCCGGCACGACCGCTCTAATGCTGCAGTGCAGGAAATACTGCAGCGTAACGACGTAGGAGAGGTTTTGTGCGGTGTACTTAAGAATTATTGCTGCTTCCGTGAGCCAAGCAATGATAGCAATAAATCCCGCTGGCCTGTGGCTGAGTACTGGGAGAAGCTGCTAAATGGTGTTCAGCGTATTCGTCTTTTCTCTGCTCCCGGCGAGGCTTATAACTTCAAGAAAACGGAAGAGTTTATGATTGCCCAATGGGGGCAAGCAATACAGACATTTTATGAAATACATAAGTCTATGATAGATTTACTTTCGATGTGCCGGAAGGCACATCCGCAGCTGAAGCCGAAATATCAAAAAGCGATTGAGGAAATGAAGCTGCAAGCAAAGATGGAGCAGCAAAAGAGAGATTTAATACGTAAAGAGCTTGCTCTATCTTATGATGAGAATTTCCCCATTATAGACGGTCAGATAGATATAGCTGACATTTTCCCTATTAACGATAACCCGGGTGCTGCAGGCCCTCGTTATAAAATTCCCAATAACAATTAAGAGGTGAAAAAAATGAGTAATTATAGAAAGCGACGGAAAGTTGGACGTGGCTCTGGCAGTGGCAATGTTGTCACGGCAATTTTGGTTGTGTTCCTGGTAATCTCTTTAGTCCCGCTGCTGTTTTCGCTGGGCAATCTGAGGGGCGAGCGTCCCACACAGCCGCCTGCTTCGGTAACAGATCCTCCGGTAACGCCTACAGACCCGTCTGTAGATTCTCCTGACCCGACAGAACCGGCAGTAGATACGACAGACCCAGCAGAGCCTGAGGCGACAGAGCCGGCTCCAACGGAGCCGGAGGTTGAACCTACTGACCCGCCTGCGCCTGAAACAGAATCCGGCTATCTGCTGTATCAACTGGACAGCAACGCACAGAAGCTTTATCTCAATATCGAAGACAATGATACAGGCGCATCCTTGGTGTCCGACCCTTCAGAGGCTTGCCTGTATCGGTGGGATTCCCGCTGGGATACCTTTGTTTCCTCGTTTGCAAATCGGTTCTTTGTATATGATGATGCAGACGATTACTTCAATACTCCGGTAATTGATTCAGCGAATGTTAACGCGACATTCCAGTTCTGGGAAACTGACGAAACGATAATGAGTGGCTCTGACTGTCCGCTTGAAGGTAATCAGCATCCTTATTACCTTGCTGTTATGGTTGGCGGCTGTTCCTATTATTATGACGGTCTGGTATACGGCGGTCGTTTGGAAGGTATGGATTCCTCGTCTTTAGCAGTTGAGGTATTTGTGGAACATGTTACGCGGGAGGTCGTAAGCAATGAGTAAATACAAAAGACGAAATGCAGGACTTGGTTCCGGTTCTGGCAAGGTTGTAAAAACAATCCTTGTGGTGTTCCTGGTAGTCTTCTTAGTCCCGCTGCTGTTTTCGCTGGGTAGCTCCGGTACTGACCGGCTGCCGATGGAGCCGAATGGGACAGAGCCGACGGTTCAGTCTACAGACCCTCCTGAGCCTGTTTATGAAACCGGCTACCTGCTGTATCAGTATGATCATGATGGAATATCAAAGAAATACCTGAATATCCGTGATTCTTCTGCAGGTTTCTCCTTGAAATCCAATCCCGCTGATGCCTGTCTGTATAAGTGGAACTCACAATATGATACTTTCTTTGTTGCTGACCCTAATATAGACCGTTTTTTGGGCGTTGATCCCGCTAAGGAACAGACGAAATTCAGTACATACGCCCGCAATGAAAAGTATTCTTTTGTGCAGTTTATTGAAGCGGCGGGTCGCGAGCTTATGTCTGGCACAGAGTGCCCTCTCCGTGAAGGCGATGCTTATTTCCTTACTGTGCAGGCTACGAATGGAGAAACCTTCTTTTATAATGGGTCTACGGAGGGTGGATATGCTAGCGGTGCTTTTGATTCCGGTACTGCTGCATTGGTCTACGTAGAATACATCACCCGAGAAGTTGCCGGTTGAAAGTAGGGTGTTCTATGAAATACATAAAGCAAATTATATTAATCGTGGCTCTGTTGGCTGTCATTATGCTGTGCTTTGCATTTTCCGTTTCGGCTGAAGATGCTTCTTCAGTTTTAGAAACAGAAGAAATGACGTTAAGCTTCGTCTTAGACGGTGTTGCCTATACGTATTCTTGTAGTTCTGATGCGACCTGGGATGATTTAAACGGCGCGTATTTCTATGTCGGTGATGACCAAGCTTTTTTAACAATCATCGATGGCGGTGTCTTTTGGCAGATTGCAAAACAAGATGGAATGGTGTATGATTATTGGCTTGTAAGTGGTTCTGCTGAAGATTCTACTTTGTCTCTTGTCACTTCAGATGACCCTTTAATTTTTGATGAGCCGTATTCAACACAAATCGAATTAGTCCTCAGTTTGGATGATGAGGAATATTCTTTTTATTTTCCTTCTTATATTCGTAAATTTGAGGAGTTAATTCAGTTCGCTGATGGTGATTACAATCATCCGGAATTGGGTCGCTGTCTTTGGAGTACATTCCCTTATTCTGTTTTTTCAGAATCTAATGTTGTTTCTTTGCAGCTTCTTGATGTAGATGGTGCCCCTACTTATTGTTTGCGGAGTGGTTCTCTTCTGCGTTATGTTGGTAATTCCCTGCATCCTGGGCTGGGTATTACCTATACTGCAACAGATCATTATGACTTATGTATTACGTGCTCATCCCACGTTTGCGAGACTATAATCACTAAAGAACCGACCTGCACGGAGTATGGCGAGTCTATTTCCGTTTGTACAATATGTGGTGTAAAAACAGCTACTATTTCTATTCCGTGGACTGATCACGAATTTACAGAAATTAAGCGTCAGCCTGCTACATGTGTAGAAAGCGGTTATATTGTATATCAATGTTTTAACTGTGGTAATGAAACTTTTGATTATCTGGCAGCTTTGGAACACACGTATAATTCATATACAACGGTGAAGGAGCCAACGTGTACAGAAGTTGGGTATTCTGCAGCCGTTTGTTCGGATTGCGGCAATGAAGATCAGAAGGAGCTTGCTGCTCTTGGCCACGATTATGGTTTATGGAACTGTTTTCGTTGTGGTTCTATTCGGGTCGTGGATTGGATTGACGGAGATGGTGACGGTACATTACGGGGCCCCGGTTCATCGGGTTCTTCCGACAATAATTCCGGAGCTGATCCGGATGAAGGCGGTGGAAATGATAGCAATTTCTGGTCGAATGTTGGCGACTGGCTCAGTGAGCAGGGTAATAAGATAAGAGATGCCTTAGGCAGTGGTAAGGATGATTTTAAGAAATTGGGAGATTCTTTACTGACTTTAGTCGTTGCCGTGTTGCTGATTCCGGTGATTGTCCTATTGTTCTCATTGTTTAAAGCAATTATGAAAGGCGTTACCTTTGGTGTTAATACGCTTGTTGACTTGTTCAAGGCGCTGACTGCAGCTGTGTCACGTATAGGCAAGAAAGGGGATAAAAAATGAGTACGCATTGTGTGCACTCATTGAATTTGCTTTATGTCTAGACGAAAGAAATATATTCACGGTAGGGTTTATATTGTTAATGATCATACTCTGGTTAAGCATAGTAAACCTAATCGTCGTGTTGTTGCTTTGAACGATGACAAAAATAATATGCACGTTCGCCGTATAACATCTCTTTACGATAAGTATGGTAATCGTAAAGATGTTATTCCTATTGAGTTGTACCCTGATATTTCTAAACCGAGTGGAATTGAAAAGCGTACGTATCGGCGTACTCTTAGTGGAAAGCCTTTGCAAGAACGTTTTATGCAGAAAACGAAGACCCGCTTGAATAAGTGGGACCAGAAGAAAATGTATAAAAAATAAGGGGCTTTGCAGCCCCTTCTTCAGATACTTGTTTGTATCCTGGTCAGAATGCACGATAAGTGCGGTGACTTTGTTATTATATGATTTTCTTTCTGTTTTGTCAATATTGCTTTTGCATAACAAAACTGACATGTTCGCGGGCATTCCTTTGCTTGTAACACAAATTGCAGCTGCCCCGCCGGCGCCAGCTCTTCAGTGTGTGTTACAAAGTATGTAACACACATCAAAATCAGATTGCCGGCGCCAGGACGCAAGTTTGTGTTACGTGCCGGTGACCGTAACCAAATTTAATTTTTAAAGGAGTAAAATTATGAGAAATCCTAGTACCATTTATTTTTGGAGACGTGTATGGGACGTCACCAAGATTGTTCTTATCGTTGCGGCTGTCCTTTTTGCTGTAATTGGCCTCGTTTCCTTGTTCGATTCTTCCCCTGCTTTCAAGAAGATGGATGTCAAATATTCTGTCGGTACGCTCGGCAATGACGGTAAACTGGACGGTGTTGTTGTTGCCGACCCCAATGAGAATACATTGGTATCTGATTTTATTCACGTAACTGCGTTCTATACTGAGCACATCGGCCGTGATAAGGTGTGTGATTATACTGTTTGGTTCTATGATGCAGATCGTAATTACATTACCAAGGCAGATTTTAATACCGGTAAGGATCCTGCGTTCTATAAACAGGAAGGTCAGATGCCTATCCGTAAGGATGCTGACGGTAAGGTTTATGTAGATCGTGAGGGCAAGCCTATGGCTGCTGAGTATATCCGTATTACACTTAAGCCGCAGGCAGAAATCAAGTTCGATAACTGGTTTACTAACTGGTTTAACTGCACTTTTGTCTATAAGGATGTTGTCCGTGTTATGGGCACCGTGCGCGCGCAGAACATCGAAATTGGTGATGCCGAAACAACTCCTGCGTATCCTACTGAGGTCGCAACTCAGCCTGCGGCTTAAGCAGCATAATAACTAAGGGCCGCGGCTTAGGCCGTGGCCCTGATTCTTAAGAAAGGAGCTTAATATGAAAGCATTTTTTAAGCGTCTTGGCGAGCGTATTGATTCCTTAGACCCCCTTACCCAGCAGGTTTTGGGTTATGCGCTTGCCGGTATTGCTTTCTTGGTTGCGGTTTTCGGTATCTTAGCGATTCCGTCCTTAAATTCTTACCGTAACTGTGACCCTGTGTTTTCTTATGGTGAGATTCAGGACGGTGGCGCTGTCAATGCCAGCGAATTTTGCATTTATACCGAAAAGATGATTGAATGTACATCTTTCGACCTGATGTTGGATTCAGGCGTAGAAGAAATTGTTACACTGCATTATTACGATGCCGATGGTAAGTGGCTCGCAGCAGAGAAGGTGGAGCCAGGTGGCCGTGTTTTTAAAGACTACGGTAAGATGTCTTTTACCGTAAACGAAAAGTCCGTTGACGCTGTCGGCATTCGTCTTTCGGTTAAACGTGACGGTGTTTCTATCACCGGCGCAGAACGCCTTACTTATTCTTGGAAGTTTGTTTTGAAAGTTTCAATGAGTTTGCCGGAAGAATTTTCTAAGGCAGAGCCTGATTTCATTCTGGGCGAGGTCTCCGATGCCGGTGTATATGATACGTTTATTGCTTTTCGGGCGCGTTCTGCTGTAACTAAGAGTGTTATTCCCTGCACTGCTTTTGACCTCGTATTTGATGAGCCTGCAAAATATGACGTAGTAATTCACTATTACCGGCTGGAGCAGTGGCTCTCCTGTGAGCGCTTGCCTGATACCGGTAAGCTTTCAAAGAGTTATGATGATATGGCCGAGCTTGGTGCCACTGGCATTCGGCTCTCGGTTTCCCGTGATGATAACCGGCTGCTTGATTTGGACGATTACTTTACGCCCTTTGTTTCTACTTTTGGGAGCCACGTAGAACTTTATACTTCTCAGCTATTGAAGTATCCCACTTATGTTGAAGTTGCGCCGAATCTCTCCTATGGCAGTATTGGCGCAGACGGAAGTGTCATCGTTGATAATGCGAATGAAAAGTATATATCAACAAAAGTCCCGGTTCGGTGTTTGTCTTTTAACATTCAGCTGGATGACGGCGGCAAGTATGACGTTTGCGCTTATTATTACCGCCTCGACGAAGTCTCCAACCGTTATGTTCTTGTCGGCTCTGATGCCGCTGGTGCGAACGGTGTGCTTTCCAAGAGTGCAGCGGATATGGCCGCTTTGGGTGCTGAAGCTGTGGCTTTTACCTTCAGTCGTGATGACGGTGACCACATTGAAGCATTCAGAGACTACGCTTGGCTCAATGTTCAGAATTTCGAGGCGCATTTCGAATTAATTGTCTGCCGTTAATTACCTTTGTAACACAAAATGATTCCGGAATCGATGTTCCTGGTATTTTTCTGTGTGACGCTTTATTCTTGATAGAGAGGAATAGAAAATGGGTAACTTTATCCCCTTTCTTCGCCGCGTAGGTTATATAGCTGCTACCGTGCTGATTGCTTTCTTGGTTAGCTATCTCATTTTCACGTGGTCGAGACTTCTATGAGTAAAAATTGTTCTTCGCTGCAGCAGCGGGATCGCCGGCATTTGTTATGCTCGCTGATTACACTGCTTAGTGTTCTGGTGGGCTTTCTTTTTCCAAATAGCCTTCCTCGTTTGGCCGAGGCTTTTTGGGATCTCGGTACATCGATTGCGTATTACTTTTGTAAACTGCTGTTCCAGGATGCCAATCCCATTTCTCCTACAATTAACACGCTGCCTTCTTGGCAGTTTGCGCCTGAGCTCTGGCAGCGTATCAGCATTTTGCCTGAGACGTGGGAGGAATTTCTTAATTATTGGGGCACGTTTTTGTCTCTTCTTTTTGACCAATATAATTTCTTGTTTTATTGGTATGCAGTAACAGACTTCTTGTTTTATGCCAGTAGAATACTGCTGCTTTTGATGCCGGCATTTGCCTCGGTTATTCTGATACTGAGTAAGAGTAAATCGAAAATATGCACGGAGCGGGGTAAGAAGTCAAAGCCGCTTATTATCTTTGAGGGCTTTTTGTTCCGGTACGTATATCCAGCTGTCGCTTGGTGTAAGTCGTTCCGGCAGTTCCTAAAGGATAATCCCGGTTATATTCGTAGCTGGCTTGTGATTTGGGCTCTGCATTTTAATTTTTTCAGCATCGGTGTTTCTCTAATTGGTTATTACTTCTATCTTGTCAGCTCTTGGGACCTTTTGAGTATTTATACTCAGCTTTTGAAGCTCCAGCGGGATGTTGCGCCGGTTGTTCGATTTGTCCCCGGCCTGCTGTGGCTTGCATTTTTCTGGTGGATCTACAGCTATGTTTGCAGTACTGTGGCGTTTAGGTATCTGGACGCTGCAGAAAAAGCGAACCGCAATGTGATTGAGCAATCGGCCATTATTACCTGTGTTTCCGGAGAGCCCGGTTTAGGCAAGACCCAGCTTATCACTTCGATGGCTCTGACAGCGCAGGTAAAGCTATTTGATGATGCTTTTGATATTATGCTTACCAGGGCGGCGCAGTTCCCCAATTTTCCTTGGCAGGACTTCAGGGACCATCTTAAATGGCTTGTTGACAGAAGAATTATCTGCGATATCAATCAGGCAAAGCGCTATATCGCCCGCCGCAAGACCGGCTATGATTATTTGACGGAATGTTTATCCTTCAGGCAGCTCCGTCGGACACTGCGAAAGCATCCGGAAGCGTGGTATTACTTCTATGGTTATGACTATATCCATTACCGGAGCACTTACAATGATGAGCTGAAGATCATCCACTTATATGATGCCCTTGAAAGCTATGCTGCGGCGTTTCTTGTCTTCTCTCTGCAAAGCAATCTCCTGTTTTCGAATTACTCTATTCGTACAGATAGTATTTTGAAAGACAAAGGCAATCTGCCACTTCGGAACAATGACTTTTTCGACCGGGACCCAGAGATGCAGGAAGTGTATTCTCAGCACGCGCATATCATTGATTTTGACGTCCTCCGGCTCGGCCGAAAGATAAAGGAAAACAATGAAAAAGCCAACGGCGCTCCCGTTGGTGTGATTGTGGTGTCTGAAATTGATAAGGAATTTAAGAATATGCAGCTCCTTAAGGAGACGAAGATAAATGCCGATGAGACCAATCAAAAGAATGACTTGCACGATGCCGCGCTGATGATGATTCGTCACGGTGTGGTGATAGACTACAAGCCTTTCGTTTGTGTGTTGGCTGACCTTCAGCGCCCTGAAGCGTGGGGCGCTGGCGGCCGGGAGCTTGGCAATGTGATGTTCATTGCAGATAAGTCTGCTATGCAGCCGATGCTTCCTTTCTATTCTTCCTATTGGTTTACGGAAGGCATTTTCTCTTGGGTCAAGAAGAAATGGAATAAATATTATGCGGATTATCAGTACCGTCGTTCCGATGAGACGCTTATGGTCTTTTTGCTGCGGAACGTGATGACTGCCATAGGCAATCATTATGAGCGGATTAACGGGCTATTTGGTATGAAGGTGCTTCTCGTTGAAATTCAGTCAGGCCGTCTCGATGGCAATATCCGGAAAGATAAATGGCGGATCCTCGCGAAGAAGGACTATTCTAAGCGTTACCGTACTGATTGCCTCCAGAGCGTCTTTGACAAAGTTAAGCCCAACACAATGCATATTGATGATTTTCAGCAATATGCCGGTGAGCTAGCCTCTCGTCGAGAGTGTGAACTTCAAAACAGCTATTTCCAAAATGATGTCCATAAAATGAAATCAAATAACAAGGAGTGATTGAAATTACGCATAAAAAGAAAAAATCCACTCGTAAGTGGAATCGAACACATTGCGTAAATGTCAATACACAAATTTGGATGCCTGTAAAGGCAGAAAGGAGTAACTTATGGCAGGTGTGTTAAAATCTATTGGCGCCGGTCTCCGTTCAGGTGCGAAAGGGCTTGGTGCTGCTAAAAATGCCGGTACTGCATTTAAGACGTCTGGCAGCTCTGCGCTCAAGCCGAAACCTCTTTTGGGTGGCTCTAAAGGTGGTTCCAGCTCTTTTCGAACTGTAAAGCGTCCGACCCGTTCCTCTGGTAAGAAGGTGGCTTTACATAAGCCTTCTTATTTGGAGAACCCGAAGACCGGTAAACGGGTAAGTTTGCCCGATAAATATTCCGGCCTGCGCGGTACTATTAAGAAGTCTGATCTTAATCGTGCGAAGGCGAAGGCTGCGGCAAAACGAACGCAAAAGTCGGCTGGTAAGCCCGGGAAACTGGAAGTTGTACGACCTAAGATTGTTGAATTTCCTGACCCTAAAAAGGCTGCTGGTAAATCTAAGTCGCTTCAGCGGCCTCGTCCTGGTGTGAATATAGGTGCTCGTGGTTCTTTACCTGGTTCAGCCGTTTCTCCATATGGTGATACTTATGCGGGTATGTCTCCGCAGGCTATGCGGCAGGCAGGTTTTGGCCAGGCTGCTGATTTTGCCGAGGATGCCCAGCAGAAAGCAAATTCTCCTTTTGCAGCGAATCGGCCGCAGCATAAATCTGTTTCCCCGTCGTCTTCTGGCGGTAAATGGGGCTTGAAGATGCCCGATTTCTCAATGAATATTGACGGTCGAAACCGTGTAGATGCGGAGGATCGTCGGTTTATTAATGAGCAGCGTGATAAGACTCATCGGCATAAACGTGAACAATTCGAATGGGAGCAAGCTCCGAAGGATCGGAAGGCTGACCGCCATTGGAATTTGATCAACACTGGCAAAGTCGTGTATAAGGACGGTAGGGCCAATTCAGATTCCGTTGTTATTGCCCGTGAGTTGCATCGTGACCGTAGCCTAGAAAGTTTCGAGCGTAAGTTTAACCGCGAATGGCAGAATCGTCTGCAAAGTAAACCTTATGCTTCCTTGTCGCCGGAACAACAGAAGGTTGCCCGTGATGACCTCTATGCTCGTATGCGGCGTAATCACGACCGTACTTATTCTGTCGGTAGGTCTATCGCCGGCTGGCGTGCAGACCGCAAGGCAGAAAAAAAGCAGCGCAAGGAAGATGAGCGCAATCTTAGGAACATTCGTATGATCCGCGGTTGGTACTAATTGTACCGTGTAATTAAACAAAAAAATCCTATTTTGTTGCGTTCGTGTTGTTTATGCCTTTCAGGGAGAGATTTACAATGAGGCACTTTCCTGCTGGTGATATTGCGTACACCCATAAAAAAATAAGCAACGCCCTTCAAGTTACTCACAATTGTGAATCCTCAAAATACTTTGCGTTGCTTAAATATATTGCGTAGCAGATGGTTGGCAAACTCTTGCCTGTTCGTCACGGCTGCATCAAGTGCAGCTCTTCCGCGCTTACGCGGCAGCGAGACCATCTGTTACTGCGGTGATTATATATCTTACTATTGAAAATGTCAATCATAAATGTTGTGGACATTACGCACATATAGTGCTATATTATTAGCAAATAACATCTGTTTGAGGTTAAATTATGCCTATTATCGAAATTGCCGATATTTCCGCCCCTGAGCTGGATATGTTCGCCCGGCTGACCCAAGCGCAGCTGCGAAATAAATTAGAACCGGACAAGGGCATCTTCATTGCAGAAAGCCCCAAGGTCATATCTCTCGCCCTGACCGCCGGCTGCACACCGGTGGCGCTTCTTATGGAGCAAAAGCACATATTAGGCGACGGCGCGCCAATCATCGCCCGATGCGGAGATATTCCGGTCTATACCGCCAACCTCGATGTGCTGGAACAGTTGACCGGTTATCAGCTTACGCGCGGTGTTCTCTGTGCAATGAAGCGTCCCACTCCCCTTTCGCCGGCTGAAATTTGCAAAAATGCCCGCAGAATCGCTGTCTTGGACGGCATTGTAGATTCTACAAATATCGGCGCGATTTTCCGCAGCGCGGCAGCCCTTGGTATGGATGCAGTACTATTGACCCATTCCTGCTGCGACCCTTTGTGCCGCCGTGCAGTGCGCGTCAGTATGGGAACGGTTTTTCAAATTCCTTGGGCTTATTTTCCTGACAAAAACACTAAATTCACCTCTTTTTTACAAGAAAACGGCTTTAAAACCGTCGCCATGGCGCTCCGGGAGGATGCCGTTTCCATGGATGACCCCTGCTTAAAAGCAGAAGAAAAGCTTGCCATTATTCTTGGCACCGAGGGCGACGGCCTTGGGCAGAATGTCATCGAAAATGCCGACTACACAGTCTGCATTCCTATGTCCCATAAGGTAGATTCCCTGAATGTGGCAGCCGCATCCGCGGTGGCATTTTGGGAATTAAGGTGTCGTTAAGCTTTACTTTTATGGTGCATTTTGTTACAATATTACCACTACCCTACTTTGGAGGTTTCTATGAGCATTAAAAGAATTGGTGTACTTACCAGCGGCGGTGACGCGCCGGGTATGAACGCGGCAGTCCGCGCAGTACTGCGTACCGCGCTGTATCACGGAATTGAGTGCTATGGCATTTTGCGCGGCTATAACGGTCTTATTCATGCAGACGTAATCCGTTTGGACGAGAAGCGCGTTTCTCACATTATTAATCGGGGCGGTACTGTCCTCTATACGGCCCGCAGTAAGGAATTTATGACGGAGGAAGGCCAGAAAAAGGCTGCCTCCACCTGCAAGTTCCTTGGCCTTGACGGCATCGTTGCCATTGGCGGTGACGGTACGTTCCGCGGCGCCCAGGCCCTTTCCAAGTGCGGTGTCAACGTGGTGTGCATCCCTGCTACCATTGACAATGACATCTGCTGTACCAACTATTCCATCGGTTTTGATACTGCCGCCAATACCGCCATCGATTGTATCGATAAACTGCGGGACACGATGCAGTCCCACGAACGCTGCTCTGTGGTAGAGGTTATGGGCAGAAATGCCGGCTACCTCGCAATGTATGTAGGTCTTGCTGTTGGCGCAACAGCTGTGCTTGTTCCTGAGTCCCCTATCGACCTGCAAAAAGACGTAGTTGAAAAAATCCGTCAGGCGCGACTCAACGGCTTTACCCACTATATGATTGTGGTTGCCGAGGGCGCAGGCTCTGCGTCTGATATTGCAAACCAAATTCGCAATGCTCTTGACTTAGACCCTCGCGTAACCGTCCTTGGACATATTCAGCGAGGTGGCACGCCCACAGCTCGTGACCGTGTCAACGCCACGAAAATGGGCTATCTTGCGGTAGAATTGCTGCTGGCTGGGAAAACAAACCGGGTTATCTGCACCGACCAGGGCGGCTTTGTTGACATTGATATTTCTGAGGGCCTCTCCCGTCAGAAAACGCCTCTCAAGCTGGAATCTGATGTCCTTGCCGCAATGACAGGCATTTAACAGAATAAATAAAAGGTCTATCTGCCCTTGCGGCACGATAGACCTTTTTATGCTTTCGGATGGCACTTTGAATAGACGGATTTCAGTCGCTGGTTGACCATCTGTGTGTAAAGCTGGGTAGAAGAAATATCGCTATGTCCCATCAACTCCTGAAGGGAGCCTAAGTCGGCGCCATTCTCCAAAAGATGGACTGCAAAGCTGTGACGAAGCGTATGCGGCGTGATTTCCTTTTCAATATGTGCAGTATCCTGATAATGCTTCAGGATCTTCCAGAAGCCCTGGCGGCTCATACGGCTGCCGCTGACATTGACAAATAGAGCAGGCTCCTCGGGGTCAGCCAGCATAGCTTCCCGATAATCCCGGATGTAGGCATTCAGCGCCCGGACAGCAGTAGGATAAAGCGGTATCGCCCGGGTTTTCTTTGTGCCGTGGCACTTAATGATACCCAAATCCTGATTATAGTCATCCAAATCCAAATCAATCAGCTCGGTTACGCGCATACCGGTAGCATACAGAAGCTCCAGCATTGCTTTATCACGGAATCCCTTGGCATCCACGCAGACAGGCTGGGAAAGTAAAAGCTCAATCTCACGACCGGTGAGAATCTGCGGTAGCTTCTTCTCTCCCCTGTCAACCTGAATGTTCACCACAGGCGTTTTCTCAACAAAGCCGGTAGAAACCAGATACGCATAGAAGTTCCGAAGCCCGGCCAGTGTCCGCGAAAGGGTGGCACCGGAACGTCCGCTGCGCTCTAAGTAGGACAGATAGCCTTCGATATTCACTTGCTCAGCGTCTACAATCTCAACCTTCGCGCTACCGCGGAGCCAATCGGCATACTGCCGGATGTCCCGGGTATAGGAAGCTGTTGTATTGGCAGACGCCTTTTTTACCTTTGTAAGGTAATTTTCGTAGGCGTGAATCAAGTCCAACATAGAATCGTAACCTTCCCTAAAATTACAACATTAAATACGAGAAATAAGGTGAAATACACAGTCGGTCAACCGCAATGGTAATGGCAATCATAATCAGCACGGAAATAAAACGGGCTGTTTGCGGCCGACTGTACTCAGTAAGACATTTCCCTGAAAAATACAAAAGGAGAACGGTTGAAACCTTGTCTGTAAACAGAAACAGTGTCCCCGCCAGCCAGGCTGCGCTTCCAAACGCTGCGCAAATCCCCATTAAAAGGAAGCTGTCTGCCACGGATTTAAGAAATAGGATGGGAAAAATCAATCCCGGCAAACGTAACCGGGAAACGAGATAAACAGCCAAAACGGGCAGCAATGCCGACAGCGCAAACAGAGAACTGCCGCGATTGGCAGCAAGCTGTAAGGATGCCGCCAATACTTCCGCTTTCCCATTTGCAATCAAAATACCAAACGCGCAGCCGATTGACCAAAAGCATATCAGCCAAATCAAAGCCGCAGAGGTCTTCACAGATTTATGCATAAATATTCACCGTATCCAATCATTGTATATTCATATGCATAATGGTGTATATGCAGGTAAATACACGCTAATTTGGCGGTAAAAATACAGCGCAGTATGTTTACTATACACCAGATTTTGCAAAAATGCAAGGCAGAATGGTCATTATTCACCATTTTTGTGGATTATGACAATTTTTATGTAAACATCATTATGTAAACTGGCGCAACCAATCTTTCGCTTTGCGCTCCTGTGATGCACATCCTGTAAATCTTGGGTTTTCATATCGCGGTCAAACACAATATATAGGTTTTACAAAAATTGTATCATTCTGCTGTAATGACTTGTCCTTATAATTATTGTCTATTTTGCACAATTGCACATTAGTGTCGACGCTTCGTATTTCTCCCCTTTTTACCCATTAATTGCAGGATGATTGGAACAAATATGCCGCAAATGACAGAAATTACGCCGCTTCCGATGCCTCCCATACTTCCATCGAGGAACAATATGTTGCAGGCAGCCAACAGAAATAAGTATGCAACGCCGCATACAGCAGATATGATTGCCGGCATATTTCCTGCCAGTAACGTTGCAGTCATACATCCGACTGCGGCAGAAAGAAACTGTATTGGCCAAACGGCAGTATGCATTGCATCTTCTGGCAGCTTTCCGTCTGCTACAACCCATGCTATAATGGCCGACATCACAAATGTAAGTGCCAAACTGATTGCTAAACCGACGGTTACCGCAACGGCAGGTTTCCCTGTCTGCGTACTTTGCTTAAAGGAATGCTTCTTCATATGGTATCTCCCCTTTCGCTTCATTCTATTGTTGAAAGGGCGAAAAAATACCCGGGATTTCTCCCGGGTATCTATATTGGTTTACGCTTCCATTTGCTGGCGCATTGCATTGATCTGCTGAGCAGCTTCTTCTTTTGTCTCAGCAACAGCCGTGTAATAGAACTTGACCTTCGGTTCTGTGCCGGAGGGTCGGGCAATCACGCTGCCCTTAGCGCCGAGAATCAGCTCCAAAACATTGGATCTGGGCAGGCTGATTGGGAGGGTCTCCCCTGTTTGCAGGTCTTTCGAGGTCCGCGCGCCGTAATCGTTGATCTTTGTGATAGGATAACCACCGATGGCGTCCGGTGTGTTGCTGCGAAGGTCAGACATAATCTTTGCCGCCTTTTCCATAGCGTCCGAGCCGGTCAGCTCCACACTGGTAACGTGTGCAAGATAGTAACCATAGTTGGCATACAGCGCATTCATTGCATCCAGGATAGACTTGCCCTGCAGGCGGCAATATGCAGCCAGCTCACAAACAAGCATCGATGCGACAACAGCATCCTTATCGCGGGCATAGGTGCCCTTCAGGTAGCCGCAGCTTTCTTCAAAACCAAAGATAAAGCGGTTTTCTTCCCCGATTTCCTCCAATGCGAGGATCTCACCGCCAATATATTTAAAGCCGGTAAGCACCGCCTTCATTTCTACGCCGTAATTGGCAGCAATACGGTCAGCCAAAGGAGAGGAAACCAAACTTCGGACGGTAATGGCGCCCTCAGGGATGTTGCCCTTTTCGCTGCGCGCTTTGAGGATATAATCAAGCAACAGACAACCCAGCTCATTGCCAGAAATTTTCACATAGCCGTTTTCGCTGGGCACGGCAATGGCAACGCGGTCGCAGTCAGGGTCAGTGCCGAGAATTACATCACAGGGTACCGTGTCAGCCACCTTGTAGCTCTCATTCAGCGCTGCGTCAGTCTCCGGGTTCGGATATTCGCAGGTCTTAAAGTCACCGTCAGGCTTCTCCTGACAGCCAACAACAGTAATGTTCACACCAAGTCGCCCGAGAACTTCGCGAACAGGCTCATTGCCGGTACCACACAGAGGGGTATAAACAATATTTAGCCCGGATTTATTAATAATCTCGGGTGCAATAGCCTCACTGAGCACAGTGGTATAGTACTTCTCCCACATGTCCTGGCCAATATATTCAATAAGGCCTTCCTGCATAAATTCCGCAAAAGACTTCTTTTCGGGAACAAAATACGGAATCTTTGCAATCGTCTCCGTCACAACAGCAGCGGGTGCGTCAGTCATTTGGCAGCCATCAGGACCGTAACACTTGACGCCGTTATACGCGCCTGCATTATGGCTGGCGGAAATCACGATACCGCAGCCGCAATTCAGTTCACGGACAGCATAGGACAGCATAGGTGTGGGAGCAAGACGGTCAAAGAGATAGGTCTTAATGCCGGCCTCTGCAAAAGCTACGGCGCAAACATTGGCGAATTCTTCGGAATGGTGGCGGCTGTCGTAGCCAATGGCTGCAAATTTGGGCAGTTCCGTTCCTGAAAGCCAGGCAGCCATCCCCTGGGCAGCGCGGCGAACGGTATAGACGTTAAGCCGGTTGCTGCCCATACCCATAATACCGCGCATACCGGCAGTACCGAACTGGAGGTCAGAGGAGAATCTGCCCTTCAATTCTTCTTCATTGTTCTTTATCTCTTCCAGCTCAGCCTGGGCAGACGCAGGCAAACCAGCATTGCACCAAAAAGCATAACGGTCCAAATAGTTCATTACTTATCCTCCTTGTTTTTAAAAAAGCAGCTCAATATATTTTGAGCTGCTTTTTCTTTTTACGCATTTTCATCCATTGCGGCATCGTTGGCGGCGCGCTTTTCCTGCGCTTCTGCCAGAGCCTTGAACTTTGCCCGGGTATCCTTCACCTCATCCAAAGAAGCAGCGATTGCTTCCTCTGTACGGCGGAGCGCATCGTCCATATAGTCGTTGCTTGCCTTACGAACCTCGGTCATACGTGCCTGGGTCTTAAGGACCATTTCCTGGCACTGCCGCTTGGCTTCAATGTAAATTGCTTCCTCAGAAACCTTCTGCGCAGCTTCTTCCTGTGCCTTGCGGATGATAACTTCTGCCTCACGGCGAGCCTGACCAATCAGCTCATTGCGGGACTCTACGATTGTACGCGCCTGCTTCAGCTCAACAGGCAGCTGTGCGATGACTTCATCCAGCATATCCAAAACCTTGTCCCGTTCCAGAATGCACTTGTCCGCGGCAAGGGGCATTGCCCGGGCGTCGCGCACCATATCATATAGGGTGGAGATGATCTCGTCAATATTCTGTTCGTTCATTTCTATTTCCTCCTTGAAAAGCATTTGCAATTCGTATTTTAAAGTCAGGGATTATTTCCTCCGGTAAGAAGTCCGAAAGCTCCACACCATATTTCCCCAGTTCTTTTACTGTGCTGGAGCTGAGGTACATATATTGGTGCTCCGCTGTAAGGAACATTGTATCCAATCCCGGATTGATTTTATGATTGATAAGCGCCATTTGGAACTCATTTTCAAAGTCAGAGCCGGCGCGCAGGCCCTTGACAATTACACAGCTGCCCTTTCTGTGGGCGTACTCAGCCAGAAGTTCCTCCGAGGAATCCACCTCCACATTGGGCAAATCGCTGGTAACTCTGCGAATCATAGCCACCCGCTCTTCCTGGGTAAACATAGGATGCTTCCCAGCGTTGACCATAACACACACAATCAGTCTGTCAAAAATCTTAGCTGCCCGGCGGATGATATTCAAATGCCCGCTTGTAACCGGGTCAAAACTGCCGGGATAAATTGCGACCTTCAAACTGAAGCCTCCCCTGCTGGATCCTTGCGATAGAGTGTAAGCACAGTATTGCCGTACTTATAGTCCTTAGAGCGGCAGTAGCCGGAAAATTCACCGGGCAATTCCTTTCCGAAAGGACATTCTGCGACTATTATACCATTAGATTGCAAAATGTCAATTTCTGTTATCAAATTTAGTGCATTTTCAAGGAAAACTTCTGCATATGGGGGATCAAGAAGGATTATATCGAATTTCTGCTTCGCCGTTTTCAGGTAAGCAAGATAGTCACTGCGTATGACACGTCCTGCCTGCTCCATACGGGCGAGGCGGAGATTCTCCTTGATAAGTTTACAGGCCTTTTCGCTTTGGTCGACAAAAACCGCCTCCTTGGCGCCGCGGCTGATGGCCTCAATACCAAGCTGACCTGTACCGCCAAAAAGATCCAGTACCCGTGCGCCCGGCAGATCAAAATGGATGATGCTAAACAGAGCTTCTTTAACCCTGTCCGCCGTCGGGCGCGTCTCGAACCCCTCCGGTGTCTTCAGCCGCACACCTCTGGCTGTTCCGCTGATAACCCGCATCAGCTTTCCTCCTTATCTCTGTGAAAATGGGAATAAACTGCGTATGCAGCATTTTTGGGCAATACCTGCTCCAATTCAATCAGCGCAGCTTCACGAATGGCTGTAAGAGACTTAAACTTCTGAAGCAATTGCTGTTTTCTTGTTTGGCCTACGCCGGGTATATTATCCAGTTCGGAGTAGCGCACACGTTTACTGCGTAAATTCTTCTGATAGCCAATCGCAAATCGGTGCGTTTCTTCCTGAATGGCGCCGATGAATGAAAATACCGATGGTTCCGCATCCAATCGAATCTCCTCCCCGGTCGGTGTAACCAGCGCCCGGGTACGATGGCGGTCATCCTTAACCATACCAAATATCGGAACATTTAAACCGAGCTGTATAAGCGCATTTTGTGCAGTTGCGGCGTGGGTCGCACCGCCATCGATGAGCAGTAAATCCGGTATTGCCGCAAAGCCCGCATCTCCGTTTTGGTATCGCAAGAACCGGCGGGTCACTGCCTGATACATCGATTCGTAATCATCCGTCTGGTTAAGACCTTGGATTTTAAATTTCTTGTATTCGCTGGGTTTTGGTTTTCCGTCAACAAAGACCACCATACCCGCAACAATATCGGTGCTGCCTAAATTGGAAATATCAAAAGATTCGATACGCTGCAGCTTCTCAATGCCAAGCATTTTGGAAAGCAGACGCATTCGCCCGGTATAACGGGCCTCCTTCTCTGTGAGGCGCTGCGCTTCCTCCTTTGCATTTTCACAGGCAAGCAGGAGCAGCTTGTGATTCTCCCCTCTTTGCGGTACATAGATATGGGGATTTTTCCTTGTTTTTTCCCGGATAAACTGCTCCAAAAGGTCCATATCCGGCAAATCAAACGGCAGTAAGATTTTCTTTGGGCCGGTATCACGGTCAGCATAATACTGAGCAATCAGTGTAGCAACAGCTCCTGCACGATCCTCAGGCAAGGAAATTACCTGATACTCCTTGTTAGCCAAATTACCGTCATTGTAATGAAGGACAGTAAAACAAGCCTTTGCTTCCGTCTCTCCGTATCCAATTACGTCTGTATCGGTATTCTGACCGGCGGCCACAAGCTGCTTTTGCCCCAGCCTCTGCACCGTATTCAGCCTGTCCCGCAATGCAGCAGCCAATTCAAAATTCAGGTTCTCCGCTGCCGTCAGCATCTGCTGCTGAATTGTGGAAGCAACAAGCTTATAATTGCCCTCTAAAAGCATTCTAACCTGCCGGATTGACTCCATATACGCATCTAGAGAATGGCCCGGCATACACCAACCCGCGCACTGCTGCATATGGTAATGGAGACAGGGGCGATCTTTACCGATATCTCTGGGGAACTTTCGGTTGCAAGAGGGCAATCCCATTACAGCATTAAGCTCCTCGACCAGAGATTTCGTGATACTGCGGCTGCCAAAAGGGCCAAAGTATTCCCCACCATCATCGGAAATCTTGGAAACCATCGTAAGGCTGGGATATCCTTCCTTCGTATCAAGATGGATATAGGGATAGCCCTTACCATCCTTCAAAAGAATGTTATATCGGGGCATATGCCGTTTTATCAGGGAACATTCCAGCACCAATGCTTCAAATTCCGAGCCGGCTACAATCACATCAAAATCCGCAATCTTCTCCACCATTGCCCGGGTCTTGGGTGAATGAGATGCAGTATCCTGGAAATACTGGGTGACACGATTTTTTAGCTTTTTGGCCTTTCCCACATATATAACCTGTCCTTTCTTATCCCGCATAATATAAACACCGGGCGACAAAGGCAGAGACAGGGCTTTTTGTTTACAAAGCGCAAAATCATTCATAACTTGCTCCAAAAAATCCGCCTCAATGCATCTGCGGCATTGGGGCGGAAATATGTTGGGATCAGATGATATCCTGCTGCAGCAAGGCTTCCAACGCCTCGACCGCTTCTATTTCATCCGCACCTTCAGCAGTCAGGTTTACCACACTGCCGGTTACAACACTCAGGGACATAACGCCCAGTAAGCTCTTTGCATTCATCTTTCTGCCTTCGGCGGCAAGCCAGATGCTGCTGGAAAAATCGTTTGCCTTTTGCACAAAGTAGGTAGCCTGCTTGTTGTAGAGGCCTGATTCGCAACGAACAATAATTTCCTTGCTGTACATAGTTTTTTACCTCGTATTCTGCCTTTAAGGCATAATTATCTTTATATATGATAACAAATCTGGCGAAAATGTCAACCCATTTTATCGAAATTCCGCAATGGTAACACCATCTTCACCTTCTCCGTACACACCGAGACGGTAGGTTTTGACAAATTTATTCTTTTTCAGCGCCTGATGGACTGCAGCCCTAAGAACACCCGTGCCCTTTCCGTGGATAATGCGAACGCTGTGGGCATTTCCCCGCATTGCTTCATCCATATAGCGTTCCAGGACACAAACAGCCTCCACCGAATCCATACCCCGCAGGTCTACCTCAGATGCAGGCGCAGACATCTTCATTTCCCGGCCGGAATGGGCAGGCCGCGGCGTCTTCTGCTTGTACGGATTCTCAAATTCCAGCAGATAAACCTCGTCCTGTTTTACGGTCATTTTCAAGATACCCGCCTGTAACTGGAGGGTTCCATCCTTATTGATGGCAATAACGCTTGCTTTTGTTCCCAGCTTCAGGAGTTCTACCGTATCCCCTACCAGAATGCCTCTGGAAGGTTTAGGACGGACTTTTTCCTGCTGACCTGCACGGATGCGGTCTTCCGCCTCATTCAGGCTCTTGCGAAGCTCAGACTGCCGCTGATTGACATTGGAGGCATCTCCTTCTGCGAGCTGTTTACGGAGCGCTTTTAATTCATCGCTGGCAGCATTAGCGGCCCGACGGGCTTCCTCAATAATACTTTGCGCATCCCGTCTTGCCTGCTCCAGAGCTTTTTCACGTTCCCGGTCAAGCTGCTCTCGGTAAGCCTCGCTTTTCGCTTTAATATTGGCAGTCTCCTGACGGAGCCGCTCCGCCTCTGCCCGCGCGCCTTCCATTTGCTGCCGCTGTTCCTCCAACTGACCCAGCACGGTTTCAAAATCCCTGTCACTTTGACCGACCAAATCGTTGGCTTCCTTCAGAATATCTTCGGAGAGGCCCAGTTTTCTGGAAATTGCAAAGGCGTTGGATTTGCCAGGAATGCCAATGAGCAGCTTATAGGTAGGCTGTAAGGTTTCCACGTTAAACTCGCAGGATGCGTTTACAACGCCCTCCGTTCGCATCGCATACAGCTTCAGCTCTGCATAGTGGGTAGTGGCCATCACCTGACTGCCCAGCTTGCGGCAATACTCAATCAGCGCGATAGCAAGGGCTGCGCCCTCTGCCGGGTCTGTGCCGGCGCCCAATTCATCAAAGAGCACCAATGTACGGTCGTTGCAGCATTCCACAATCTCTACAATGGTACGCATATGGCTGGAAAACGTAGACAAACTCTGGGCAATGGACTGCTCATCGCCAATATCCGCAAGAATCGCTTCAAAGGTCGAAAGCTGACTGCCATCTCCGGCAGGGATATGAAGGCCACATTCCGCCATCAATGTCAAGAGACCCACCGTCTTTAATGTGACTGTCTTACCGCCTGTATTCGGACCGGTAATAATCATAGAATCAAAATCGCCGCCAAGATGGACGGAAATCGGTACAACCTTCTTGGGGTCAATGAGCGGATGCCTTGCCTTCCGCAGGTCAATTTTTCCGGTATCGTTCATAATGGGCGCCCAGGCGCGCATACGGTACGCAAGCCGCGCCTTTGCGAAAATCACGTCCAAACGGACAAGAAGCATACAGTTCTGCAGAATTTCCTCCTGCTTTGCAGCTACGTCTGCGCTCATCTCCGAAAGTATTCGCTCAATCTCCTTTTGCTCCTGCAGCTCCAGTTCACGAAGGGCGTTATTGGCGTTGACAGCTGACATCGGCTCGATAAAATAAGTCGAACCGGTGGAGGATACGTCGTGAACGAGGCCGGGCACATCATTTTTGCACTCGCTTTTTACCGGCACAACATATCGGCCCTGTCGAATGGTGATGATAGGCTCCCGCAAAAGCTTTGCGTATGCCGGAGAAGAAATCACCTTTTGCAGAGAGTCCTTAATTTTTGCGCTTTGTATCCGCATATGGCGGCGGATATCCGCAAGAGCAGGACTGGCGTTATCCGCAATCTCCTCTTCCGAGAGAATCGCGCCAAAGATTTTGTCCTCCAGGTATTTGTTGGGACAAAGCATCCGGAACATCGGGTCAAGCACCGTATCCTTCTCATCGTCGGATATATAGCTTTTCACCGTTCGGGTGCAACGCAAAACACCGGCAATAGACAATAGTTCAGCAGGATGCAGCGTACCGCCCCGGTGCGCCCGATCCAGTGCAGGCGCCACATTTTTAACACCGGCAAAACTGGGATTTCCTTTTTGGGTGCAAAGATCGACTGCCGCAGTGGTTTCTGCAAGCAATAGATTTACATCCTCTAAATCGGAGGTAGGCACCAAGGCTCTGCAAGCTTCCTTTCCCTCTTCGCTGCCTGCGCAGTCAGAAAGCATAGAGAGAATTTGGTCAAGCTCCAATTTATACAGAGATTTTTCGTATAATTTTTGCATTGTTAACTCCTAACTACATCGTAGTTGTAAGTAAAGATTTATAAAAATCAAGGGCAGAAAAGCCCCGTTCCAGCTGTGTGCATAAATAGCTTTCCGTCAGTTGGGATAAGGCAAGCATAGTTTCCTCCCCGGCTTGAAATGAAAATAATTTCTTCGGGTGGCAGGAACAGATATACCGCATAGCAGCAAGGATACTTTCATTGACCGGGTAACGGATGCCGTCTGAGTCATAATCACGACAAGCAGCGCATTCCAGTATTCCCTGGGAAATATCCAAATATTGGGGTGATTCCGATCCGCAATGCCCGCAACCGCTAAGGTCCGGCGTATAACCGGCAAGGGCCGCGCAGCGCAGTTCAAATACGGATTTGATTTGCAAATGAGATTTTTCCGTAGATGTAATTGCGTACAGGCAGTTTAGGACAAGCGATAGAATTTCTCCGTTTGGCGCATCCTCTAGGGAAACAATATCAGCCACCTGTGCAAAATATGTACCCAGAGACAGCGACAAGATGTCCTTGTGCAGTCCCTGGAACAGCTCTATGCTGTGGGCTTCGTTAACCGTATACATTCCCTTATAGAAAAAGAGCGTGTATTCTCCATAGGCAAGAAGCTGACAGGGCGCAATGAGCGGACTGTTCTTGCGACGTAGTCCACGGGCCTTCACCGTCAGCTTTCCCTGATCCTCCGTCAGTAACGTCAGGATTGCATCCGTGTCTTTATATGGATTGACTCGTAATACAAGCCCCCGTACCGTCTGATACATATTGCTCCTCCGACCTCTTTGCTTCTTGATAGTAAACATACATTTCCGGCGCGCCGGTTTCTAAAAACAAGTCCCAAAAAAACGCAGAATTCATTTCCATCCCTCCGGTCATAGGATTTACCGAATCCCGGAAGATACCCTTGGAAATTATTCTCTGTAACCAAAATTCCGAACGAGAAAATCGCTGTCCCGCCAGTTTTCTTTGACCTTTACCCAAGTGGTCAAAAACACCTTTGTGCCCATAAAGCGCTCGCAATCCTGCCGGGCAGAAGCAGAAATCTTTTTGAGCATCTCACCGCCTTTGCCGATGATAATGCCCTTATGGCTGGCTTTTTCGCAATAAATGGTGGCATCAATATCAATAATGCCGTTATCCCGTTCCGTAAAGCGGGTAATTTCGACAGCCGTTCCGTGGGGAATTTCGCGGTCTAAGTTCCAAAGAAGCTTCTCCCGGATAATTTCTGCCATTACCTGTCGCTCCGGCTGGTCGGTTGTAATATCCTCCGGGAACAGGAACGGTCCTTCTTCAGCATATGCGCTGCAAATATCTAAAAGTGCATCGATCCCATCCCCTGTGCGGGCAGAAATCGGGATGATCGCCTTAAAATCTGCCGCCTTGCTGTACGCATCGATAACAGATAGCAGGCTCTCTTTTTCAACAGTATCAATTTTATTGATAGCGAGCACAACAGGGCATTTTTTGCCGCTGAGCTGTTCAATCAAAACTTCCTCCTGCGTGCCGACAGACGCAATAGGTTCTACAACAAGAATGGTCAAATCTACATCGGAAATGGATTCCTTTGTGACCTCCACCATATAATCACCCAGCTTGGTTCTGGGCTTGTGGAAGCCCGGTGTGTCCACAAAAACAAACTGGGTCTCTTCCTTTGTTACAATGCCGCAAATCCGGTTACGGGTGGTCTGGGGCTTATTGGACACAATTGCGATTTTCTCACCCACCAAGTAATTGGTCAGGGTGGATTTACCTACATTCGGACGGCCGGCAATGGCAATCATTGCAGTTTTCGTAGCCATAATTTACTCCTTCGTATGTTACTTTCAGTCTCGTTTCATTCCGGGAATCGTAGAGGCAATCTCCTCTTCCCTTTTGCGCATCTGGGCCTTCTGCACTCCTTCGTCCATATGGTCATAGCCAAGGAGATGGAGCATAGAATGAATGGTTAAATAGCCGATTTCCCGCCGCAGACTGTGGCCGTAAGCTTTCGCCTGCGCTTCAGCGCGCTGAAGGGAAATACACATATCGCCCAAAGGGCAAAGACCGGTTTCCGGGTCTAAGTATGCGCTCCAGTCTTCAACCTTCTCGCCCGGTGTAAGCTGGAACATAGGAAAGCTCAGAACGTCCGTGGTCTTGTCCAAATCACGATTGGCGCGGTTGACTGCGCGGATTCCCTCGTCATCGGTCACAAGTACATTAATTTCACAGGTAACCGGAATATTCTCCTCCTTCAAAACAGCCTCAATAGCCTTAGAAATCATTATTGTAACAAAGGGCCTTTTAAGGGAAAAACAGGAAAAAGCCATAGAAATCTTCATCTTTGCCATTATTTTCTCCTCGCTTCCGTAGACTTTTTATTTACCGCAGGCGTTGCCTTTCGGTCTGCCCGCTCATAAGCGGAAATAATCTCCTGTACCAAGGCGTGACGCACCACGTCGGCAGCTGTCAGCTTGCATACGGCAATGTCCTTTACATCCTCCAGTACACGTATGGCATCCTTTAAACCGGAGGTTTTATCCGCAGGAAGGTCGATTTGGGTCACGTCACCGGTAATAACAATCTTCGAGCCAAAGCCCAGGCGGGTCAGGAACATCTTCATCTGCTCCTTGGTGGTGTTCTGGGCTTCATCGAGAATAATAAAGCTGTCGTCCAGCGTCCTGCCACGCATATAAGCAAGGGGCGCAACCTCAATGGAACCCCGCTCCTGATACTTTTGGAAGGTTTCCGCGCCAAGCATATCATACAGGGCATCGTAAAGAGGACGCAGGTAGGGATCGACCTTATTTTGCAAATCACCGGGCAGAAAACCTAACCGTTCGCCTGCTTCTACCGCAGGCCGGGTCAGGATAATCCGGTTTACTGTCCGTTCCCGGAATGCAGCCACCGCAGCGGCAACAGCCAGATAGGTCTTACCCGTACCGGCAGGGCCAACACCGATGGTGACGGTGTTCTTCATAATGGCCTTGATATATTTCTGCTGACCGACTGTTTTTGCCTTAATGGGCTTTCCTTTGGCGGTAATGCACACCACATCCTTCGCCATTTGGGCAACCTGATCGTCATTTCCCTCATTAACGAGGGTAGTCAAATACCGCACTCTCTGCTCATCAATCATCTCGCCCTTGGCCGCCAAATGCAAAAGCCCCTCCAAAGTTCTGGCCGCCTTATCGGCATTCTCCGGGTCACCGGAAATCTTTAATTCGGTATCCCGGTTGACGATAGTTACCCCAAAGGTCTCCTCAATGCGGCGGATATTCTCGTCAAAGGAACCAAACACGCTGATAAGGTCCTCAACCCGCTCGGCATTTACAATTCTTTCCGCTTGTTTTGTCATGGATTTCCTAACTCCTCATTTGTGCTGATGCCAATCATCTCCAGGCAGCCATACTGCCCGGAAATACGGCAAATATAATCATCCTCTTCCAATGAAATGGATTCTTTCAATATAGTCCCTGCAATCATCTGCCCTTTGAGATATTCCCGGGATGCTGTTTCTAAGAAAGAAAAATCATCGCCTTTCGCCGCAACTGTATCATAGTACATAATTTCCTGTCTGACAAGGGCAACCGGCAGCGTATAACCGCCCGGCAGGGTCAAATAGGTTCTTTCATACATTTTAACACATGACGTATGTAAAATTCCACTATCTTTATAGAAATTTATTTGTTTTTTTCCGATAATCAGGCTATATTTTTCCTCACGACGGAGGATTTCCGTTCTGTTATGGCCAGTCGCAAGGGTTACTGTCTCCATCATATGTTCCGTCTGTCCGTAAATTTCAGCTTCCGCGCCGGTAAATTTCAGGGAGATTCCGTAATCCTTATACCCGGAAACAAGCATCTGGCCAGCCTTTACCGCCTGTCCGACGCGACACAACTGTGTACCACGGAGCACAGTAACTTGCTGTATGATAGCGTCTTGGGTCGCAATAATACTCCCTTTTACAGCCTCCTTTTTTGTTTCGCTTTCCTGCCGTTCCCGGACAGAGATCACAGCCACACAGCCTCGCGTATTTACCCCTACCCATTGCAGCTGCGGGATTTTCTCAAGCAGCGCATTTTTGATACGTTCGCTTCGTACCTGCCGCCTGTTTGCACCAAATACGATACCGCAGCTCTCTGCCGCCTCCAAAATCTGCCGGTCTGAAACAGAACTGTTCCCCTCCACCTGAATAAAAAACACGCAGCTCGGTACTGCCAGTACAAAAAACACATAAATCGCAATACCAACCGTCAGCACCGGGCGGCGCAGAAGGCTCCTGTATTTCCAGTAAAGTCCTTTTCGTCTAATAAGCTCGATTTTTGTACCGCTTCCATCCAAAAGACCGCATATACGTTTATAATCCCCTCTAATTACGTCTAATTCCACTGTTAAGTCATCAATATAGCTAAGTGAGGACAGTGCAATATTTGCTTTTGTTAGTTTGTTAATCGCAGCGCCAATATCAGCACTGGTCAGCCGAATACTAACGGACCCGGTCAATGAACGCCACATTGTATCACCGCCCTCTGCAAAGAATAATGCTGTCTACTAAGCCGGAAATAATGAGTTGCTGTTTGTTCATTCGCATCAGCCGCAATTCCTTTCCGCAAACACGGATGCAGCCATAAGTGACCCTGACGCAAATCTCTGTATCTCCATATTGCACCACACCGCGGTGATTTTCAATCAGTACCCGTCGCTGACCAACCAGCTCCACAAGCGACTGACCCGGCAGCGGTTCTCCGGGAAGATCCATAGCATAGGCCATCTTATCAAGAAAAATCCCCTTATTCTTCAATGCGATCAACTCCTTTTTCTAATTCTATGGCCGCAGGTGATGATAGTTGCCAACGGCGCATAGTTTCTTAGTGAGGTGATCCTATGAAGAATAAGAGACTTGTAACTCTGACTGTCAGTGCAATTGGAATACTGCTGCTCATATTGGACGCAAAAACTGCCCTTGCCTCCGCAACAGAAGGAATTACCCTTTGTTTAACCACAGTTATTCCCTCATTATTTCCTTTTTTCGTACTGTCTGCTGTTATAAACAGCGCGCTTTCCGGCACAAAGGTCTCTATTCTCCGCCCCATTTCCCGCCTGTGCCGCATTCCGGCAGGCGCTGAATCCATTTTGATTTTGGGACTAATCGGTGGTTACCCCGTAGGCGCGGCAAGTATCAGTCAGGGGTATAAAACAGGAATCCTTTGTAAGAAAGACAGTGAAAGAATGTTGGCATTTTGCAATAATGCAGGCCCCGCTTTCATCTTCGGGCTGTTATCTCCAATACTAGGCAATATCGGCTTATGCTGGGCGCTTTGGATCATCCATATTTCTTCTGCAATTTTAGTAGGCATTCTTATCCCGGGCGGCAGCAAGGAAACCGCTACTGTTCACAGCGCACAGCCCCTCGGTGTAACCCAGGCGATGCAAATTGGCATCAGAAATATGGCAACTGTCTGCGGGTGGGTTGTTTTGTTTCGCGTCATTCTCGGCTTTATGCAGCATTGGTTTTTGTGGCTTCTCTCCCCTGCTTTTCTGGCGGTCATTACCGGCATCCTGGAGCTGTCAAACGGTTGCCTTTCCCTTGTGCATATCGCGAGTGCTCCTCTGCGCTTCCTGCTCGCTGCAGGCTTTCTTTCCTTTGGCGGTATTTGTGTGGCTATGCAGGCTGCCTCTGTCGTCGGAGAATTGTCATTGCGCAAATACTACATTGGAAAACTGTTGCAAACAATATTAAGTATAGCTATGAGTTTTGTGTTTCTCACATTTTTCCCTTTGGGATAAAAAAGCAGTAGCATTTCCGGAGAATATGCAGTATAATGAAGAAAAACACCACACAGATGAGGTACATAGTATGCTGTTTCGAAGAAAAATACAAAGAAACTGTCTCCACTGCCTGCACGCCACCGTTCTCAGCGAGACAGAGATTTTATGTGTAAAACGAGGCATCCGCGCAGCGGATCAGCCATGTCGCAGATTTAAATACGACCCTTGCAAACGGATTCCTCCCCGTCCCAAGGCGCCGGACTTTTCCGGATACAATAAAGACGATTTCTCCCTATAATGTCAGTCACCCGAGTGCTCAGCACCCGGGTGATTCTTTTAGGAGATCATATTCATAAATTCTTCTTCAGACAGAATGGGAATACCCAAATCCCGGGCCTTACGTTCTTTAGAACCGGCATTTTCGCCCACAACAACATAGGTTGTCTTTTTGGAAACAGAACCGGAGGTCTTGCCGCCAAACAGCTCAATTTTCTCCGTAGCTTCCTCGCGGGTAAACATCGTCAGCGCACCGGTCAGTACAAAGGTCATCCCGGCAAAACGAGCATCGGACACAACCCGTGAGCTTTCAAAATTCACACCGCTATCTCGCAGTTTTTCAATCATCGCCATTGCCTGGGGTTGGGAGAACCAGTGCCGAATGGACTGGGCAGTCACAGCGCCAATATCTTGTACCTCCGTCAGTTCCTCCAAGGTTGCCTGCATCAGCGCATCCAAAGAACCAAAGGTTGACGCAAGCACTTTACCTGTCTTCGCGCCCACTTGACGGATGCCCAGCGCATAGATGAGCCGACTTACATCCCGGCTTTTGCTTTCCTCTATGGCAAGCAGCAGCTTCTTTGCCGCCGTTTCACCGCTCTGCCACAGGCTTTTCAGTTCCTCAAGGGTAAGGGAGTAAATATCTGCCGGGGTATGAAGATACCCTTTTTCAATCAGCGCGTCTACGATAGATGCGCCAAGTCCTTCAATATCCATCGCGTCCCGGCTGACAAAATGGGCAATATTTCTGCTCAGCTGCGCAGGACAGGCCGCGCCTGTGCAGCGAAGGAAAGCGCCCTCGTCATCACGCTGCGTATGCGCGCCGCAAACCGGGCAGGCATTAGGCAGACAGTACGGTTTGGCGCCCTCAGGACGTTTTGAGAAATCCACCTCTAAAATCTCCGGGATAATCTCCCCCGCTTTGCGAATTTGCACAGTATCGCCAATGCGAATATCCCTCTGGGAAATAAAGTCCTGATTGTGAAGCGTTGCGTTTGTCACAGTCGTTCCCGCAAGCCGCACAGGACGAACGACTGCCTTAGGCGTCAGAACACCGGTTCTTCCCACCTGTACCACAATATCCTCAACGACCGTACTCTTGATTTCCGGCGGATATTTATATGCCGCTGCCCACCGTGGGAATTTTGCTGTTGCGCCCAATTCTTCCCGGGCAGCCAGATCATTGAGCTTCACTACCGCGCCATCGATGTCACAAGTAAGCTGCTCCCGATTTTCGTTAATGGATAAAATCTCCCGGTTAATGTCCTCAATCCTTGTAAAAATCGGGCTGGACACCACCTTAAAGTGGAGAGAGCGCAGGTAATCCAGAGACTCGCTATGGGTTTTAAAGGTTACGCCTTCGGCAAGCTGGATGTTAAAAATTAGAATATCCAGCCCCCGCTTTGCTGCAATCTTCGGGTCAAGCTGCCGCAGAGAGCCGGCTGCAGCATTTCTGGGGTTGGCAAAGAGGGGCTTTCCATCCAGTTCCTGCTGGGCATTGAGCGCCTCAAAGCTCTTTTTGGGCATAAAGACCTCGCCCCGGACAATCAGGCGGCTGGGCGCGCCAGTCAAGCGCATAGGCACAGAGTGGATGGTTCTCAGGTTCTCTGTCACATCCTCGCCCTCGCTTCCGTCACCTCTTGTGGCGCCACGGACAAATATTCCATCAACATATTCAAGAGCAACAGAAAGGCCATCGATCTTCGGCTCCACACTAAACTCAGCCTGAGGATAACTTTCGCAAATTTTCTCAATAAAATCATCCAATTCTTCCAGAGAAAACACGTCCTGCAAACTCATCAGCGGCACAGGATGCTCCACCTTTTCAAATTTGCTCAGAGCCGCGCCGCCTACGCGCTTTGTAGGCGAGTCATCCCGGGCAAACTGGGGATTTTCCCGTTCCAGATCCTCAAGCTCCCGGAGCAAATGATCGTATTCAAAATCCAGCATTTTGGGATCATCCAAGACATAATACTGATAGTTCGCTTCATTTAAGCGCGCCACCAGTTCATCCATTGTCTTTTGTATTTCCATAATATCCTCCGGTCTGTAAAAATGTATCCGGGACCTTGCCGACGATCACCGTTTCTGCAACCACGACCTGACTGCTGACTGTAAAGCTGGCGGTTTTTCCCAGTACCAATACGCTGACATCCACACTTACATCCATCACGATTTTCTGCAGGGTTTGATTAATTCCCGCCTCCGTAAAGTGACTGCTGAATGCTCCCTCCGAATTGCGGATAGAAATGATATTAATCGGGATGTCAGGCCCTCTGCCGGCAAAAACCTCCGGCAAAACCAAACTGCCGATAGGGATTCCCAACTCCTCAGAGTCCAATGCGAGAATCTCGTCGTTAATCAAATTCAGAATCGCTGTTTTCAGTCTGTTGACCTCAATCATATTGGTCTTCAGGGCTGTTATCTGCCCGTCCAAATCCTTTTCAAAATATACGATCCGGTCATATTGAATGTTACCGTTGACAATCTGCTCGTCTATGGCATCGTTAATCAGGTCAGAGGTGGCATTCTTCACCTGCGTCTCTGCGAGATTACGAATAGAAGCTTCATATCGGATGCGAAACAATACAACTCCACAAACAGCAATCAGTAACAGTATCAATAAAAAGCGGGAAATCCGCCAAATCACATAACGCAAACCGATCCCTCCCCAGACAGTATATGCTGCCGGGAAGAAAATCGTTACCGCCGTTTCATATGGGCAGAAGCGGCTTTCGCCATTAGCTTCTTTGTGCCCTTTTCGTCAAATACAATCTCCCAAAGGGCATCGTTGCCCATTTTAATGACAGACAGCACCATACCCTTGCCAAAAGCCGTATGCTCCACCATATCGCCCTTTTTAAGTTCAAGCATTGTAGCCGCAGGCTTTTCAGCCGGAATGGTATAAGAAGCAGTCTTGGGTGCCTGATAAGAGCTTGCAGAGGGCGCAGGTGTACGGTAAGGTGTGGAATAAGCAGCCTGCGGACGCACAAAAGCGCCCTTCTTCTCCACCACATCCTGCGGTACTTCCTTCAGGAAGCGTGACGGCAGCGCGGCATTGGTGCGGCCGTAGAGCATACGCTCTCTTGCGTAGGAGATAGTGAGTTTCTGCTTTGCCCGGGTAATGGCAACATAACAAAGTCTCCGCTCCTCCTCCATCTCATCCGGATCACCAAAAGAACGGACGCCCGGGAACAGGCCCTCTTCAAAGCCCACAAGATAGACATAGGGAAATTCCAGTCCCTTTGCGGCGTGCATTGTCATAAGCACAACGCTGTCATCGCTGCTGTTATACTCATCAAGGTCAGTATACAGGGCGATTTCCTCCAAAAAGCCTGCCAGCGTAGGTGTCTCTGCATTCTCCATATAAGCCTTAATGCTGGAGGTAAGCTCGCGAATGTTCTCCAGTCTGGTCTTATTTTCCTCTGTGGGCTTACTTTGGAGCATATCGATATAGCCGGTACGAAGCATAACCTCTTCATAAAAGTCGGTAAGGGAAATATCCGTCTCCAAAAGCTGGGCGAGGCTCTCAATCAGGATGGTAAAATCCATAAACTTCTTTGCGGATTTTTCCAGCGGCCCATAATTATAGGGATCGGAAACCACGTGATACAGCGGAAGTCCCTGGGCAGTTGCCAGCCGTCTTGCCATATCCATCGTCTTGTCGCCAAGACCTCTGGGAGGATTATTGATAATCCGGTTAAGGCGCAAATCGTCATTACGGTTGTTGATAACGCACAAATAGGAAAGCATATCCTTGACCTCAGCCCGGTCGAAGAAGCGCATACCGCCAACGACCTTGTAAGGAATACCGTTTCTGCGAAGAGTTTGTTCCAAAACGTTTGACTGGGCGTTGGTGCGGTAAAGCACTGCATGGTCGCAGTACTTGCCGGTACGCACTGCCGACAGAATCTGCCCGGATACATAGGACGCCTCCTGCGTTTCGTTGGGCGCTTCGTAGACGGTGATCTTCTCGCCCACAGAATTGGTGGTCCATAGCTGCTTACCCTTGCGTCCGATATTGTGGGCAATGACCGCATTGGCGGCTTTCAGGATATTCTGCGTAGAACGGTAATTTTGCTCTAAACGAATGACCCGGGAGCCGCGGTATTGCTTTTCAAAGCTGAGAATATTCTCAATGGTCGCGCCGCGGAAGCGGTAAATACTCTGGTCATCGTCACCAACGACACACAGGTTTTCATAACCGCCAGCCAGCAGCGATGTGAGCAGATATTGCAGGTGGTTGGTATCCTGATACTCATCCACCAAAATGTACTTAAATTTCCGCTGATAGTGGGTACGGATGTCCTCATTCTCCTGCAGAAGCTTGACGGTCATAAAAATCAAATCGTCAAAATCCAGCGCATTATTTTCTTTTAGCTTCCGCTGATAGAGACGGTAGGCCTTTACAATGGGGTCCAAGCGGCTGTCCCCAGTCTCCCAAATGCGCTTTTGCATATCCTCGGGCGTGGAATAATTGTCCTTCTCCCGGCTGATAAAGCCCAGAACATACTTGGGCGGGAACATCTTATCGTCCATATTCAGCTCTTTCAGAACCGCCTTCATAAGCCGCTCAGAATCGGAAGAATCATAGATGGTAAAATTCCGCTCGTAGCCCAGCGCCTCGATTTCCCGCCGGAGGATACGGCAGCAGGCAGAGTGAAAGGTCATTGCCCAAATATCCCCTGCATTGGGGCCAATGGACAGCGAAAGACGCTCTTTTAGTTCGTTTGCCGCCTTATTGGTAAAGGTGATGGCAAGGACACTCCAAGGGGCAGCAGGCTCAACCGCGCACAGATAGTCTGCACGGCTCTTTTCCTCCTCCGTGCAGGGATAGGAAAGCCCCTCAAGGAAAAGGACGTCATCTTCCGTCACCGTATCGGGTACCTCATTTGTATCACTGCCGCGACCAAAGCGCAGAATATTCGCCACGCGGTTTATAAGCACCGTGGTTTTGCCGCTGCCCGCGCCAGCCAGCAAGAGCAGCGGTCCTTCCGTAGCAAGAACCGCCTTTCGCTGCTCCGGGTTGAGCCGCGCAAATTGTTTCTCAATATAGGTTCGCCGCGCTGCAACAAACCGACTTAAATATCCATCATTCATAAGCATACCTGTACATTTATAGGATGCCTATATTCTACAATATTTTCTCCAAAAGGTAAAGTGGGAATTTAACTTAATAACGTCTTTAAATGCAAGAGCGCCTTTTTTTCGATTCTGGAAACCTGCACCTGACTGACCTGCAAAACCTTTGCTGTCCGCTCCTGTGTCAGTCCGTGGAAATATCGCAGACGAATGACCATACTTTCCCGCTCAGAAAGGCAGGAAATAGCCTGGTCAAGCGCAATCTTTTCCAGCATCGTATCCTCGGATTTTGTATCCGTCAGGACACTTTCCAGGGTGAAGCCCTCCTCCCCTGTCTGCTGGTGTATAGACTCAATGCCCGCAGTTGCCATCTCTGCCATTGCGATGTCCTCAGGCGTAATCCCTGTCCTGTCTGCAATCTCTGAAACTGTCGGCTCTCTGCCCATTTCCGCAATCAGCAAGCTGCGCGTCGTCTTAATAGTGGCAGCCCGTTCTTTGATTCCCCTTGAAACCTTAACGGCACCGTCATCCCGGAGAAACCGGCGGATTTCGCCGGCAATTTTTGGTACAGCATAGGTGGAAAATTGGGTGCCAAATTCCGTGTCAAAGCCGTCCACAGCCTTTAAAAAGCCAAGACAACCCAACTGATACAAGTCATCTGTTTCCACACCGCGTCCTAAAAAGCGTCGCACAACCGCCCACACAAGACCGCTGTTTTCCTCCAGCAGCTTCTCCCGTGCAGTTTCATCTCCGGATTGACTTTTTTTGATTAAGTCATACGTTTCATTCATTTCCGTTTTTGCAGCTTTCTTCTCATATGTACCGTTGTACCCTTCCCAACCTTACTTGTGGCCGAGAAGCTTGTCATAAAGCTCTCCATAATCGTAAAGCCCATACCGCTGCGGTCTTCTCCACCGGTGGTAAACATTGGCCGTCTGGCTTGCTCCAAGTCAGGGATGCCCACGCCCTTATCCTTTACAACGATGTCCAGCACATTGTCCCTGAGAATTCTGCAGCGAAGTGAAATGACACCGTACCCATCAGGATAGGCGTGGACAATACAGTTTGTTACCGCCTCCGAAACGGCTGTGCGAATATCTCCCAGTTCCTCAAGCGTAGGATCCATTTGGGATGCGAAACACGCGACCGCTGACCGGGCAAAGGCTTCGTTACTGGATTTACTTGGAAATTCCAGTTGCATATAGTTTTCGAATTTCATACAGCTACCTCCTTAATCTCTACGAGTTTATCAATTCCCGACGCGGCAAACACACGCATCGGCTGCTCCCGAATGCCAACTAAGCAAAGCTTGCCTTTAATCCGCGTCATATTTCTCAGTGTGTTAATTACCACTGCAATTCCGGATGAATCCATAAAAGTCACATCCTGAAAATCCAATACGCAGATGCGTGGCTTATAGGCTTCAATTTTCCCGATAATCGTATCGATGTACGCCTTTGCGCAGTGGTGGTCAATTTCGCCGGTCAGCGCAACGGTAAGCTGACTGTCCTGCAGATAACTTGTCAAATGCATATTCTGTCCTCCTTTTTAAGCTTCTATACAAGTATAAAAAGTCCTACCCATATTTTCTGTCGCAATGGGTAGGACAAAAAAGAAAGTCGCGTATAACACGGTGTTATACGCGACTTTTCGGTAGATATTTGATTATAATTTTGCCAAGGCTTCCCGGCTCTGCATCAGCTGCGTGATGAGATTTCTTGCTTTTTCGGCCTTTTCCCGCTCGGCATTTACAACCGCTTCCGGTGCGCGGGCGGTAAAGTTCTCATTGGAGAGCTTGCCTTCAATCACGGCAAGATTCTTATTTGCCTTCTCCAGTTCTTTATCCAGCCGCTCCAGCTCCTTAGCCACATCCACAAGCTGACCCATAGGGATATACAGCTTTGCATCTGCGGTGGTGCAACAGACCATCTTGTCGATGTTCTCAGGCTCCTTGTCAATAACCGTTACCTGATCGGCATAAGCAAGACGCTGGATGAAATCGCTGCCCTCAGTAAAGACCTGAGGCTTGGAGGTAAGAACGAACAGCGCTGCCTTGGTAGAAGGCGGTACGTTCATCTCTGCACGACGGTTACGGATGGAGCGAATGGCGCTCATAACAGACTCCATAAGGCTCTCTTCCTTGGGGAAGGCCAAAGCATCTGTATAGACAGGCCACTGGGCGGCGATCAATGCCTCACCCTCGTGGGGCAGGCTCTGCCAAATCTCCTCCGTAATGAAGGGCATAAAGGGATGGAGCAGACGCAGCGTCTGGTCAAGCACATACACCAGCACCTGCAGCGCGGTATTCTTCTGCGACTCATCATCGCTATACAGTCTTGCCTTTGTCAGCTCGATATACCAGTCACAGTAGGTGTCCCACAGGAAGTCGTAGACTTTCTGAATGGCGACACCCAGTTCATACCGCTCCATATTGTCAGTGACTTCGGAAATCAGAGTATTTAGCTTAGAGAGCACCCACTTGTCAGCAACCGTCAGGGCGTCAGCCTGAGGCAATGCATTGACTGCATCCTCCTTCAGGTTCATCAGTACATAGCGGCTGGCGTTCCAAAGCTTATTGGCAAAGTTACGCATTGCCTCGCAGCGCTCCACATAGAAACGCATATCGTTTCCGGGAGAGTTGCCCATGACCATATTCATACGCAGCGCATCGCAGCCGTACTTTTCAATCATCTCCAGCGGGTCAATGCCGTTACCCAGGGACTTGGACATCTTTCTGCCCTTATCGTCACGGACAAGACCGTGGATCAGCACAGTGTGGAACGGGGTCTTCTTGGTATGCTCACAACCGGAGAAGATCATTCTGGAAACCCAGAAGAAGATAATATCATAGCCGGTGACCAATACATCGGTGGGATAGAAATAATCCAAATCTTCGGTCTTTTCAGGCCAGCCCAAGGTCTCAAAGGGCCAAAGCGCAGAACTGAACCAAGTATCCAGCACATCTTCCTCACGGGTGATGTTCTTGCTGTGGCAATGCTCACATTCGGTAGCATCCTCACGGGAAACGGTAATATGACCGCACTCCGCACAGGTCCATGCAGGAATCTGATGACCCCACCAAAGCTGACGGGAGATACACCAGTCACGGACATTCTCCATCCAGTTCATATAGGTCTTGGAGAAGCGGTCGGGAACGAACTTGGTCTCCCCTTCCTTCACCACACGAATGGCTTCCTCTGCGAGGGGCTTCATACGCACGAACCACTGGGCAGAGATAATCGGCTCTACATCATTGTGGCAGCGGTAGCAGGTACCAACATTGTGTGCGTGGTCCTCAATGCGAACAAGGTAACCGCCCTCTTCCAGATCCTTAACGATCTGCTTGCGGGCTTCATAACGGTCAAGACCCTGATACTTGCCACCCAGCTCGTTGATAACACCCTTATCATCCAGTACGCGGATGACCTCCAAATTATGGCGCAGACCGACCTCAAAGTCGTTGGGGTCGTGGGCGGGCGTCATCTTCACGCAGCCGGTACCGAATTCCATCTCTGCGTAGTCATCGGCAACGATGGGAATTTCCTTATTGACCAGCGGAAGAATAACAGTTTTACCAACTATATCCTTATAGCGCTCATCGTTGGGGTTAACGCAGACACCGGTATCGCCCAGCATAGTCTCAGGACGGGTAGTTGCAACAACGACCTCACCGCTGCCATCTGCCAAGGGATAACGGATGTGCCACAGATGACCAGGCTTATCCACATACTCGACCTCTGCATCGGAAAGGGCGGTGACACAGTGAGGGCACCAGTTGATGATACGGCTGCCTTTGTAGATCAGGTTCTTCTCATAGAGAGAAACGAAAACCTCACGGACAGCAGCGCTGCAGCCCTCGTCCATGGTAAATCTTGCCCGCTCCCAGTCGCAGGATGCGCCCAGTTTCTTCTGCTGCTCCACGATGCGGTTACCGTATTTGTGCTTCCAGTCCCAAACCCGCTCCAAGAACTTCTCGCGACCCAGATCATAACGGGTCAGACCTTCCTTAACGCGAAGCTCCTCTTCCACCTTGATTTGGGTAGCAATACCGGCGTGGTCCACACCGGGCAGCCACAGCGCGTTGTAGCCCTGCATCCGCTTAAAACGAATCAGGGTATCCTGCAGCGTTGCATCCATTGCGTGACCCATATGCAGCTGACCTGTAACATTTGGGGGCGGCATTACAATGGTAAAGGGCTTCCTGCTTCTGTCCGTGCCGGGACGGAAAAAGCCACCATCTTCCCACATCTTATAAATTTGCGCTTCTACTTGCTGGGGTTCGTAAACCTTCGGCAGTTCTCTTGCCATATCCATTCACTCCTTCAAAATAAAAACGCCCTGAGAAAACTCTCAGGGCGAAAAGATTTCCGCGGTACCACCTGAATTCCCCGAAGGGCACTCATAAGCTATAACGGGCAAACCCGGACTTCCCTACTGCTCTTTTCAGGAAATCAGCTCAAGGACGACAATCCGCGTATCGCATTGTATGCTCCCACCAACCGCACACTCTCTTTAAATGCTTCTATACCGGAAACTCCCTATCAAAGCCTTATAATATGGGGATAATTTAACATAAATACATAGATATGTCAACAATAACTTCCTCTTTTCTCTACGCTTTTCTTTACGCTTAAATTGAAAACCACTGCAGATATTGACGGTAAACTATGAATTTGATATAATTATGATTATAAATAAAGACTGGAGGTACTAACAATGGCAAAACTTATGGATCGACTGTATGATAACATCGATGAAGCAAAAGCCTTTGTGATAAGCTTTACAAACTTTGCGTACGACTACGATGATCAGAATCTTGATGATTTTTATGCCATAACTTGCGAAGAATGCAGAAAAAGGCATCAGTACAGAGATTATGTATATCCGAAGTCCAGCTTCAAAAAACCGACCGCCATTCTAAGTACTTATGTTTTGGAGTAAGCTGCGAACTGCGCGATGAATTAATCGAGAAGTTCGATATCACAGAAGATGATTTTCGTCCGGTTTACACCAAAAAAGGCGAGCTTGTCTATTACCAAATCACTCCGCAGAATGTTATGGAGCCAATCTACCAGGAAAATGAGTGGTATGTAACCAGTGTGTGCCCGCAATGCGGGGCAATCCAATATGGCAGTGATCGGATTGGTCATTGGTACTATAACGAAAAAAGAGAGTCGTTTGCTTTCATCTCCCAAAATGCGCTGGACAATATGCATGACCTTAACATTTCCTATGAGCGGTTTCTTCGTTATTCAGCAGATTATGTTATTAGCCGCCGCCTCTATGATTTTCTGACCGAACGCTACCCAAGAACTCACTATTTTCCACTCTTTCTGAAGGAACCGAAGGATTCAACCGAAAACGGCTGATACAATCTTTACAGGAACGGATCGACCTGACCTTGACGATGGCTGAAAAATGGCATATAATAAGTAAAATACTAATTTAAGTGAGTGAAATCTATGAAACTCTCTCTGGTTGTCCCCTGCTATAACGAAGCGGAGAATGTGGCCGCTTTTCAGGAAGCGGTCATCGGCGCCTTTGATGGTTGCGGCTATAATTACGAGATCGTCTTCGTGGACGATGGCAGCAAGGATGCCACCTACCACAACTTAAAGAAGCTCCACGAAGCCCAAAAGTGCCCCGTAAAGGTCATCCGCCTCTCCCGGAATTTTGGTAAGGAGTCTGCCATTTATGCAGGCCTTCAAAATGCCGCCGGAGACTATATCTCTTTCATTGATGCCGACCTACAGCAGCGTCCCGAGATCGTCCGGGATATGGTCTCGACCTTGGAAGATGACCCTGAAATTGACATTGTTGCCGCCTATCAGGATCGCCGTGGCGAGGGCAAAGTTCTTTCATTCTTCAAAAAGTCCTTTTACACCGTCATTAACCGCCTTTCCGATGTGGCGCTCCGGGCAGATGCCAGCGACTTTCGCACCTTTCGCCGCAGCGTTGCAGAGAGTCTCCTGACTGTCGCAGAGTACCACCGTTTCTCCAAGGGCATCTTTGCATGGGTCGGTTACAACACACACTTTATCCCCTATGTCGCCCAGCCCCGTCAGGCAGGCACCACAAAATGGAACTTCCGCAAGCTGATGAATTATGCCATCGAGGGCATCATCGGCTATTCCACCAAACCTCTGCGAATTGCAACGGCTATCGGTACGCTGACCGCTATTTCCGCATTTCTTTATTTGCTGTTCGTGGTGATTCAGAAGCTGTTCTTCGGTATCGCAATCCCCGGTTACGCCACCATTATCGTACTGATTTTGCTGCTGGGCGGTGTACAGCTTCTTTGCATTGGCATCATTGGCGAATATGTCGGCAGAACTTTCGAGCAGTCCAAAGATCGCCCCATCTATATCGCAAAGGATATACTGACCTACAACAAAAAGGACGCCGATTAAGGCGTCCTTTCCTGCATATTTGCGTGTACCTCGTGGAGCTTTTCCTCGATGGAGAGTAAATCCATAAAAGTCTCCGGCCGCTTAGTGACATCTCGAAGCAGCGCAGAAGGATGATAAATTGCCGTCATCCAAGTACCGTTGCGGCAGATCCAATTACCGTGATCCCGGGTAATCCGATAATCCGGGTAAATAATCCGTCTGGCGGCAATTCGTCCAAGACAGACGATAATCTGCGGCTTTACCAGTTCTACCTGCTTTCTCAGATAACCGATACAGGCGGCCTGTTCCTCCTCTTGCGGGTCTCTGTTTCCGGGCGGCCGGCATTTCACGATGTTGGCGATATAGCAGTTCTTTCGGTTAATCCCAATAATCGAGAGCATATCATCAAGGAATTTCCCGGCAGCGCCCACAAAAGGTTCACCTTGCAAATCCTCCTGCTCCCCCGGCCCTTCGCCAATGAACATAATGTCCGCATCCCGGACACCTACGCCAAAAACCACATTATTTCTCGTCTCACAAAGACCGCAGCGGGCGCATTTTTCGCACTGATTTTCTAAGCTCTCCCATTCACCCATTGCGCATCTCCTCTCTCCGTCTTTGCCGCGCGGCCGCGCGCCTGCGGTAGCGGACATTTTTGCGGTGGATGACCATACCGAAAATGCCAATTGCCACTGCAAAGATGGTTAGTACCACTAAAATAACCGTTACTGCAGCTGTATCCGTTTTATTACGATTTACTTCCTTGGGGGCAGAAACGAGGACACGGTTTGCCGCCAAAAGCTCCACCTCAGCGAGGCATTTGCCACCGTACCAAACCTCCAGCGTTCCCTGCTTAGAGCCTTGCTTGATAGGCGCTGTGTAGGTCTTTCCCCCATCACTAAAACGATAAATAAGCTGGGTCATATCCACATCCTTTGGTACAACCACTGTCTGTGTGCCTATGGGAGCAAGCACAAGATCATTATCACCGTTAATGACAGGCCGCTGGGCAACGATCTGCCCCTCGTACAGCACCTGCCCGATGGCATACTTGGAGATGGTCAGATTCAGCATTTGGCTGATTTCCTTAAAACCACCGTAGACCTCAAAAGTATAATTGTCCGCAGCGTACTTAGACTCGCTGCCAAAGACAATAGCAACGACCTCCATATTGCCGCTTTCCGCCGTTACAGCAACGTGGCGTGTTCTATCGGCAGCTACACCGGTGCGGCCACCGGTAACACGTTTATCATAATAGGATTCCTGCCGGGGGTCAATGAGGTAATTGGCGCTCTTCATCACCCGCTCAGCTGAGTATTCCGTTGCAGGAACAGTATAGGTTAGCGCGCCGAAAATCTTGGCAAAGTCATCTGTCTCCCGGGCAGCTTTCATAATCCGCACCATATCCCGGGCAGTAGTATACTGGTTGCGGCTTTGCAAACCGCTTGGGTCTACAAAATGGGTGTTGGTACAGCCCAACTGCGCAGCCCGTGTGTTCATAAGTATGACAAAATTCGAAACCGTACCGCCAATATGCTCTGCGATCACAGCGGCCGCATCGTTTGCCGAACCGGTCAGCATACAGTAAAGGAGGTCTTTTAGTGTCAGCTTCTCTCCTGCCACCAGCTTGGCGCTGGAGGAAGATGCGCTGACTGTACTAAGCGCAGAATTGGTAACCGTAACCTTATCCCCCAAATTGCCCTTTTCCAGAGCGAGGATGGCCGTCATAATCTTCACAAAGCTGGCAGGATAGATTTTCTCATCCACATTTTGCGCCAGCAGCATCGTATCGCTGTTAAATTCGTAAACAATCGCAGAGGAAGCATTCGTTACCGGCGCGCCATCCACAACAGCGCTCTGGGCATCCATTCCGCTGCAATTTACGCTGAGGCTCTCTTCTGCAAAGACAGGAAAACCCATTGTGCCTATGAAAACGCATAAAATAAGGAAAATTATGCTAAATTTCTTCATATTTTTGCTCCATTATCAAACCGCGGACTTGTCCTCGGGAAAATTTCGTGTATAATGATTATATCAGCAAACCAAATGTTAGTCAATGGAGGAAGCACGGGATATGAAAAAATCCGAACTTTTCACCTATCTCATCACCTCACTGGTCTGTCTGCTCCTATTGTCTGGACTTTTCATCTATCGGAGTTTTCTTTCAGAGACGTTGGAGATTAGTAACAACGCGCCCATTGTACAGGGCGAAGATAACGGCAAGGTAAATATCAACACCGCAGATGCAGATACATTGACGCTTCTTCCCGGCATCGGTCCTGCTACCGCAGAAAATATTATCAGGTACAGGGAAAAATACGGTCTGTTCCGCAAAATTGAAGATATAAAAAATGTCTCCGGTATCGGAGACAAGACATATGCGGACATCCGTAAATTCATTGAAGTTGGAGGCTAGTTTATGAAAATTCTAATTGTTGACGATGAGGAACTGCTCGTTAAGGGTATTCGTTTTAATTTGCAAAATGAAGGCTACGAAACCGTCACCGGCAGCGACGGTCTTCAGGCGGTAGAACTGGCGCAGCAAGAAAAGCCCGACCTTATTATCTTAGACGTTATGATGCCGAATATGGACGGCCTTACCGCCTGCTCCCGTATCCGGGCATTTTCCAATGTACCCATCATTCTGCTAACCGCAAAAGTGGATGATATGGATAAGCTTATGGGCTTTGATAACGGCGCCGACGATTATATTACCAAGCCCTTTAATATTCTCGAACTAAAGGCGCGTATCCGCGCGCTGCTTCGCCGCAGTTCTGTAAAAGAGGAACAGCGCAACACGCTGACCATTGGCAGCATCACTTTGGATTTGGATGCGCGAAATGTTTATAAATCCGGCGTTGCTGCCGATCTTACCGCCCGAGAATACGATGTCATAGAATTTTTGATGAAAAACCCCAACAAGGTCTACTCCCGGGAAAACCTCCTCGACAGCATTTGGACCTATGAATATAAAAGTGACATCCGTACTGTTGATGTGCACATACGCAGATTGCGCGAGAAGCTGGAAGACGATCCGGCTGATCCAAAGTATATTATGACGAAATGGGGCGTTGGCTATTTCTTCCGGAAATAAAAACAAGAAGCGTTATATCAGCACCCATTTCCGGGTCGCGCTGATTTACGTTATCATATCGTCTCTCGTACTCATCTTCCTCAACATCTACACTGCCCGCTCCAGCCAAAATCTGTTCTATAAGAACAAAGAATCCACAATGATTGAGCGCTGCCATTTTGCCGCATCCGAAATCCGGGCGCTGGACATTATTAACCGCAACACCGTAGAAAAGGCGGTGCAAAATATGGGTTCTTTGCGTGTTGAACGCCTCGTCATTACGGATAATGCAGGCATCGCTATCTATGATTCCTTAAATGTAGGCAATACAGTAGGAAACGCGATTCACATACAGGAAGTTGTACAGGCCCTTGAAGGGAACGATGTGTTTACCTCAAGCTTTGATAACGGTATTATGCACTCTCAGGCAGCGACCCCTATTATGTCCTACGGCACGCTCCTCGGCTGCGTCTATATGACAGAATCTGACGGTAGTCAGGGCGCATTGATTACTTCTCTGCAAAATAATATCCTTACAATCACTATCTGTCTCGAAATTTTCATCATTCTCATTTCCCTGCTGATTTCCCGTGCTTTTTCCAACCGAATTGACAATTTGATTGCCTCTATGCATATCATACGAGAAGGCGATTACTCCAAGCCTGTAAAGATTAAGGGTGATGATGAACTTTCCGTCCTTGGTGATGAATTTAACGAACTGCGCAGCCGATTGGAAGAAATGGAAGCAACGAGACGGCAGTTTGTCTCCAACGCCTCTCACGAGTTGAAGACACCCCTTGCTTCCATTAAACTGTTATCGGACTCCATACTGCAAAACGATATGGATCCTGCAACCGTCCGGGAGTTTGTGGAAGACATCGGTAACGAAGCAGAACGCCTCAACAGAATGTCCCAGAAACTGCTTTCCCTGTCCAAAGCAGACGCTATGGTTACAGACCCTTCCGAAGTAATCCGGATCAGCGATACCGCCCAGCGCGTCGTGCGTATGCTCAAGCCCTTGGCGGATATCCGCAATATCCGCATCCATACGGATATTACGGATACCTGCCCGATTTTGTGCAGTGAAGATGATCTGTACCAGATACTGTTTAACCTTGTGGAAAACGGCATTAAGTATAATAGGGAAAACGGCAATCTTTATATCCACCTGAACCGCATCCGCAACACCGCCATCCTGAAAGTAAAAGACGAAGGCGCAGGTATCCCCGAAGAGTCCCTTCCTCATATTTTTGACCGATTCTACCGCGTAGACAAAGCACGCTCCCGTTCTACCGGCGGCAGCGGACTGGGACTGAGCATTGTCAGTGACCTGATACAGAAACATCAGGGTAAGATCACTGTACAAAGTGCATTAGGCTTCGGCTCTGTATTTACCTTGTATTTTCCGATTTTTGATTTGGATGGGATGCCTCCCTCTCCTCAGGAATAGGTATAAGAAGTCCGGGCTTTCCGTCCCGGAAAGCAAACCTAGCCTCTCCTATCCCATAGAGATGCCCAACAGGCCTATTCTTATCCAGCGGCATCCAAGCCTCTCTCACCTGGGCGCGGACAACAAACCCTGTTAGGCCGTCCAACCTTTTCTGCGGTATTTTGGTGCAAATTACCATTTTCCCATCCTTCGGAACACAAATGCCGATATTTTCCCTGCGGTTTCCGCAATCCGCCTCAATATGTAGTACGCGCTGTTGCATTTTGCATACGCACCTGACCTCATAATAGAGGCCCTGAACGGAAATATATGCAGTTCCTACGTTCATTCCCTCCGCAGTAATTGGATATTCCCTTTGCATAGAAATCCCCCCTTACCTGATTGTATGCGGTAAGGGGGATTCCTTTACAGAATATTGCGATTATCCTGCAGCCCGAAACTGACTGCAATGGCCTCATCGACCATATGCATATGTTGATCGTCCAATTTGCCCATATGCTCCCGTAGGCGCCGCTTATCAATGGTGCGAATCTGTTCCAAAAGAATCACGGAATCCTTGCTGAGTCCCACACTGCCGCCTGCAATATTGATATGGGTAGGTAACCGCGCTTTGCCTGTCTGACTTGTAATTGCTGCCGCAATTACTGTGGGAGAATATCGATTACCGGTATCATTCTGCACAATAAGCACTGGACGGGTACCGCCCTGCTCGCTTCCCACAACAGGAGACAAATCTGCATAAAATATATCACCACGTCTGACCGTACTGTCCATCCTTTTCACACTCCGGAGAAAGCATTGCCAGCGCTACCGGTTATGTCCATATGTAACGCGGCTGATTCTATTCTCCCACGCACAAAAGAAAATTATACGGTAGGTGCTGTGATTTATCCTATGCAAGAAATGACAGTTGGCTACAAAATAGTAAAGTCTCTCGCTGTTATGGACAAAACTCGCCTTCCCTCCCAAAGAATTTCTCCGCGGACAGGCAGTTCGTTTTCGTCGAGCCAAATGTCCAGATGGAGCGCTCTGTCCTGATAGCTGTCATCTATTTGCAGATAAGTGCCGCCATCTACCTTGGTGCAGGACACGATATAGCCGCTCCGGAGCGTCTTTAAAAACAGCCACGGCGCAGTGACTGGCGTAACCTGTCCGTCTGCAATCGGCGCAAAAGCCAGCGCAGTCCCTTCAAAAGTCAGATGTCCTCCCCCGTCAGTGATTGCGCCGGTAATTCCTGCTATACTCTCAGGCGCAGTAACCGAAAAGCTGAGATTTCCCTGCTTATCCGCCTGACAGTCCATAGAAAACTGGTATATGACATTCCCATAATCTGCAGTAATTTCGGCAGTAAACTTGCAACCAGTCCCGCTGAGCAATTTCTGACGAAACCTTAGCGCCGTATCCAAATCTCCACCTGCATTCCGGCAGCCTGCCAACAATAGCATAGATAGAATGAGTATAAATAGTCGCTTCATAACATGTCCTCCCCGTACCTGTCGGTCATTTATGTAATATCTATTCTATTTCACCTTAGTATATGCCAAATATTGGGACTTTTTTATGGGATTTTATCCAGAAAAGACTTGCCTTTTCTTAAAATCTATGTTATCTTATCAGAGATATGTAAAAGCATTGACTGGGCTGTCTGATGCGAAACGTGCGTCTTCCAGAGAAAGCGGGATGGTGTGATCCGCTTACGCAGCGCAAAGGGCCTTCCCCCACGAGCTGCAACCTGAAATCAGTAGGGTGCGCCGGATGATCCCGTTAGAGATCGCAGGTGTGTTTGCACCGATGAGAAGCGCCGTGAGGCGAATTGCGGGTGGTACCGCGGAGGTTAACCTTCGTCCCGATGTGGGATGAGGGTCTTTCTTATTTTTGGAAGGAGAAACATTTATGAAGCAACAATTAGAGCAGATCCGGCAGCAAGCCATCGCTGCGCTTCAGGAGGCGGATACCCCTGCCGCCTTGGAAGATCTTCGGGTAAAATTCCTTGGCAAGAAGGGCGAACTGACTGCTGTACTGAAACTTATGGGCAAGCTCTCCCCTGAGGAGCGTCCCGTAATGGGTCAGATCGCGAACGCAATCCGCGCCGAAATTGAAGAAACGCTGGAGGCAAGAAAAACCGCTGTCAATGCTGCCGTTCTGGAAGCAAAGCTGCAGGCAGAAAGCTTGGACGTAACCATTCCCGGCACAACTGTCGCAATGGGTAAAGAGCATCCTATGAATCAGGTGCTCCAGGAGATTAAAGACCTCTTTGTGAGCCTTGGCTACCAGATTATCGACGGTCCCGAGGTAGAACTGGCTGAGTATAACTTCACCCGCCTCAACACAGAGGAAGGTCATCCCGCAAGAGACCGTTCCGACACGTTCTATTTTAACGACGACGATAGCCTCTTGCTGCGGACACAGACCAGTCCTATGCAGATTCGCGCAATGAAAAATGCAAAGCCTCCAATCTGCATTCTCGCGCCCGGCCGCGTGTACCGTAAAGACGAAGCAGACGCTACCCACTCCCCTATGTTCCACCAAATCGAAGGTCTTGTCATTGATGAACACATCACGATGGGTAACCTCAAGAGCGCCCTCATTACCCTTATGAAGAGCCTGTACGGTGAGGATGCAGAAATGCGTTTCCGCCCCCACCACTTCCCCTTTACCGAACCTAGCTGTGAGATGGATATGCAGTGCCATAAGTGCCACGGCACCGGCGAGGTAGACGGTCAGGTCTGCTCCACTTGCCACGGTGAAGGCTGGATCGAGCTTTTGGGTGCCGGTATGGTTCACCCCAAGGTTTTGGAGGGTTGCGGCATTGACCCAGATAAGTACTCCGGCTTTGCATTCGGTATGGGTCTTGAAAGAATGGCTATGGGCCGCAGAAAGATCAATGATCTTCGTTTGATCTTCGATAACGATGTGCGGTTCCTGAATCAATTCTAAGGAGGTTACGAATATGAAATTGAATAGAAAATGGATTAATGAAGAGTTCGTTGACCTCTCTCATATCTCCGATAAAGAATTTGTAGACACCCTGACTGTTTTTGGTCAGAAGGTAGAAACCTATGAACGGCTTGACAGCCAGATTAAGAACGTTGTCGTCGGTAAGGTTCTCTCTATTGTACGCCATGAAAACTCCGACCATATGTGGGTATGCCAGGTGGATGTTGGCGCCGAAGAACCTGTTCAGATTGTAACCGGCGCGCAGAATGTGAAACAGGGCGATCTTGTCCCCGCTGCGCTCCATAACTCCTACCTGCCCGGTGGCATCCACATCACCAAGGGCAAGCTTAGAGGCGAGGTCTCCTGCGGTATGCTCTGCTCTCTCAAAGAGCTTGATTTGACACTCGGTGACTTCCCCTACGCCATTGAGGACGGCATTTGGATCATTGAGGAAGACTGCAAACCCGGTGACGACATCAACACCGTCATCGGCAACGATGATACTGTTGTTGATTTTGAGATCACCAACAACCGGCCTGACTGCTACTCCATCATCGGCCTCGCCCGTGAAGCCGCTGCCGCTTTCGGTCAGCCCATGCGTCACCACGAACCTGTGGTAAATGGCAGCAATGCCGGCTCTATGTATGAAATGCTTGACATTGAAGTGCCTGCGGAAGCGCTGTGCAACCGCTACACTGCCCGTATGGTCACCAATGTAAAGATCGGTCCCTCCCCCAAGTGGATGCGTCAGCGCCTGCGCGCCAACGGTGTCCGTCCCATTAATAACATCGTGGATATTACCAACTATGTTATGCTGGAGTATGGTCAGCCTATGCACGCATTCGACTACCGCTATGTTGGCTCCGGTAAGATCGTTGTCCGCGAAGCAGAGGAAGGCGAATCGCTGACTACTCTCGATGGCAATGTTCGCCCCCTGACTCCCGGTATGCTTGTCATTGCTGACGGTGAAAAGCCCATTGGCCTTGCCGGCATTATGGGCGGTGAGAACTCTGAGATTGTGGACGATACCGTAACCGTCGTTTTTGAGTCCGCCAACTTTGACGGCACATCCATCCGGAAGACCGCCCTTGCGCTGGGTATGCGTACCGATGCCTCCGCAAAGTTCGAAAAGAATATTGATCCGATGATGACTGTCCCCGCTGTGGAGCGCGCCTGTGAGCTTGTGGAGCTTCTCGGTTGCGGTGATGTAATGGATGGAATGGTGGACATCATTAACTATGTACCCGCTCCTCATACCGTAAAGCTGGAGCCTACAAAGATTAATGCGCTTCTGGGTACAGATATTTCCAAGGAGCAGATGGTTTCCTATCTGTCTCTCCTGGAGATTCCAGTAGAGGGTGACGAAATTCTTGTTCCTTCCTGGCGTCCTGACCTGAATCTGATGGCAGACATCGCAGAAGAGGTTGGCCGCTCCTACGGTTATAACGAAATTCCCACCACCACCCTCAAGATTGCGGCAAGAGGTGGCTATTCTCCCAAGATGCTCTTTGAGAGCGCTTGCGGTAAGGCCTGCCGTGCGTTGGGCTATAACGAGATTATCACTTATTCTTTTGTCTCCCCTGAGATTTTTGACCGCATCCGACTTCCTGAGGACAGCGCCCTTCGCAATCCTATGCGAATACAAAATCCCTTGGGCGAGGATACCTCTGTAATGCGTACCACTGCCCTGCCCTCTATGCTGGATATTTTATCCCGGAATATGGCTTACCGTAACAAGTCGGTTAAGCTCTATGAGCTGGCTAAGATTTATCTGCCTAAGGAAGGCCAGCTTCAGCCTGAAGAGCCGAAGATTCTTGTCTTGGGCAGCTATGGCGAAAATGTGGATTTCTTTTCTGTTAAGGGCGAGCTGGAAGCTATTTTCTCCGCGCTCCGTATCAAGAAGGCTTCCTACGTTGCCGACCGTAACAATCCCAGCTACCATCCCGGCCGCTGCGCTTGCGTATCTATTGACGGCGTACACGTTGGCTATATCGGACAGCTTCACCCGCTGGTAGCCGAAAACTACGATATGGATGCACCCGTCTACTGTGCGGAGATCAATCTCGAGGTTCTGATGGGTCAGCAGCTTCCCGAGCCCACCTACAAGCCTCTGCCCAAGTTCCCCACTGTAAGCCGGGATTTGGCCATTGTTTGCAACGAAGCAGTTACTGTTGCCGAAGCTGAAGCCGTTATCCGGAAATCTGCCGGAAAGCTCCTGCGAGATGTTGCACTTTTCGACATCTACCGCGGTGCAAATATCGGTGAGGGCAAAAAGAGCCTTGCCTTCTCCCTGTCCCTCCGGGCAGATGACCGCACCTTAACTGATGCGGATTCCGAGCAAGTTGTAACAGCTATTTTGGCAGCCCTTGCCAAGGAATTAGACGCAACCCTGCGATAATCGAAAAATTTTTTGGTTTTGCTCTTTACACCCCGATAAAAATACGATATAATAATGAAAATGTAACCAAGGAGGTCGTGCGTTTTGACAGAACATACTATTAAATTCACCGTACCCAGCGATGATAAGGAAAATATGCGTTTGATTCTGCAAAGCGTATTTGACGCCTTAAGCGAAAAGGGTTACAATCCCATCAACCAGATTGTGGGCTACCTTCTGACCGAAGACCCCACTTACATCACCAATTACCGCAATGCCCGCAGCCTGATCTGCAAGATTGACAGGGACGAGCTTCTGCGTACATTGGTGCAGAGTTATCTGTTTGAAAAGAACTGATTCTATTAGGAGGCTTTTGCCACCGCAGAAGCCTCCTAACATTTTAGCAGGAGGTTAGTATGTCTGAGGAAAATAAGGTTTTAACATACAAGGGACATCCCCTTATGCGCAAGGACAATATGATTTACTATGGCTCTATGGCTGACAGTCATATCGTATTGCTCCAAATTCTGGAAACCGAAAATGTAGGCGGTGAGGAAATTGCCAAGCGCGTATCTGTGCAGCTGCAGCTGACAGATCCTGCCGTCAAGCCCAGAGAACGTGTTGTAAAGAAGGGCGAAAAGGCCGGTCTTTATACTGCGCTGGATTTCGGCTGTGTATGGCTGGAAAGAGCCCTTGCCGGTAAATAATCACTATATTTTTGCGCCAGCCTTTTGGGGCTGGCGCAAAATAATTTAAGTGTGCTATTGCTTTTTATCGCCTGCGTGGTATAATAAGAACAAACTAACAGGAGGAGAAATATATGGAAAACTTTGACGAGAAGCAGCCTTCCAATCCGCAAAACCGCGGTAACCATAAGAAGAACACAGCCAAGAAGAATATCGAAGCATACATTATGCCCATAGGCATTGGACTTGTATGTGTGCTTCTGATCGCTTGTATCGCTGTTGCGTATAATAACGGTTTGTTTGGATCCAGCGGGCCCACTTCACCCGCAACCGAGCCGCCTACGGACGGCCCCACCGATGCTCCTACGGAACCAATGGCTGAAATTAATGCTGCGGCTGAGAAGCTGATGGCCGAGACCGATTTCCTGGCTGCCGGTTATGACTACGACAAGGCAATCAGTCTGCTTCAGTCATTCGAACATGCTGATAAGGTGCCTGCCATCGCAACGAAAATTGTTCAGTATCAGGCAGATAAAGCAAAGTGCAGCCGCTATACAAAGATGAACACCATTACCCACATCTTTGTCCATCCCCTTATTGTGGAGCCTGATCGTGCCTTTGGCGCAGGCGCAAACCTGCCCGGCGCAATGAATAAGGATATGACGACTGTTGCGGAATTTAAGTACCTCCTGCAGTCTATGTACGACCGTGGTTATGTTTTGGTAACTCCCTATCAGGTCGCTTACGAGGTCAAGGACGCAAATGGCAACGCCAGATTTGTGGAGGGCGACATCTATCTGCCTGAAGGTAAAAAGCCCTTTATATTGAGCGAGGATGATATTAATTATTATGGCAAATGGATTGCTGATGCCAAAAAGCGCCCCGGCCAGTCAGAAATGGATGGTGTCAACAACATCCCTGTTTTTGCAAACAAGAACGGTGACGGCGTTGCAAGCCGCATCGTAATCGGTGCTGATGGCAAGCCCACCTGCGAGTATGTGGACCGCAACGGCAATACACTCATCGGCGAATATGATCTCGTTCCCATTTTGGAAGCCTTCATTCAGGAGCATCCTGACTTTGCTTATCAGGGTGCCCGGGCAGTTTTGGCAGTTACCGGCTTTGAAGGCGTTTTCGGTTACCGCACAAAGCCCGGATATGCGCAGAATATGACAGCGGAGGCCTATCAAAAGGAAATCGATGATGCCAAGGCAGTGGTACAGTGTCTGAAAGATAACGGTTGGATCATCGCCAGCCACTCCTACGGTCACCCCTCCTACGGCAATCTTACTGCAAGCCGTATTAAAGCTGACGATACGAAATTTAAGAACACCGTGGGAACGATCATCGGCGACTGTGACATTCTGATCTACCCCAACGGTTCCGATGTTGCCGGTATTGAAAAATATACTATGGACAATGCAAAGTTCAAGGTTCTGTATGAGGCCGGATACCGGTACTTCTTCAACGTAGACGGCTCCGATTACTGGGTGCAGCAAGGCGAAAATTACTACCGCGGCGGCCGCCGTAATGTGGATGGTTACCGCATGTGGAATAACCCGTATATGCTGGACGATTTGATGCCTGTGAAGACCATCCAGTACAATCAAAACGGCAAGTTGGTTGAAAAAGAAGTCGCAGGTGCTTGGGACAGCGGCAGACCTGCGATGAAGTAACAAATATTTAAGTGATAAAGCCCGTGGAAAAATCCACGGGCTTTATATTTTTCTGCCTTTATGCACATAATACCGATGTGAAAGGTGGTAAATATGGCAACAAAAAGAAAAGGAAAACAAAGTTTCGTTCTTATGAATCCTCCGGTAATCACTGCTTGGGCAAACGTTGCCGGAAAGAAAGAATCAGAGGGTCCACTTGGCGGCACTTTCGATATTCAAAGCAACGATTCCTACTTTGGGCAAAAGACCTGGGAACAGGCGGAAAAGCATATGCAGGAGCTGGCGCTGGATACACTCACAAAAAAAGCAGGCATCAAAAAAGCAGATTTGGAGCTTGTATTCTCCGGTGACCTGTTAAACCAGTGCATCGGTTCTTCATTCACACTTCGAAATACCGGTATCCCTCATTTAGGCCTATACGGCGCCTGTTCTACAATGGCAGAAAGTCTGCTTCTTGCCGCAATGACCGTAGGCGGTGGCTATTTTGATAACGTAGCGGCAATGACATCATCCCATTTTGCCTCCTCGGAACGTCAGTACCGTTTTCCGCTGGGATACGGCGGACAACGGACGCCAACCGCCCAGTGGACTGTGACCGGCGCAGGCGCCGCTTTAGTTTCCAGTCAAGGAAAAGGCCCCCATATTACAGCCTGTACTGTCGGTATTGTCACAGACCTGGGCATCAAGGACGCCAACAATATGGGCGCGGCAATGGCGCCGGCAGCCCTTTCAACCATTCGCAGTCATTTTACAGATTTAAAAACCGGGCCTGAGGATTTTGACCTTATCGTTACCGGTGATCTGGGGCAGCATGGTAAAGACATTTTGCTGACCCTCGCCCAAAAAGAGGGGATGTCCTTAGGTGGTAAAATTGCCGATTGCGGTTGTCTCATCTTTGATAATTTAAAACAGGATGTCCATTCCGGCGGCTCGGGTTGCGGTTGTAGCGCTATCACACTTTGCGGTGATTTACTGAATAAGCTGCAAAAAGGAAAGCTCAAGAAGATATTATTCTGCGGAACAGGCGCGCTGCTTTCCCCTACCTCAACCCAGCAGAATTTACCAATCTCGGGTGTTTGTCACGCAGTTGCGATTTCAGGAGGCTGATATGGACTATTTAAAAGCATTTTTAGTTGGCGGAATTCTTTGTGTGATCGGCCAAATCCTCATTGATAAAACCAAGCTGACGCCAGCAAGGATTCTGGTGGCGTATGTGGTGATTGGCGTTATCTTAGGAGCATTTAAAATCTATGAACCGCTTATAGAATTCGCTGGCGCCGGTGCAAGTGTACCGCTGACCGGTTTTGGCAACACGCTGGCAAAGGGCGTACGGGAAGCCATTGACGAAAAAGGTTTCCTCGGCATCTTCATTGGTGGACTAAAAGCCACCGCTGGTGGCATCACAGCAGCAATTGTAGCAGGACTCCTTGCCAGTTGTTTGTTTAAAGCGAAGGATAAATCTTAAAATCGTGGGCATAGTATTACCACGGCAATGCCGAAATTATTTTGGAGGATCAAGGTTATGGAAAACCAGAACAAGAATCAGAACCAGAACAACAATCAGAACAACAATCAGAATAACAATAACAACAATCAGAACAGAAACCAGAACAACAATAATAACAACAACCAGAACAACCAGAATAACCGCTAAACGATATCCGCCGAACAGGTTCTGTTCGGCGGATACTCTTATCTTACATCGATTTCTCTTCCAATACTGAAGAAATACAATACTGAACGCTTTACCGGTAATTTATATATTCTTGCCATCGCATCGGCATAGGCCGCAATCTGGGGAATATATCCTTCCGCGACTGTGAGGACCGTTTCCTCTGTCACACGGTCCGTCTTAAAGTCGATAATTGTAATACCGTCATCTTCAACAATCGCGCAGTCCACAACGCCCTGTAACAGTATCTTTTCTCCGGAAAGATTTGCATCCCAATTTGTGCCATCGGATAGGATAGAGAATTTAAACTCCCTGAGCACATTGACACTTTTGCGTACTTTCTCACCTAATGGAGATTGTAAGAAGCGCAGTATCTCATCCTTTCGAATCATAGAAAGTTCATCCGGGTGAATTCTCCCCTGCTGACAAAGCTTTTGTAAAGCATCTTCCAACATTCCGGAAGTCGGCGCAGAATCGAAGCTTAAATATTGGAGCACCTTATGCGTTGCCGATCCCACAGCAAGAGCATCCTTGCTCTTCTTTGCAAAAGAGGGCTTACGGTCAAAGTTAACCTTGACTGGTTCTTTTGTGTTTTGCGCAGCTTCCTGATCCTTAATGCGTCCCTTGAGCTGGGTTGCTGTTTGTTTAGAGGGATATATGGTTGCCTTTTCATAGGGATAAGCGTAAGAAAGGCCTTTTTTCATTTTTTCATATGCCGGCTCTGAAAGTATCGGTTTTTCTTCCGTTATAACCTCTGCTTTCGCTGAATCCACCGGTTTTCCTGTTGCGGCGCGGATTTTCCAGGGAACTGTGTCAGTGCGAACAGCATCCGGTCTGCCGCCAATGGCAAACAATTCTCCTGCTTCAATGCGATCCATAGCCGTCTGCAGTACCCATTCTCCCATAGAAGATACATCCTTCGCCATCAGCAGATTGCCGGACATATCCGCACGGAGCGCATAATCCGTAATCATGTTCTCCAAATATTTGGATGCATAGGTCATAATGAGCCGTTCCTTCGCTCTGGTCATCGCCACATAAAGAACCCGCATTTCCTCCGACAGGCTATCCGATTCCTTTTTCACCATAATGGCGCGCTTTGCAAGAGAAGGGTAGCAAAGTCGTTTTGCCCTATCCACAAATGTGACACCCAAGCCAAGTTCCTTATCGCATAAAACCTGCTCTTTCAGGTCCTCACGGTTGAAACTCTTGGAAAGGGCGCATAGAAATACAACAGGATATTCAAGACCTTTCGACTTGTGAATACTCAGGATAGTAACCTTTCCGGCTGTCTTATCATCTTGTTTTCTGACAAGACTGCGTGCATCCAGCGCATCCAAATACTTAAGGAAACCCTGCACATCCCGATGACCAATCTGTTCTGCCTGGGCCGCAAGATGCAGAAATGCTTCCAGCGCATCGGTATTTCCATTTACAGCGCAATAGATGAAATCCATTCTGGTGTGGTGCAATATATGGTCCAAAAGTCCGGAAACAGTACCATTTCTGGCCACATCCCGCAGCTTCATCAGGGTCTCGTAAAAGCTAGTGACCTTTGGCTGCTGTGCATCTGTGAGAAGATAGAAAATTGGACAGCCTGTCTTTACCTTTCTCATAGCGGCAAGTTCATCTGCTGTAAAAGCAAATACACGACTCATCATCACTGCAACCAGAGGAATATCCTGCAAAGGATTATCAATTACCTGCAGGAGCGATCGCAGAAACTGAATTTCCTCGGCCTGCAGCAGGTTTTGTTCTCCACCAAAACAACACTCGATGCCGTGCTTTTGGAGCGCATAGACAAATTCGCCACCTACAGGCCCGGGAGACCTGAGAAGTATAGCAATGTCCTGGGGCATAATGGGCCGCAGACCGTCTTCCCCGCGAACCTGCTGCCCACTGCACAGCAATTCGTGAATCTTTTCCGCTACGAAGGCAGCCTCCTCCGGATATGTCTCTTTTTCAACGGTAATTCCGTAAAATTCTACCTGTGGCGCTTCCGGTAAGGCCTTCTCATTTCCGTTTAGTCGTTCCTCTTCACCGTAGATGAGACCGCCAACTTCCGGAGACATACATTTGGTAAACACGTCATTTATACCGCTGATTACGCCTGCAGATGATCGGAAATTCTTTGTCAGCAATACTTTTCTTCCCTGCCCCAGCAACGCCCGCTTGGCAGGCACATAATCATTATACTTTTTCAGGAAAAGGCCCGGGTCTGCCAAGCGGAATCCATATATGGACTGCTTCACATCGCCTACCATAAAGCAGTTGTTTCGCTCTCGGGTTAATGCCTCAAAAATTGCTTCCTGTACTGCGTGACTGTCCTGGTACTCATCAACCATAACCTCACGGAAACGTCTTCCGATTTCTACCGCAACAGCAGTCATACCGGTACGTTGTTTTCCGTAGAAAAGGTCCAATGTCTTATGCTCTAAATCGGCAAAATCCATAACGTGGCGATTCTGCTTCCGTTTACTGTAACACTCAGCAAATTTTTTCACCAGCGAAACCAGTCCGCCAATAACCGGTGTGCAAGCGCGCAGTTCCAGCAACACCTGCGCATTGTCGTATTTAAATATCTTCTGTTTTTCTGCAATTGATGCTTTGCAGGCATTGCGTACCGCCTTAATCTTTTCCATTAATTCGACATCGGCGCTTTTACTGAAAGTCAACGTACCAAAGCTCTGAATCAGATGGCTGTTGGTATCTGTCCAGGTATCGCAATTTCGTAATGCAGTGAGTTGCTCCACAGTTGTATGCAGCAATATCGACGCCTTCTCCATCCCCACAGAACTACTTGCCGCATCCGCGCACTTTTGAATGGCAGATATATGCATATCAAGACAGCTGTGTAAATCATCGATTAAATATCTGCCCCATACGGTTTGGGAAGCATCCGTCACATCGGCAATCTCGCTTTCGCGAATGCAATCTTCCAGCCAAGCATCCGGGTTGAGATGGCAGCGGGAACTTTTATAAATGCTGTAAATAATCTGCGGAAGTTTTCGATCATCCCGACCAAACCCCTGCGTGTCGACCACAATACGAAAACCGTCATCCTCATCTATTGCCCCATAGGATTCTTCCAAAAGCTGCTGCAGCACCTGCTCCTGCATCTCTGCACATTCTTCTTCCTCTGCCACGCGAAAATCTCCGTGAATGTCCAGACGATAAGCATTCTCACGAAGAATATCCGTGCAAAAACCGTGGACAGTGGAGATCTTTGCAAGATAGAGACGCTGCAGCTGACGCTGTAAATGGCGGTTGGTTGCATCCTCTGCCAGAAGCTCACCCAGCTTTTTACTGATCTTCTGCCGAAGCTCTGAGGCAGCTGCTTTTGTGTAGGTAATTATCAAAAAGTCATCAATATTAGCCGGAGATACCGGATCCAGTATGTATTGCATCAACCGCTCTACAAGTACCATCGTCTTACCGGAACCGGCTGCCGCAGATACCAAAAGTTTTCCGCCCCGGTCATTGACAGCCGCGCGCTGTTGCGGTGTTAAATCAGGCATCTGCATTCACACTCCTTTCAATCCGTTCCCAGAATTCCTCCGGCTTCATGGTTGCATAGTCTCTTCTGCCCTCCAGACATTCCGGATGGCAGACCTGCTTATAAGGACAAAAAGCGCAGGCATTATGAGAGTTGCCCCTCGTATAGGGATTTGCCTCTACGTTACCGGACGCAATGGCATCCACCATTTGCACCAAAAGCTTAGTAATATACTTTTCTAAAAGGTGGAACTGGTCACGGCTTGCCACGGCGCCGCTTATTTTCCCATCCTTATTGACACGATAATCCAGCCGCTGTAATGTCCCATCCGGCTGCATCGCATTTAAAACATCGCTGTCACTAAGAAGAAGGCCCTTGCGCTTCCATTCCTTATTGCGCAGCTTCTTTGCCTCCTCTTCAGTCAGCGCGCCGTCTGCGGTTACCACAGGCGCTCTGGCCGGGAAATACTGAACGCCTGCCGGATATGGATTGTCACCTAAAATATCCCTGCCGCCCCTTGAGAGAGCAAAGAGATACAGCAGCATTTGCAGACCGATTCCGTTAAAAACATCGCAATAATCAAAATCTTTTTTGCCGGTCTTGTAATCGACAACTCTAAAATAGTTCCGTCCATCTTCCTGCCATACATCCACACGGTCAACAAAGCCATTGAGCTGCCCATCCATCATCGTACCGGAAATTGCAATGGGAGGCATTTTGCCGCCAACGCCAAAATACACCTCAAAATCTGCCGGGATAAAAGCGCAGCCCTGGAGTTCATCCCAAAGCTCCTCTACAACCATATCCAGTTCCTGCGCATTTCTCGAAAGCAGATAGGATATTCTCTGCGAATCTAAGCCAGAAAAATGTTCCGATACATAAAGTTTCGAATATTTTCGGGCTATCTCCAGAGTTTCGTGTACAGAAAGGTTGTGAAAACCGCCCTTTTCCATCACTTCCCGGGCAGTATCCTCCAACACAGCGTGAACATAAGTACCATACTCCGCGGGGTCAACAGCAGCGGGTTTCCGCTCTCTTGCCCGCAGACCATATTGCAGGAAATAGCGCATACGGCAATCTGCAAATTTATCAATCTGCGAAGCAGACAATGTGAGCTGCTGGCCATATAGTCCACGAACATTTTCAAACTGCACAGCGCCATGTTGGTAGGATACGCCATCAGCAATCATTTCATAGATATCGCTCAGACCAAGATTATTTGCAACTGCTCTTTCACCGAATTCAGCAAGATATGCCGCAGTTTCGCCTCTGTCCACACCGGAAAGGGCTACATTATCTTCCCACACCCTCTCACCGCCTGCCATTTGGGCAAGTCTGCGGTAAACAAAAGATGGCATACCGCCGGGGTAAACCGCCGTCACAGAGCTTCTTGCACCGCAGAAAACACCGTAAATTTCCGCCAGCTCAGCCTGCAAGCCTTCCATAGCGCCACCGGTCAGCGGCACACCCATTTCCCGAAGCGCAGTCCGTTCCCAGTCGCTGAGAACCCCAGTAGAACCGCTGTATCCGGGCATTTGGCCTTCCAGCATCCCCAAAACAATTAGATGTTCTGCCTGCTGGCAGCGCATTGCGCTTGCGTTACCAATTGTAACCGCATCCAATACCGACGGAATTGTGCCAACATCATACTGACTAAGCATTAGCCGGAACAGTCGAAAGAAGCTTATATTGTCCCATACACTCTCGCCTAACACATCGTGCATCTGCTCCAATGCGTTCAAAAGGACTGCCCAAAGCTGATCAAGAACCTGCGCGCTGCGGTTATCACCGTCTCGGTCATAGCGAATTGCAGCAGCGCGCAATCGTTTTGCAAACGCAATTTCCTCCAAAAATGCATAAACCGCTTCAACCTGCTCCGATAGTTTCAATGCAGTATGCAACCGGTCTCGAAGACGGACCAGTGGCGCTATGCCCTTATGGCGTAAGCCTTCCAGCATTTCCAGTTCTGCATAGGCCTTTTCCGTCCAATCTCTGCCCAATCCGCCGGGATGATTTTTCCACTCACTGCACCAGCCGCTGCCACTGATTGACCATAAAAGCCCATAGTTCTCCAGCCTATCACATTCCGATAGACCCAGCGGCGACATTGCGCTGCGTAAATAGCGCAGCACATCTGCCTGTTGAAAGCCACCGAGAACCGCTTCCATAGCATAGAGCACCGTATGAATCGCTGGCCGCTCCAATACACATTCCTTGCCAGTAGTGTAATAGGGTATCCCGCACCGACGAAATACCGCGCTAATAGCAACCTTATAGGCTGAAATATTGCTGCAAACAATACTAATATCCCGATAACGGATACCGTCATAAGTAAGATTGCGTATTTTTTGGGCAGCCAACACCACCTCTTTATATGGGGTCTCTGCACGGAAAGCAGTTACACTATCAGCATCCGTCCGCGCGATTTCCCCCTGGTACAGCTGTGACCATACATTGGAAACAGGCGTATCGATTGGTAAGACCGCCCTGATGTCGGTCTCCACACCTGCTCTTTTGGCTGCATTAATAAGCGCCTTTGCTGTCTCCCCTGCCTTTTGGAATGCCATATGGTCGGAACCAGGAATGTCACAGTTAATACTGACAACTACAAGCGGTGACGCACAAATCAGGTGGTTCAAAATCGCCATATGCTGTCTTGTAAAATCAGGAAAACCATCTATGTAAAAAGTATGGTTTTCAGCGAAATCGCTTTCCTCAAGCTGCTCCAAAAGCCAAGTCATTTGATCCCGTGGATCCCGCTTTCCGTGGGCTGTGATGCCGTCATAGGCATTATAGAGCAGCGCCAGTTCAGAAAGCTTTTGCGCAAATACGCCCTCGCACCGGCTCGCTGCGTTTTGCAAATCCTCCGGCGTAATACAGCAGCGCTTAAACTCGTCCACAGCATCTACAAGCCCGGTAAGAAATTCCGGCTTTGTCTCCACTGCTGCATAGGCTTTGAGACTTCCTCGCAACTGACCGGCGACTGCTGCCATTGCCACAACACGACCACCGTTATCAAGACATTCCTCGGGCGCAATTTTCGTATATTCCGATACTCGCTGCGTTAGTCGTGTAAAGGACAACACTTCTGCAAAGCGACTGGTGGTATCCCCCGCCGCTTGGCAAAGCCTGCGTTCCATATCGTGGCTGATGAGTTCCGGAACCATAAGTATTCTATTTTCTCTTTCGTTTTTAACATCGTCCGAGAGCTGCCTCAAAATTTCGTCACGGTTCGCTACCCAATCCGTACCCAGAATAATCCGGAGCATACACCCACCTCTTCTCTATTTTTTGTTACCATTATATCACATCATCAGAATATTTGTAGTGCCAATTTACCGATTATAGAAGAATTTCTCCGCCTGTCCAATCAGGTCAAGAACGAAAAAACGAAATTGATATTTTCCGGTAATACCACCGGATAGGGACTCCGAGAACCCCGCCCCGGCCGCAACATCGTTAAATGTTTCTCCCGCAGCAGGCAAACATAAGGAAGGAAACACCACGCACCACCAATTGTGTCCTTCCCCGGCACCCAATTCAATACGAAGCGAGGTGTAGACACCAGATGGCAATGTAAAAGTGTCGTATTCCCGGACATCAAAGGCCTCCTCCATCAAGGTTGCACGAACAGTCATATCAGTGCCTTCGGCGGAAAGAACATTTTTTGCCACCGACTCCAACTCAGGCAAATGCCCATCAATGACCTGCCGTGCATCCTTTGCGGTCTCTGTCTCCTCCAGCAATTCCATTAAGTATTCATTTACTGCGTCACGAACACGCAGTTTTTGCGCTTGGTCAGCCTCGCTGTCAGAATTTGCTACCACGTGCAAGCGGATGACTTCTCTGCGTAGCTGCGTTTTGTCATCATAGCAGGATACACCGTAGAAAACGCTGACGAAAAGAATAGAGATTAGTAAAAAAGAAATCATTTTTTTCATAAAAACACCGTCCATACTGAAATAACTCCAGTATGGACGGATTTTGGAAAATTTATACAGGTTTTGCAATATAAATATGCGGATAGTTTTCACGGAGCATATTACAGATAACTGCCGCATATTCAAAACTTTCTACGATTGCGAAAACCGCAGAACCGGAGCCGGTCATTTGATAACCGACAGCGCCATAGCTGTTGAATATGGATTTAATATAGTTGATTTCAAGATGATCCTCTGTTACAACAGGGTCAAATACGTTGCAGAGATTTTCTGCAATTTTGCCTAGGTCACCGGCTAGAAGCGCGCTTTCCATTGCCTGCTGGTCCGGACGCCGCGCGATGGTCTTCTCATCGATTTTTTGGTAAAGCTCCGGTGTGGAAGAGGAAAAATCAGGCTTACAAATTACTATACAGCAATCCTCCGGCATATCCGGAAGCTTCCGAAGCCGCTCGCCCCGACCCTCCACCATTGCTGTCCCGCAAACGGTGCAGAAAGGCACATCGCTGCCAACAGCCGCGCCAATCTCAGCCAACGCAAGAATTGAGAAAGGATAACCGTAATGACGGTTTAATGCCCGAAGAACCGCTGCGGCATCGGCGCTGCCACCGCCTAATCCTGCCTCGGAAGGAATTCTCTTTGTAATACGAATTTCCAAGCCGTCCGGATCTTTGCCCGCTGCATCAAAAAAGACGCGTGCAGCCTTCCAAGCCAGGTTTCGTTCATCCGTCGGAATCCCGTCCTTATCACAAAGCAGCCGCCATGGCGCGCCTGTTCCAATATCTATCTCAATATCATCCCGGATGGAAATAGTCTGCATAACGCTGCGGATATCGTGATATCCATCATCCCGCTTTTCCAGAACATCCAGTGTCAGATTAATTTTCGCAAATGCGCTTTCCCTTAGTGTTGTCATAACTGCCTCCATCTGCATTTTTTCCTATTATAGCAGAAGAATTTCATTTTTTCAACGCATATTCTCTATATTCATTGACATACTAAGCATATCCAAACGAAAAATGGAGGTAAAAGTATGGATACTTTGGCATTGATCCTTTCCATCATCGGCTCTCTCAATTGGGGTCTTGTAGGTCTGTTCCAGTTCGATCTGGTCGCGTGGCTTTTTGGCGGTACTGGCGCTCTGCTGGCGCGCATTGTCTACACAGTCATCGCCCTTGCAGGTGTTTGGTGCATCACCTCTTTCTTCCGAAGAGATTTTATGCAGGAAGCACACTAAAGAAAACGGCAGTACTGCAAAAAGCAGTACTGCCGCAAATTATTCAATTATTGTGCTGCAGCAGAGACGCGGATAACGCACTTGATGGTCTCCCCGTCATGGGTAGCGGAGAGGGTTACACGACCGGTTGCAGCGCCAGTGATCTTTTGACCGTCGATGGTAACAACACCTTCCTTATCGGCAGTCCACTCTACAGTGATCTTGGTGCCGTCAGCATCCTTCAGGTAGAGGTTAACGCTTTCGCCTACGCTGATGGTAGCATCGTGGTCGTCTTCAAGACCGTAGGTGTTCCACAGGGTGTACTTACCGGAGTTAACAGTACCGTTATCTTCCTCTACACCACCATTACCGCCGGCAGCGCTAAAGCTGCAACGAACAATGCACTCCAATTTCTGGCCTTCATATTCTGCATAGATTGTAGCCGTGCCGGGAGCGACAGCAGTTGCAATGCCATTCACAAAAGTAACAACAGATTCATTGGAGGATGTGAAGGTAACCAGGCTTGCTTCCACAGTTCCGTTATAGACTTTCCACTTCTCGCCAACCCTGGAGAACGTGAAATCCTCGCGGTTCAGCTTAATAGTAGCAGTAGGATCCGTGGGAGGTTCCGTCTCAATCTCCATAATGCACTGTACTTCACAGGTAGCAGTAATGGAGCCGCAAATCACGGTAATGGTTGCGTTGCCGGGACCGATGGCTACCAGCTCGCCAACCTCGTCCACTGTAACAACGGCAGGATTACTGGAGGTAAATACCAGCTGATCGGTAGTATCTTCAGGGGCGCAAACTGCGGACAACTGCTTTTTTGCACCGAAAGCATCGAAGATGACACTGGTGTCAGACAACGTAATGCCCGTGCAGGGTACAACAGGATCAGTAGGTGGATCTGTTGTGGGTACCGTAGGAGGAACCGTGGGATCCGCAGGCTTATTATTGTCAGGCGCAGAGAGAAGTAAAGCAACAAGAACGACAGCCAGAACCGCAACAGCCGCAATGATTGCAATCAGCTTCACATTGGACGCGTTCTTCTTGCTGCTCTTCTTGCGCTGCGGCGCGCTGGGTCTACGGCTCGGTGCAGGGCGCTCTTCGCGCTCAGCGCGAGGCGCTACTGTGGTATCAGCATCCGCTTCGGGCGTGTTGTAACGTACGCTTCCGCATACAGGACAACGGGACGATGTTTCGGGATATGCAGCTCCGCAAACATCGCATACGATTTTACTCATAAAATAACCCCACCTTCGTTTTTGGTTTTTTTCATTATAGCATCTATTTCCAATGAATACAACAGTTTTATTTAAATTTTTTTGAGAAAATTTTATCATTCCCGGTTATTTAGTAGTAGACATTATTTCCCGACACAACATCTTGGTAATCACATACATACCAGAATATTCGTCAACCTGCCTGCGACCGGTTTCTAAATCGGAAAATATATATTTATAGTTGTAAGCAACACAATTCTGTGGAATTTTCCATTTTATGTATCTACTATGAATATATACAACCGAAAAGGAGGCATAACCCTTGTCTAATGAACAAATATCGCTTATGTTGGAGCATTATATACTGGAGCAGCCTTATTCCGTCCGTAACGGTGTCCTGTGCTATCCGGCAACGGAGAAAAATACGGGGGAAAAGTATCTTGCAAAAGTTCGATCCTTCCCTCCCTTCCCTTCTGTCACAGATGCTTTATTGCTCTCCGGCGCATTTAAAACCGCTGCGGATGCAGATGCATATTACAAAGAGGAAGCCAGGGGACTGTGCCGACAGGCCGCAATTCTCAACGCGCTTTCGCATAGCGAATATTTCTCCCATTTTACATTCTGCCAGGCAGTAGAACGTTCCGACATTGGCTACGATGTATGGTTACTCTCCCCATTTCGGCTAACCTTGGCAGCCATATTCGAAAAGAAACATCTCCCACAAGACATCGCACTGGAGCTTGGTATCAGCCTTTGTCGCGGTGCGATGCAATGCCGGGAGATGGGTTTTCTCTATACTGGCATCAAACCGGAAAATATTTATGTTTCAAATAAAGGCACATTCCAAATCGGCGACATTGGCTTTATTCCCCTGCCTTCCCTCCCATACGCGCCGTTACCCGATGGATATTCCACCGCTTATGCGCCGCCGGAATGTCGCGATTGTTATTGCCAAATTGCCTCAAATGCAGATGTATATAGCATTGGCGCGGTGCTTTATCAGGCATTTAACGGTGGGAAGCTGCCGGAACAGCTTACAAATCCGCCAATCTACGCAGGTAAAGAAATTGCCACGATCATTATGTCAGCCTGTGCGCCTACCCCGGAAAAACGGCATAAAAGTCCGAAAGAATTGCTCTCCGCCCTGAAAGACTGCAAAGAAATGCCAACAAAGGAATAAAATAAATTACAAAAAATTTACAAATACTATTGCAAAATGCGACACTGGGTGCTATAATCACAGCATAATTTACTGGGAGGATGTCCTAATGAACGCAATTTCCGTTGCAGCACGCTTTTATTTTGGCTACTATTACTTTTTTTGCAAAAGGTAATAGTGTCTTGTGTTGCCCGGATTTTTAAACTCCACCCTTGATTTCAGGCGCTGCACAGACTCAATTCTGTGCAGCGCTGTTTATTTTAGGAGATGATTGTATGATCGCAGTACTCAAACACGGTACCACACCACAGCAGACCCAGCATTTAGTGAACTGGCTGAAAAATATGGGAATGGATGTCCATATCTCTGAAGGTAAGGAAGTTACCATCCTCGGACTTGTGGGTGACACCAGCCGCGTAGATATTGAGCTTCTTAACAGCTTGGAGATTGTTTCCAGCGTAAAGCGGATTTCCGAACCCTTCAAGCAGGCAAATCGCAAATTCCATCCCAACGATACTGTTGTGGAAATCGGCAACGTACGTATCGGTGGCGGCCACTTTGCAATGATTGCCGGTCCCTGTTCGGTAGAATCCCTTGAGCAGATTATTGATGTTGCAGCCTCCGTTAAAAATTCCGGCGCAGATATTCTTCGGGGCGGCGCATTTAAACCCCGCACCTCCCCCTACGCCTTCCAGGGTCTGAAAGATGAGGGTATCCGGCTTTTGCTGGAGGCAAAAAAAGCAACTGGCCTGCCAATTATTACAGAAATTATGAACATTCGTAACTTGGATTTGTTCGAGGACGTAGACATTATTCAGGTTGGCGCTCGAAATATGCAGAACTTTGATCTTCTGCAGGAATTGGGCAAGACTAAGAAACCCATTCTTCTCAAGCGTGGTCTCGCCAATACCCTGCAGGAACTGCTGATGAGCGCAGAGTATATTATGAGCGAGGGCAATGAGAATATTATTCTGTGTGAGCGCGGCATCCGCACCTACGAAACCTACACCAGAAATACGCTCGATCTCTCTGCTATTCCTGTTCTGCACGAATTGACCCACCTGCCGGTGATCGTCGATCCCAGTCACGCAACCGGGCGCGCAGCCCTTGTACCTTCTATGGCGGCGGCTGCGGTGGCAGCCGGCGCGGACGGCATTATGGTGGAAGTTCACAATAATCCTGCCTGCGCCCTCTGTGACGGCGCACAGTCCCTTACACCGTCCCAGTTTGACGAAATTAGCCGTCGTGTTCGCCGCATCCGTGAGGTTATTTTATGAATGTAGGTATCCTTGGTCTCGGTCTAATTGGCGGCTCTCTTGCGCGCGCATATGCCAAAGCCGGTCATACCGTTTACGCTGCTGATAAGGACCCTTCCATCCTTGATTTTTCCATTCTTGCCGACATCGTAAAAGAGCCGCTTACAGACAAAAACATAAAAAACTGTGATTTGATATTACTGGCCGTTTTCACCGGTGGTTCCGTATCTTGGTTGGAGAAAAACGCAAGCTTGTTTCAATCCGATGCGCTTGTTATCGATTGTTGCGGCGTAAAGGATGCAATATGTAGTCGCGGTTTTCTGTTGGCAGAGCGCTATGGCTTTACCTTTGTAGGTGGCCATCCAATGGCGGGTTCTCATTTCTCAGGTTTTAAGTACAGCCGTTCAAATCTGTTCCAAGGCGCACCTATGGTACTCGTACCACCCAGATACGATGATCCCGTTCTACTGAGCCGTGTTAAGGATGCGCTGTCTCCTTGCAATTTTGGTAGTTTCTCTGTTACCACCGCCTCGGAACACGACAAGATGATCGCGTTCACTTCTCAAATGCCCCACATTGTAAGCAATGCTTATATCAAATCCCCTACCGCATCCCAGCACAAGGGCTTTTCCGCCGGTAGCTACAAAGATCTGACACGGGTGGCTTGGCTCAATCCCCATATGTGGGCAGAACTGTTCTTATCAAATCAGGAAAATGTTCTCTACGAGTTGGATACGTATATTGAAAGCCTGACAAAATACCGCAACGCCATCGCCCAAAACGATGAAACCGCGTTGATTTCCTTATTGGATGAAGGCCGCAAAATAAAGGAGGAGGTAGACGGATGAACACCGTTACCGTAAGCGCTTCCAAAACTTATCAAGTTCATATCGGCAGCAGCCTCCTGCCGCAGATTGGCGCGTATATCAGTAAAATTCACCCCCAATGCAAGGTCGCCATCATCAGCGACAGCAATGTGTGGCCAATCTATGGAGAGCTTATTAGCCGTTCTCTCAACGATACAGGCTATACGTCCGTTCATTATGTCCTCCCTGCCGGTGAAGAAAGCAAGAATCCGCAGCAGTATATTTCTATTTTGAACTTTCTTTCCCAAAATACTCTTACCCGCAGCGATCTGTTGATTGCCCTGGGCGGCGGTGTAGTAGGCGATATAACCGGCTTTGCAGCAGCAACCTTCCTGCGGGGCGTCTCCTATGTACAGGTCCCTACATCGCTGCTTGCGATGGTAGACTCCTCTGTTGGCGGCAAGACAGCCATTGATCTACCTGCCGGCAAAAATCTTGTAGGTGCCTTTTATCAGCCGGAAATGGTGCTCTGCGACATTTCTGTCCTCCAAACTTTACCGGATGAAATTTTTATCGATGGCTGCGCTGAAGTAATCAAATATGGCATCCTTTTTGATGCAGATTTATTTGCTCACTTGACAGTCAACGGCCTGCAATTTGACCGAGAGTATGTAATTTCCCGCTGCGTTGCCCTTAAAGCAGATGTTGTCTGTGCGGATGAATTCGACAAAGGTCTGCGTCAGCAATTAAATCTGGGGCACACCATCGGACACAGCATTGAAAAAAGCAGCCAATTTGCGGTCTCTCACGGCCGTGCGGTTGCCATCGGTATGGCGGTTGCAGCGAAAGCAAGCGCAAGTTGCGGTTTTTGCGAACAAAGGGTATTGGAGGCAATTGTGGCATTGCTTCAAAAATTCAGGTTACCGACTGATACCGATTTTTCCGCAGAAAAACTTTCCGATGGCGCACTCTCCGACAAAAAGCGGCTGGGTGATACGGTCCATTTTGTTTTACCTAGAAACATCGGCGACTGTTTCCTTCATCCCGTAAGTACCAAAGATTTGACAACCTTCATTGAGAAAGGCCTATAATATGGATATCACCATCCAACCAGGCAGGCTTAACGGTACTGTCAGGATCATTCCTTCAAAATCACAAGCCCATCGGTTGCTTATCTGCGCTGCTTTTGCAGATAAGCCTACCGAAATTATCTGTCCCGAAACAAACGAAGATATTTCCGCAACAGCCGACTGTCTAAATGCGTTAGGCGCAAATATCGCGCGAACAGAACAGGGATACTATGTTATTCCTGCCGCTTCCGTTCCGCAAGAAGCTGTCCTCAATTGCAGGGAGAGCGGCTCTACTCTCCGTTTTATGCTCCCAATTGCCGGAGCGCTCGGTGTGGACGCAACGTTCCGTATGTATGGCCGCCTGCCGGACCGTCCTTTGTCTCCTTTAAAGGAGGAAATGGAACGTATGGGTTGCGCGCTGACCATTCCCGAGAAAGGTTTGCTCCGGTGTACCGGAAAGCTCAGAGTCGGCGCATATCAAATAGATGGCAGTGTTTCCAGTCAGTTTATTACCGGGCTGCTGTTTGCATTGGTGCTTCTCAATGATAATTGCACACTTGCAGTCACCGGAAATGCGGAATCCAGACCCTATATCCACCTCACCAAGGATGCCCTGCGTCAATTTGGCGCGCATATTAGCGGAGAAACCATCTCCCCCTCCCTACCCCTGACATCACCCGGAATACTAACGGTAGAGGGTGATTGGAGCAACGCAGCCTTCTTCTATGCCGCAAATACGCTGGGAAGCGATATCCATTTGGAAGGTCTGCTCGACGACTCCGTACAAGGAGATCGGGTGTGTAAAGACATTCTCTCATTAAACGGACCGTTGAACGTAGATGCAACGGACATTCCTGACCTGGTTCCCATATTAAGTGTAGCTGCCGCCGCAAAGTGCGGAGGTAAATTTACTGGAATTGGAAGGCTTCGCCTAAAGGAATCCGACCGTGTTGCCTCCACAATTGCTATGTTATCGGCATTTGGAGTGCGAGCAGAGGCAGATAATGACACATTGACCGTTTACCCGGGTCAGTTTCACGGCTGTACCGTGCAGTCCGAAAAGGATCACCGCATCGCAATGGCCGCCGCCATTGCCGCAACGGTCGCTGACGGCCCGGTCACAATTCTCGACGCGCAATGCGTCTCCAAATCATACCCCACATTTTGGGATGAATATAAGCGCATAGGAGGTAATTATGAGCAGCACATACGGTGAAAACTTAAAGCTCTCCATCTTCGGGCAGTCTCACGGCGCAGCCATTGGTATGACGCTCGACGGAATTCCTGCCGGTCTGGCAGTGGATTTTGATACGCTCAATGCATTTCTTGCCCGACGCGCGCCCGGGCAGGGAGCGTACACCACGTCCCGCAAAGAAGCAGATGCGCCTGAATTTCTTTCCGGTATTGTAAACAACCACACCTGCGGCGCGCCCATTGCCGCTATAATCCACAATGAGAACACCCGCTCATCTGACTACAAAAACCTATTGGATTGCCCCCGCCCCGGACACGCAGACTATACTGCGCAAATCAAGTATAAGGGCTTTCAGGACATTGCCGGAGGCGGTCATTTCTCCGGACGGCTGACTGCGCCTCTTTGTATTGCCGGCGGTCTTTGCAAGCAATGGCTGGCGGCAATAGGAATTACAATTAACGCCCATATCTCTGTCCTCGCCGGCATTGCCGATGAACCACTCTATCAGGATTGGACGAGCCAATCCCCTATACCCGTATGCGATGATTTCCCGGTGCTCAACAAGGAAGCTGGCTTGCGTATGCAGCAGGCAATCGCTGAAGCCAAGAGAGCAGGTGACAGTGTTGGCGGCATCATTGAATGTATTGTAACCGGACTGCCGGCAGGCTGGGGCGACCCTATGTTTGGCGGAATGGAAAGCCGCATTGCCTCCATTGTTTATGGCGTACCTGCCGTAAAAGGCGTTGACTTTGGCTCCGGTTTTACCGGAAGCTATATGCGTGGTAGTGAAAACAATGATGCATTCACAATTGTGAACGGAAAAATTGTTACTGAAACCAACAATGCCGGCGGCATTTTAGGCGGCATTACAAACGGAATGCCCCTTGTATTTACTGCGGCAATCAAACCGACCGCCTCCATTGCAAAGGTGCAGCAAAGCGTCTCCCTCTCTGAAATGGTTACACAGGAGCTTCAGGTCCACGGACGGCACGACCCCTGTATTGTACCGCGGGCAGTTCCTGTTATCGAAGCCGCAGCCGCCATCGCCCTATACGATGCCTACCTATCCAGCAGAAAGGATGCTTAATAATGGATATGAATGAGTTACGCAGCCAAATCGACAATATTGACGATCAGCTCGTCAAGCTGTTTGTGGCGCGGATGGATATTGCCGAAAAGATCGGCGCTTATAAAAAGGCAAACAATCTGCCCGTCTTTGATCCGGGCCGTGAGCGCCTAAAGCTTCAGGACGTGGCAGAAAAAGCAGGTCCTGAAATGGCTCAGTATACCCGCGTGCTTTACGCAATGCTCTTTGAATTGAGCCGCGGTCACCAAAGCCGTACCACTTCCCATTTAACACAGCTTAATGAATCCATCACCGCTTCTATTGAATCGACACCTAAGCTTTTCCCCGAAACACCGATGGTAGCCTGCCAGGGTGTAGAGGGTGCCTATTCTCAGATTGCCTGCGAAAAAATCTTCAAATCCCCCTCCATTATGTACTTTAAGAATTTTGAGGGTGTATTTCACGCAATCGAGCAAGGGCTGTGCCAGTACGGCATTCTGCCCATCGAGAATTCAACTGCCGGCTCTGTAAAAAAAGTCTATGATCTGATGATTCACCATAATTTCTCTATCGTCCGGTCCTTCCGCTTGAAAATCGACCACAATTTGCTGGCAAAACCCGGCGCAAAAATTGATAATATCCGAGAAATCTATTCCCACGAGCAAGCAATTAACCAGTGCAGCGAGTTCCTGAGAAAGTTTCCTGAGGCAAAAATTATCCCCGTGGAAAACACGGCTGTCGCAGCCCAAATGGTGGCAAACTCTCACCGTGACGATGTGGCGGCACTCTCCAGCCGAAACTGCGAAGAACTGTACGGTCTCACCTGCCTTGCGCCCAATGTTCAGGACAAAGGCAATAATCGTACCCGCTTTATCTGTATCAGCAAGAATTTAGAAATCTATCCCGGCGCAGATAAGACAAGCATTATGATGGTTCTGCCCCATAAACCGGGTGCCCTCTATAAGGTTTTGGCGCGGATGTATGTGCTTGGTATCAACGTTATCAAGCTTGAGTCCCGCCCCATTCCCGATCGGGATTTTGAATTTATGTTCTACTTTGATTTGGAGACCTCCATATATTCCGAAGAGTTTGTACAGCTCATATGCGAACTGGATGATCTCTGTGAGGAATTTAAGTATCTCGGCAGCTATTGCGAGGTGGTATAATGAACTGTGGCCTATTGGGTAGACATCTGACCCATAGTTACTCCCCCCAGATTCACAGTCAGCTTGGGAAATACAGCTACAATATATTTGAAATTGCGCCTGATGACTTGGGAAGCTTTCTGCAGGAAAAGGAATTTGACGGTATAAACGTAACCATTCCATATAAAAAAGACGTCATCCCTTATTGCGATACGCTTTCCCCCCAGGCGCAGCAGCTTCAAGCTGTCAATACCATAGTTAAAAACACAGATGGTCGTTTGATTGGCCATAATACTGACTATTTTGGCTTTGCAGAGATGCTGAAAGTTTCAGGTTTATCCGTTTTGGGAAAAAAAGTGCTGGTATTGGGAAGCGGTGGTGCATCCGCAACCATTACTGCTGTACTGAGTGAGAAAGGCGCAGACGTGGTCGTTATTTCCCGTAGTGGTAATAATCATTACGGCAATCTGCATTTACACAATGACGCCGCTGTTATCGTCAATACAACACCGGTGGGTATGTATCCCGATAACGGTATCTCACCAATTGATCTGTCTCTATTCCCCCATTTAGCTGGCGTTTTGGATATAATCTACAATCCTGCACGAACGGCACTCCTACTTGAAGCAGAAAAGCGAGGGATTGTTACTGTAAACGGCCTTTATATGCTTGTTGCGCAGGCAAAAGAAAGCGCCGAGTGGTTTACAGGAAACAAAATCTCCGACAGTAAAATTTCCGAAATCTATCGGGAGTTAAAGGCCAATATGGAGAATATTGTTCTTATTGGTATGCCCGGCTGCGGAAAATCCACCGTTGGCGCGTTACTTGCAAAAATGTGTGACCGGGAATTTGTGGATACTGACAGTCTAATTGTAGAAAACGCGGGCAAATCCATTCCTGAGATTTTTAAATCCATTGGGGAAGAAGGTTTCCGCAAGCTGGAAACAAAAGTGCTTGCGGAGGTTGGAAAACGCTCCAATTTAGTCATTGCAACCGGCGGTGGCTGTATAACAAGACCGGAAAACTATCCGCTTCTTCACCAAAACAGTAAAATCATTTGGCTTCGTCGAGACATTTCCATACTGCCCACTGAAGGCCGTCCACTCTCGCAAACACAACGCTTAGAGGAAATGTATAACAAACGTGCTCCCTTATATGAAGCCTTTGCAGACCAAATTGTGGATAATGATACTACACCGGAATATACCGTAAATACCATTTTGGGAGGACTGAAATGAAAATTCTTGTCATTAACGGGCCAAATATCAATATGCTTGGCATTCGGGAACCGAACATCTATGGAAAGCAGACCTTTGTAGATCTCCTTGCACTCTTGGAGAATACTGCTAAGGAGCATTCTATCACGGTTGATCAGTTTCAGTCCAACCACGAAGGTGTGATCGTGGATAAAATCCAAGAGGCCTACGGTGTATACGACGGTATTGTAATCAACCCCGCCGCCTATACCCACACCTCCGTAGCCATCCTGGATGCGCTGAAATCCGTGGCAATCCCAGCCGTTGAGGTTCATATCTCCGATGTGGATTCCCGGGAGGAATTCCGGAAACACTCCTACCCCGGGCTATACTGTGAAAAAACAATCAAAGGCCAAGGTCTTGCCGGCTACCGACAAGCAATTCTCTATCTCAAAGAAAAATATGCATAAGAAAAGGAGCTGTATCTTCACAGCTCCTTTTTATCATAGCAGTACGTATTGCAATAATCATTTGTTGTCCCGTCAGCATAAACCGCATAAGGCAATTTCGCCCGAAAACCGCGGGATAAATGCACTTTTTGCGAGGATATATTGCCTTTACTGATATGGGAATATATAGGCAAGCGGCTTGTTCCCTCCATATAGGAAAGCAGTTCTCTAACCAGCGCCTTTGCATATCCCCTATTTCTGCAATCCGGCTTTGTCTCCAATGCTGCAAGCAGCCATCCATCCTGATATGGCTCAATGCGGAGCGCAGATACCAAAACGCCATTCTGCCGCCAAAGCGCATAAAAGGAATCTTCCTGACGGAAAAAGCACTTGAGATAGGCATAGAAATCCTGCTCTGCTTCCAAAAGCTGCAAATTGGTAGGCAACTTTGGGTAATGTTCGGCACCGTTTTTCCGGTTACCTTCCGCATAGACTGCCATTAGCTCCCCAAAGGGTAGCGCGGATAGAGAATTTACAATTTCAAGCATTGTTAGATCCTTATAGTGTCTCGCCTAAAATGGATTTCGTTGCATACGCATTCAATTCCATCCCTGCCGTATTTCCGGCAAGGTATTCGTAATAGGCCTGAGAACCAATCATTGCCGCATTGTCACCGCAGAGGGACAGAGGCGGCAAATAGACCTCAGTGCCTAGTTCCTCTGCCATACTGGTAATATCACGGCGGATGCGGGAATTGGCTGCCACGCCGCCAGCAACCGCAAGCTTCCGTCTGCCGGTCTTTTCCAGCGCCATACGCACGCGGGGAACCAACATATCCGATACTGCACCGGAGAAGGAAGCACAGAGACTGGGAATATCCAACGTCTCCCCCACCTGCTCGGCGTGATGAATTAAATTCAGCGCAGCGGTCTTCAGACCGGAAAAGCTCATATCAAAGGGATTTTGACCGGGATGAGGTCTTGGTAAAGTATACTTCGTTTCATCGCCATTGGTCGCAGCTTTATCCAAAGCCGCGCCACCGGGATACGGCATGCCCAGCACTCTAGCTACCTTGTCGAAGCATTCGCCCGCTGCGTCATCCAACGTTGTGCCGAGAATCTCCATATCAATATAATCCCGGACATCCACAATCATCGTGTGCCCGCCGGAAACAACCAAACAGATAAAGGGCGGTTCCAATTCCGGGAACGCGATATAATTAGCAGCAATATGGCCGCGGATGTGGTGTACCGGAATGAGCGGCTTTCCCAATGCAAATGCGGCGCTTTTTGCAAAATTCACGCCCACAAGCACAGCACCGATAAGACCGGGCGCATAGGTAACGGCAACCGCATCAATATCCTTTCTTTCTATACCCGCATCCCTTAGGGCGCAATCCGCAAGACCATAGATGGCCTCGATGTGCTTACGGGATGCGATTTCCGGAACAACGCCGCCATAAATACGGTGCAGCTCCACCTGAGAGGAGATGCAGTCCGTAAGCACCTTCCTTCCGTCCTGCACAACCGCAACGGCGGTTTCATCGCAGGAGGATTCAATTGCCAAAATATTCAAAGCTGCCACTCCTTTCTGAGAATCAACGCATCCTCTTTCGGTTTTTGGTAATACTTGGGCCGCCTTCCTACGGTCCCGAAACCAAGACCCTCATAAAGTGCCACTGCCGGCAGGTTGGAAACGCGAACTTCCAGTGTAAGACTGCGGACAGAGCGCGCTTGCAGTTTCTTAACAAGCAGTTCAACCAAAGCCTTGCCAATTCCCATTCGTCTATATTTTTCGTCCACAGCCAGGTTCATCATATCCGCCTCATCCGGGACGATTTGAGCGCCCACATAGCCCACAACACATCCATTATCCAAGGCTACCAACCATAGAGCAAGTGGATTACTAAGCTCACTTTCCAGCACTCTCTCACTCCAAGGCAAGGAGAAATTTTCCTGTTCCAGTCTCGCAACGGCAGAGATATGCTCCAATTTCATTTCTTCATAACAAATCATTTTGCTTCAAACCAGCTCTTTCCCCATTTGGCTTCTGCAATCAGCGGTACTTTGAGTTCCGCTACTGCTTCCATCTCCCGGCTGACAAGAGCAGAAACCTCTCTAGCAATCTCTTCCGGACATTCCACAATCAGTTCATCGTGTACCTGCAAAAGGAGCTTTGCCTCTGGGAATTGCTCGCGGAGCGCCGCATCTACACGCAGCATCGCCAGCTTCATAATATCCGCAGCAGTACCTTGAATGGGAGCATTCAGTGCAATCCGCTCGCCTGCCTGCCGCAAGTTATAATTGGAATTTTTCAGTTCCGGAATATACCGCCGTCTGCCGTAGAGGGTCGTAGTGTAGCCGCTGTTTCTTGCATCCTCGACTACATTCTCCATAAACGAGTGGACACCTTGGTAGTTTTCCAGATAGCTGTCGATATATCGCTTCGCCTCATATCGGCTAACACCGATATCCTCTGAAAGAGAGAATTCGCTGATTCCGTAGACAATGCCGAAATTGACTGCCTTTGCATGTCTGCGCTGTAAGGCTGTGACTTCCTCAGGCGCTACATCAAAAACCTGAGAGGCTGTAGCAGTATGGATATCCACACCGCTGATAAATGCTTCTTGCATTACGGAATCCTGCGCAATATGGGCAAGCACCCGAAGCTCAATTTGGCTGTAATCCGCATCCACCAGCACATAGCCGGGCTTTGGAATAAACATTTTCCGAATCTCCGCCCCCAAGTCGTTGCGAACAGGAATGTTCTGCAAATTGGGTTCTGTGGAGGAAAGCCGTCCGGTTGCCGTGACCATATTTTGGAAGGTGGTGCGGATTCGCCCATCTTCATCTATCACCTTCAGCAACCCTTCCGCATAGGTGGAATTCAGCTTGGTCAGCATTCGATAATCCATAATTGCCGGAATGATAGGATGCTTATCCCGGAGCTTTTCCAGTACCTCAGCGTTGGTGGAATAGCCGGTCTTTGTCTTTTTAATCGGCGGCAACCCAAGCTTATCGAACAACAATTCTCCCAGCTGCTTGGTAGAATTAATATTGAAAGGCTCTCCCGAATAGCAGAAAATCAGTTGTTCACAGTCTGCGATTCTTGCAGACAGCATCGTACCAAACTGAGCAAGCTGATTTTTATCAATGGCAATACCCGCTGTCTCCATACGATACAAAACATCACACAGGGGCAACTCTATATCATTATACAGGCTTCCCATACCGTCATTTTCTAATGCCTTTTCCAATACGGGAGCAAGGTACCAAATCGCCTCTGCACAGGCAGATGCGTCATTATCATCCACGGTAATGCCAAGGTAGTTGGTTGCAAGCTTGGAAACCGGGTAATCCGATTGAGAAGGGTTTAGGTCATAGGCAGCCAGCGCAGTATCAAAAATGACCTTACCAAAAGGCAAGCCCAGCATATCCAGCTGATGATGCAAGCCCTTTGCATCGTGACAGATGCAGTATCCGTCAGCAAGAAGACCCGATACAAACATCGCTTCCATCGGCGTAACAGTGCAAACGCCTCTCTCCCAAGCAAAACCGATGGAGCCGTCAGGCGCAATATAGAGGGCGTATTTATGACATTGTTCCGGTAACTCTGTACATTGCGGTAACTTTTCAAATGATGCAACCGGTTTGACCGCTTCTGCCTCTGCGCCGCGCAGACCGTACTTATCAATCAACTTTACAAACTCTAACTGCACAAAGAGCTTATACAGCTCACTGCGGTTGTAGGGCTGAATAATCGCATCCATTGGTGTAAAGTCGATGGGCGCATTTTTACGGATGGTGGCCAAATCATAGGAAAGATATGCGCTTTCCTTTCCGGCTTCCAGTTTCTCTCTCAGTTTAGGCCGGATAGCAGGATCGTCCAGGTTCTCGTAAACGCCATCCAGTGTTCCATATTTGAGCAGTAGTTCTGTGGCTGTTTTCGGGCCTACACCGGCAACACCGGGGATATTATCCGAGCTATCCCCCATCAGCGCCTTAAGGTCAACCAAATGAATAGGATCAAAGCCATATTCCTCCCGGAAAAGAGCCGTATCATAAAGGGTGGCTGTAGTCTGTCCGGGACGGGAAATTACAAGCTTTACGTGTACGTTTTCGTCAATCAATTGCAGACTGTCCCGGTCACCGGTGACAATCACGCACTCCCAGCCGTTTGCGCCGCACACCCGTCCAACAGTACCCACTACGTCATCCGCTTCCCAGCCCTGACATTCGTAAATCGGAATATTCATTGCTCGCAGCACTTGCTTCATAATGGGCATCTGCTGGGCAAGTTCATCGGGCATACCGTGACGAGTGGCCTTGTAGCCGTCGTACTTTTCGTGACGGAAAGTGGGGCCGTGAAGGTCAAATGCAACACAGACAGCGTCCGGCATTTCCTCTTTCTCGTTCTTTTCCAGGATATTCAAAAAGCCATAGATCGCGTTGGTGAACAGTCCCTCCCGGGTTGTCAGCGGTTTAACACCGTAAAACGCACGGTTAATGACACTGTTACCGTCCAAAATCAAAAGCTTCATACTTTTCTCCACTTCGTGCCCTGCGGTGTATCAATGATCTCAATACCGCGGGCCTTTAATTCATCACGAATACGGTCAGCCTCTGCAAAATTCTTAGCTTTTTTCGCTTCTGTTCTTGCCGCGACCAGCGCATCAATTTCCGGATCTGCAGAAGCAGCCGCTTCCTCTGCTTCCTTCTTTCGCAGTATCTCCGCTGCCTCCAAAAGGTTCAGGCTAAGCACCCGGTCAAAATCAGCAATCGCAGCCAGCTTTGTGGCATCGGTGGTTTTTGCTTTCAGCGCGTCATAAACGGCAGTAATCGCCAGAGAGGTATTGAGGTCGCCATTCAGCGCGCCGGCAAACCGCTCTTTCATAGCGCCAAGCGCGTCGGCGTCAATATCACCACCGTCCTTCAGCGCAGCAATCTTTGCTACAAGCTTCTGGTAAGCCACCACGGCGTTATCCAGATTCTCCCAAGAAAATACAAGGTTTCTTCTATAATGGCTCTGGAGGCAGAACAGGCGGTATGCCATAGGGTCATAACCCTTTTGTTCAAGCAGGCTTACGGTCAAGAACTCGCCCTTAGATTTGGACATTTTGCCGGTATCGGTGTTCAGGTGGTGCACGTGGAACCAGTAATTACACCACTTGTGACCCAAGTAGCTTTCGGACTGGGCGATCTCATTGGTGTGGTGCGGAAATGCATTGTCAATGCCGCCTGCGTGAATATCCAAGTCTTCGCCCAAATACTTCATAGAGATGCCGGAGCACTCAATATGCCAGCCGGGATAACCGACGCCCCAGGGAGACTCCCATTTCAGCGCCTGATCCTCAAATTTACTCTTTGTAAACCACAGAACAAAATCATTTCTGTTTTTCTTGTTGGTGTCTTCTTCCACGCCTTCACGAACGCCGACAGCCAAGTCTTCCTCGTCGTGGTCGTTGAAAACATAGTAGTTTTCCAGCTTGGAGGTGTCAAAGTAAACGTTGCCGCCTGCCACATAGGCAAATCCTTTTTCAAGCAAGCCCTCTACAATTTTAATAAACTCAGCGATACATCCGGTAGCAGGCTGAACGATCTCCGGAACTTTGATATTGAGCTTCTTGCAGTCTGCAAAGAATGCATCTGTATAAAATTGGGCGATTTCCATAACGGACTTATTCTCCCGCTTAGCGCCCTTGATCATCTTATCCTCACCGGTATCTGCATCCGATGCCAAATGGCCTACGTCCGTAATATTCATTACGCGCAGCACATTGTAGCCAAGATAGCGCAGACTCTTTTCCAGCACATCCTCCATAATGTAGGTACGCAGGTTGCCGATATGGGCATAATGGTACACCGTTGGGCCGCAGGTATACATTTTAACCAGCTCAGGGTTATTGGGAACAAAGAGTTCCTTCTTATGAGAAAGAGAATTATAAAGATACATACGATTACCTCCAAAATAATTTAACAAAAAAGCCTCCTGTGCCAAGGCACAAGAGGCGGGTCATACAACTCGCGGTTCCACTCTCATTTATCACTCAAGCTATAATCGCTCCCGAATGCACTTTCCCGGATTTTTACCTAAGGGGCTTACAGCCGACGACCCCTATTCTCTGCAAGGCGAAGATACCGCTACTCTTTTCGATCAATGCGATTTTTCTATGGATTATTCTACCATTTTACCCGTAGAATTGTCAAGTTATTCTTTCTTTTTCTCATAATCTCGAATCAGGCCCTTTACCACCGGCAGGAGGCAAATAATTGCTATCAAATTGGGAATTGCCATCAGTCCGTTTACTGTATCGGCCAGCAGCCATATCGTTTCCGTTTTTAGCGCTGCACCAAGCACTACAGTTATTGCCTGTAGTATCACAAATACACCCCAAACCTTTTCTCCAAACAAGAACTGGGCGCATCTTGCGCCGTAAAGTCCCCATCCAAGAATCGTCGCAAATGCGAAACAGCACAGTACGGCCGTCAGCAACAGTGTTACCCACCCGCCATAAACAGAAGCGAAAGCCTGTGCGGTCAGCACAATGCCCACATCTTCGCCATAAGTAATTGGAACACCGCTGCACAGAATTACCAGTGCTGTAACCGTACAAATCACAAGGGTATCGATAAACACTTCCACGATACCCATCATTCCTTGCTGTGCCGGATGCTCTACATTGGCTGCTGCGTGGGCAATTCCCGCTGTCCCCATTCCCGCCTCATTGGTAAAAATGCCTCGGGAAGTGCCAATTCGTAATGTAACAAATGCAGAACCAATCACGCCGCCGGTCACCGCCTCAGGAGAAAATGCCCCCGTAAAAATTGACCCAAAAGCCGCTGGAATTGCATCAAATCGTAAAACAAGTACCCCTGCGCCCAGCAGAATGTAGATAACAGATGCAAAGGGCACCAATGACTCGGCTGCCGCACCGATCCGTTTCGCGCCGCCAAAGAGGAGAATGGCAATCAAAATGGCGCAAAGGATACCGATGACCGTATTTCCAAGCATAGAGGGGGTATATCCGCAGTAGGAAATGGCGCTGTTGATGCCGCCGATAAGCGTATTGATTTGGGTTGCATTGCCAACGCCAAAGGCTGCAATAACGCCAAATAATGCATATATAACTGCCAATATCCGGTACTTTTGGTGCAGGCCGTTGGCAATAACATACATTGGACCACCGATGTAATTTCCTCCCCTGTCCTTCGTTCGGTAATGGACGGCCAATGTGGCTTCCGCGCACTTGGTTATCATCCCCAGTATACCGCCAATCCAAATCCAAAATACAGCGCCCGGACCGCCAATAGCAATCGCTCCGGCAATACCTGCCAGGTTGCCTGTGCCTACTGTGGCTGCCAGCGCTGTACACAGCGCCCGGAATGGACTTTCCCCGTCAGCTGTTTCTTTTCTTTGATTGCCGCCCAAAAAACTTCTTAACGCCCTTGGTAATAATCGAAATTGCGCAAAACGCGTAGCTACCGTCAGCGCTACACCTACACCAATAATCAGCAGCAGAGTGGGCGCACCCCAAACAATGCTGTTAATTTTTCTGATCCACTCCATTATTGCCTCCTAAAGAAAAAAGCAGTTTCCCGAAGGAAACTGCTTTTGTATTATTCCCAAGTCGCCCAGATCTCCGGACGGTAACCGATGGTTACCATTTTCCCGTTACGCACGATAGGCGTACGCATAAGGGATGGATCATCATAGACCTTATCCTCCTTACCGCGGGCATCCTCCATATATTTCATAAGGGTGATACTATCGGATTTGCTATCCCAATCGATCAGATTATCGATACCGCCAACGCCACGCAGTACCGCGTCAAATTCCTTACCGGAAAGACCATAGCGCAGCAGGTCAATGTATTGGTATTTGATTTTTCGTTCCTTGAAATAGCGCTCCGCTTTTTTCGTGTCAAAGCACTTGTTCTTTCCAAAGATCTGAATATTCAATAGATCACCTCCATTAAACACAGCCCACAGGCAGGAACCAACTCTCCGGCATCTGCGCGAACACCGCCAAAAAGCATAACTATACTTTCAATTTCACGCTCTCCCCTGCCAATTTCCAGCAATGTACCGACCATAATACGCACCATATGGTGCAAAAAGCCGTTACCGGTTACAGTAAAACGAATCTCATCACCAACGCGTTCTACGGAGAAAGCAGAAATATACCGCTCCGTGGATTTCTTCATTTTCGTATTGGCGCAAAATGCAGAAAAGTCATGCTGTCCGATAAAGAGTTGGGCGGCAGCGCGCATTTTATCTACATCAACCGGGCGTGTATCACAGTAGACATACTTTCTGTCAAATACACAAGGCGCATAGCTGTTCCAGACCCGGTAACAATAGGTTTTTTCCTGCGCGTTCAGGCGGGCGTGGAATCGCGGAGAGGCGTTTCTACAAGAGTATACGCCGATGTCTTCCGGTAAATACCGGCGCAACTGCTCTAAAAGTTCCTCGCAAGGCATCTCCGATTGGCAGTGAAAGCTGACGACCTGCAGCTTTGCGTGGGTACCCGCATCTGTCCTGCCGCTGGCGGAGATTTCTATCTCCTCCCCCAAAATTCGTGAAAGCGCCTGTTCCAGCTTTCGTTGAATAGTATTATCCGAACTAATCAGCCTCTGCCAGCCACGGTAGCGTGTACCGTCGTAGCAGATGTCAAGCCGAATATTACGCATAGTTCCTCAGTTCCTCTCTGGCTTCCCGCTCCGTATCCGCAGAAAACAGGAATATACCCTTATCATTATAGACCTGAATGTGTCCGTTTACATTACGAATTGCGTACATAATAAAGCCTCCTTTTCTTAGTTGGCCTTATTATAACGCCCAATCAGTACAATAAACCGGACTTATTTCACTTCGTAGCCCGCGTCAGTAATTGCTTTCCTAATTGCCGAAATGTCGGGATTTCCGGTTATGGTTACGGACTTGTCCTGCAAATCAACAACTGCATCTGTAACGCCTGCAATTCCCTTACACACCTGCTCCACCCGCGCTTTGCAATGGGGGCACATCATTCCGTCCACATAAAGTTTCGTTTCCATTTGTTTTTCCTCCTGAATCGGTAAAGTTTTGGTTTCTCTATCTTTTGGTGTAAACCCGCGTAAACGCAGGGCATTTGTCACTACAAAGAACGAGCTGAGGCTCATTGCAGCTGCGCCAATCATCGGACTAAGCAGCAAACCAAATACCGGATAAAGTACACCCGCTGCAATCGGAATTCCCAAACTATTATAGATAAACGCCCAGAAAAGATTTTGCTTAATATTGCGAATCGTCGCCTTGCTGAGGGCAATACCATCACATACGCCATGCAGTGAATTATGCATCAGCACAATCTCCGCAGACTCCATCGCAATATCTGTTCCGGCGCCGATAGCCATACCCACATCCGCAGTCACCAGTGCCGGCGCATCATTAATGCCGTCTCCGACCATTAAAACGCATCGCTTTTCTTCTTTCAGCTTACGGATTGCCATTGCTTTTTCACCAGGAACTACACCGGCAATGACCTCGTCGATATGGGCCTTTTCTGCAATCGCCGCAGCAGTATTTGGATTATCGCCCGTAAGCATAACCACACGCAGCCCCATCTTCTGCATACGCGCCACTGCCTGATAGGAATCTTCCTTCAGCACATCAGCAACTACAATCGCACCGAGATAGATACCATCTTCACAGCCGAAGTACAGAGGTGTCTTACCCTGAGACTTATACGCATCAAATGTCGGGACTGAAATTTGATTCTGTCTCATCAGCTCACCGTTGCCGCCATAGCACCGCTTTCCGTCAATTGTACCGCAAACACCCAGACCAGGTAATGTTTGGAAATCATTAACTAAAAATGCTTCCTCACCGGAAAGCGCCATAATCGCCTTTGCGAAGGGATGCTCGGAGGGAGACTCCAGGGCTTTGGCATATTTTATGAGCATATCTTTTTCGATACCATTGGGCAAGGCGTCGATCACCACAGGCGCGCCACGTGTCAGCGTTCCCGTCTTATCAAGGACAACCGTATCCACCTTATGCAAATGCTCCAAGGCTTGGGCATTTTTAAAGAGGACGCCTAGAGACGCGCCGCGGCCCGTACCCACCAAGATGGCCACCGGTGTTGCAAGACCCAAGGCGCAGGGACAGGAGATGACAAGCACAGCAATGGCGCAATTAAACGCAAAGGAAAGTGTGCCCTCTGCAAGCAGCCATACAAGGAACGTAATCAGAGAGATCCCCATAACAGCCGGTACAAATATACCGGCAATTTTATCCGCAAGCCGCGCAATTGGCGCTTTCGAGCCACCGGCTTCTTCCACCATTCGGATAATTTGCGCAAGGGTTGTATCGTCCCCTGCCTTCCGGCACTCCATCCTGCAGTAGCCAACAGACAAAAACGTACCGCCAATAAGGGTATCGCCATCATTTTTATCAACCGGAATGCTTTCACCGGTAATGGCGCTTTCGTCCACCGTTGCAGAGCCTGAAATCAAAACACCGTCAACAGGAATGCGATTACCGGCCCGGAGAATAATAATATCCCCGGGGACAATGTTCTCAACCGGAACAGTCTTAACGGTCTCCCCTACAATGATTTCTGCAGTTTTGGGAGTTAAATCCATCAATTTCCGAATGGCATCTCCAGTCTTACCTTTCGCAATGGATTCCAGGTATTTACCAACGGTAATTAGTGTTAGAATCATTGCCGCAGATTCAAAATATAGGTTATCCCGGCAGGAAATTACTTTTTCCCAATCTCCACGGCCAATGGCATAAGCCATAATCAGCAGCGATACAATACCGTAAATAAGGGAAGCGCCGGAACCTACTACAATCAGGGAATCCATATTAGGCGCCCTATGATAAAGGGCTTTGATTCCGCGGTAAAAATAACTTCTATTGAGATAGACAATCGGAAGGGTAAGCAAAAGCTGGGAAATACCCATCAGCATCGCATTTTCTCTTTCATATTGCCAGCCGTGGATGCCGAACATATGCCCCATCGTCAAATACATCAGCGCAATCATAAGCAGCGCAGATGTGATAATGCGAAACAGCATCCCCCTATTTTCATCCTGCACCGGCGTTTCAGCCTTATTTGCTCCAGGGACGGAAGCGCTGTAACCGGCATTTTCAACGGCTTGAATAATCTGTGCGGTACAGTCTTCACTGCAAACCACATTCATTTTCCCAGCCAGAAGATTAACTTCTGCGGATGTAACGCCCGGCACCGCCCTCGTAACCGTTTCCACCCGCGCAGAGCAGGCAGCACAGGTCATTCCCTTTACCTCAAATTTCAGTTCCATTTTAACCTTCCCACCCTCTCAGGGTTGACGAAATGTTCTTTTTATGCTATTATACTGTGGCCTACTTGAAAATGCAAGTATTCTGAAATTAGGAGATAAATATGAGAATCAAGATTATTTCTGACAGCACCTGTGATCTTTCTAAGGAACTGATAGAAAAGTATGACATCACTATCATTCCCCTGACCGTAATTAAGGACGGTCAGAATTTCCGCGACTGCGTTGACATTACAACCGACGATATCTTTGCACACGTGGCAGGCGGCGGTAGTCTCTGCTCTACTGCAGCACTCAATATTGAAGAGTACACTGAGGTATTCAGTCTTTATGCCGGTCAGTACGACGGTATCGTGCATATCAATATCAGCTCCGGCTTCTCCTCCTGCTACCAAAACGCCCGGCTGGCTGCTGAGGAATTTGACAATGTTCGCGTTATCGACTCTAAGAATCTTTCCACCGGTCAGGGTCTTGTAGTACTCCGCGCCTGTGAACTGGCGCAGACTTGTGAGTCTCTGGATGAACTGGTTGAAAAGCTGGAAGAGATCATTCCCAAGGTAGAAGCCAGCTTCCTGCTGGACCGACTGGAGTATATGGTCAAGGGTGGCCGCTGCTCTTCCGTTGCCGCATTGGGCGCAAATCTGCTGGGTCTGAAGCCCTGTATTGAGGTCAAGGACGGCAAGATGGCCGTTGTAAAAAAATATCGCGGTAATTTCAGCAAGTGCCTTGCTTCTTATGTAAAGGACCGTCTCGCAAACCGCGACGACTTGGATCGTGAGCATCTGTTTGTGACAAGAACGCCTGTAACCGACGAGTGCTTCCACGCCGTTGAGGAAGCAGTTAAGGAATATGCTGACTTCGAAAACATCTATTGGACAGAAGCCGGCTGCACTGTCTCTTGCCACTGCGGCCCCGGCACATTAGGTGTGCTGTTCATTCGCAAATAACATATAATCGCCGGTTTATCCGGCGATTATTCATCTAACGAGGTCTTCCTATGGACTATTCACTAATTTTTGATACCGCGATGGAAATTGGCTACCAGCTTGCTATGAGCGGCGCTGAGACATACCGTATCGAGGAAAGCATTAACCGCATTATGGCCGCTTACGGCGCAAAGGCCGAGGTCTTTGCCATCCCCAACAGTATGACCGCAACAGTGACCACACCGGACGGTGAGAACATTACCCGACTGCGCCGTATCGGCTTCCACGGCAACGATATGGACACTGTAGAGCTGTACAGCAACCTCAGCCGCCGGATTTGCGCAGAAAAACCCAATCCGGATATTGCTGCCCGGTGGGTAAAAGAGGCCGCAGCCCGCCGGAGAAGTTATCGTCTGCCTATGTTTCTCTTCGGAAATATGGTCGCTTCCATAGGTTTCTGCCTGTTCTTCGGCGGCACTGCCGTTGATTCTCTGATTGCTGCAATCTGTGGCCTTGTAGTTGGCCTTATCGGCCATTTCTCCGCCAAACTCCATATCAACAACTTCTTTGCCACGATGGTAACCGCCTTTGCTATGGCACTGACAGCCTACCTATTTGGACATTTTAGTGTCAATGCAGACACAGCCATTGTCGCAGCCCTTATGATGCTTGTCCCCGGACTGCTGTTTATTAACGCCATTCGTGACATCATTTTTGGCGATATAAACTCCGGCATTAACCGTCTCGTGCAAGTCATCCTGATTGCCGTTGCCATCGGTTTAGGCACCGGCGTTGCCCGGTCTCTGAGCTTTTCTTTACCAGGACCTCAGCCGGAAATTTTAGCGCAAAATTATGGGCCAATCGTACAGTGCGCTGCCGCCTTTATCGGTTGCCTTGGTTTTTGCATCCTATTTAATATTCACGGTGTGGGCACGCTGCTTTGCGCCTTAGGCGGTACACTATCCTGGGGTGTCTACTTGGTCTCCGTTCCTTTTACCGATCCAGTATTGGCCTATTTGTTCGGCACTGTGTTTGCTGCATTCTATTCAGAGGCTATGGCACGGATCCGGCGTTTCCCGGCAATCACATACTTAGTGATTTCCGTTTTCCCCCTTCTCCCCGGCGCAGGCATATATTACACCACAAGCTATTTATCTGATAATAATATGACCGCGTTCTGGGAAAAAGGAACCGAGACAATCGCCATTGCCGGCCTTATGGCAATCGGCATCTTGATCGTTTCCACCATATTCCGCGTTACCTCAGTTTGGAAACAAATGCGGCATAAATAAGCAAAAAACCGTCCCGATTCGGGACGGTTTTTCCTATGTACTTATTGGAACAATCCAATAAAGAATTCGGCAATTCCCCAAAGGAAAGTACCAATACCGGCTATCAAAGCGACAATCGTGCCGATAAGAGAAGTAATCGCACTCATAATGCCCACAAAAACAACCGCCAAGCCAGCAACAATTTTCCCAAAGGGACTGTCAAGCGCTTCCAGCAACTCTGCTTCAGCATCCTCGTCTAATGTATCACCAAGAGATTCTGATTGATTTCCATCTGTGTCGGGAGTTTCTGCATACACTGTTGTAGGACCAACACAGACAAACATTGTTAGCACCAAAGAAGCAATCAGGAACATAATCAGCATTCTGTTTTTCATATGTAATATCTCCTTTCACGTTGCAAATATATGATTTGCTATTTTTAATATATCATAGTAGATTACAAATTGCAATAGTTATTGAGGAAGATAAATGCGCAATCAATATCAGAAGCAAAAAATCAGCCATTGCGGTCGGATGACTGATATGGAATGTGTCCCCGTAAGAAGATGTGCTTAATATTTAAATTAGGCTGCTAGCCAGATTTGTTTGCATTTTCGCGTAGCGAAAATTAATGTAGTCACCAGTGTTTGCACTGGCGTCAGCAACAGTCCACCGGACTGTTGCATTTTAGGTCTTCAAATCTGTCGCAGCATAAAAAATCAGCCGTCCCGGATGGGACGACTGATTTTTTGGAGCTGCTAGCCAGATTTGAACTGGCGACCTCATCCTTACCAAGGATGCGCTCTACCGGCTGAGCTATAGCAGCAGACAACTCTGATATTATACTCACTAACATGAGTTTTGTCAATAGGTATTTTTACTTTTTTACAAAAAATAACGGCGCAGCGTTTCCGCTGCGCCGATTACTCTTTTTATTACCGGATTACACCAGCTCGATGATAGCCATCTCAGCTGCGTCACCGCGACGAGCGCCGGTGCGGGTCACTCTGGTGTAGCCGCCGTTACGGTCAGCGTACTTGGGAGCGATCTCCTTGAACAGCTTGTGAGCGACATCTTCCTTGGTGATGAAGGCCAGAGCGCGGCGGTATGCTGCCAGGTCGCCCTTCTTGCCCAGGGTGATCATCTTCTCAACCACGGGCTGCACTTCCTTGGCACGATAGAAGGTGGTCTCCATCTTGCCGTTCTCCAGCAGATCGGTAACCTGCTGACGCAGCAGGGCCTTTCTCTGAGTGCTGGTCTTACCCAGCTTACGAGTGCCGAACATAAACGTTTCCTCCTTTTTGAAAGGTTAAAAGGTTAGACTTTACATTAGTTGCTGGCAGAATCTTCGCTGGCCAGGGACAGACCCATCATTTCCAGCTTCTTCTGCACTTCGTCCAGAGACTTCTTGCCCATGTTACGGACCTCCATCATATCCTCGCCGGTCTAGTTGTTCAGATCAGCAACGGTGTTGATGTTGGCACGCTTCAGGCAGTTGAAGCTACGGCCAGACAGATCCAGTTCATCAATGGTCATGGCCAGCTTAGCGTCGGGGCGGTCAGCGGTCTTCTCCACAACAGTGGAAGAGGTGCTGACGGAATCAGACAGGTTGGTGAACACAGTCAGATGATCGCTGAGGATCTTAGCACCCAGGGACACAGCGTCCTTGGCAGAGATAGTGGAATCGGTCCAGACCTCAATGGTCAGCTTGTCGAAGCCGGCCTTGTCGCCGACACGACAGGGCTCCACCGTGTAATTCACCTTGGTGACGGGAGAATAGATGGAGTCGATGGGGATCACACCGATGACGGTCTGAGCGGTCTTGTTCCGATCAGAGGAAACATAACCGCGGCCCTGAGACAGGGTGATCTCCATATTGAAAGTGGCGTCCTCGCCC
>JAZOMT010000013.1:0-17419 GCA_045654085.1 Faecousia sp. | reverse complement strand
AAGGCTACGCTTTTGACGGCGCGGTGATGATCACCGCCAGCCACCTTCCCTTCAACCGCAACGGCTTCAAGTTCTTCACCCCGGAGGGTGGTCTGGAATCTGCTGACATCAAGGCCATTCTGGCCTATGCCGGCAGCGATGAAGCCACCGGTGCTGCACCGGGAACCATGACGGACGGCACGTTTATGGACACCTACGCCGCCATTCTTGCAGACAAAATCCGCGCCGCCACCGGCGAAGAAAAGCCCCTTAAGGGCTTCCGCATCGTGGTGGATGCAGGCAACGGCGCCGGCGGCTTCTATGCAAGCAAAGTCCTTGCGCCTTTGGGCGCAAACACCGAGGGCAGCCGCTACTTAGACCCCGACGGCAGCTTCCCCAACCACATCCCCAACCCCGAGGATAAGGCGGCGATGGAGAGCATTATGGAGGCAGTTCGGGAGACGGGCGCCGACCTTGGCATCATCTTCGACACCGACGTAGACCGGGCGGGCGCTGTTCTGTCTGACGGCAGTGAACTGAACCGCAACCGCATTATCGCTATGCTTTCCGCAATTCTCCTTCGGGAGCATCCCGGCACCACCATCGTTACCGACTCTATTACCTCCACCGGTCTTGGCGAATTTATCGCCGAAAAGGGCGGTGTGCACCACCGCTTCAAGCGGGGCTACCGCAACGTCATCAACGAGTCCATCCGCCTAAATAACGCAGGTCAGGACAGCCAGCTTGCCATCGAGACCTCCGGTCACGGCGCATTTAAGGAGAATTACTTCCTGGACGATGGCGCGTACATCGTTACCAAGCTCTTAATTGAGCTGGCCCGGGGCAAGAAGGAGGGCTACACGCTGGAGTCTCTCATCGAGAGCCTTGCAGAGCCGAAGGAAAGCGTGGAGTTCCGTATGAATATCCTCTTGGAGGACTTTAAGGCTTACGGCCAGTCGGTCATCGATGACCTGACCGCCTATGCCGCTTCCCAGCCCGGCTGGAGCGTTGCGCCCAGTAACTACGAGGGTATCCGGGTAAATCTGGACGAAAATCACGGTAACGGCTGGTTCTTGCTACGCCTTAGTCTGCACGACCCTCTGCTGCCGCTGAACATTGAGAGCAATTCCGTGGGCGGCGCGAAGATTATCGCCGCCGAGCTTGCCGCTTTCATTGAAAAGTGTGACAAGCTGGATGCCACAAAGTTCCTTGCATTTGCGAAATAAACATAACAAAAGTCGGTGCATCGAGCACCGACTTTTGTTTTGGACCGCACCTCAAAAGAATATGTAGGGCGGGGCCTTGGTCCCGCCGTCAATAACCTCTGTACTTTTAGCGGCGGGAGTAAACCCCCGCCCTACAAGGGAGACGGAAATTGTCAATTGTCAACTGTCAATTGTCAACTTTTTGAAGCTGTTCTTTCCCGCTAAGCCGTCGGGGGCGAGGGATACTTTCTTTTGAAAGGCAACGAGGGCATTTTCCGTTTTGCTGCCGAAGATGCCGTCGGCGGTGAGCTTGTAGCCGGCGCAGATAAGGAGCATTTGCAGCAGCCGTACCGTCTCTCCCGCGCAGCCTTTGCCCACCACATTTCTGTTTGCCGCCCTTTCGGTGACAGGGCCGAAAATACCATCCGGGTCGATTTTCCACTCTGCTTGCAACGCCGCAAGCAGGGCTTTTTTTGTCTTTTTTCCTGCAATGCCGTCCACGGTGAGTTTTGCGCCATAGGTGAAATTTAAGTAAGACTGCACCTTTTTCACCGTATCGGTTTTGCCGCTGCAGCTTTCATAATCCGGCAGACAGTAGCCCAGAATATTCTTGCTGTTTTTTGTGACCTGACGGCGGCCCACACCGTCCTGATAGTTGCCCTCGATAACGGTCAGCCTGCCGTTTTCCACCTTTTCTATGATACCAACGTGGTCACCGCGCCCGTCACCGCCCCAGTCATAGACCACAAGCTCTCCCATTTTCGGGATGTGGTTTTTGGGGGCGCGGAAGCGGTTTTCCTTTTTGTACAGCGCCACCATATCCCCCACGCCGCACTCCGGCAGAAGAATATGGGAAATGCCCAATTTCACGCCTATGGCAGACACAAAGGCCGCGCACCAAGCATCGGTATATTTGACAGCGTAGCCCCGGGGCAAGGGCTTTTGGCTGTTATAGAGGTCGATAATTTTCCTGTGGCTGCCGTCCTTTTCCTTACAGCCGATGTAGGAAGCCGCGGCAGATACCGCCGCTTTCCGAATGTCACACATCATTTTCCTCCTTGGGCAGGTCTTTTTCTTCGATTTCCTGCCAAAGGGTCAGGTCGGCATTTTGGGGCAGTACCACGGTCCTGCCGTAGGTATTACCGTCACATAAGTACTTGCCATCCTCCGCGGTGAGGATGATTTGGGTCAGGGTTTCTTTTTTCATAGGTTTCCTCCTTTGAATGTTGCGCGATAATGCCGTAGGGGCGACCATTGGTCGTCCGCCCAAGCCTCCCCTGTAGGGGAGGTGTCGACCTAACAGGTCGACGGAGGGGTTATAATCTTTCCATTCCGTCAACCCCTCAGTCAAAAATCAAAGATTTTTGCCAGCTCCCCTACAAGGGGAGCCTTTTTCGCCCCTACAATCTCTTTTTAATACACCAGTGTCCAGTTTTTGGCGGTGATGGTGGCTTTCTGCTCTTGCGTTAACTTAGCGCCCACCTCTGCGTGGAATGTAACGGTCAGTGACGTTTGCCCCGTCAAGTCCTTCAATGCGTGAATGATGGAGTTGACAGATGGGGTTGTGAGCCTAGGGCTGTCCTGAAAGGAGATATTTGCCTGAATGACGCTGTCCTGTGTAAAGTTGATTTCTTCCAGGGCATAGCACTCCGAAAACCAGCTATGAAACGTGCGGACTTTTTCCGTTACCTTAATGGACGGGATTGTTTTTAATGCGTAAGCGCCCACAAATATAGATGTGCAATTCTGATTTTCCGCATCAATGGTAATGGGTACTTTTGTTGTTGTTATGCTACCGTTATACATAAACATACCCACTGCATTGGATATGGAGTAAATTTCATACTTTGGGTTGTATATCGCATCTGTCCACCCACCGCCTGAAAAGGCATAACTATAATTAAAGGCAATACCTTTTTTCTGATAGGCGTCCCAAAAGGTATCGTAATGACTGTCCCCGCCCTGGGCGGTGATGACGATGTTCTTTTCGTGGCGCTTGCCGGCGGTCAGCAGCCGCTTTGTGCCGCTGACGGTGATATGAAGGTCACTCATACATCCTCCACCTCCCCGTTATAGACCGGCATATTTTCGATAGCGGAAAGGCGGGCGGAAACCCCATCCAAGTCTGTCCGCAGCGCCGCCAGCGACTGTTCCGGTATGGTGCTGCTATGCTCCAGCAGCCACTGGGTTAAATTTACGTAGCTTTCCGGCTCCCGGCTGCCCGATACCTCGCCCTGAATAAAAAGAGGGATACGGAGGGTGGATTTTTGAGAATTGCCCACATAGATGACCACCTGAAAATCCGTATCCCCCGCCATAGAGCAGACCCCGGGCGCAAGGCAGACCGTCAGGATATTGCCGGAAATCGAATAGGCGGTTTTGCCGTCGGGGAGGGTGTCATATTCGCCGCCGTAATCCCCGTTTCGGTAGCGCAGCAGCGCCAGGGCGTTTTGGGGGATTTCCCAGGGACTGCCGTCGCACAGCAAATTTATCTGCAGGGCGGCCGCGCTGTCGCCCCGCACCAGTTCCACGGTCTGGGGAACGCCCCGTCGGTATAAATCCAAGGTTAGCTTTTTAATTACGTTCATTTTTCCTCCTTGCTTTTAAGCACATCCAATGCCCGAATCAGGACACCCGGCAGTGGGATGCCCATAAGACCTGCGTTTTCCGTGATGGAAAGGATTTCGTTGCTGAGAAAGCCTACGCACAGGGCGGTGCGTATGTAGGCTGTCCCCAGTACCAAATCCATCTGATGCCCCACCGCCACCACCGAAAGGAGCATTGCCTTTTTGCAAAGACCCTTGAAGCCGTAGGCGGAGCTATATGCGCCGGTGGGGGTCTTTTTGCTTTTATGGAACGCAAGCGCCACCGCAATGCCGGAAAGCATATCCACCGCCATACAGACCGTCAGGGCCGTCAAATCGCTGGTCCAGGGGCCAAACAGAAAACTAAGACCGCCGCCCAGCATACCCGTCAGGGTACATAGCTTTTCTTTCATTCTTCCTCTTCCTTTACTGTAAATTCTGTGGGCGATAGGAGCAGCAGGCGGCCGGTGTACTGCGGCAGATGGAGCGTAATGTCCCCGTCTTCTTCCGTAGTCACCGCGACCTCCCCTGTCCCCTGCCAGCCGCTATAATCGGCAAAGCCGTACATACCGCTGCCCGCCAGAAAGACCCCGGATGGGGCGTAGAGACGGATTTTGTCCCCTTTGGGAGTGGCGGCCGCCATATGGACACCGCAGATGCTTGCCGGAACGTTAACGAAAAAGCCGTTCTCTTTCCAGTGAAACACCGGGATGCCCTTTTGCACCGTGGCCTCGGCATCTACGGCATAGAGCCTGTCTCCCACCGTAACGGAAATTCTATGACTCTGCCGGTGGTCAAAGCCGGTAAGCTGAAAGGTAGCGGTGTAGCTGTCCTCCCCTATTTCAGGCGTTACAGAAACCTCCGTACCGTCGGGGAGCGTACATACCGCCGTAATCTCATTCTCAACAAGACCGAAAGAGCCGGTAAAGCAGCTTCCCCGGACGGTGAGTGTCACGCTGCCGTCGGTGGGGTCGGGACGGATGGCAGAAGCATTGGCGGTGGGCTTTCGGTAGGGCAGCAATGTTACCGCCACCTCTTTGCCCACCGTGTAGCCGCGGCTGTCGGTGAGGGTAAAGCGATAGCGGTCTTTTTCTGTTTTCTCCACAAGAAGATAGTCACCGGGGATGCCCTCGATGGCTACGCTCCTTACTTCCGCCCCCTTTTGGAGGATGGGCGTGAGGGTACACTCTGCGGTGGATGCGTACCGCACCAAAATATGGGCATCTCCCGTAAGGGCCAGGGTCTTGGGATTGATGTCCAAAACCGTTGCCGTCAGGTCAGGACCGCAGTCCGCATCCCGGGTCATCACCGTAAAGCGGCTTTCCGTCTGTCCTAAGAAAGTCCCGTTTTCGTAAGTGCGGCAAATCAGGGTACAAACCCCGGTACTGCCCTGCGTAATGCCGGAATAAAAGCTTTCCGGGATGGAAACGGCAAGGCTGAGGGTATCCATCACCTGCTCGGTATCCACAAGCAGGCCGTCGGGCGATATCCAGCCGGAGTGACTGCCCATCTCGTAGCCCAGGGAATGGCTGTAACCGCTTTTTCTGCGGGTAAATGCCAGCAGAGACGTACCGCCGATGTAGGCGTCTGTTGCGCCAACGGTGGTGAGCTGTAAGGCGGGCGTCAAGGTCATCCCACCGCCGGCATAGGTGAAATTGCCGGGGGTATAATCGGCGGTGGTGGGATGATAGACGGAAAAGGAGACAGTAAGCCTGCAAGCGCCATCGCTGTCGTGAGGGACTTTCATTTGACCCTGACAAAGTACCAGACTGCTCTGTGGCTCGATGCTGATTTGATTATCATAATCCGTACCGTCCCGATGGACGTAGGTTTTGCCGTTTAGGATGATTTTCGCCCCGGTACGCCATTGGGAGAGTCTGGTGTTGCCGGAAAAAAGGGTCAATTTATAGGAAAGGACGGACTCGTTTTTCTCAGGAGAAACCGATTCCTCCGTGAGACTGAGTTCCGTCCGGTAATATCTCGCGGCGGTACTGTTCAGTCCGCCGTAGGTAAAGGTTTTCGTTTGTAAGGACATAGGTTTCTCCTTTCTATATCCCCTCCCCCGGGGGGAGGGTGGCCGAGCGAACGCGAGGTCGGGTGAGGAACGGCGAAATGTTTGGCATTCGAATATGTCTATTCATTTCGTAAACCTTTCGGTTTCCGCCCGCATTCTTCATCCGTCTTTTGCTTCGCAAAATCCACCTTCCCCCCGGGGGAAGGGATTTGGGTGCAACATTAAAGATAAAAACACCCGGTGCCGCCGTCGTAGTCCTGAAACCGGGCGTGGTCGCCCACATTCAGGTAGTTTCGCACCTGCACGTCGGTGGCAAGAACGCCCGCCGCATCTGCCCGGAGGATGGTGTCCCCCGCCCGATGGACGTACATACCGGTGTGGTCGAGACGGTTTTCCATCTCCTGACCGTCTTTGCGGATGTGCAGGCCCGTCTCATCGAAGGTGTAGCCCGTGGCGGTGGTGACCTTGCCCGCCCCTGTCTCCTTGACGGTCTGTACGTCGATTTTAAGGCTTTCGGCAGTCTGCTCCATTTGGGTGAGCATCCTTTTTAGGTTGTCGGTAACGCCCTCCTGACGGGAGACCTCTGCCCGGAGGCTGTCAACGGTAAGCCGGAGGGCGGCGGTTTTTCCGTCTCCATCCTTATTTTCCGCCCGGATGCCGTTGAGGTCGGTTTGGAGCGTCATAATCTTCCCCGCGAGAGAGGATAGGCTAAAATCCATTTGGGCGCTGACGCTTTCCCGGTTTTGGCTGCCGGTACTGGAAATTTTGTCCCGGCTGCCTTTACTTTCCACCGTCATAATGAGGGAAGAAAATTTCTTTCCCCCGGCTGTGGCAACGGTCACCAGCTCCCCCGGCCGGAACAACCCAACCGGCACTTCCGCAGAAAAGGGACGATAGGTAATGTCCCCAAGCCGGGAATAAAGCCGCTGGGCCGTCTCCAAATCCCCCTCGCCGCCGGTTAAGATGGGGTTGCCCTCAATCACATAGGCGTTCTCCCCGGCACTCTCCGGGTAGATAAGCCCCACATCCGTAGGCTCTTTGCGGATTTGGATACCGCTGATTTTGGCGGTTTCGTAATCCGCATATTGGAATGTCCCGCCAAAAATAGGACACTGCTCTGTGCCGATTGTTTTTTCCGTGGGGGTGTACCAGGCAAATTCCAGCTCGCCTGTGGGCTTTGCCCGGAGGAAACAGCCTGCCGCCTCTCCCACATAGCCCATCAGCCGCCTGCCGGTAATGCCCGTACCCCGAATGGCGGGGACAGGCTGGATGCCCCCCGGGATATGTTCTTCGCAGAGGGTCAAACCGCACTGCGCGCAGACCATCCGGGCGAAATCCTCCATAGGATAGGGCCAGCCTGTAAGGCTTTCCAGCCAGCCGTCCAAATTCTTATCCAGTTTGGCCACCGGGTCATAGGCGGTGACGGAAAACCGGGTGGAAGACAGCCGTTTGGGCGTCTCCACGGTGAAAACGCCCAGCCTTTCTCCATCCCGCCAGAGGGTAAATTCCTCCCCGGCCTTCAGGGGGCAAGCGCCTCCCGTGTCCATCAGTTCCAGTTCTGCCACCGCCGCGCAGACCGCGCCCAAGGTCAGTTCTTCCTCGGCGCAAACGCTTCTCGTCACCGTAAGGCGCCGGATGGCCGCCCCTTCCGCGCCGGAGGAAATTTCCCTGCCGTCAGATAGAATAATCTTGTGCATTTTTCCTCCTAACACTCGATGACATCAAATTTCAAATTGCGGTACAGCCCGCTTTTTGCCGACTGCCACGTGATGCCGTATTCAGAAAGATAAGCGGTACAGCTTTTTGTCTCTGCCGGTGCATCAGGGTCGGGATAGGAAAACGAAAACGTACCGCCACAGTCCAGAACACCGCGCATATAGCGGTACTCCTCCTGGGAAAGCGCGCTGTACAAAAACTGCCACTTTTTGACCCCCCGGCGCAGTACCTTTCGGTGCATATAGCCGCTTTCATCCCGTCCCGATTCCCCGTCATCCAGGTCTGAAAAGGTCATCTGCACCCCCGCATCCGGGGTCAGTAAAAACTTTCCGTCAATGGCATATAAATAGCTTATTTCATTCATAGATTCCTTCCTTTGCTTTCTTGATATCGTAGGGCGGGGGTTTACTCCCGCCGAAATAAAACGCGCATTATCGGCGGCGGGACCAAGGCCCCGCCCTACACCCTCCTTCGATAGCGCCGTAGGGGCGATTCACGAATCGCCCGCAATACCGCACCCACGGGCGCATCGTGATGCGCCCCTACAATCTCCCCTGACGGTGCAATTCGTAATTCGTAATTTGTAATTTTTAATTTCTCCCGCCTGCCATGGCCATTTTCCGATAGTACCGCTCGCTGGCCCGGGCAATGGTCTCGTCTCCGATGCGGATACCCAGTACCGCCTCCAAAATCTCCCTTTGGATGCCCACGGAAGCCTCCAAGCCGGAGAGCAAGGCGTTTGTGTGGTCCTCCATGGTAAGAGCCACCGCCTCCTGAATGGTGGCAAGAGGCGCTTCGATGTTGGTGCCGTGCTTTTGGTCGCCCACCATGGCTAAAAAGGGCTTATTTGCCGGCAGCACCGCGCCTTGGGCCAAAAAGGGAATTTTGGGCGATAAGAAGCTGGGCAGCGAAAGACCAAAGCTCTTGCCGCCGATGCCGGGCACCCAGTCGGGGATTTTAAAGGACAGCTTATTAAAGATAGACGATAAGTTGTTGCCCGCTGTGGTCATCACCGCCATCAGGGTGTTAAAAATACCGATGATTACATTAGCGGTGACTTTAAAGCCGCTGCCTAAGGGGTCCAGCAGCATTTTGGAAAACCAAAGCGCCACACCGCCCCAAACCGCGCTGATGCCGCTCCACACCCGGCTGGATACAGAGCCAACGCCGGAAAAGGCCTTTGCCACATTGGCGAGAATGCCTACAAAAGACCCCATCTGGTCTCCTGCGGCTTTGAAGGCGCTATTGGCCAGTCCCAGCCACAGCGCCATGGACAAATCTCCTCTTAGGAGCGCCTGCACCGCGCCCACACCGGTGAGGATCTCCCCCAAACCCCGGAGAATGCCGCCTGCGCTCCAGTCGGTAAATTCTTTTAGTTTTTCTGCCACGGTCGTACCGAAATTGCCCACCGCGCCATTTAAGGTGGCGGCAATTTTATTTACGATCTGCTCCATACCGGTAATTTCTTCCCGTTGGGTCTCGGTGATGACCGTACCGGTCTGCCAAGTGCCCAATTTTTGGAGCTTATCGAAGCCTGCCAAGGTCTTTCTGGTATCCCGGTGGACAGTCTGCACCGTGTTGGTAATCTTGCCCAGCACCCGGTTCAGCGCCAGACCCACCGCCGCGATGGCGGTAGCAAGGGCTTTTGTATTGTCGATGACATCCTCCATCGGGATGACATCAAATTCAATGACTTGTTTCAAATTTCCACCTGCCTTTCTTTTATGTATCGCACTCTCGTAAACGGTCGTAGGGCGGGAGCAAGCCCCCGCCGTTTCGGTGCGGTTATACTCGGCGGCGGGACCAAGGCCCCGCCCTACAATCTCCACCACCGCGCCGGGGATTCTTAAGGGGCTCTTCCTGTTGCGGTTCCCAGCGAATGTCCTCGGTCATTCGACCTTCGTCCCTCGCTGACCGCTGCCACTCGCTCCCCTCCCTCCCCCTGCCACCGGCAGCGGTCGGGTCGCTCCCCTTAAGCCGTCTGGAGAGTCCGGGAACCATACGGGAGGTTCCCGGCGGCTCTTTGCATACTTTCTCGCCGGAGAGAAAGTATGACCTCCCCCGGGGCGTCGAAGGCGCCGCCCCCTACATTTTTTATTTCAGGATAAAAGCCGGAGAAGCTCCTCCCTCTCTTCAGCTTCTTCCCGGGAATACTTGGGCTTCAGCTCCACCGTCTCCCGGTTTTCCCGGAAATACCGCGCCTCCCAATCGGTGAGCTTCTCGCCCCGAAGACGCTTCTGCCGCAGGGAAACGAGAAAGGAAAGCTGTCCCTCCCCGATGGCGTGGAAATAGGAAAGGAAGGTCCACCAATGGATAAATGCCTTTTCCCGAATTTCACAGCCCGCCACCCGGTTCACTTCCCCGATGATAATTTGGCTGTCCTGCTCCCAGTCCAGAAGCTTGGGGCTGTTTCCCCCCTCCCTTTTCCCGCAGGTGATGAAATCGGCAAGGTACGCCATCGCCTCGCCCCGGTGCTGCGGGGGAATTTCTCCCTCATAAAAGAGGGAGAGGGCAATCTGCCATTTCAGCACGTCCGCCAGATTCGGGTCGCCAAAATAGGAGAAAATGTTGAGAATTTCCCGAAAATCGCACCGGATTTTATATTCCTGCCCGCCGATTGTTGCGGTTTTGGGGAGATACCAGCTACTTTCCATCGCCGGCATCCTTCATAAGACTTTTGGCGCAATCCTCTGCGCCCCGGGTAAGAATGGGCATCAGGGCGTCGATGAAATTCTCAAAGACGGTTTTGCCTGTAGCGGTGGGGGCAAGGAGATTGACACCGGCAAATATCTTCTCCATATCGTTGCCGGGGAACACCTCACTCAGCAGCTTCTTTACCTGCCTGTCCGTCTGTGTCAGCAGCTGCGGAACGTCCGCGCCCGCCATATTTTTCTGAATTTCCGGCAGCTTTTCCGCCGCCGCCTGTAGTCTTGCGTAGAGATTGGGGTCACCGGGGTGAAAGCACAGCTTTTCGCCCCCGTTTACCCGAAAAACCCGCACACCGCTGTCAAATTGAAGCTTCTCCATAGCTTCTCCTTAGGCGATGGTAAAGGCCTTGGTGCCGGGATGGAAAGTGCCCTTTACCTTATTGCCGGTAAAGTGGAGGGTAAAGGGGATCTGATAGCCGCTTGTGTCGCCGCCGTAGCCGGTGACCTCAATGTAGCATTCCTCCCGCACCGCAGGATAGCTGCCGTCCTGCTGCATATCCCAGAGCTTTACCTCCACCACATCGGTTTTCAGGTCCTCCAAAATGAGACCGTCATCAATGATTTCCTGCAGCCGCGTATACAGGCCAGTCCCCGGCTCTGCGTAGTAGGTATCCACCGCCGCGGACTTTTCATAGCCGGAAATGGTGATGGACTGCTTGCCGAGAATGTTGGTTCTGCGCTCCACCTTGGCGTTCATTTCCGCCTTATATTCCTCCAAATCTTTGCCCAACCGCTCATAAAGGCTGGCCTCGTCCGCCTTGGCGGTATTTAAAAAATGGGCAAAATACTTTCTTTCAATTTTCGCCATTTGCATCCTCCTCATAGATTTTCACAAATTCTGCCGTAAGGGTCACGGCATAAAGGCCGCCGTTTCCCCGGGCCTTATCAAAATGTCCTTTTTCCGCTTTCAGCCGTTCCTGGCCGGGCGCGTCGCCAAATTGGGGGGCTTTGCCCTGAGCGCTCATCTGCCCCAGCCATTTCTGGAAACCCAGCAGCCAAGCGGCATCCTCCGCCCGTTCACCGGCAGAACGGTAAAGGATAAATTTCAGCCGGCAATGGATTTTGGTATTGCCCAGCACATCGGTATGGCGGGCAATCTCCTCCACGCCCTGGGGAAAAAGCCCCTGCTGTCCCCCGTCGCACCGGTCGATGTACAGCAGCTTCCCCGCCTCCCAACCCGGATAGCTGACCAAAAACGCCCGTATCTTTTCTAATTCTGTCACGATTTCTCCTCCGTCCTCTTCGTAGGGGCGATTCACGAATCGCCCGCCCACCGCACAATTGTCAACTGTCCATTCCGTCCCCCTCGTAGGGCGGGGGTATATTCCCGCCGAAATAAAATATCCATTATCGACGGCGGGACCAAGGCCCCGCCCTACACCCTCCTTCGATGGTGCTTCGTAGGGGTGAACTGTGTTCGCCCGCTCCATTCCCCATCGTAGGGAACGGATTTATCCGTTCCGCCACGCTGCTTAACTGGATGTGGAATGCATAAATGCATTCCCTACACCCACTTACGATGGCGCATTTATAATTTGTAATTTGTAATTATTAATTTTTGCTCCCCGCTTCCCAATGGCAAATCCTGCCATCGAGAAAATAGGGCTTGGCGTAGGTGACGGTGGGGGCATTTCCCAGTTCCTCCCAGACCACCTTGTTCTTTCCCACGCCTTCCACCACCCGGTCGCCTGCCATCACCTGCCGGTCACCGGGGACAATCAGCAGAAACTCCCATTTTAAGAACGTACCGAAATTGTCCCGTACCAAAACAGCCTTTTTCTCCAAATAGCAGTCCCGGTACAGGTGGCGGTGGATTTCCTCCCCCACCTTTCGGTATAGCGTAACCGTTTGATTGCACAGGGGATAGTCTGTCACACCGTCACCCCCCGGTACAGGTCCAAATACACCGAGGCCTTATTTAGTAGCTCCCGGGAGAGGGATTTTGATGCAGACTCCCTGTAGGAAAGGCTCATCTGCCCCATCCGCACCTGAGAAAGCCCCGGCTTTCGGTCACCGAAGCTGTAAATCACCTCTGCCATGGCGCACAGCGCCATTTTTTCCGACAGCTCCCCGGGGCAGTCCACGCGGTAAATACGCTTCATTTTGGAAAGCGCTGCCTCCGCCCGGGCCGCCACAGCGGAAAACGCGCTTTCCGGAATGGCACTGCCTAAGTATTCATTTATATAAAAATCAAACTCCAGCATTGGCAGCGCCTCCTATTTAGGCGATGGCGATGCCGTGGAGTACTGCCGCCTTCAGGGTGTTTTTCAGCGCGACGCCTGCCACCAGCTCCACCTCACCGGTCTTGACCGCGCCGGGGGCAGACAAATCGGGCATATAGGACTGGATAACGCCGGTGCCGGTGGGAGAAATGCCGTGGAAGCCGTCCAGACCCAGGGAAACGGCATAAATAGCGGTCTTGCCGTCCTTGGTCTCCACCACATCGCACATCTTTTCCCCATCAAAATACTGACCCATATCCACCATAGGCACGCCTGCGTAGGTCTCCACGGTGCGGCCAAAGTCATCCTGCTTGCGCTCATAGTAACCGGCGCGGCGGGCGATGGCGCGAAGCTTCACCAGCATTGCCCGGTTCATCAGGAGCATGGAGGGATTGCCGTCCAGCACGCTGAGGAAGCCGTCCATCTCATCGAGGAAGGCGTTGTAGTTGCTGTCCAGCTCCTCGGAGGTCTTGAGAGAAACCTCTGAGGTAATATCGTTTGCCGTGCCGGAAATCAGCTTCTTAAGGCCGTCGAATGTGCCGCCCACATAGCCCTCCTCATTGCCTACAGAGCCGTTGATGACCAGATTGTGGAAATAGTTTGCGGTTGCCTTAATCTTCTGTTCCGCCTGGAACGCCAGCTCATCGGCAGCGCCGGCGGTGTTCTGCAGCACACGGTCCATCTGGAAAGAACCGCCCATAATAATCGCGCCGGTGGTCTTCTTTTCCTTCTTTGCCTCGCCGGGGGTATACTCGCCGCCTACGGTACGGACCGATGCGGTGGAGGGGGACTTGAGCTGGATGTAGCCGTAGGTCAGGGTGCTACCGCCTGTGCCGGGAGAGATGGCGTTGTCAAAGACCATATTGTCCAGCAGCAAGCTGCTGCGGCGGAACATATCCACGACCTGCTGATCTACCTTGTCGGCCATACCGACCTTTGCTTCCATAAGTGTAATTGCCATTTGTTTTTACTTCCTTTCCTTCATAAAACGTTGTTTCAGTGCGCCCGCCAAGGTGGCAGGCTCTTCTTCCCTAAGGGGCGTTACTGCCCCTGTGCCCCGGGCGAAAAGGGGCGGTGTTTCCTTGCTTTCAAAGAGATAGGGGGCTTCTTCCCGCAGCTTTTCCACGGCTTCTGTAAGTGCATTTTCGTCACCTGCTTGGAGGGTCTCCATATCCAGCAGGGCGCAGATGGCTTTCTGATTTTTGCCCCTCGCCTCCCGGATGGTATTTTCCAAACGGTGGGAAAATGTAAGCTGCCGCATTGCCGTTTCGTGGCTTTCCCGCTGCTGCCGGAGGGTCTCCTCCCAGGTCTCTTTTTCCGCCAGCAGGGATGCCGCTTCGCCCTTGACACGCTGGATGTCCCTGCCGTTTTCTGCCATAATGGCATCGATGACCTCCTTGGAAAGTGGCATCTCCCCCACCGACAGACCTTGTAAAAATTCTCGCTTCATATTGACTCCTTTCTTCTACGCTTTTTTACGATGGTCGCTTCATCGAAATTTTCCTCCGCCACAAAGCCTTCTCCTTGAGGAGAAGGTGTCAGCCGATCAGGCTGACGGATGAGGTGTTCATAAAACCTTTCCACCTCATCAGTCAAAAATCAGCGATTTTTGACAGCTTCCCCTCAAGGGGAAGCCTTTTTACATTTGCATATACCTTCTCCGTATCTCCGCCCGCTCCGCTTCCGTCGCAAAAGGCATATTAAACCGCCAGCCCAGCGCCACCTCCGGGGCAAGAAGCCCCTCTTTCACCATCTCCATATACCCTTCCCAGGTCTTGTCCTCGTCGAAAAGCACGCCGTTGCCCCAATCGAAGGTCACCTCCGTGCTAACCTTGGGAAGACCGTACATTTCCGCAAGCACCGCGCACAGCCCAGCGGTCTCCTTCACCGCCGTTTCCCAAACCTGCTGACAGGCGATGACCAGCAAATTAAAATCTGCGGCGCTGGAGGTAATCTCCGTGGCAGTACGGTCTTCGACTTGGGCATCGCTGAGCATTCCCCGGCGCAGGCCGATGATGCTCTCGACGTTGCGCAGATACTCCTGCTTCCGGGCGAGGAAGGATTCTTCCCGCAATTTGGGAGAATAGACCGTAATGCCCACCTCCTCAGGACTTTCATCCAGTCCCACGAACAGATGGTCAGCAAGGCCATTTTCCTTATCAATCAGGTCAGCGGAAGCGAAAATCCGGCTCTCGCCCCGGGAAAATTCCCCGCAAAGCTGCTCCTCATTCTTGTCAATGTTGCGGATGAGCTGAACGGCGGGCGCAAAAATAGCCACCCCATCGGGTGACCCGTCCACACAGTTGAGTATAGGTACTTTCATCTGCACAAGCCCCAGACCCAGCGGCTCATCGAAGCAGTATTTTTCCGCCAGGCCTACATACAGCGGATGGCTCTTTAAGGATACGGGCGTTCCCAACGTCTCCTGGTTCCCGGAACGGTACAGGGTATTTTGGATGGTCAGCCTGCCGCCCTCCACCGTTCTCCGTTCAAGGAGCGTAAAATGGTGCTTGCCCCAGATGCTCTTTTCCGCCATACCGATGTCGATGGGCTTGCCGGCGGCATCCCTCGCAAAAACAAGGATATTCTGCCTTGGCACAAGGGTAAAACCAAAGCCGCCTGCCTCCGGACAGGGCTTAATGTAAGCTTCACCGCTGCTGAGCAGCCGCTGCATCGCTTCCCGCCCCAGCTCCCTAAGGGGCAGCAGCGCCGGGTCGGTACGCGTCTGACACTCGCCGAAAATGGCGCTCACCAGCTTGCTGACCACCGTGTACCCAATGCGCTGACAGGGGTCTCCCGCCCCCGTGCCATAATAGATTTCCTCCCAGCTTTCCATTGCCTGCCGCATTTTCCGGGAGGTCTTGTCCGCCGCCCCAAAAGCGGCCTCATACTGATAGATGCTCATAAATTCTCCTCATTTCTCAATATTTTCATCCCTACGCTGTAGGGAACGGATTCATCCGTTCCACAATATGGAATGCATAAATGCATTCCCTACAACCTTCTTTCCAAAATGGTGCTGCAAAAATACCGGATATCATCCATTGCGTGGTCATTTTCCTTCACCGGCGCTTCCTTCCCCTCCTCCCAAACATAGAGCGAAAATTCCCGAATGCTGTCCTTACATTCCTCGGTAAACTGTAAAACCCCACGCTCCAGCAGGGATGCCACCGTCTGAATTCCCGGCAACACCCGATTTTTCGCCCGCCGAACGGAAAAATGGCCGTACCGCCGAATGAGGGTGATAAAGGAAGCCGCTGACGGGTCCACAATAATCTGCTGTACCGGCTTGTCCCCTGCCAAGCGGAGTATCGCCTGATAATACTCCTCGTCCGTAAGACTTCTTCCTTTCTCCCGGCCGTTATAGTAGTACTCCCGCACACGCACCGCCCGACCGCCCCCCACGCACCAAAGACCGGCGGAAAAAGGGTTCACCGTACCGTAGTCCACAGAAATGTAGTACCGCCCCTCGGGAATCTCCTTCGTAATGTGCTTCTCCGGACGAAACTCGTAAATAAGCCCCTCTGCCGCGCACCAGATACCCCGCACGTAGCGGTCATAAAAAACACCCCGGTAGAGGCGCTCATACCGCAAGCGGATGGCGCCGTCCAAGCCGGGGTTATCTTCCATTGTAAAGTGGAGATGCAGCGCGTTTTTCTCTTTCGCCCGGCAAATCCACTCCTTGTAAAACCAATGCTCCGGCCCAGCCGGGTTACAGCTAAACCACATTTTGCTTCCGGTCACAGAGCAGCGGGCGCAGGCCTGCTCCACGAAAGACCGGGGCATCAGCGCCACTTCATCCAAAAGCGCCCCCGCCAGGGTGATGCCCTGGACCGACATATAGGAGCTTTCATCCTGGCCGCCAAAGAGGTAATATGTATTTTCTTTCTCCCCAAGGCGCACGGTGAGCTTATTCTCGCCCCGATGCTCGGTGATGGCAAACTGCCGGCCCAGCCAACCGGGAAGCTGGAGAATGATATTTCGCCTGATGGCGGAAACGCTCTTTCCGCAGATGCCAAAAACCTGCCGGTCAAAGGTCGCCATGGACCAAAGGAAAAAGCCGCCCACCAAGCAGTAGGTCTTGCCGGAGCGCACCGCCCCGTCGCAGATAATGGCATCATAATCCCGGAATTTGGGTCTGTTCCACCAAGTCAGCGCAAGCATCTGTTTTTTGCTGAAGGTCATCGTCTACCTCCTCCCTCGTTGCGGAAAGCACCGCCTCCATAAGACCCGGGGCGTTATCATCGGAAAGGGTCGCCCCACCGAACAGCCCCACGCTTTTTCCCAGCAGCTCCAAGGCCTTTAGTTTGTCGTAGAATTTGACCTTCACCCCGGAGGCGGTCTTTTCAATCTGACAGATAGCTGCCGCCTCGTTGGGGGTGAGCTTTTTACCGTCCTTGAGAACAATCTCGCCATTCTCCACAAATAAATAATTGGTCACCCGAGCAAAGCCCACAGCAACCAATTCGTTTAAGATATTCTCTTTTGAAATCTTCTTATGCCTTCCCAAAACCTCACCCTTTCCTATCTCGGTTGTCATTGCGAGGACGGCTCTGCCGTCCGTGGCAATCTCCCGGCACGCAGTTTCGTTAATTGACAATTGTGGTATCGCTACGCGATGATTTCATTCGTCCGCTTGCGGACACCTCAACTATCAACTATCAACTGTCAACTATCAACTATCAACTCCAACCATCCACGATACTATTGTATCATACTTTTCCGAAAAAGTCTTCCCATTTTTTTCCCATTTTCATTTCCCCAAAAACGCCGAAAACCCGCACGGCGTCTACACTTTCCGCCCCTCGTAAAAAACACCCTCATTTTTTTCTTTTCCAAAAAAACCCCATCCCCCCCGCCCCTACAATCCCCACCACCGCGCCGGGGGTTCTTAAGGGGCGTAAGCCTCTTAAGCCCTCTGGAGAGTCCGGGGACCCTACGGGAGGGTCCCGGCGGGTCTTTGCGTACTTTCTTCCCCGGGGGAAAGGAT
>JAZOMT010000012.1:0-23481 GCA_045654085.1 Faecousia sp. | reverse complement strand
GTTTGCACTCTGCATGAGAAAGGACGAAAGTCCTGATTCCACTGAAGCACAAAACCTTGTAAAAATGCTGCAGAACCATATCACCGAGAATTACTATCTTTGTACAAACGAAATACTGGCAAGTCTCGGTCAGATGTATGTAGCGGACGAGCGCTTTATGAACAACATTGATAAGCACGCTGACGGTACTGCTGCGTTTATCTGTGAAGCAATTGCGGTGTATTGCAGTAAGTAAATTCCAATTTGTCGAACAGAAAATAACAGCCGCCTCCGTGATGGAGGCGTCTGTGTGCTTTTATTAGATTAGTTTGAAATGTTTTAATGCGTCGATGATCGCAGCTTCTTTTTCTGCGGGGCAGACAGTTGGCTTGCGGGGACTTGTGTGGCTGTCATTGTAATTTTCGTGCTGGTGGATGCCCAGCTTCTCCCGTACTTGCCCGATATATGCAGAGTGAACTTTGAAGCCGTACTTATCCTCGATATACTGTTTAATATCGTCATTGTTATAGACAACACCCGCATCGGTTTCCAGGTCTGCAGTATTAACGGAGATTCGCAGATAGTCGCTGACTTGTTTCCTACTTAAACAAACAACGGATTCTACATGCGCGCACCTTGGGAATAAATCTGCCGCTTGAGCGTTTTTTACGGCGTAGCCACGGTCTTTTAGCAAGGCGATGTCTCGCGCCAGCGTCGCCGGGTCGCAGGAGACATAGACGATTCTCCGGGGGGCGAAGCGGCACAGCGCTTCGATGGCATCGGCATTTAAGCCCTTTCTGGGCGGGTCGACCACGACCACATCTGCCCGGATGCCTTTTTCTTCCAATTCTAAGGCCGCCTTGCCTGCGTCACCGCAGATAAATTCTGCGTTTTCGATGCCGTTGCGGAGCGCATTTTCCCGGGCATCCTGCACGGCCTGCTCCACCACCTCCACGCCGATGACTCTGCCTGCCGCCTTTGCCATCGCAAGAGTGATTGTGCCCACCCCGCAGTAAAGGTCTAAAACTGTGTCCGCTTTGGTAATTTCCGCTTGGCTAATTGCCGCATCATAAAGCCGCTGGGCCTGATGGTGATTGACCTGATAGAACGACCGGGGCGACAGACGGAATGTAAGGCCGCAGAGGGTATCCTCAATATATCCTGGGCCGTAGAGGGTGATAAATTCATCGCCCAAAACCGTATTTCCCTTTTTGGTATTGACGGACAGCACCAAGGTGGCAAACCCGGGTACTTTTTTTAACCTTTCAATCAGTGCTTCTGCCCGAGGTAAACTCCTGCCATTGACTGCGAGACAGACCAAAACCTCTTTTGACACCGCGCCGCGACGGACATAAATATGCCGCAAAAGGCCCTTTCCGGTGGTCTCATCGTAGACAGTCACCCGATATTGGTTTACATAATCAACCACCAAGTCCTTGACCACATCCATCTCCGGGGGCAAAATCAGGCACTTCTCGTTTTCCACCACCTGATGGGTACCTGCCCGAAAGAAGCCGGCATAGGCCTTGCCCTTTTTGACAGACACCGGGTACTGCGCCTTATTGCGGTAGCCGTAGCACGAGGGCGCGGACAAAATTGGTATACTTTCAAAGCTTTCGCCGCCGATGCGGTTTAACGCCTGACGGACACGCTCTGCCTTCAGAGCAGTTTCTTCCTCATAATCCATATGCCAAAAATCGCAGCCGCCGCAGAGCTTTGCCACCGGACACTCCCGATTCACTCTATGGGGGGATTTTTCTAAAATCTCTGTAATTTTACCGGCTGCCCAGGTTTTTCCCACCTTCTCGATGCGGATATTGCATTTCTCGCCCCGAATGGCATTGGGTACAAAGACAGCGCAGCCTTCAATTTTGGCAATCCCCTGTCCTTCTGCCGTATAGTCGCAGATGACCGCTTCATAAATGCCGTTTTTTTCGAGCATTACTTTTCCTCCAAAATGGTCTCCATAATGTACCGCTGGGGTTTCATTCCCATTTCCTCGTAGAATTTCACCGCGCCAACGTTATCGCTCCAAACGTGGAGCGTCAGGTTATAGCACCCTGCCTTTTTGGCATAAGCGCAAACAAAGTTATACAGCGCCTTGCCCACGCCCATCCGCCTGGCATCGCCTGCCACACACAAATCCTCCAAAAACAGCTCTTTGCGGTCTGCCATTACGGGATGCCTGTCAAATTTTTTCAGCTCGCAGAAGCTGTAACCCAGCACCTTATCTTCTTCCACCGCAACGAACGTGGGGGTCTCGGGATTTGCCATCCGGGCAAGGACTTGGGACGCGCCGTACTTTTGGGCGTTTGCTTGGAATATATCCGGGCGAATATGATAATGCACCTGTCCAATCTCCTCCAAAAGGGCTAGTATCTGCAGCGCATCTTCCGGTTTTGCAAAACGAATTTCCATAACCGCACCTCCTATTTTTCCCCATTATATCACAAAAAATACCCTCCGTAAATATAAAATTCACCATCCCCTTGTCATTGCGGGGACAGCCTTGTCATCCGTTGCAATCTCCTGCACCGACCGTAAGAAAATCGACGCTCAATACGTCGATTTTCTTTTTTCTTGCCAAATGTCGGTTTTTCTGTTATACTACCCTTGTTATGGAAAGAAGAGCTCATTTTTTTGTCAGCCGGAAAAACGCGCTGACCTGGTTGATGGCCCTGTGTATGATTTGCTCGGCAGTGGCCCGCATTGTTCTCATCGGTATGAAAGGACCCGATGAAGAGCTTCAAGTGTGGCGCCAAATCGTTCTGCCAATCGCAGCCGGTCTACTCTACGCCATCATCTGCATTGCAAGCGGAAAAGAGCGGTTTTATAAGACCGCGATTCCCTTCTGGATGCTAATGGCCTACTACGTTTTCAATTTCGCAAGCTACCACCTCGGTCTTTTAATCACCGCGCTTTATGCCATCGTTCTGATCTTTATTGCCTTCTGCTATCTTCGGGTCACCAGCGGCAGAGAGAAATTTATTCTTATGCTGATGCTGCAGGTTTCCTTCCCGCTGGCAGTCGAGATCTATTTGGAACGGAATGTTCTGTTTACCGGCGACATCCGGACACTTTTGCCTGATGCACTGGTGACCCTCGGTCTGCTGTTTACTATTTTCGCCATCCGGGTTCATCCCGCCGGTGAGTACCATCCCACTTGGGGCGACCGGATCGATGGCCGCAAGATCCGCACCCTCGCTCCGATGGCGCAGATTACGATGTACTTCCAGTGGGAGCGGAATATCTGCTCCAACCTCTTTGAGGAATCCATCGAGATTACCCACATTGACCGCTATATCCGCCAGAAGCGCCGGGAAGGTCTTACTGATTTCGGTATCACCCACGTACTGCTTGCCGCCTATGTCCGTGGCGTTGCCAAGTATCCTCAGCTCAACCGCTTCATTGCCGGACAGAAGGTCTTCTCCCGCGGTGAGGACATTCAGTACTGTATGGTCATCAAAAAAGAAATGACAGTGGACTCCCCTGATACTTCTATTAAAGTTCACCTCAATCCCCACGACACTGCAGAGGATGTCTACCACAAGCTCAATGCAGCGGTTGCTGATGTAAAACGCACCCAAGAGCTGGACTCCAGCTTAGACAGCCTTATTCAGTACTTTAACCTGATCCCCGGTTTGCTGCTAAAATTCGTGGTGTGGCTGCTGAAACTAATGGACTACTTTGGTCTGCTGCCCAAGTTCCTGCTGGAACTGAGTCCCTTCCACGGAAGCCTGTTCTTTACCTCTATGGGCAGCCTCGGTATCCAGCCCATCTACCACCATCTCTATGACTTCGGCAACATTCCCGCCTTCGGCGCATTTGGCGCGAAACGGAAAGCGTTGGAGACGCAGGAGGACGGCACCGTGGTGCAGCGCAAGTATGTGGATGTAAAGTTTGTACTGGACGAACGTATTTGCGACGGCTTCTACTACGCCACCTTCTTTAAATACTATAAGCGGCTGCTCCGCAACCCCGAAATTCTCGATATGCCTCCCGAAGAGGTCGTTCAGGATATTGACTGATGAAAAAAGAAATTGTCTCCCTGCTCCCCCCGGACTACACCTGGGGGGAGTCGGTATATTATTTAGAAGAGGTGGACTCCACCAATACCTACTGCAAAGCCTTGGCGAAAAATGGCGCGCCCGAGGGCGCAGCCGTCATTGCAAAACGCCAAACTGGTGGTCGCGGACGGATGGGGCGCAGCTTCCACTCCCCCGAGGGCGGTCTTTATATGACGGTCCTCCTCAGGCCGAAATGCAGGGCCGAAGAATTGATGCATTTGACCTGCGCTGTGGGTGTTGCCGCCGCAAATGCGGTTTTTGCCGTCTCCGACATCCGCCCGGGACTGAAATGGATCAACGATTTAGTCATCGGCACCAAAAAGGTGGGCGGCATTTTAGTGGAGATGTCCCTGCTGCCCGGCGGCTTTGTGGACTACGCTCTGGTGGGCATTGGCATCAATTGTAAGGATGATATTGCTCCCGATCTTTCCGAGATTGCCACCACGCTGGAGCGGGAAACCGGACGGGAAATCTCTCCCGCCGTATTGGCTTCCGCCCTGCTGGCAGAAATAAACGCGCAATATCAGGGGGTTATCGCCCGAAAAAGTGACATTATGGAGGCTTATCGCACCGGGTGTGTCACCCTGAATAAAGAGGTTCTGCTCATTCGCGGTGAGGAACAAAGGGAGGCGTTTGCCCTTGACCTTACAGATGACGGCGGTCTGCTGGTACGCTATCCCGATGGTACGCAGGCAATCATTGCCTCCGGCGAAGCCAGCGTCCGGGGACTTTTCGGCTATACGTCATAGAATGTTCACGAAATTTCTATTGCTTTTTTCATATTCATTGGTTATACTGAAATTAGAAAAAAATGAATGGAGGGTTTCCTATGAAAGTATTTTCTACCATTATGAAGATTGTTGCCGCCCTTGCCGCTGTGGCCGGTATCGTCTATGTAATCGCTACCTACGGTGACAAGATCGTTGCTTGGGCAAAGAAGCTGCTGGGCAAGTGTCCCTGCTGCTGCGAGGACGATTGTGACGATTGCCAGTGCGAGGACGATTGTGACGACTGCCCCTGCGACTGCTGCTGCGACGAAGGCTGCGAGTGCGAATGCTGCTGCGAGGAAGCTTGCGAGTGCGACTGCTGCTGTGAGGCAGAAGAAGTCGAGGAAATCGAGGCTGCTCCCGAGGCAGAAGATAAGGACTTCGAAGGCTAAGAAACAAAAACGCAGTACCGTCTGCAGACGGTACAGCATTTTTATTTTCCTGTAATGTCCCGGATGACCTGACCGGCGATGATAAGACCTGCCGCCGCAGGCACAAAAGCGACAGACCCGGGCAGCGCATTTCTGCCCCCCGGCAACTCCTGCAAAACAGGATCGTCGGGTAAAATCTCCGGCTTAATTGGCTCTTCCAAAGAATAAAGCACCTTTAATTTTTCGATGCCCCGCTTTCGGCATTCTTTTCGCATAATCCGCGCCAAGGGGCAGACGCTTGTTTCGTAGATGTCTCCAATCCGGAAGGCAGTAGGGTCTAACTTATTGCCCGTACCAAGGCAGCAGAGAATAGGAACATTCACTTCTCTTGCCGCCTGCACCAGCGCTAACTTTCCCGTCACCGTGTCGATGGCATCCACCACATAGGTATACTTTGAAAAATCAAATTCCGCCTTGGTGTCCGGCCCGAAAAACTGATGCCGGGCAATGACCTTAATTTCCGGATCGATGGCCTGCACACGCAATCTTGCCGCCTCAGACTTCTCCATTCCCACGGTCTCCCGGGTAGCAAGGATTTGGCGGTTGATATTAGAAAGGCTCACAGTATCGTGGTCAACAAGCTCCAACGTTCCCACACCGCACCGCGCCAGCGCTTCCACCACATAGCCGCCCACGCCGCCAAGACCAAAGACTGCCACGTGGGCATTTTTCAGTTTCTCCATACCTTCGCTACCCAAAAGCAGCCGAGTCCGGGAATAGGCATCCATGGCGCACCTCCAAGTTTTTTTCTTAGTATAGCACACATTTCCCCACTTGTAAAACAGGAATTATTTTTCCCTCTTGCAAATTGGGAAAGAATTGTTATATTATATTGTATATCATTAAAATAACAATTGAGGTTTTCTATGAAAACACAGACGGAATATATCTCTTCCCGAAAAAATCCCCTCATTCAGCAGGTGCGGCGGCTGCTCAGTTCCCGCAAGGAGCGAGAAAATAGCGGTCTTTTCGTCTCGGACGGCACAAAGCTTTTAGAAGAGGCGATTCGCTGGGACGGACAGCTTACCACCGTTATTCACACCGAAAATATCGCCCTTACCCTGCCGGAAAATGTCCGCCAGGTGGTCGTTCCTGCGGAGATCATGGAATATATCTCCCCTATGTCCACCCCCCAAGGCGCGCTGTTTCTCTGCCGCCTGCCGGAAAAGACGGAATTTATTCCTCAGCCCGGTATGCTGCTCTTGGATGGCATTCAAGATCCCGGTAACTTGGGTGCAATCTTACGGACCGCCGATGCCCTTGATGTGCCGGTGGTGCTGCTGCCCGGCTGCGCTGACCCCTACAGCCACAAGGTGGTGCGCTCCTCTATGGGCGCTATCTTCCGCACCCCGGTAATGGAAGCGGACTTTGAGACCGTAAAAGCTGCCTGCGAAAAGGCAAATATCCCCTTGGCGGTCACCGCGCTGCGGGAGGATGCCGCAGACCTCCGCACCGCCCCCGTTTCCCAAATGGCGGTCGTCATCGGCAGCGAGGGACAAGGTGTCAGTAAGACCGTTATGGATGCCTGCACCAAGTATCTCATTATCCCGATGAATCCCCGCTGTGAATCCTTAAATGCCGCCATTGCCGCATCCATTGTTATGTGGCAGATGAAAAACGATAAAGAATAAAGAGAAGGTGCAAAAATGCTGCTTTACTGGGTATGGTTTGCAGAAATTGAAGAAATCCCCCTTTGGCAAAAGCATATCCTTTTGCAGTACTTTAATGACCCGGAGGAGCTGTATCACGCCCGGGCAGAGGCATTTGCAGAAATCCCGGACATCACGGAGAGCATTGTAAAGGCCTTGCAGAATAAAGAGCTTTCCAAAGCAGAGCATATCCTGCGTATGTGCTTTGAAAAGAACATCCACCTTCTAACCCTGCAAGACAAGGACTATCCCACAGGATTGCGAAACACCAAAGACGCGCCCATTGTCCTCTATATAAAAGGCACGCTTCCGGATTTGGACAACAATCCCGCCATCGCCATTGTAGGTACTCGGAAAGCAAGTCCCTATGGTATGTCAGTCGCCTACCGTATGGGCGCTGAGATTACCGCCTGCGGCGGTATCGTTCTCTCCGGTGGTGCGGCCGGCATCGACACGATGGCATTTACCGGCGCACTGACCGACACGAAGCCCATTGTTGCGGTACTGGCAGGCGGTCTGGATGTAATCTATCCAAAATCCAACACCGATCTGTTTACCCAAATTGCATTTCAGGGCTGTCTCATCTCCCAATATCCTCCGGGAACACCCCACTACCGCTGGAATTTCCCAGCACGCAACCGGGTGCTCAGCGGCCTGAGCGACGGTGTGCTTGTGATAGAAGCCCCTGCAAGAAGCGGCGCGCTGATTACCGCTGATTCCGCCCTGGAGCAAGGACGGGATGTATTTGTTGTCCCCGGCAATATCGGTTTGCCTGTCTGCGCCGGCAGTAATGCCCTGCTACAGGATCGCGCAATGGCAGCCCTCAGCGGTTGGGACGTGATAAAAGAATATAGTTCCCTCTATCCGGATAAAGTACGAAAAGCAGATCCCCCGAAGCCTTTCTGCCGGGAATCGGATACTCTGGCAGTAGCATCTCCCGTTACCGTTCCTGAGAAAAAGAAAGCGCAGCCCAAGAAAATTCCCGTTGACAAGGAAGAAAAATCCTCTTATAGTGTCATAGAACCTGACCTTTCCGCGCTCGGTGAGCAGGAAAAGGCTGTACTCCAGTGTTTAACCAAAGCACCCCGGCCTGTGGATGAAATCATCGCGGAAACCGGGATTCCCTCGCAAAAAGTACTATCCATTCTCACAATGCTGGCCATCCGGGGCTTTATCCAAAACCACCCCGGCGGCTTAGTTTCCCTTAAATAACATCATCGGAGGAAAAAATGGCAAAAGCATCCTATCTCGTTATTGTGGAGTCTCCCTCCAAAGCAAAAACCATCGGTAAATATTTAGGGCCGGACTATACCGTCCGCGCCAGTATGGGTCACCTGCGCGACCTGCCCAAGAGCACTATGGGCGTGGACATTGAGGGCGGTTTTATCCCCCAGTATCTGCCCCTTTCCGGCAAAGGAGAGACCATTTCCGAACTAAAAAAACTCTCTGCGGGCGCAGATGCTGTCTATCTCGCAACGGACCCCGACCGCGAAGGTGAGGCCATTTCCTGGCATCTCAAAGAACTCCTTGGTCTGCCCGACGAAAAAATTCGCCGTGTCACCTTTAACGAAATTACCCAAAAGGTCGTGCAAGCCTCCATTGCCGCCCCCCGGGATATTGACTATGACCTGGTCGATGCCCAGCAGGCCCGCCGGGTACTGGACCGGATCGTTGGCTATCAGCTTTCTCCCCTGCTGTGGAAAAAAGTCCGCCGGGGCTTAAGCGCAGGCCGTGTACAATCTGTTGCAACCCGTCTTGTGGTAGACCGGGAAAATGAAATTCGCGCCTTCGTACCCCAGGAATACTGGACCTTTGACGCAGACCTGCAATGTATAGGAAAGGATGGCGCATTTACCGCCACTTATTACGGCAGTCCCAAAAAGCGGGAGCTGAAAAACGAGGCGGAAGCTTTGGCGGTCAAAAACGATGTGGACGGCAAAGTCTTTACCGTTAAGGATGTGAAGCACAGCGAGAAGAAGCGCTCTGCCGCCCCACCCTTTACCACCTCCACGCTCCAACAGGAGGCTTCCCGGAAGCTGAATATGACCCCCAGCCGCACCATGTCCATCGCCCAGCAGCTTTATGAAGGCGTGGATGTACCCGGCGCAGGCACCACCGGTCTTATTACCTATATGCGTACCGACTCTCTGCGCCTGAGCAATGAGGCCATGGACGAAGCCGCCCAGTTTATTTGCAATCGGTACGGCAAAGCCTATTATTACGGCAAGCACCACGTCTTTAAGGGGAAATCCGGCATTCAGGATGCCCACGAAGCCATTCGCCCCACCCACGTAGAATTAGACCCCGAAATCATCAAGGATGCCCTGACACGGGAGCAATACCGGCTTTATAAGCTGATTTGGAGCCGTTTTTTGGCTTCTCAGATGGCAAACGCCCTTTATGATACCTTCTCTATCGAAACCGAATGCGGTTGTCACATTTTCCGCTCCTCCCACCAGAGCCTGAAATTTGCAGGCTTTATGGCCCTTTATGAGGAAGGTCGGGATGACGACGAGGAGGCTGTTGGCTCTCCGCTCCCGGAGCTAAAGCCCGGCGATGAAGCCACCGCCACAGACCTGCGCCTCGCCCAGCACTTTACCCAGCCTCCCGCCCGGTACACGGAAGCCACCCTTGTCAAAGCCATGGAAGAACAGGGCGTTGGCCGCCCCTCTACCTATGCAGGTATTGTCTCCACTATCCAGGAGCGGGAATATGTGCAAAAGACCGAAAAGAAACTCTATCCCACCGCCCTCGGTGAGGTGGTTACCGGTCTTATGATGGAGCATTTCCACGATATTATCGACGTAGAATTTACCGCCGGTATGGAAGCAAGACTCGATGAGGTAGAAGCCGGTAAACAGAACTGGAAAGCGCTGCTAAGTGAGTTCTATAAGGATTTCCATAAGGAAATGGTAGATGCCGAGGAAGCCCTGCAAGGCACCCGGCTCAAAGTGCCGGACGAGGTCTCCGAGGAAATTTGCGAGGTCTGCGGACGGAATATGGTGGTGAAAGTAGGCCGTTTCGGCAAGTTCCTTGCCTGCCCCGGTTTCCCCGAATGCAAGAACACCAAGCCCATCGTAGAAAAAATGCCCGGTCGCTGCCCCAAGTGCGGCGATACCATCCTGAAGCGCAAGAGTAAGCGGGGCTACGCCTACTACGCCTGCCAAAAGGGCGCAGAGTGCGGCTTTATGACTTGGGACGTGCCCACAGCAAACGACTGCCCGGTCTGCGGACAGACCATGTTTAAAAAGTCCGGCAAAGGCAGAATGAAGCCCTTCTGCATTAACGAAAAATGCGAAAACTTCCTGCCCGAGGATAAGCGGGGCTACTATAAGAAGGGCGAGGAAAAGGATAATGAAGCCCCCAAGAAGACAAAGAAAGCTGCCGGAGGAAAGAAAAAATGACCGATGTGAAAGTAATCGGCGCCGGTCTTGCCGGCTGTGAAGCGGCGTGGCAGCTGGCAAACCGCGGTTTTTCTGTCTCTCTTTATGAGATGAAGCCTATTAAGCGCTCCCCTGCCCATCACGCGGATACCTTTGCAGAATTGGTCTGCTCCAATTCTCTCCGGGGTGACCGGCTGGAGAATGCGGTAGGTCTTTTGAAGGAAGAATTGCGCCGCTGCGGCAGTTTGATCCTTCGCTGTGCAGAGGAAACACGGGTGGAAGCCGGCGGATGCTTGGCAGTAGACCGGCAGGGTTTTTCCGATTTAGTCACGGAAAAAATTCGAAATCATCCAAATATCACCGTTTTTTCCGAGGAAATTACCGAAGTGCCGGAAGGCCCGGTGATTATTGCCACAGGACCGCTGACCTCTGATGCTATGTCAGAGGCCATTGGCAAGTACTTTGGGGAAAGCTATCTCCATTTCTTCGATGCCGCCGCGCCTCTGGTGACCGCTGACTCCATCGATATGGAAAAGGCTTGGTGGCAATCCCGCTATGACCGAGGCACGCCGGACTATATCAACTGCGCGATGAACAAGGAAGAATACGACGCTTTTTTAGAAGCGCTGATTTCTGCAGAGGAAGCACCTGTCCACGGCTTTGAAGATAAGAACGTTTTCGAGGGCTGTATGCCTGTAGAGGTAATGGGTCGTCGTGGCTATGATACGCTGCGTTTTGGCCCCCTGAAGCCGGTAGGCCTTATCGACCCCGCTACGGGAAAAGAGCCTTACGCTGTCGTTCAGCTGCGGCAGGACAATGCGGCAAAGAGTGTCTTTAACTTGGTTGGCTTCCAGACCCACCTGAAATTTGGTGAGCAGAAGCGGGTCTTTTCTATGATTCCCGCTCTCAAAAACGCAGAATTTGTCCGCTACGGTGTGATGCACCAAAATACATTTTTGCAGTCTCCCCGGCTGCTGGATCGGTACTATGCCGACCGTCGTAACCCGATGGTGGCTTTTGCCGGACAGATGACCGGCGTGGAGGGCTACGTGGAAAGCACCGCCTCCGGCTATTTGGCGGCTGTGGCAATGGCTGCCCGGCTAAAGGGCGAAACACCTCCCGATTTTCCCAAGGAGACCGCCATCGGCGCGCTGGGTCTTTACATCAGCGACAGCCGGGTGGAGGATTTTCAGCCTATGAATATTAATTTCAGCCTGATTGCGCCGCTGGAGAAGCGAATCCGCAAAAAGGCCGAGAAAAACTTGGCGCTTGCCAACCGTTCCCTCGAGATCATCGATAAGATGGTTTCTAAGGGTATCTGAAGAAAGGGGTCTTACTTATGAAGATCATTCTTGACGCAATGGGCGGTGACCACGCCCCGAAAGCACCGGTCTTAGGTGCGCTGAATGCAGATAAAAAGTACGAGATCGTCTTGGCGGGTGACAGCGATGCCATCTGGGAAATTCTCAAAGAGCAGGGACACACCAAGCTGCCCGAGAATATTTCCCTCGTCCATACCACGGAAGTCGTAGATATGCACGATGACCCGGCAAATGTTGTCCGTCAGAAGAAGGGCGCTTCTATGATGGTTGCCCTGAAGATGCTTGCCGACGGTGACGGTGATGCCTGCATTTCCGCCGGCAGTACCGGTGCGCTGCTGTCCGGCGCGACTTTGATTGTAAAGCGGGTCAAGGGCATCCGCAGAGCCGCGATGGGTCCTGCTATGCCCAATAAGGCAGGCGGCAAGACCATCCTTTTGGACTGCGGCGCAAATGCGGAATGTACCCCTGAATTTCTGCTCCAATTCGGCCTGATTGGCTCTCTGTTTGCGAAAAATCAGCTTGGCGTAGAAAATCCCAGAGTAGGTCTTCTTAACATCGGCACCGAGGACTCCAAGGGTACGCCCCTGCAAAAGGAAGCCCACGCCCTGCTGACCGATGCCCACAATAAGGGACTTCTGAACTTTATCGGCAACATTGAGGGCAGAGATGCGCTGCTGGGCGGTGTAGATGTGGTGGTTTGCGACGGCTTTAGCGGCAACGTGCTGCTCAAGTCCATCGAAGGTACGGCTATGTATATGGGCAGCCTGATGAAGCATAAGATTTTCAAGAGGAATTTCTGGAGCAAAATCGGTTATCTTCTGTGCAAGCCCGGTGTAGATGACGTGATGAAGCTGATGGACTACCGGGAGATTGGCGGCACCCAGTTCCTCGGCATTAAGAAGCCGGTTATCAAGGCCCACGGCTCTTCCGATGAGCTGGCATTTACGAATGCCATCCGGCAGGCTGCAGATGCCGCAGAGCGGGATTTCACCGCTGAGCTTGCGGAAGGTCTTGCAAAGTTGGAGGCTGCAGAATGAAACGCTTAGAGGAAGCCATCGGCTACCGCTTCCGGGACATTTCGCTGCTGGAAAACGCCCTTTCTCACTCCTCTTACGCCAACGAACGGTTCCACAATAGTCTTAGAAGCAACGAGCGATTGGAGTTTTTAGGCGACTCGGTGCTGGGAATGGTGGTTGCAGAGCATTTGTACCGCACCTGTCCCGACCGGCCTGAGGGTGAGCTATCCCGTATGCGGGCAGATATGGTCTGTGAGACCAGTCTTGCGGTCATTGCAAGAAAGCTGGGCTTGGGCGAACATCTTCTCTTAGGTCACGGGGAAGCCATCAGCGGTGGAAACAAGCGGGCATCTATTTTGGCAGATGCGGTGGAATCGATCATTGCCGCCATCTACTTGGACGGTGGTTTTGCCCCCGCCAAGGAGTTTATCCATAAATTCGTGCTGTCCGCCACCCCGGAAAAAGCAAAAAATGTGGACTATAAGACCGCATTGCAGGAGCTTATTCAGCAGAAAAAGGGACAGATTATTACCTACGAATTAGTAAGAGAATCCGGCCCGGATCACAATAAAGAATTTGTGGTGCAGGTCTGCATTAACGGTGTTCCCTCCGGGGAAGGCACCGGCAGCAGCAAAAAGCGGGCTGAGCAGGACGCAGCAAGAAATGCGCTTGCGCAAATGATGTAGCTTTGCTTAGCAAAGCAATGATGTACACCTGACGGTGTATGATGCAGCTGTCGCTATGATGTATTTTCTTCGAAAAAATAAATGTGCGGACGATATCTTTCGATTTCGTCCGCTGTTTATATTTATCGCGCAGCGATACCGTAATATGCCACCGGCATACATCATATTGCGACAGCAATATATCATATTCCCTATGGGAATACATCATTTCCATCAGGAAACATCATTGGATAGCTTTTTACATAAAAGCTATCCACTCGGGCAAACTATGTCCGGAGGGATCTTATGACAGAAAAGGAATATAGCAAGCTAGTGGGCGAGCTTGCGCCAAAATCGCCCCTTTGGAAAGACTGCGCCCTTGCTTTTTTGGTGGGCGGTCTTATTTGCACGCTGGGTCAACTGATAATGAACGGCTATCTTGCACTTAATATGGACAAAACAGACGCATCCACAGCCGCCTCGATGACGTTGGTGGCGCTGTCTGCCTTTTTTACCGGCCTTAGCTTATACGACAACCTTGCAAAATATGCAGGCGCAGGTACGCTGGTGCCCATCACCGGCTTCGCCAACTCCATCGCCGCCCCGGCAGTAGAATTCAAAACCGAAGGCTTTATATTAGGCGTCGGAGCAAAGATGTTTACAATCGCCGGCCCTGTGATCGTGTATGGCGTGAGTGCAAGCGTAGTATATGGATTTATTTATTGGATAACAACCTTAATTTAAGGAAAAAGGCTTGACCAATCGGTCAAGCCTTTTTGTTAGGTTTTATTTTCTAAGGATTTGTTGATAAGTTCCACCAGTCGGTCGCTAATAATTGCCATTGATTCAATATGTACCTTTTCCCCCGCAACAAACAATGTAAGAGAGTCCTGATTTCTGCGCAACGCCTGAATGTCGGAGAAAGCATAAGTGCGGGTATTGCCAAACATAGTGGTGTATGTAAATTGCTCATCAGAAATAACGTGGATTGTTTGATTTTTCCAGCAAAGCAGGGCGAAGATACCAAAACCAAGGCCAATTGCAACACCAATTATCCAAGTTACAGATTTCAAAACCGCAAGAAAAATACTAACGATGCCTCCGGCTATAAAGACAAGTGCCATTGCCAATGCACGCTCTGGCATATACATATCTGCCCGGGGTTCATCGTCGCTAACGGTCATTCCAAGTAGTTTTTCAACAATCTTTACCACTATTCTTAGTTTCATAAAACAATCTCCTTTAATTTCCGTTTTTCATATAGATTACCTTCAAAGTCATTTTCACTTGCGCGCATATTTCCTATTGTCCACCTCCGCAAAAAATAAAAAGTGCGCAGCAGAAGCTGCGCACGAAAAACACAGTCCCCTGCTTGCGCCACACAAGTTCAACAATCCATTCGGGGGATGCCAAAATAGGAGAACGTGTTTTTACCGAATAATAAAAACACTTTCCCCAAACGGAATTGCATATAAACTTGTGTGGCGCGTTTATTTTATCACGGTTTTTCTGATAATGCAAGTTTGAAATTCTCCTACTATTTCCAAACAGAACAAAATCGGCGCATCGAGCGCCGCAAAAAAGGCTTGCCAAACGGCAAGCCTTTTTATTACAGGAATATGTATTTCAGAACAAACAGCACCGCAAGAACATACATAAGCGGCGAGATCTTCTTATACTTACCGGTCACGGCGTTGAGCACCACATAGGAGATGATGCCAAGGCTGATACCCTCAGAGATGGAATAGAACAGGGGCATTGCAATGATGGCAATGTAGGCGGGGATGGCCTCGCTGAGATTGTCGTCGTCAAAGCGGATCTCTGTGACAGAGCTGACCATCAGGAAGCCTACCATGATGAGAGCAGGCGCAGTGGCAAAGGAGGGAATAACAGTGAAAATAGGCGCAAACAGGGTGCTGAGCAGGAACAACAGACCGGCCACCATAGCAGTCAGTCCGGTGCGTCCGCCGGAGCTGACACCGGAAGCAGACTCGACGAAAGTAGTGATGGTGGATGTGCCCATCACCGCTCCCACAGTAGTACCAATCGCGTCAGCCATCAGCGCAGGCTTGATGCCGGGCAGACGGCCATCCTCATCCAGCATTTTCGCCTTGGTGGCCACGCCGATCAGTGTACCCAGCGTATCAAAAAGATCCACAAACAGGAAGGCAAAGATGACAATCACAAAATCGATCAGACGGATCGCAGAAAAATCCACATTGAAGCACTGACCGAAGGTCTCTCCCAGCTTAGAAAAGTCCATAGAAATAAACTGGGTGGGGATCAAAGAGTAGAAGCCTGCCTCCGGCGCAGGCACGTAAATGCCTGTCAGCTGGCAGACGATGCCCAAAAGCCACGTAGCAACAATACCAAGCAAAATAGAGCCTTTTACATTTTTGATGTGCAATGCCGCGGTGATCAGAACGCCCACCAGCGCCAGCAAAGCGCAGATGCCGTGGGTGGAGAATTGCTCCGTAAAGCTTGTAATTGTGACCAGTGTAGAGGAATCCACCGCAAGGCCGGCATTTTGCAGGCCGATAAATGCGATAAACAGACCGATACCCACAGAAACGCCCCGCTTCAGAGTCAGCGGAATGGCATTAAAGATGGCTTCTCGGACATTGGTTAAGGAGAGGATAATAAAAATCAGGCCTTCTGCAAAAACCGCCAGCAAGGCAATCTGCCAGCTATAACCGAAGCCAAGGACAACGGTATAGGCAAGATAAGCATTGAGGCCCATACCCGCAGACAAGACAAAGGGAAGGTTGGCAGAAAGAGCCATACAGCAAGTAGCAATAAAGGAGGAAATAGCAGTAGCGAGCAGCACTGCGGAGGGATCCATACCGGCATCGGCAAGGATACTGGGGTTAACTGCCAGAATATAGGCCATAGTCATAAAGGTAGTGATACCGGCTACGACTTCTGTTTTGACAGTTGTTTTGTTTTTTGACAGCTTAAAAATCCGTTCCAGCATAAATCCAAGACCTTTCTTTATTTTTTGCAATCGCTGGGACTATAGTACCATAACTCACCAAAATATGCAATATGATCCCGAAAAAAGAGGACGGATATTATCCGTCCCCTTATCGTATTACAAAACATTGATGGTAATGAGTCCCACGAAGGCGAGGATAATGCCAATGACGGCTTTCAGGTTGATTTTTTCCTTGAAGAACATTGCCGCCATCAGGGCAGAAATGATAAGCGATGAACCTTGGTTCAAGGGATAGACCATTGCCGCAGGCAGTTCGTTTGCCGCCAAGGTCTTAAAGTAGCTGGCGGTAAAGAGGCTGATAGCCATAATGGTGAGGAAGCCAAAGATCTTTTTAAATTCGATTTTCTTGACGGTGTCCGGCTCTTTGGGTATTACAAACCAAGTGATGATCAGTACAAAAGTCGCAATCAGCTGGGTGTAGAAATTGAAGGCCGCGATATTGCCGTCGGGGATCAGCTTAATGAAGATCTTCTGGGAGAAATCGGCAGCGCCATTGGAGATGCCGGCGATGAGCAAAAGCACTAGCGACGAAAGGGTGATCTTCGCCTTAATGGTATTATTGTAGGAGCACATAATAATCACTGCCACAAAAAGGATCATAAGACCGATCCACTGGGTCAGCCGCACCTCTTCTCCAAACCACATACTGCTGCCCACAAGGGGAATGAGCACACCCATGGTCAGAAAAATATCCAGCATCATATAGGCGCTTTTCCTTGCCGCCAATAGCCAAGACACCAATAGCGCCGCCGTGGACACACCGGCAAGGAGGGAAATGAGCAGCATTTTTGGTGTGGGAATTAACGCGCTTATATCGGTGGTCACCAGCACGAAAAGCAGCGCTGCTACGGAGCTGAGCAGCAGACGGATGATATTGGTAAAGACCGCAGCCGCCGTGCTGGGAGTGTAGCCACTTGTTTTCTTGGCGCAAAAGCCTCTTGCCGCGCTGGAAAGCACCGCGCCGGCTAGAAACAGGTATCCTAACATAATTCTTATCCTCTTTTTCTAAGAAAAGTCCTGACTTTTTATTGGCGTTATTGTAGCATTTACCGCTGGCGATTGCAAGCTTTTTCGGCAAATTCCGGTGTGTTTACAACTGGGATTTACTTTTTCAAAAAACTATGTTATAATAATTTAGTATGCCTTTGTGCATCCCCCCGAATTACTATCAGGAGGACAACTCTATGAATTATGACGTAATCATTATTGGCGCAGGCCCCGGCGGTATTTTTGCCGCTTACGAGCTTATGCAGCACAATCCCGATCTTAAAGTAGCGGTTTTCGAATCCGGTCACGCGCTCAATAAGCGCCGCTGCCCCATCGACGGCAACAAAGTGAAATCCTGCATCAGCTGCAAAAGCTGCAGCATTATGAGCGGCTTTGGCGGCGCAGGCGCATTTTCCGACGGTAAGTATAATATTACCAACGACTTTGGCGGCACCCTCTACAAATATATCGGCAAGAAGCAAGCGCTGGAGCTGATGCGCTATGTGGACGAGATCAACCTGAAATTTGGCGGTGAGGGCACTAAGCTCTACTCCACAGCCGGCACCCGGTTTAAGACTGTCTGCATCCAGCATAACTTGCACCTTTTGGATGCTTCCGTCCGTCATTTGGGCACGGATGTGAACTATGTGGTGCTGGAAAACCTCTATGCCTATCTGCAAGATAAGGTGGATTTCTTCTTCGATACGCCTGTCCAGTCCTTAAAAGCCGCAGATGGTGGCTATGCAGTGGAGTGTGAAAAAGGCACTTATACCTGTGAAAAGTGCATCGTCTCTGTCGGTCGCAGCGGCAGTAAGTGGATGGAGAAGGTCTGTAAAGACCTGAATATTCCCACCGAATCCAGCCGTGTGGACATTGGCGTTCGTGTGGAGCTGCCCGCCACTGTTTTTGCCCACATTACCGACGAACTGTACGAAAGCAAGATTGTCTACCGCACCGAAAAGTATGGCGACAAGGTTCGTACCTTCTGTATGAACCCCCGTGGCGCAGTGGTTAACGAGAATACCAACGGCATCATCACCGTCAATGGCCATAGCTACGATGACCCCGCTTTGCAGACCGAGAACACCAATTTTGCGCTTCTGGTTGCCAAGCATTCCACCGAGCCTTTCAAGGATAGTAACGGTTATGGTGAATCCATCGCGCGGCTGAGCAATATGCTGGGCGGCGGTGTCATCGTACAGCGGTTTGGTGACCTGATTCGCGGTCAGCGCTCCACCCCAAAACGTATTGAAGAAGCTTTCATTACCCCCACCCTGCAGGCGACCCCCGGCGATTTGAGTCTGGTACTGCCCAAGCGAATTTTAGACGGCATTATCGAAATGATTTACGCCCTGGATGAGGTAGCCCCCGGTACTGCCAACGACGATACCCTCCTTTACGGTGTAGAAGTTAAGTTCTACAATATGGAAGTTGAGGTCAACGAACGCTTGGAGTCCTGCTACCCCGGTCTTTATATCATCGGTGACGGCAGCGGCATCACCCATTCCCTCTCCCACGCCTCCGCCAGCGGCATCCACGTGGCAAGAGACATTACGAAATAAGTTTGAAAAGGCTCACCGGATGGTGAGCCTTTTTACTATTGGTTATACAACTTCGCGAGGCCGCCTTCGGCGGTTTCCCGGTAGAGATGGGACAGATCTTTGCCGGTTTGATACATCGTTTCTACCACCACATCGAAGGAAACCTTTCGGCTGGCATAGAGGAAATTTGCTAAACTCAGCGCGTTGATTGCCCGCATTGCCGCCACCGCGTTGCGCTCGATACAGGGAATCTGTACAAGGCCGCAGACCGGGTCGCAGGTCAGTCCCAAATGGTGCTCCATTGCCACCTCTGCCGCATATTCGATCTGGTCGATGCCCATTTCAAAAAGCTCTGCCAAAGCTGCCGCCGCCATAGAGCAGGCTGTGCCAATCTCCGCCTGACAGCCGCATTCCGCGCCGCTGATGGAGGCGTTGGTACGCACCACGTTTCCAACAAGGCCTGCAACCGCCAAGGCGCGGAGAATATCGTGGTCGCTAAAATGGTTCTTTTCCTGCATATATTTGAGTACCGCAGGCAGAACGCCGCAGGAGCCGCAGGTAGGCGCGGTAACAATCAGACCGCAGTCCGCATTTTGCTCGCTGACGGCAAAGGCATAGGAGCAGACCAGCCGGTTCTCCCGGGTCTGGGGGCTTTCATCAATGTGCCGCTGACTGTGGAGAAACTGACCCTTTCGTTCCACAGACAGACCGCCGGGCAGTGTGCCGGTTTTACTAAGTCCTTCATTAATGGCGTTTTGCATGACCTGCCATACCTTCAGCAAGAAAGGCTTGATCTCCTCCCCTTCCCGCTGGAACACATAGTCGGAAAGGCGGATATTGTGGGTCTTACAATGGATGGCGATCTCCTCAAAGGTCTTTTCCTCGTAGATTTCCTTCTCTGGAAGGGTCTCCTCGCCGTCGGTGCGGATGTCACCGCCGCCGATGCTGTAAAAATTCCGTTTGCCAATCTCCTTGCCTCCCTGAAAGGCGATAAAGGTCACCGTATTGGGATGCACAGGCGTGGGTGTCTCGCAGTCAAAGAGAATCTCGTGCTCCACAGAAGCGAAATTCCCGGCGATTGCCCGGTCTGTGCCGTGACCCTTACCGGTCTTGGCAAGAGAGCCGTAAAGAATGGCCCGGATAAAGTCAGCTTGCGGATATTCGCTCAAGAAACGTTCTGCCGCGTAAGCAGGACCCATCGTATGAGAGCTGGAGGGGCCAAGTCCAATTTTATAAATATCCCGGATGGATTTCATAGTTATCTCCTTTTTTCTTTATGATATTGCCTGTTTTTTCGCGTTTTCCCGGTCGAAATTGTGAATCCAATCCGCTTTCAGGAAATAAATCAGGAAAACAATACTGCTCAGTGTCCAGGTAATGGGATACGCCCAGGAAACAGTGGTAAGCCGATTTACAAGCTTCACCGCAACGGTGATATAGGCAACTCTGAACAAGCACCAGCAGCCCAGCATGGTAAACATCGGTACGGTTGCTTTGCCTGCGCCTCGCATAATGCTGGCGATACAGTGAGAAAAAGCCAGTAGGAAATAGAAAAGGCAGATAGTACGCATATGGGAGACGCCAAAGTCGATGGCTTCCCGGGTCTCGCTGAAAAAGCCGATAAGCTGAGGCGCAAGAAAATAACAGCCAATGCCAATCAGCTCCGAAAGAATACAGCAGCAGGCGATACCAAAACCCACACCCTTTTTGACCCGGTCATACTTTCCTGCGCCTAAGTTTTGTCCCACAAAGGTAGACAATGCCTGCGTAAAGCAGGTCACCGGCAAGAACACAAAGCCCTCCAGCTTAGAGTAGGAACCGCAGCCGGCCATAGCCGCCTTACCGAAGCTGTTGATATTGGATTGCACAACCACATTGGCAAGAGCAATGACGCTGTTCTGCACGCCCGAGGGCAGGCCGTAGCGGACGATGTCAATAAGGCTCTTTTTATGAAAACGAACCTCTTTCAGTTTGACCTGATAGACCTCTTTGGTACGCAGCAAATGGATGCAGCAAAGCAGCGCGCTGATGCCCTGTGAAATTGTGGTAGCAATGGCCGCAGAACCAACACCCCATCCAAAACCTGCCACAAAGAGCATATCTAAACCCACATTGACGGTTGCAGAGATCATCAGGTAATAAAGGGGATGGCGGCTGTCGCCTACTGCGTGCAAAATGCCCACAAAGATATTGTACATCACCACAAACAGGCCGCCGCAGAAATAATAGCGGAAGTAAGTAATCGATTGCGGCAGCACCTCTGCAGGCGTTCCCATCCACCGCAGAATCGTCGGTGTCAGCGCCACGCCCGCCACCGTCAGCGCCGCGCCGGTCACAAGGCCGAAAGCAATGGCGGTATGGATGGCCTTTCGCATTTCATCGTGCTGCTTCGCGCCAAAAGCCCGGGCAATGACCACGCCGGCGCCCATAGAAAGGCCGTTAAAGAAGCTGACCATCATAAAGATCAGGCTGCCGGAGGAGCTGACTGCCGCCAAGGCATCGTCACCGATATAATTACCTACGCACCAAGCGTCAAAGGCATTGTATAGCTGCTGGAACACATTTCCTAAAAATACCGGGAGGGCAAAAAGCAGAATACCCTTCCAAATCGACCCCTCGGTCAGGGATTTATGGTGATTTTCCAAAAACGCCACACTTCTTTCCTAATAGTGCTTCCATTATAAACCCATAGGCATAAAAGGTCAAGCCACAGTACCCTTGCATAATTTGTCGAAATATGGTACACTGTACCTATCTACAACTGAAAAGAGGGGTTTCTATGAAGGAATTTTTAGAACAAACCGCTTGGGCAATGGAAAAGCCTGCGCCCTACGGCATTTTCCACATTGCGTTCACCCTGATTTTACTTGCGCTTACCATCCTCGGCGCCTATATCCTGCGAAACACGAACGAAAAGCAAAACCGCATCGTCCTTGCCACAGTCAGCATTATTCTCTTGATCTTTGAGGTTTATAAGATCCTTTTCCACATCCACGTAGAGTCCTACGGCTGGGGCTTTTGGGGCGTATTTCCCTTCCAGCTCTGCTCGGTGCCGATGTACCTTTGTCTGTTCTGCGCCTTCTGTAAGAACGAAAAAATCAACAGCTGGCTTTATGAATTTATGTTCTCTGTCAATATGTTTGGCGGCATTATGGCGTTTTTAGAACCAAGCGGTATTCAGCACCCCATCATCACCCTGACTGCCCACGCCTATATCTGGCATATGGTCCTCATTTTCATCGGCCTTTATCTCTATCTGAGTAAACGTGTCTGCAACGACCGCCGCTCCTACACAAAAGGCATCATTGTCTACTATATTGCCTGCGTAGTGGCGCAAAGCTTCAATCTCATTTTCGGCGATAAAGTAAACTGCTTCTACATCTCCCCCTATGTGCAAAGTCCCCTTGCTGTCTTTAAGGACATTTATGCCGCCTGCGGCTGGTTTGTCAATATGTTCCTTTTGATGCTTGGCATCACCATCGCCTCCGGCATTATTTATACGATCGGCTACCTGTTCCGGGTAAAGCTGGGCAAGAAAGAAAAAGTGAGTGTGTAAATAGAACAAAAACGCCGCATCGAGCGGCGTTTTTGTTTCGGGTCATTCGTGAATGACCCCTACGATCTATTTTAGAAGTTATGCGTAGGGGCGATTCACGAATCGCCCGCATATAAGAACTTAAATCCATCTATCCTTTGGATGCTTTTTGTACCAATCCTTTAGCCAGATCTTTTCCCCGAAGCCATAAACAGTTTTATCTGTTCTAGCTATACAGCGAATTTCTTTCAAAGCATTCTTCCTGTAACGTCGTTCATAATTCATCCGTTCAAGGATATGGTGGGCAACCCAAAGACGAATCTCTTTATTTTCGTGGAAAAGCAATTGTTGAAAGTCATTCTTTCGTTCAGGAAAACTCTTCTCAATTTCTGTGGCAATCGTACCCATTCTTTTTACTTTACGGTTATGTTTCTCTGCCGAAGCGCCATCGTATACAGTTTCCTTATAAGAAACAACTTCATTTGCCAAAGAAAGATATTCTTGGATCAAGTCCATATGACCACCGCCTTTTTCTTATCATATCACAAAAAGAAAACCATTGCAACTTTGAACTAAGGTCGCAATGGTGGCAGAGGATGAGGGATTCGATTTAATCAAGGTGTTGCCGCCATCCAGCTGGCGGCAAGCAACAGTCCACCGGACTGTTGCATTTAGATGGGTTCGAATCCCTCTGATCCGAAGCTAAAAAATCCCCGACCGCAAATGCGGTCAGGGATTTTTTGGCAGAGGATGAGGGATTCGTTTGCATTTTCATTCCCAGCGGGAATGAAAATTAAGGTTCGGCTCGGTCCAGCCCTCGCCGGCGGCGCTCGTCCGCGCCGCATTTAATTCTTCGAATCCTATCTCATCCTCTGCCAATAAGAAAAGCCACCCAACAGGGTGGCTTTTCTTATTGGCAGAGGATGAGGGATTCGAACCCCCGCGAACGGAGTAAGAGTCCGCTGTGCTACCGTTACACTAATGCCCTATCGGGACCTTGTTTATTATACGCAAAAATTGCCAAATGTCAATACTTTTTCTAAAAAAGTTTTGTCTTTCTTATTCTTGCCACGGAAAGGGTTTTCCATTCAGCACATTATGGCGAATATAACAAAATGTTTCCTTCTCGCCTTTTTACTTCAGC
>JAZOMT010000011.1:0-48201 GCA_045654085.1 Faecousia sp. | reverse complement strand
CAAGCCTGGCATGGAAGCTCAGATGATCAGCCTGATGAGCCTGGGCGCCATGGGCAGCTTTAACGGTATGCTCACCGACTCCCGCAGCTTCCTGAGCTACACCCGTCATGAGTATTTCCGCCGCATTCTGTGCAACCTCTTCGGCCAGCTGGTGGAAGACGGCGAATATCCCGCCGATATGAAGTACCTGGGCCAGATGGTGGAAAACATCAGCTATTACAACACCCTGCGCTACTTCCGCTTTGAGGAACTTGTGAAGTGATTCTTGGATCGGGCCGTCAAATTTGGCGGCCCGATCAGTTGATTTTTTAACAATTTTCTGCTATGATGTGCGAAGCAAACAAATAGCAGAGGTATCGAATGGAAGACTTGAAACTCGTTATAGCCCGTAATATTGCAGCGCTGCGGCAAGCCAGCCGTATGACCCAGCTGGAGCTGGCGGAAAAACTGAATTATTCCGACAAAGCCATTTCCAAGTGGGAGCGGGGAGAGTCCATTCCCGATGTGCTGGTGCTGAAGACCATTGCGGATCTCTTTGGCGTGAGTCTGGACTATCTGCTGGAGGAGGACCACGAGCACAAGCCGATGCCCACCCAGGAAAGCCCGGGATATTTGCACCGCAACCGCAAAGTAACCACCACCCTGAGCGTACTGCTGGTGTGGTTCGTGGCCACCGTGTGCTATGTGGTGATGGATCTGGCCATTTCTGCATCTGTTTTCAAGTGGATCCCCTTTGCCTGGGCGGTGCCGGTGAGTATGATCGTCTGGCTGGTGTTCAACTCCATCTGGTTTAATCCCCGGTGGAATTATCTGATCATCTCGCTGATGATGTGGTCTACTATCGCCTGTATCGTTCTTACACTGTATGCCTGTAATGTCCGCTCCTGGCAGCTACTGCTGCTAGGCATTCCCGGACAGGCTGCGGTACTGTTGTGGTCTCGGCTGCAGCGAAAATAAATAATTTCAGCGCGCTGCGAATTACGCAGCGCGCTGTTGCTGTATCGTATCAATTTTATTCCCCTGCTTTGGGTTTACGGCGATGGTGGTAATACCGGCGGCGATGATTATTCTTAGGCTTGTCGGTCTTTTCGTCCGCAGCTTGCTGAGGTTCTGCATCCACATCTGTGGGCGCTTCAACAACCGCCTGCTCAACCTTGGGCTTATTATGGTTATTGCGATTACGACGGTTCTTGCGGCTCTCGCCTTGCTCCGCAGGAGGCGCTGCCGGTTCAGCAGACTCCTCTACCACCGACTCCTCTCTATAACGGAACTTAATCGGATCCAGGAAACCAGCATTTTCTTCCTTCTTTTCCCTGCGGACACGCTTTCCGCCACCGGAGATGGGCGCCAGATCCGCAGGAATGGGGGGATCATTCTTCTTGGCCTTGCCGCTTCGAAGCACAGCAATGTCGGCATTTTTGTGCCATACCGCCGTATCTGTCTGCTCCTCCAGCTTCACTTTTACCCGCTGGCGCATCAAATCCACTTCAATGACCGTACCGCGGCCGTCGGGCGTGTCCACAAAGGACTCGTTTTTGGGCGCATTGCGGAGCAGGTCCTCATAGGCTTCCTGCTCGTACTTGAGACAGCACATCAGTCTGCCGCAAGTGCCGGAAATCTTCGTGGGGTTTAGACTTAAATTTTGGGTCTTCGCCATTTTGATGGACACAGGCTGGAAATCGTCCAGGAAACTGCCGCAGCAAAACGGTCTGCCGCAGATGCCCAAGCCGCCCACCATCCGGGCCTTATCCCGGACACCAATCTGCCGCAGTTCAATGCGGGTATGGAACATCGAAGCCAGGCTCTTGACCAGCTCCCGGAAGTCTACTCGCTCATCTGCGGTAAAGAAAAAGAGAATTTTACTGCCGTCAAAAGCGCATTCTGCGGAAACAAGCTGCATATCCAGCCCCATTTCCTCGATTTTTTTCAGGCACAGCTTAAATGCCCGCTCTTCCTTTTCTATATTTTCTTTTACAATCTTTTCATCCTGCTCTGTAGCCACACGGATCACCGGCCGCAGAGGGGTCACCACCTCCATTTGATGGATTTCGTGGTTTTCCCGGGCGCAAATACCGTATTCCAGTCCCCGGGCGGTATCGATGATCAAATGCTGACCGGCCTGATAGGTCTTTCCGGCAGGGTCAAAGTAATATATTTTCTGGCCCGTACGGAATTGGACATCCACCACCTCCACGGTGGCAGTTCCTTCCTGGGCGTTCTTTATCTCTTCCATAGTGTTGTTTCTCCTTCTCACTCAACGCAGCTTCCACAAAAGATTTCCGCACAGGGCGGCTACGGACACATTGCCGCTGGCATACTGCATTGCGTTTTGTAATTGATTGTAGGCATTCATCAGTTCCCGGCCGCTCCGGGCCGCGCCTAAGGCTTTTTCCGCTTCGGTTGCGCCCCTTTCACCGCTTCGGCACACCAGCGCGCCCCGAAGAAGGGCAGACCAGGCGGCAAGCTCAGCGATAAATGCGTCTCGCTTCCACTTTTCCATAGACGCCAGCAGCTGGGCAAGCGCCACCGCGTCACGACCCGTAAAAGCCTTTGCAAACTCCACCGTTTGGGGCGATATTTCTCCACTTTCCGCAAGGATGGTCTTGGCTTGTCCCAAATAACCGCCGCTGCGCGCGATGGCCGCCTGCAAGGTATCCGGCTGGGCGTCCGGAAATTCCTTTTGCAGAGCAGGCATAAGCTGCTCCGCCGTCAGGGGATGTAAATTCAGCTCCGTACAACGGGAACGGATGGTGGGCAGCAGCTTTTCCGGATTGTCAGTCAGCAGCAAAAACGCGCCATAAGCCGGCGGCTCTTCCAGCACCTTTAAGAGGGCGTTTTGCCCTTCAATTCCCAGCTCCTGGGGAAAAATATATACTTTCCGCGCGCCCTCATTAGGGCGAATAAAAATACTCTCCCGGGCCTCTCGGACGATTTTGACCGAAACGTTTTTATGCTCCGGGTCTTCCACCCAAATCACATCCGGATGGACATTTCCCAATGCCTTGCGGCAATCATTGCACACCCCGCATGGCTTCTCCTCTGCCCTGCACAGCATCGCTGCCGCCAAAAGCCGGGCAAGGGTCTTCTTTCCTGACCCCATGGGTCCGGAAATCAGATAAAAATGGGATATACGACCCTGCCGGAGACTGCCGGAAAGGTTTTCTTTCAGCCGGGCGTTACCCAGCAAGGCTTCAAATCCCATAGTTTACTCCTTTTTATTCTGCGATTAACCCCACAGAGCAGACAGCATGGGGATAATTTGCTTCTTACGGCTCATAATATGGGGCAAAAATACGGTATTGCCCTTCGGCTCGGTATTAAACGCCTGCCGCACCGTCTCCGCATCACCCACATAAATAAGCTGTGTGCCCTCTAAAAGCACATCCGTCAGCATCAGAATCACCACAGAGAAGCCTCTCTCCTTCATCAGCTTCTGCATCAGCGGTAAAAATTCGTCCTTGCGCTCCAGCATCTTGGGGCTGTCCACACAGGTGATTTGGGCAACGGCAAAATCGTGACCTGCAATGTGGAACTCCTTATAGTCGGCATAGAGCAGTTCTTCCGCGGTACGGTTTTCCATTGCCGAGGAGAAGATCTCTCTGCCCAGTTCCTCTAAGGAAACGTTGGCGATCCGCGCCATACGCTCCGCAGTGCGCACATCCTGCGCCGTACAGGTGGGGGATTTAAACATAACCGTATCGGAAAGGATGGCCGCCGCCATCATACCTGCCATTTTTTCCGATGGCAGAATGCCCTTATCCTGGAACATAGAGGCGATGATGGTATTGGTAGAGCCAACCGGCTCGTTGCGGACATAAATGGGGTTGCCGGTTTGAATATCGGCAAGGCGGTGATGGTCGATAATCTCCAAAATCTCCGCCTCTTCCAAGCCGGGAACGGACTGGGATGCCTCATTGTGGTCAACCAGCACCACCCGTTTTCTCCGGGGACGGAGCAGATGGTAGCGGGTCAGGACACCCACCACTTTTTCATTTTCGTCCAGAATAGGATAGCAGGGATAGCGGTATTTCAGCACCTGCTCCCGCACCTCATCCACCCGGTTTTCCAGATGGAAGCTGATAGGCTCAACCGTACGGCAAATTCTGCCGACGGGCGTAGACTGGAAAATCCGGCGCGCCGCCCGGTAAGCATCGTAAGGTGTAGCAATAATGCAGGACTTGGTATCGAGCTTACGCAGCTCCTCGGTAATTTCCGCCTGACAGACCACAACGCAGGAAACATTGGCATCCAGCGCTTTTCGAATCATCTCCGGCTGGTCACCGCACAGTACGATGCTGTTTTCGTTAAAGTTCAGCAAACCCTCCCGCTTTTGGGGCAGGGCGATAATGACCTCGCCGGCTACCATATCGGTATTTTCGCCCGCTTCGTTGAGAATTTTGCCATCCAGCACGGAAAGCAGGTTAAACAGGGGCACGGTATCCAGTTTACCACCGTCTGCCACCGCCATATGATAGTTCGCCACATCGTCCCGGGACAGCAGGCCAAAGAGCGTCCCGTCCTCATTGACCACAGGAATAGAGGAAATATTGCGGTACTCCTGAAGCAAAAGCCAGCCCCTGTCCACCGTCACCGCAGGAGACAGGAAAGGTGGGGTGTCATAATCCAAGTCTTTCACTTGGGTGTACATATCGGTGATACGTTTTGGGGGCTGGAACCCGAAACGGTCCAGCACAATTTGGGTCTCGTCGGACACGCGGCCTAAGCAGGCGGCTTCATATTCCCGGTCGCCCACCGCATTGCGCAGCGCGGCATAAGCCATTGCGGCAACAATGGAGTCCGTATCCGGGTTTCTGTGTCCGGTAACATAAATAGGATCCATAACAGGCCCTCCTTAAACAGTAATTTCTCCGGCTAAGCTTTTTTCAAACAGGTAATGAATTTCCTCCGGGGTCATCCCCTGCCCGATTGCCCACATTAGCTTTGTCATAGCCGCTTCCGATGTCATATCAAAGCCCTGAATCACGCCCATATCCAAAAGCCGGTTACCTACTTGATATACCCGCAGATTGGCGCTGTCATACAGGCACTGGGTCGTCACCACTACGCTGATGCCCATCTCCACCGCCCGGCGAATTCCTTGCAGACCCCGGTTAAGTACATTGATGCCGCCCAATCCAAAGGCTTCTATGACAATGCCCCGGTAGCCAATATCCGCCAGCGCGTCAAATATTTCCGGAGAAAGACCCGGTGTTAATTTCAGCAAAAAGACATTTTTACTAATATCCGTCCGCAGCGCGCAGGGAAAAGCGCCATCCGGCAGATATTCCTTATTCAGCGCCAAACCTCTGTCCGTCACCCGGGCCACATAGTCGGCATTGATGCTCTCAAAGGCAGAAAAGCCGGATGCCCGCACCTTTACCGCCCGGCAGCCCAGCATCACCTTTCGGTCAAATGCCAAAAACACACCGGGTACACCGGAGGCCGCCATAGCAAAAGCGGTGCGTAAATTATCCGGCCCATCGGAGAGCATATGCTGCATTGGCAGCTGAGAACCGGTAAAAACAACGGGTATGGGGATTCCCGGGAGCATAAATGTCAGCGCAGATGCAGTATAGGCCATCGTGTCCGTACCGTGGGTAATCACGATGCCGTCCCAGCTTTCCCGTTCTTCATATACCGCCCGGGCAATGGCCTGCCACTCCTCGGGGCGAATATTGGAGGAGTCCAAACAAAAAATCTCCCGCAGCCCCACCTCATAATAGGCAGATAAGTTTTGCAGCGCCTGCTCCAACTCCTTTGGCCCACCAGGTTCCAGGCCTTCCGCTCCCTGGCGGGAAACGATCGTTCCACCGGTGGTTATGAGCAAAATGCGCGCTTTTGTTTCCAATGTGTCCACTTCCCCCCATACTCTCTCATCGTTTATTATAGCCGTGAAAAAAGAAAATAGCAAGGGAAATCTGCGCTTTTAAATTGATAATTGACAATTCCCGCCTTGACCCCTTCTCTGAGGGGTCTGTCAGAAATCAAAGATTTCTGACTGGGGGAGTGTCCTATCCCAAGAAGTACACTCCCTCCGTCCTCGCTATGCTCAGCCACCTCGCCTGCCGCACCATCGTCCTTCTTCTGTCATTGCGAGGGCACATCGTGCCCGTGGCAATCTCCCGATATGCACCTTCGTTAATTGTCAATTTCCTCAGGTTTTCCACAGGCGGGCGGCATAATTATACTACTGCTATTACTACCTCTATTACTACGACTATATCTTTTTCTTTTACTATTTCTATTACTATTACTATATTACGACACATTGCCGGTTTTTTGTAAGTTTTTGGAACGGCGGCGGGCGGTATCCATAACCGGCTGCACCATAGAAAAAAGCGCCATAACAGAAGGTTTTTCGTCCTCCGGCTTTGGCGCTTTTCCGTATAAGGCGTATTCACACAGCATTTTGTAGGCGGCTAATTGCTCTGATTTTGATTTAAAATTTATAATGGTTTCGTGGAAGGATGCGTAGAATGTAAATTGCTTTCGTTTCATAATGGACTCTCCTTTTCGTTAAACTGTGTTTCCAAATATCCACGGTAACATTATACCACACGTTCCCGAAAAAGTCTTCCCATTATTTTCCCATTTTCATTTTTGCGGACAGCCCGAAAGTGTAGAGATGGCGCGGCTTTTCGGAGTTTTCCACAAAAGGCTGTTAATTTTTTCTTTTCGCCTGTGAACAACTGTGAAAACAAAACACCGCAAGCCCCCGTCCCACCTCTGTCATTGCGAGGGTACATCGTGCCCGTGGCAATCTCCCGGTATGCACTTGCGTATAGGAATAAAACCGATGCTCGATGCATCGGTTTTATTTCGGACAGTCGGGGACGCCTGTCCCTACATTTTCTATTTTGTTCTCTTAGTCTTTTTAAAGAAGCTGCCCATCAGCAGGCAAGCCCACAAAAACAGGCTCAGCGCCCACATCTGGCTCGAAAACATCGGCGTAGATACGAGGATTAAAAGGGCATTCATCCGGTTTCCTACCGCCTCGCCGGAGGGCAGCGTCAGGGCATTGGCAATAATGAGCAGCATTGTCAGCACTAGGGATGTAACGCAAATACCGCGGATAAAGCGTACGGCTTTTCTGTCTTTATCGGTCACCGCTTCATAGAGGAGAATTCCACCGGGCAGGAAAAAGCCCATAGAACTAAGGGCGAAAAGCGCCTGCAAAAAGCCGTTTTTGGTGTCAATAAAGCCGAAAATCGTACATAAAACATACATTCCGCCCCAAGCAAGCCACAGCTTCCCATTTCTTGTCATAACATTCCCTCCTGTTTTTTCTTAGCCTGAGCAATATAACCCGAATCCGCCCAATAGGGCGTCTGATTGGGTCGTAGATTTCTGAGCTGTGAGACCGCTCCGGGGCAAGGCGGAGCTTTGCAGGTGGGCTTTGTGCCCTCCAAAAAGCGACAACGATGCATCCGGGGTAGTCTCGCTGCTCAGAAACGGGTTCGGATTGTATTGTTCAGGCTATTTTACCCTATTTTCCCAAAAATGGCAACCCAAAAGGACTGTTTTCCGGTCAAAAAATGCTGGACACAGGCATTTTCTTTTGTTATAATTTACCTAATAGAAAGAATGGAAGGAATTTTGCTTATGAAATGTCCCTATTGCGGCGTTCAGGACAGCAAGGTTATCGACTCCCGCCACGCAGACGACGGCTCCAGCATCCGCCGCCGTCGAGAATGTCTCGCCTGTCAGAAGCGGTTTACGACCTATGAATGTCTGGAAAGCCAGCCTATTATTGTTGTGAAGCGGGATGGCTCCCGCCAAAGCTTTGACCGCAACAAAATCCTGACCTCTATGATGCGCGCTTTTGATAAGCGGCAGGTGGATACGGCAGATTTGGACCGCATCACCCGGGAAATCGAGCAGGCTCTGCAAAACGACCTGGTCCGCGAAGTCAGCACCGACCGCATCGGCGAGATGGTTATGGCGCGGATTAAGCCCCTGGACGAAGTGGCATATATCCGTTTTGCTTCCGTCTACCGCCGTTTTCAGGACGTACAGAGCTTCATCCAGGAAATTGAGCAGTTCTTAGAGGAGAAATAATGGATAAGATTATGGAAATTTTGGGAGGCTTCGACATTGCCAATATCCTCCCGGAGGTTAACTCCACCGTCGGTTTCATCGTGCTGCTGGCGCGAATAGTGACCTTCTTCATCCCGCTGCTGATTTTAGGTCTGGGACTTAGTTATTTCCTGAAACCCACCCCGGAAGCCAACCACACCTTCGGCTTCCGCACCTATTTCGGTATGGGCAGTGTGGAAGCCTGGCGGTATTCCCAGCGCATCGGCGGCTTTGTGTACATCATTCTGGGCGGTGTAATGACCCTGGGGGCGCTGATAACCTTCATTATTCTGCTGGGTGACAGCATCCCCACGGTACTTACCGGCTGCGCAGCCTGCGTAGTGGTTGAAATGATTCTCGTAGCGCTAACCACCCTGACGCTGAACATCGTCATTTCCGTCCGTTACGACCGCGACGGCTATCGCAGAGGAAAAAGATAACCAAAAAGGACAAGTCGAAATGACTTGTCCTTTTTTCATACTTAATGCAAAATACACAACCGCAGTACCATTTAATCTTCAATCGGTGCTGCGGTTGATTGTTTTGTAAATTGGGTTTTAGCGAGTCATTTTTTCCTTAATCATCTTTTTTATTTCATATAAATCGGAATCTAATAAGTTGTTGGATATCACAACATACTCATATCCCATTTTTTTATTTCCGCGCATAAGCCATCTTTTCAGCGCATTTTGTCTGCGCAGGAACTGCTCTTCATTGTATAGTTTTATACACAAAAACATACCTTTGATGTATATATCTTGTATCTCTGTATATTGTATTTTACCGCCACAAGTATACGAAGAATTATCTACTAAGTAATCCTCTCCAATTTCTATCATCCTATCGCGGTAAAATAAGAACTTGCTAATACCAACCCATTCGCCCAATCCCATAAAAATCAAAGCAAAAATCATAAATACCTTTATCAGGTAATAAATGATGTCATTATTGAAAAGGGAAACATCTACATACTGACGAAAATTGAAGAAGGCAAAGAAAATGCATATTGCCATTATGCCGACACCCGCAAAAAGAGTCAAAAGCGATTTCTTAATATTACACTTGATCGTTTTCATATATCCCTACTCTCCAACAAATCCAGTAGATCGCGGCGGGAGACAAGCCCCCGCCCTACGATAATATACGGAAATTGCGACAAGAATTATCAACTGTCAACTATCAACTGTCAATTATTTTGCGCCCATCAGGATTTTTGCAAGCTCGGAATCCTTATCCAAAATGACGGTCTTATCCTCGCCTGTCAGACTCTTCGCCAGCGCATCCAGCGCAAGGGTAAACTCATAAAATTCCCGCTTATCCTTGGTGTTGTAGGCCTGACCCAAAAGCCGCATATATTCGGCTTCGCCCTCTGCCTCCAGCTGGGCAGCCTGGGCCTTTGCGTCGGAAACGATAATATTTACCTTCTTATCCACCTCATTGCGGATAATGGATGCTTCGTAATTGCCGTCAGCGGTGAATTTTTCCGCCATCTGGTTCCGTTCGGAAATCATACGGTTATAAACGGCGTTGAGGTTGGATTCCGGCAGGTCAAACTGCTTGATCTTCACATCCAAAACCCGGATACCGTAGCCGGCGGCATCCTTATCCACGGTGGTGGCAATGCCTTCATAAATCTCGTTGCGCTCTGCGCCGGGATCCAAATTGATAATGTCAGCCTGGGCAAGCTGACCCATTGCCCGCTTCAGGGCGCTGTAGGTGCTGGCATCCAAACGGACTTCCGCCTCGGAGACGGTGCCAACAGAACGGTAAAACTGCTGGGGATCGGAAATCTGCCACAAAATATAGCAGTCAACGGTCATATTCTGCTTATCTAAGGTAATGACCTCGGAGGGTGGGATGTCGTAGAGCATTGTGGCCTTGGTGTAGTACTTCACCTCATCGATAAAGGGAATTTTTACATTCAGGCCAGGCTTTGCCTTTGTCTGTACGATTTCCTGGAAGCGGAAAACGCAGGCGTACTGGTTCTCTTCCACCACATACAATGCATCGGCGGCCACAATAATCAGCGCCAATACCACAATTAATAAAACAATATAGCCTTTTTTCATAGCTTTATTTACCTCCTAATAAGGATTCCAGGGGCAGCAGCATCTCTACGGAATTGCCGTTGCCGGTGTTGATATAAACCTTCACACCGGGCAGAATTTCGGCAATGGCCTCATAATACATACGGCTGCGGGTAATATCCGGGTTTTTGGCAAATTCTTCATAGCGGGCAACAAACATCGCCACCTGCTCCTTTGCCTCGTTGATTCGCTTCTGCTTCAGGTATTCTGCGTTTTGAATGAGCTGGTCAGCTTCTGCCTGGGCAGAGGGGATTTTCGCGTTTTGATAGGCTTTGGCGTTGTTGACAACGGCTTCTGCCTGCTGTTTTGCGGTTTCCACCGCCTTAAAGGCCTCGATAACGGCCTGCGTAGGCGGCTCGGAGTCCTGAATACGCACATCTACAAGAGAAAGACCAATGTCATACTCCGCAAGGATTTCCGTTACAAGCTCCCGCACCTGCATTTGGATATTCTCCTTGCCGTCGGTCAGCACCGCGTCTACCTCAGAAGAGCCAACCACGTTCCGAACCTGGCTCTGGATCAGGTTTTTCAGCACCATTTCCGGCTCAACAGAAGAATAAAGATAAGATACCGGGTCTGTAATCTTATATTCTACAAAGAAATCCACGTTTACAATGTTATAATCACCGGTAATCATGGTGCTTTCTGAGGTTTTGGTCATATAGTCGTCCTTGCTGGTGGTGTAACCCAGCTCGATTTTTTGGTACACGTGGACGTCTACAGTCTTGACCTTCTGAATACCGAAGGGCAGCTTAAAGTGGACACCTGCGTCGGTCACATCGGTAACCTTACCGAAGGTGGTCACCACCGCCTGCTGCTTGTCGTCAACCGTGTAAAAGCTGCCAAGGGCGCCAATCAATAAAACTGCCACCAGCGCGCCGATTGCCAGCTTCTTCGCAAGGCTTTTCGGGTCGAAGGACTTCCCTCCGCCCCCACCGGAATAGCTTGAACCTGTAAATTTAATTTCCATAACTTTCACTCCTTAAAATATGTTTCTTTACTTGTAATTTCTTCATTTCCCGAACTTTTCTTGCCTTCTTCTTCCATTTCCGCAAGCATCAAATCGGCAGAAGAACGCATACGCGCCGCCAGATAGGCAGTTAACATAACTTTCAGGGCATTGCCAACGCGTTCCTTCGCCCCCGGATACGGTTCGGTGTAATCCCGAAGCATTTCTGCGAGAATCCGCTCACAGGCCTCCGGCCGGGTAAGCTGCCGGGCGCGGGAAGCCAGGGAAATGAACATAAAGTACAAATCCGCGTCCCCGATAATATCATCGGACCGATCGTTGAGCTGTCCGTTGATGTAGCCGAGCAGGCCGCAGGTTCGCTCCAGAGAGAATACGCCCCGCAGCATATTGATGTTAATGATGCGGCAAAGCTGGTCAATGGTATACCTTTTCCGCACCGGCGGCGTTAAAAAGCCCCTTTTTACCCAATTTTGGACTGTGTGCGCCTCCAGTCCGGTAATTCCAGCCACCTGGGCCAGCGTAATATCCCCTCCAAGGAACATCGCGCGGAGCATTTGCTCACCGTCGCCCTCCGTCTCACGACGGGCATACAGCACCGTTCCGGGTATATTCCACTGCATTATCGTCATCACTCCTTTTCTTGCGGTACTGTAATTATATTATATGGTCATTTGATTGTCAAGAGGGCAACACCATATTTTTATAATTTTCCTCTTTGCACAAAAATTCCTGTCCCTTTTTGTGATTTTTGACTTTACGAAACCGAAATTATATTATATAATATATTAAGGTATCTATCGCCACAGAACATAGAGAGAGGGTGCGGATTTATGAGTTGCCTGAACTGCAACAGAGAAACCGTAGGCAAAGCCGTATTTTGCGAACAATGCCAGCAAGAGATGGAAGGGTATCCCGTTCCCAAAGGAACGCCTGTTGTCATTCCGACGCAGCCCTCCCCGCCTTCTTTAAAAAAGCAAAGCAGCCATTTATTCGCTTCTATGGAGGATCAGTTCCTCTTGTCCAAACGTACTGCCCGCAGACTGGCCTGCGCCTTTTCGATTACTTTGCTCCTTTTGCTTGTGGCTGTAGGCGCGCTTGTCTACCTTTGGATGTTTGGTATGCCAGACAATATGCCCGACGCACCTAAGTTGTGGTAAGTCCTGTTGTGTTTCACGTGAAACATTCTTACTGCATTCTGCGTGTTTCACGTGAAACAAAATGATAGAAAAGGAATGAACTATGGGTAAGATTATTGCAGTCGTCAATCAAAAAGGCGGTGTAGGAAAAACCACAACCGCAGTGAATCTGACAGCCGCGTTGCACGAAGCAGGCAAAAAGGTGCTGCTGTGCGACTTTGACCCCCAAGCCAACGCCACCTCTGGTCTTGGTTTGGACAAGCGAAAGCTGAAAAAATCCGTATATGACGTGGTAATCAACGATGTGCCTGCGGCGGAAGCCATCGCGGCAACCAAATTTGGTGACGTTTTACCGGCCAGCGCAGACCTTGCGGGCGCGGCAGTGGAGCTGATTGCTATGGAATCACCCAATTTGCGGCTCAAAACCGCCCTTTCCGCGGTAAAAGACAAATACGATGTCATTTTTATTGACTGTCCCCCATCTTTGGAGCTTCTGAGCATTAACGCATTGGCGGCGGCAGACAGCATATTAATTCCTGTGCAATGTGAATATTACGCATTGGAAGGCCTCGCAGACCTGATGAATACCCTGCGACTGGTAAAAAAGCGGGTAAATCCCCAGCTCGAGATATTTGGTGTCGTGCTGACAATGTTTGACGGCAGAACCAATTTCTCTACGCAGGTTGCGCAGGAAGTTCGCAAGCACTTCCCCGGAAAGGTATTTGCGACCGTTGTTCCCCGTAATGTCCGCCTTGCAGAAGCACCCAGTCACGGCCTGCCCGTGAGCGCATATGATAAAGGAAGCCGCGGCGCTGTGGCATATCGGGCAATTGCCGAGGAAATACTTAAGAAATTGTAAGAGGTGAAGATATGGCAACACCAAAAGGTATGGGCCGTGGTCTCGGCGCGCTTATGATGGACGTGGTGGAAACACCCTCCGAAAACACCCCTTATCGGCTGCTCCCCATCCAAAAAGTTGAAAATAATCAAAATCAGCCCCGAAAAGACTTTGATGAGGTAGAATTGCAGGCGCTGGCAGATTCCATCGCCCTTCACGGCGTTTTGCAGCCCCTGACCGTTCGGGAGCTGCCCACCGGATACTATCAAATCATTGCCGGTGAACGTCGTTGGCGCGCTGCGCGGATAGCCGGACTTTCCGAGATACCCGCTGTAATCATTGAGGCAGATGACAAAAAGGCTATGGAATTGGCGCTTATCGAGAATTTACAGCGCCAAGACTTAAATCCCGTGGAAGAGGCCCTGGGTTATCAGTCCTTAATTGAAGATTTTGCATTAACACAGGAGGAAGCGGCCGCAAGAGTGGGCAAATCCCGTCCTGCGGTGGCAAATGCGCTGCGGTTGCTGACCTTGGCGCCCAGCGTATTGGAGCGTGTTCGTAAGGGAGAGCTGTCTGCCGGTCACGCAAGGGCCGTTCTTTCCATTAAAGACCCAAAAAAGCAGGCAGAGGTTGCGCAAAAGATTGCCGCCCTGGGACTTTCCGTCCGTCAGGCAGAGCTTTTATGTAAGAACCTGACCCGGGAGCCGGTAAAAACCGAATATGTCCCCCTGCAAGTGGATTATATTTCCGAATGTGAGAAAGACCTGTCCAAAATCCTTGGACGTGGCGTAAAAATCGTAAACGGCAAGCGCAAAGGCCGGTTCGAGCTGGAATTCTACGGTCCTGAGGACCTTCAGCTTCTGCTGGATGCACTGATGCAATTAAAGAAATAAGGAGAGACAATGATGAAAAAACTGTGCAGATCCCGTGTAAACAAGAAAATCGCCGGTGTTTGCGGCGGTATTGCTGAATATTTTAATATTGATCCCAGTCTTGTGCGTGTCGGCTGGGTTCTGCTGAGCCTGTTCGCAGGCAGTGGTGTGCTTGCGTATATCATCTGTATGATCATTATGCCGGAAAATAGCGGCCTTATCGAGGACTAAGGAGAATTTAAATGCTGGATATTAAACGTATCAAGGAAAACCCGGATGCTGTAAAGGCTGGTCTCCGGGCAAAGGAAATGGACTGCGATGCAGTTGTTGACCGTATTTTGGAGCTGGATGTGCAGGTTCGCAGCCTGAAAACTGCAACCGAGACCAAAACTGCCGAGAAAAATAAGCTTTCCAAGGAAAACGGCAAGCTGTTCGGCCAGAAAAAGGGCGCTGAAAAGCGTGGCGAGGACGTTTCCGCCATCGATGCCCAGATAAGCGCCAATATGGCCGCTTCTGTTGCCATTGACGAAGCCATTGCCGACGACAAAGCAAAGCTGCGCGAAGCGGAGGAGCAGTACTATACCGCGATGCTGAGCCTGCCCAACCTGCCCGATCCCGATCTTCTCCCGGGAGGAAAGGAAAATAACGAGCCGCTGCGCTACATTGGCGAGAAGCACAGCTTTGATTTCGAACCTAAGCACCACGTGGATTTGTGTACCGATTTGGGCCTTATCGACTATGAGCGCGGTGTTAAGCTGGCTGGCGGCGGCAACTGGATGTATACCGGTATGGGCGCGCGACTGGAATGGGCGCTTCTGAACTATTTTATTGACACCCACACCGCAGACGGCTACGATTTTATCCTGCCGCCCCATATGCTGGAGTACCAGTGCGGTCTGACAGCCGGCCAGTTCCCCAAGTTTGCCGATGAGGTCTTCAAAATCTCCAATCATCCCACCGAAGGCGGCACCTTCTATATGCTGCCCACCGCTGAGGCGGCGCTGGCCTCCGTTTACCGGGATGAAATTCTGACAGAAGCCGATCTTCCCAAGAAGTTCTTTGCCTATACGCCCTGTTTCCGTCGGGAAGCCGGTTCTCACCGGGCTGACGAGCGGGGTATGGTGCGCGGTCACCAGTTTAATAAGGTAGAGATGTTCCAGTTCACCACCCCCGAAGGCTCCGATGAAGCATTCGAAGAGCTGGTCACCAAGGCAGAACGGCTGGTTGCCGGTCTTGGACTGCATTTCCGCACAGTAAAGCTGGCGGCAGGGGACTGCTCCGCATCTATGGCAAGAACCTATGATATTGAGATTCTGATTCCCTCTATGAACGGCTATAAAGAGGTCTCCTCCGTATCCAATGCCCGGGATTATCAGGCGCGCCGTGGCAACATCCGTTACCGTCGCGCTGACGGCAAGATCGACTTTGTCCACACCCTCAACGGCTCCGGCCTTGCAACCTCCCGTATTTTCCCCGCGATTGTGGAACAGAACCAGCGTGCCGACGGCTCTGTGGTGGTTCCCGAATGCCTGCGTAAGTACCTGGGCGGCCTCGAGGTCATCGAAGCCAAGTAACTTTAGCAGAGGATATATTATGTAAACCGCAAATATATATCCACAAAATGTTTTCTGTGAGTAACTTAGGGGTTTTGACGGCCCTCTAAGTGAAATAAATCTAAATTTTATGTAAATAAACAAGGAGGACAACTATTATGAAGAAAATCACATCTGTAATCGCAATCGTTCTGCTGGCTGCCCTGCTTTTTACAGGCTGCGACTTTATCCCCCTGCCGCGTGATTATTCTCAGTACGGCTTTAAGTTTACCATCGCCGGTGAGATCACCGAAAAGGAAGGCAATGAAGCCGGCGCTGTCACCCTCTACACCAATATGGGTACCCTGAACTTCAAAAAGGCCGGTAAGCTTTCGGGCGCAGGCGAGGAGCTTCTCATTTCCAACACCTGCGACGGAAAAGAAACATTGGAAAACGGTGCGCGCTTCTATTCCTACAACGCATCCGAAAGTAACGGTGTGCTGAGCGTCTCTACTTATTATTTTGTAGAGTCCGGTGAGGATCTTTGGGTCATCAGCGCAACTACCGCCGAAAGCGATTACAGCAAAGACAAGATCGTAAAGATCTTCCAGTCTGTTGAGTTTGTAACCGCTGAGTAATTCGAACTTTTTAGGAGCAAATATGTTTAAAAAAGAGAAAAGAAAGGCTTTTTGGGATGAATTTCGTGCATTTGCCGTAAAAGGCAATGCGCTGGCACTGGCTGTTGGTACTATCATCGGCGGCGCATTCTCCACCATCACAAAAAGCGTAACCAACGACCTCATTATGCCCATCGTCAACATTTTCCTCGGTGGCGCAGATTTTTCCGAAGCAAAGATTGCGCTGCCCCGGATGCCTTGGGTAGAGCCTACCTATGAAACCATCGTAAATGCCGACGGCACAGAGGTGGTGCAGGAAATCCGCAACTACCTGACCTACGGTAACTTCATTTCCGCAGTCATCAATTTCCTGATTCTGGCTTTTGTGGTCTTTTTGATTGTAAAATTCCTCAATCACCTTTCCGAGATTGGCAAGAAGAAGGAAGAAGAGGAAGCACCCGCAGAGCCGCCTGCGCCTCCCGCGCCCTCTGCTGAGGAAGTGCTGCTGACCGAGATTCGCGACCTTTTGAAGCAAAAATAAGGAGAACTTTAAATGAAACGGCTATTTTCCCTGTTTCTGCTGCTGACTTTCTGCGGCGTCCTTTTCTGTGGCTGTCTGGATAATTACCGGGTCTTCGAAAAAAACGGACTTACGCTCCGTCTGCCCGGCTATTTTGAAGATAAAAGCGGTGAAAGCTACGCCCGGGAGCAGGATTTTCTGTACAGTTACGGCGGTATGGGATTTTTAGGAATCAGGGAAAAACGTTCGGATTTCCCCGCAGGATACGAAAATATGGGGCTGGAAGCCTACGGAAACTTTGTGATTTACGGCAACCAGCTCCCCTGTGAACTGACAAAACGGGACGGTTTTTATACCTTTACCTATGAAAAGGACGCTCCGGAGGGAAGACTCACTTATGTAGCCATCGTCTTGGAAGACAAGGATGCTTTTTGGACGGTACAAGCCTACTGTCTCAGTGAATTTTACCCCGAAAACGCTTCCCTTATCTGGAAATGTCTGACCAGCGCAAAGGTGCAGTAGTTTATTGACAAATGTACTGCATTTGCATATAATTTCAGTTGTTACTACTTAAGAAAGAAGGATCTTTGAGATGTACAAAATCGCGCGCAAGGTTGAACTGAACGCCAATGTCACCCTGATGGACATTGAAGCGCCCTTTATCGCCAAGAAGGCAAAGGCCGGTCAGTTCATCATTTTCCGCATTGACGACAAAGGCGAACGTGTTCCCCTGACCATTGCCGGTTACGACCGGGAGAAGGGCACTGTCACCATCATTTTCCAGAAGGTAGGCTTTGCCACCATTGCTCTGGGCAATCTGAATGAGGGCGACTACATTCAGGACTTTGTAGGCCCCTTGGGCAAACCCACTCCCGTGGAAGGCAAAAAGAAGGTCTGTGTGGTTGGCGGCGGTGTGGGCTGCGCCATCGCGCTGCCCTCTGCCAAGGCATTTAAGGAAGCCGGCGCAGAGGTTACCGTCATTATCGGCTTCGGCAGCAAGGACATCGTCATTCTGGAAGAAGAATTTAAGGCTGTGGCTGACCGCCTGATTCTGATGACCGACGATGGCAGCTACGGCCGCCACGGTCTTGTGACCCAGCCCCTGAAGGAAATGCTGGAAGCCGGCGAAGAATTTGACGAGGTTCTGGCCATTGGCCCTGTGCCTATGATGAAATTCGTAGCCCTCACCACCAAGCCTTTCGGCACCCACACCTCCGTGTCCCTCAACCCCATTATGGTTGACGGCACCGGTATGTGCGGCGGCTGCCGTGTCACCGTTGGCGGTGAAACCAAGTTCGCCTGCGTGGATGGCCCTGAATTTGACGGTCATCAGGTGGATTTTGCCGAGCTTATGAGCCGTAACAGCGTGTACCGCGGCAGAGAAGCCGAGGTCACCGAGAAGCACGCCTGCCGTATGGAAGCCATGGGCAAGCAGCTTATTAAGTAAGGAGGGAACTGTAATGGCAAATATGACACTTGTAAAAACCCCTATGCCCGAGCAGGATCCCAAGGTTCGCGCCCGGAATTTCAAGGAAGTTACCCTTGGTTATACCGCAGAAATGGCCATCGAAGAGGCTGGCCGCTGCTTAAAGTGCAAAAATCCCAAGTGCGTGGAGGGCTGCCCCGTTAACGTCCGCATCCCCGAGTTCATCGGCAAGGTTGCAGAGGGCGATTTCAAGGCCGCTTACGAAATCATCACCTCCACCAACGCCCTGCCCGCCCTGTCCGGCCGTGTTTGCCCTCAGGAGAGCCAGTGTGAGTGTAAGTGTGTCCGCGGCATCAAGGGCGAGCCTGTTGCCATCGGCCGCCTGGAGCGCTTTGTTGCTGACTGGTATCGGGAAAATATCAACGCAATGCCCGAAAAAGTGCCCTCCAACGGCAAGCAGGTAGCCGTTGTCGGCTCCGGCCCTGCCGGTATGACCTGCGCTTCCGACCTGGCTAAGCTGGGCTACGAAGTCACAATGTTCGAAGCTCTGCACACTGCCGGCGGCGTTCTTGTCTATGGCATCCCCGAGTTCCGTCTCCCCAAGGCCATCGTTGCCAACGAAATTACCAAACTGGAAGCCCAGGGCGTTAAGGTGATGACCAATATGGTTATCGGCCGTGTACTTACCATCGACGAGCTGTTCGAAATGGGCTTTAAGGCCGTATTTGTAGGCTCCGGCGCAGGTCTGCCTATGTTTATGAACATCCCCGGTGAGAGCCTGAAGGGCGTTATGTCCGCCAACGAGTACCTGACCCGCACCAACCTGATGAAAGCCTACGACGAAAATTACGACACCCCCATCATCAAGTCCAAGGCCGTTGCCGTTGTTGGCGGTGGTAACGTGGCAATGGACGGCGCACGCTGCGCGATGCGTCTGGGCGCAGAGCACGTTTATATCGTTTACCGTCGTGGCGAGGCAGAAATGCCCGCCCGTGAGGAAGAAAAACACCACGCAAAGGAAGAGGGTATTGAATTTAAGACCCTCTGCAACCCCGTGGAGATTCTCTCCGACGAGGATGGCCGCGCTTGTGGTATCAAGTGCATCCGTATGGAGCTGGGCGAGCCTGACGCATCCGGCCGCCGCCGCCCCGTGGAAATTCCCGGCAGCGAGTTCGTGCTGGATGTGGATACTGTCATTATGGCGCTGGGCACCAGTCCCAACCCCCTGATTCGCTCCACCACTCCCGGTTTGGAAACCAACCGTAAGGGCTGTCTCATCGTAAACGAAAACGAAATGACCACCCGTGACGGCGTATTCGCCGGTGGTGACGCAGTCACCGGCGCAGCTACCGTAATTTTGGCAATGGGCGCCGGCAAGAAGGGCGCAGCCGCCATCCACGAGTACCTGAATAAGTAAGAAAAAGCCTCCCGTCCGGGAGGCTTTTTACATTCATTGTAGGGGTCGGCGCCCTCGACGACCCGAAACAAAAGCGGCACTCGACGTGCCGCTTTTGTTCATACAGACATCTATTCATTAGCGGGGCGTCGAAGGCGCCGCCCCCTACCAGTCATAAATGTAAACTATCTGTCGTTGGTCAAATCGCCGTTTCCGAAAACCGGAATGGTCTCGCCGCCGTAGGGATAATCGGGCTTGAAAATCGCCACGAAAAAGTCTTTATCCCGGGCCAAAATTTCCCGAATGTCCCGGTAAAGCTGTCCGGAATAGGCGCGGTAATCGGATGCCACACCGTAGGCCTCCAACCCCAGCGCCCGGGCAAGATAAATGGCCCGGTGGAGATGATATTCCTGACTGACGATAAGTATTTTTTCCGCGCAGAAAATATCTGCCGCCCGATACATACTCTCATAAGTAGAAAAGCCTGCGTGGTCCATAAAAATATCCTGGGACGGCACGCCGGCATCGATGGCGTACTGCTTCATCGTGTTCACTTCATCATATCCCGCGCGCCCGTGGTCACCGCTCATAATGAGCTTCGGCGCAGCGCCGGCTTTATAAAGCTCCACGCCACGGCGAAGCCGGTCCTCCAGCATATGGCTGGGCGTACCGTCCTCCCGAACACCGCAGCCCAAAACCAAAATGCAGTCCATATCCGAAAGAGTAGTGGCGTCCGTAGGGGAGAGGATGTATTTTTCGCCAAAATGCACCACATAGCCGTTAATTCCGAACACCACGGCCGCGCCCAAAACCGCCAAACCGCCCAAAACAGCAAGAATAATAAGTACCGTCTTTCGACTCACTTTCAGCTTCATTTTATATCCTCCCAACCTTTTCTTTTAGTGTACCAACCACCCCCTCGAAAGTCAATACCCGTTTACATAATATTTTTCAGATAGGCAAAACCTCCTGAAATATCGCAGGGCCAGTAAAAAAGGCTCCCCTCGAAGGGGAGCTGGCAAAAATCTTTGATTTTTGACTGAGGGGTTAACGGAATCGAAAGTTTATAACCCCTCCGTCGACCTGTTTGGTCGACACCTCCCCTGCAGGGGAGGCTTTGGCAGGCAACCGAAATTATCAACTGTCAACTATCAACTGTCCATTAAAAAGCCGCCCTTAGGCGGCTTTTTCTTATCTTTGAAATGTTGTTTTCATCGCAGCGGTATAGCTCTCACCGGGCTGCAGGCAAGCGGCGGCAGGCTTATTTTCCCAAGAAATATCCTCGCTTACCGGACTGGGCGTGGAGTACCAAGGCTCAATGCACACAAACCGGGGTGTCCCCAGCGCGCTCCAAATGAGATTGTAGGGCGCGTCCGAAATGTCGCAAATCACTGCCCGGGCAGATCCTTTTTCATAAATGCCCAAGGTATCGGACTTCAGGCCCACCATCAGGTGACTGTCATTGGCAAAAAGCTGCTCATCAATGGGAACGTTCCGAATGTTTTTCCCCAAATAATAGGTTTTATTGCCTGCAAGACCACCGCTGGAGGTGTCGATACAAAGGGGAGACTCCAATTTATCAAACCGCAGCTCGTAATCCGCATATGTATGCTTGCTGTCAAAAGGAATGGCAAAACCGGGGTGAAAACCGATGCCGAAGGTAAATGCGCGGTCACCGGTATTTTTCACCCGGAGAGAGTGGTGGAGTGTATCCCCATCCAAACGGAAGGTAGACTCCAAGCGGAAAGCAAAGGGCCATTTTTCCAAGGTCGCAGGACCGGAAACCAGCTCCAAAGCCAAAATATTGCTCTCACAGCGCACCATTGTATGTTCAAACCGCCGGGCAAAGCCGTGTCCCTCGCCCTGATAGACCTTTCCGTCTACCGTGAACTGACCGCCGGGCAGGCGACCTGTGTAGGGGAACAAAATCGGCGCGTGACCGCCCCAAAGGGCAGGGTCTCCCTCCCAAATGTGCTCTGTGCCGTCTGCCTTGCATACCACGCTGCAAAGCTCTGCGCCCAGAGAATCCACCGTAATTTTCAGTTTTTCATTCTCGATGGTGTATTTCATAAAGAAACCCCCTTAGAATATCTGTTGTGCAATGAACCAAAGAAGCACGATACCACCCAAAACAATGCGGTAAATGCCGAAAGCCGCAAAGCTCTTCTTCCGCACATAATCCATCAGCGCCCGGATAACCAGCAGGCTCACGCCAAAGGAAACCACGCAGCCAACGGCCAGCAGGGCAATTTCCAATCCCGATGCGCCCACGCCGGAGAGCAGGAATTTAAGAAGCTTCAGGGCGCTTGCGCCCAGCATCGTGGGAATGGCCAGGAAGAAGGAGAATTCTGCACCCGCAGGCCGCGCCACGCCCAAAATGATAGCGCCCAAAATGGTAGAGCCGGAGCGGGACGTGCCGGGAATGAGCGCGAGGCACTGGAATGCGCCAATCAGCAGGGCAGTGCGGTAGTCGATTTCATAAACCTCGCTGATTTTCGCCGGTTTTTGCCTGTCTTCCTTTTCCAGGAACAGAAACGCCACACCGTAAGCCACCAGCGCGATGGCCACCACAATGTGGTTATAAAAATGGGCGTCCATCCAATCGTCCAGGAGTAAACCGATAACCGCCGACGGCAGCACCGCCACAACCACCTTGAACCAAAGCTGCCAAGTCTGCTTCCGCTCTTTTTCTTCCTTTTTGGGGGAGAACGGATTTAACTTATGGAAGAACAGCAAAATCACGGCTAAGATGGCGCCGAGCTGGATGACCACCTGAAACATCTCGTAAAACTCAGGGGAAACCTTCAATTTCACAAGGGCATCCAAGAGAATCATATGTCCCGTAGAGGAAATGGGCAGCCATTCGGTAATGCCCTCCACGATTCCGAAAAGCACCGCCTTGAGAATTTCAATGAATATATCCACGAAGGATACCTCCAATCACTTTATACTTTGATTATACCCGCCGGGGAGACAGAAAGCAAGAAGAAAAACCCGAAATTCCTTCCCGCCCACCGAAACAAAATGTAGGGGTCGGCGCCCTCGACGACCCAAAATAAAACCGGTGCTCGATGCGCCGGTTTTATTAAGATAATTGGCGCTGTAGACGGGGCGTCGTAGGCGCCGCCCCCTACAAATATGGATGCAAGTGAGAAGAAATTGCCTTGTTAACATTTTAGGGCTGAACTCTTTACAAATTATTCACTTTTCTGCTATAATATCGGGTATAATAAGGGAAAAGCAAAACTTTCACTCAGGAGGACTGATTATGGCAACTACCATTCTTCTCATCGAGGACGACCGGAACATTTCCGAGCTCTTGCAGCTTTACCTGGAAAAAGAGGGTTACGCGGTAACCGCTGCCTATGACGGCCGGCAAGGCTTAGACACTTTTCGCACCATTCAGCCGGACTTAATTCTGCTGGACGTGATGATGCCGGTAATGAACGGCTGGGATACCTGCCGCGCCATTCGGGCAGAAAGCCAAGTACCTATCATTATGCTTACCGCCAAAAGTGAGACGGACGACAAGGTCATCGGTCTGAAAACCGGTGCAGACGATTACATCACCAAGCCCTTTGAAATGAAGGAAGTCCTGGCCCGGATAGAAGCCATTTTGCGTCGTACTACCACCAGCCCCACAAATTCCAACCGGCTTACCTTCGATAAACTGATTATCGATATGGATGCTTTCGAGCTGATTATTGACGGCAAAAAGGTAGATGCGCCCCCCAAAGAAATGGAGCTTCTCCACTACTTAGCCTCCACCCCCAACCGGGTTTACACCCGCAACCAGCTTTTGGACGAGGTCTGGGGTTTTGACTACTTTGGTGACTCCCGGACGGTGGACGTCCACGTCAAGCGTCTCCGGGAAAAACTGGAAAATATTTCCCCGAAATGGTCGCTCAAAACCGTTTGGGGCGTTGGATATAAATTCGAGGTTTTATAATTATGCGCAGTTATTTCAGCCGGATTTTTATTCCGGGTATGCTTTTACTGCTGGCCACGCTGGCCATCGTAGGCTCTGCCTTCCATATTATCGTCCGCAGCTACCTTAATGACACCACCCTCACCGAGCTGGAAGCCAACAGCAATACCATTGCCCGGCTGGCCGCCGCCTATTTCGTAGAGGACGAGATGTCCGGTCAGGATTTTCTTGTGAATATCAGCGTAGCTGCCAGCGTGTCCGGCGCGGATATGGTGATTTGTGATACCCAGGGCAGACTGCTCCTTTGCTCTGATTCGCCTATGGGATGTATTCACCGGGGTAAGTATGTCTCCGGGGAGTTTGTGGAGAAGGTGCTCCATAACGGCTCTGTGGCAGATACCGGTGTTCTCTCCGGTCTTTACGAAACTTCCCGGTATGTGGTCTCTGTCCCGGTACGTACCGACGACGGCGAATCGGTGGGAATCGTCATTCTTTCCGCCCCCCTTTCTGAGACTTCCCGTGTCCTTTCCCGACTCAGCGGCTTCTATATTTATATCTCCGTCATTGCGATTATATTGGCGCTGATTATTATGAATATTCTGGCAAGAAAGCAGAGTACGCCGCTGAAGGATATGGCAAACGCAGCCGTGGCTTTCGGACACGGCGATATGTCCGCCCGGGTTCGGGTCAATAAGTACGACCCTCTGGAGGTGCAGGAGATGGCTGTCGCCTTTAATAATATGGCAGTCTCTCTGGAAAAAATCGAAGCCCAGAGAACAGATTTTGTGGCAAACGTGTCTCACGAGCTAAAAACCCCTATGACTGTCATCGGCGGCTATGTGGACGGCATTTTGGACGGCACCATCCCCCCGGAAAAGCAAACATATTATATGCAGATTGTCTCCGATGAGACCAAGCGGCTGAGCCGTCTGGTACGCAATATGCTGGAAATTTCCCGTATGCAGGCAAAAGAAGGCTTTTCTGAGGAAGAAAAGATTCGATTTGACATTTGTGAATGCGCCGGGCAGATACTGCTGTCCTTTGAGCAGCGAATCGTGCAGAAAGAACTGGAAGTGGACGTCCGGTTTCCGGAAGAGTCCCTTTACACTATGGCCAATAAAGACGCGATTGTGCAGGTTCTCTACAATTTGGTAGATAACGCGGTCAAATTCTGCGCCCAAGGCGGCCGCCTGCAGCTTGCTGTGGCGGAGGCCGGTGAGAAGCTGCGTATTACGGTTGCAAATGACGGTCCCGCTATCCCTGCCGAGGAGCTGCCCTTTGTCTTTGACCGATTCCATAAACTAGATAAGAGCCGTAACCGGAAACAGGAAGGCTGGGGTCTTGGTCTTTATATTGTGAAAACCCTGGTTTGCAGTCACGGAGAAGATATTTCCGTTACCAGCAGGGAAGGCAGCACCGTCTTTACGTTCACACTGCCTTTGGTGATTTGAGGTTTTTTATGAAACACAAAGAAGAACAGAATTTTGTAAATGAATATCGCACCGGCGGCACGGTTTTTCCTCCCCTCAGCAGTGCCTTTCGCACCGGCTTTCTGATTCTGGCAGTACTGACCACCGTACTCCTTACCGGCGCTTCCTGGCTATGGCAGGCAGAGCCTCTGAGCAGTCAGAAGTCCCTTGCAGTGTTGGCGCTCTCGGAGGATACGCAAAACCCGGGAAATTCCCTGTATATGGAAGGGGAAGTGGTTACCAACGATGATATAGGGCTTACTTGTCAGGGTATTTCCGATTTTTGCGGAAAGGTGTACGACTTGCCGATAGGGGTCTATATCATTCACGTCGCGCCAAATACCCCTGCCTCCCGATTGGGTATCCTGCCCGGTGATATTTTGATCCATATCAACAGAAGACCGCTGCAAACACCGGATACCTTGCAAATATTTTTTGATAATTGCCCGGAAAACGGCAGCGTGACCTTGGAGTTTTACCGAAAAGGAAAAACCTTCACCGTATATTTTACCCCGGAGGACAAAGGATGGAACTGATTTACGAAAAGGAATATCAGCTTACGGATATGCAGACCGATGCTTTCGGGCGGGCAAAGCCCTCCGCGCTGCTGTCCTTTGCCCAGGATATTGCCGGGCTGCATGCTGCCCGCCTTTCCGATAACTGGGAACAATTGCAGGAAAAGCACCTTTTTTGGGCGGTTACCCGGCACTATTTGGAGGTTTTTAAACTACCCAGAGTAGGGGAGACCATTCTCTTAAAAACCTGGCCTATGGTCACCACCCGGGTAGCCTATCCCCGCGCTGTAGAGGGTTACGGAAAAGATGGCACACCACTCTTTCGTATGGTCAGCCTTTGGGTGCTGATGGACACAGAAAAACGGAGTCTGGTGCTGCCGGGCAGAGGAGGTCTAAAGATTGACGGCTGTAACCGGGGCTGCGAAGCGCCCATCCCCGCCTCTCTCGCCCCTGTTTCTTACGAAAAAATCAGCGCCCGCGCGGTACAGTATTCCGAGCTGGACCGGAACGGGCATATGAATAATACCCGGTACTTGGATTGGATTGACGACCTGCTGCCCCTTGATTTCCACAAGACCCACCGATTCCAGAGCTGTACTGTCTGCTACCTGCAGGAACTGCTGCCGGAGAGTGTCTGTGAACTGCGTTGGCAGATGGACGAAAAGGGCCTTTTACAGCTGGACGGTGTTCTCTCCGATTCCGTCCAGGAAAAACGTATCTTCGCCGCGCAGGTACAGTTTGCACCCTGTGTTCTGTAAACCAAATTTTTCTTTTGCGAAAAAAGGACAAATTTGTCGAAAACCCCGGTAATACCCGGTAAAGCTAGTATTTTCAAGGATTTAACCGGTTTTTCCTGTGGATAACCCTGTGGAAAATGTGGATAACTTTCTAACAATTTTACAATTTTCCTGTCGAATTTTTAAGTTTATGTTAACGCATTTTTCCGTAACTAATAATTTGTAATTTGTAATTGAGAATTCCTTTCTCATAGCTTATAATAACACCATAGTCTTTCTTAATTTGGCGGTATTTGCGATGATATTCGGTTTTTGTACCTTAGGCTGTAAGGTAAATCAGTATGAGACCCAGGCAATGGAGCAGCTCCTCGTCTCCGAGGGGCATATCGTTGCGCCCTTTTCTGAAAAGTGCGATGTCTATATCATCAATACCTGCTCTGTAACCGCCGTGGCAGACAAAAAGAACCGCGCCATTATCCGCCGCTGCCGGAAAGCAAATCCGGACGCTGTCATCGCCGTGTGCGGCTGTTATCCCCAGCGGGACAGCGAGGCCGTGGCCGCTTTGGGCGTGGATGTCATCGGCGGCAGCAGTGACCGGGTGGCTTTTCTTCAAAATATTATGGCTTTTTATAAGGAGAAAAAGGCGGTTTTTCAGGTGGATAACGCCCTTTTACGCCGGGATTTTGAAATTCTCCCTCCCGGTGGTCTTACCGGCCGTACCCGGGCGATGCTGAAGGTGCAGGACGGCTGTCAGAATTTCTGCACTTACTGCATCATCCCTTACACCCGTGGTCCTATCCGTTCCGCCACCGTGGAATTGGCGGTGGAGCAGGCCAAGGCCCTTCAGGAAAAGGGCTATCGGGAGCTGGTGATTACCGGCATTGAAATTGCCTCTTGGGGGCGGGATTTGCCCGGCAGACCCGGTCTTTCCCTGCTTTTGGAAGCGCTTTCCACGGCAGTTCCCGGGATGCGGCTGCGCCTTGGCTCTCTGGAGCCTCGGATCATTACCGAGGAATTTTGCGAGAAAATCAAGAAGCTTCCCGGTCTTTGTCCCCATTTTCATCTTTCTATGCAGTCCGGCTGCGACAGCGTCCTTGCCCGGATGAAACGGAAGTACGATACCGCCCGGTATTTGGAAAGCGTTGAACTGCTCAAGAAGCATTTCCCCGGCTGCGCCATCACCACCGATATGATTGTGGCTTTTCCGGGGGAGACGGAGGAAGAATTCCGTCAAAGCCTGGCTTTCATCCAAAAGTGTGGCTTTGCAGATATGCATATTTTCCCTTATTCCCGCCGCCCCGGCACACCGGCAGACAAAATGCCCGGTCAGCTTGGTAATGACGTAAAAGAGGCTCGCAGCCGGGAAGCCATCGCGGTGGCAGAAAAAATGTCCGTCGCTTACCGGGAAAATATGGCAGGGGAGCATCAGAACGTGCTTTTCGAAGAGTGGGAGGACGGCTATTTTACCGGCCACGCGCCCAATTATGTAAAAGTCTACGTAGAAACCGAAAAGGAACTGCACAATCAGGTTCTTCCCGTGCGCATTATTGCCCCGTTCCGGGAGGGCGTGCTGGCAATTTTGGAAGAATTACCCTGTTAAAAATTTTTAATGACAAGGGCAGGCTTTTGTGTTATACTATATTGTACGATTGTGAAAAGGAGGTATGTCCTTTGAAATATTGGCGTGGCTTTTTGACTGCCGGCATCATCGGCGCCTGCACTTTGGCGCTGACGGAATTTGCCAAATCCCATCCCACCCTTGTGGATATGGTCTTTCCCTACATTTCCCGAATGATTTCCGGCAGTATGGCCCAGTGGAGCAGCGGCGTCAGCTTCTGCCTGTGGCAGGTCTTTTTGGTGCTGTGCGTTCTGGCTGTGTGTACCCTTTTGGTGCTGGCCATTGTACTGCGCTGGAATGTGCTGCAGGTCACCGGTTGGATCACCGCAGCCGCCAGCGTGATTATGTTCCTGCAATTTGGTGTTTTCGGTATTAACCGTTATGCCGGCCCTTTGGCAGACGACATTCAGATGGAAGTCACCAATTACGACATTGCGGAGCTGGAAGAAGCAGCGAAATACTTTTTGGGAGAAGCCAAAAAGGCCAGCAACCGTCTGGGCGAGGGGAAACCCCAAGCCCCCGGCTTCGATGCTTTGGCTAATCAAGCCCCCGACGGTTTCCGTTCTTTGGTTTATGACCGGAAGTATTCCGTTTTTGCCAACAGCACTGTACCTGTAAAGAGGTTGGGCTGGAGCGGTTACTATACCGGAACCGGCACTACCGGCGTTACCGTCAGTCTCACCGGTGAGTCTGCGGTCAATCCTGAAGTACCCGGCATCCTGATGCCTTACGCAATGTGTCACGAAATGGCCCACCGCATCAGCATTTATGCAGACCGGGACGCAAACTTTGCCGCTTTTCTGGCCTGTACCCACAATTCCGACCCCTATTTCGTCTATTCCGGCTACCTGAACGCCTATCGGTACTGCCTGAAGGCATTGCAGTCTTTCAATTCCGACAATGCCCAGGCCGCCTGCCAGCGGCTGATGAGTGAAGAGCTTGCCCATTTTGGCGCGGAAATCAACGCCATCGATAATTTTTACAAGGACGCGGAAAGCGCCAACGACTTCCGCAACAATGTGCAGCTTTTGGTTTCCTGGTATATTCAGGAGGTTTATCTCCCCAATCACGTAGAGGACGAAGATACCCCCTCCTTTGACCCGATGGACGAGACCCAGGTAGACCTGTCCGGTCTTCCCAACGCCCCAGTTAAAAAATGAAAGAGACACTGATTGCAGGGCTACCTGCCTTGAAGCTTTCTCTGCCTGAGGACCGTATTGACCGGCTCACCGCATTTGGTGAGGCTGTTATCCGGCAAAATGAGGTGATGAACCTCACCGCCATTACAGAGCCAACCCAAGTGGCGCGGCTGCACCTGCTGGACAGTCTTTCCCTTCTGTCCCTGGAGAATCTCTCCGGGAAAAGGATGATTGATGTGGGCTGCGGCGCGGGATTTCCCGGTGTGCCGGTAAAAATCGCCTGTCCGGAGGTACAACTGACCCTTTTGGACTCTCTGGGAAAGCGAATGAATTGGCTTTCTGAGATACTTCCCACCCTCTCCGTAGACGCAAAGTGTGTCACCGCCCGGGCAGAAGAATTTGTAACTACCTGCCGGGAAAGCTATGATATTGCCACCAGCCGGGCTGTGGCAAGGCTCAATATTCTTTTGGAGCTGACCGCCCCCTATGTAAAGGTCGGCGGCAAGGTTCTGGCAATGAAAGGCTCTGCCGCAAGGGAGGAGCTGGAGCAGGCCAAAAACGCCATTCAGAAATTAGGCCTTACCTTGGAGAAAATCGCGGATTTCCCGGTGGATGACGGTGTCCATACTGTTCTGGTCTTCAAAAAGACCGCCCATACACCGCCCCAGTACCCCCGCCGGTACGCGAAAATCAAACAATCCCCACTGTAAAAAACGACGCCTTGTGGCGTCGTTTTTTTAATGCTGAATGCATAATGCAAAATGCAGAATGATTGTGTACACTTGTAGGGACCGACGTCCTCGGCGGTCCGAAATAAAATCGATGCTCAATGCATCGATTTTATTCATAAAGGAATATGTGAAATTCTTGCTTTATGAAATCACTTTTTCACAAATTTTAGTAGACAATTCCTTTTTTATGTGATATGATGTATGTGGTGGAGGATGGAGCAAATTTGATTTTGCTGCTGTTTTCTGCTGAGAAACGTCAAAATTTGGGGCGAAACATCTGTTTTCGTAACCCGTTATAGGAGGAACATATATGAACATCAAAGATCTTGAAAAGTATGGCATTACAGGCACTACTGAGATCGTCTACAATCCCACCTACGAGCAGCTGTTCGAGGCAGAGATGGACCCCACTCTGGAGGGTTTTGACAAGGGTCAGCTCACCGAGCTGGGCGCTGTCAACGTTATGACCGGCATCTACACCGGCCGCTCCCCCAAAGATAAGTTCATTGTGCTCGACGACACTTCCAAGGACACCGTGTGGTGGACCTCCAAGGAGTTCGCCAACGACAATAAGCCCGCTTCCGTAGAAGCTTGGAACGCCTGCAAGGAGCTGGCTCTGAAGCAGCTGAGCGGCAAGAAGCTCTACGTTATGGACCTGTTCTGCGGCACCAACCCCGACTCCCGTATGGCGATCCGCTTCATCGTGGAGGTGGCTTGGCAGGCGCACTTCGTAAAGAATATGTTCATCACTCCCACCGAGGAGGAGCTGAAGAATTTCGAGCCCAACTTTGTTATCTACAATGCTTCCAAGGCAAAGGTCGAAAACTACAAGGAGCTGGGCCTCAACTCCGAGACTGCTGTTCTGTTTAACCTGACCTCCCGTGAGCAGGTCATCCTGAACACCTGGTACGGCGGTGAGATGAAGAAGGGTATGTTCTCCATGATGAACTACTACCTGCCCCTGAACGGTATGGCTTCTATGCACTGCTCCGCCAATACCGACAAGAACGGTGAGAACACCGCTCTGTTCTTCGGCCTCTCCGGCACCGGCAAGACCACTCTGTCCACCGACCCCAAGAGACTGCTCATCGGTGACGACGAGCACGGCTGGGACGACAACGGCGTATTTCACTTCGAGGGCGGCTGCTACGCAAAGGTCATCAACCTTGACCCCGAGAGCGAGCCTGACATCTACCGCGCTATCAAGAGAAACGCGCTGCTGGAGAACGTTACCGTTGACGAAAATGGCAAGTGCGACTTTGCTGACGGCTCCGTCACCGAGAATACCCGTGTTTCCTACCCCATTAACCACATTGAGAACATCGTTCGCCCTGTTTCCGCAGGCCCCGATGCAAAGAATGTTATCTTCCTGTCTGCTGATGCTTTCGGCGTTCTGCCTCCCGTTTCCATCCTGACCCCCGAGCAGACCCAGTACTACTTCCTCAGTGGCTTCACTTCCAAGCTGGCCGGCACCGAGCGTGGCATCACTGAGCCCACTCCCACCTTCTCCGCTTGCTTCGGCGCTGCTTTCTTGGAGCTGCACCCCACCAAGTACGGCGAAGAGCTGGGCAAGAAGATGCGGAAATCCGGCGCAAAGGCATACTTAGTCAACACCGGCTGGAACGGCACCGGCAAGCGTATCTCCATCAAGGATACCCGCGGCATCATCGACGCCATTTTGGACGGCTCTATCCTCAACGCTGAGACCAAGACCATTCCTTACTTCGGCTTTGAAGTTCCCACCGCCCTGCCCGGCGTAGACAGCGGCATTCTGGATCCCAGAGACACCTACGCAGATCCCGCTGTATGGGAAGCTAAGGCTCTGGATCTGGCTGCTCGCTTCGAGAAGAACTTTGTTAAGTACACCGGCAACGACGCCGGCAAGGCTCTGGTCGCTGCAGGCCCCAAGACCACTAAGTAATTACATTTAGACAGCCGGGAGTAACCCCCCGGCTGTCTAAAGAAAATATCCCGTGTCATCGCAGGGCGGGGGATTGTCCTCGCCGGAATGTATGGTGTTTGCGGGGGTAAACCCCTGCCCTGCGATTATTTTTTTATTGGAGGAATCTTAACTATGGCAAGAAAAGTCCAGTTTGTGGAAACCGTACTGCGGGATGCCAATCAGTCTCTGATTGCTACCCGTCTGCCCTTTGAAAAGTTCGAACCTATGCTCGCCACCATCGACAAAGCCGGCTACTACGCCGCTGAGTGCTGGGGCGGCGCTACCTTCGACGTCTGCCTGCGCTACCTGAACGAAGATCCGTGGGAGCGCCTGCGCAAGATCCGCAAGGCTATGCCCAACACCAAGCTGCAGATGCTGCTGCGCGGTCAGAACGTGCTGGGTTATTCCCACTATCCCGACGATTTTGTTAAGCTCTTCGTCAAGAAGGCAGTTGAAAACGGCATTGATGTGATCCGCATTTTCGACGCGCTGAACGATGTCAACAATATGAAGGTGGCTATGGAGACCGCTGTCTCCGCCGGCGCCATCGCTTCCGGCACCATTTCCTACACCACCTCTCCTGTCCATACCCACGAAAAGTACGTAAAGATGGTCAAGGAGCTGAAGGAAATGGGCGCTTCCACCATCTGCATCAAAGATATGGCCGGTATTATGGGTCCCAAGGAAGCCTACGATCTGGTTTCCGCTATTAAGGACGCTGTGGACCTGCCCATCGACCTGCACACTCACTCCACCACCGGTCTGGCATTTATGACCTATTTGAAGGCTGTGGAAGCAGGCGTGGACATCATCGACACCGCAATTTCTCCCTTCTCCGGCGGTACTTCTCAGCCCGCTACCGAAACCATGGCTTACGCCCTGCGTCAGCTGGGCTACGAGGTAGATTTGGACGATAGCTGCACCACCGCCATGGCTGACTACTTTAAGACCGTTCGTGACGAATTCATTGCTGACGGCACGCTGATGCCCAAGGCTTTGGCAACCGATACCCAGTGCCTGACCTATCAGGTTCCCGGCGGTATGCTCTCTAACCTCTTAAGCCAGCTCAAGCAGATGAACGCTCTGGATAAGTTCGAGGAAGCTTTGGCTGAGACCCCCAAGGTTCGCGCCGATATGGGTTACCCCCCGCTGGTTACTCCCACCTCTCAGATGGTCGGTGTGCAGGCTGTCCGCAACGTGCTGGACGGTGAGCGCTACAAGACCGTTTCCAAGGAAATCAAGGCTTACTGCCGCGGCGAGTATGGCATCACCCCCGCCCCCATCGACCCCGCTATCCGCGAGAACATTCTTGCCGGAGAGAGCGTTGTTGAGGGTCGCTATGCCGACACCTTGGCTCCCGTTGTGGAGAAGACCCGTGAAAAGCTGGGCGATATGGCTAAGAGTGACGAGGATGTACTGAGCTACATCGCATTCCCCAACCTGGCAGAAAAGTTCTTCGAGGAGCGCAAGGCCAAGGAAGAGAACATCTGCACCTACTCCATTGTCGAAGCCTAAGGAGGAAACGGTATGCTGATTTTATCATCTGCCGCCCCCTCCACATTTGATAACATTCTTACCATCGGTCTGGTGGCTTTATTGGCGCTGGTTGTCATCATTGCTGTCATCCGCAAGGCAACACAGAACAAAAACACCACCGAAATGCCTGTTGTTGCCGAGGCAGCAGCCCCTGTGGAAGCTCCCAAAGCGCCCGGCACTGCCGGTCAGGTGAAGCTAAACAATGTAGAGCCTAAAACCGCCGCTATGCTTATGGCCATCGTTGCCGACAAGCTGCAAAAACCCATTAATGAACTTCGCTTTATTTCCATTAAGGAGGTAGAATAATGAAATACAAAGTAACTCTCAATGGCCGTACCTATGAGGTCGAGGTAGAAGCCGGTCAGGCTATGCTCCTTGCTGAGTACGAAGCCATCGTTCCTTCCGCTCCCGCTGCTCCCGTAGCCGCACCTGTTGCCGCTCCCGCAGCCGCACCCGCCGCTCCTGCCGCAGCTCCCGCTGTTACTGGCGCAGGCGAGGTTGTTGCCGCTCCCATGCCCGGCACTATCATTAAGGTAAACGTTGCTGCCGGTCAGGCAGTCAAGGCCGGTGACGTGCTGGTCGTTCTGGAAGCTATGAAGATGGAAAACGACATCACCGCCCCCAAGGACGGCACTGTCACGCAGGTTGTCACCTCTAAGGGTGCTTCCGTATCCTCCGGTGATCCCCTGGTCGTTATCGGCTAAGGAGGATCATAATGGAAATTCTGTACGAAAACCTGCTGGCATTCCAGTGGCAGGACATTGTAATGATCCTGCTGGGCTGCCTGCTGATCTATCTGGCAGTCAAAAAAGAGATGGAACCTTCTCTGTTGCTGCCTATGGGTTTGGGTACCATTTTGGTCAACATTCCCGGCTCTACCGCTCTTACCGGGCCTATTACAGAGCTGTATAATGCAGGTATCGCCAACGAACTGTTCCCCCTGCTGCTGTTTATCGGCATTGGCGCGATGATCGATTTCGGTCCTCTGCTGACAAACCCCAAGCTGATGCTCTTCGGTGCTGCCGCACAATTCGGTATTTTCTTTACCCTGTGTATGGCCAGTATCTTCTTCCCCGATTTCCGGGACTTTTTCTCCATCGCTATTATTGGTGCGGCAGACGGTCCTACCTCTATTGCTGTAGCAAATAAGCTGGGTTCTAACTATGTAGGCGCGATCACCGTTGCGGCTTACTCCTATATGGCGCTGGTGCCTGTCATTCAGCCTCCCGTCATCAAAGCGCTGACCACCAAGAAAGAGCGTATGATCCGGATGCCTTATGAGCAGAAGTCCGTCAGTAAGACCACCCGCATTATGTTCCCCATCATCATTACCGTCGTTGCCTCTGCCATCGTTCCCGATGCCACTGCGCTGATCGGTTTCTTGATGTTCGGTAACCTGATTCGTGAGTGTGGCGTTTTGGACAGTCTCTCTGAAACAGCGCAGAACGTACTGGCAAACCTCATCACCATTTTCCTCGGCATTTCTGTGGCATTTAATATGACCGCTGATAAGTTCCTGCAGGTAGATACCCTGCTCATTATGGGTCTGGGTCTCATTGCTTTTATCGTAGACACCGCCGGCGGCGTGCTTTTTGCCAAGCTTATCAACGTATTCTCCAAAAAGAAGATCAATCCTATGATTGGCGCAGCCGGTATTTCCGCATTCCCTATGTCCGGTCGTATTGTCCATAAGATGGGTCTTGCGGAAGATCCCCAGAACCACCTGCTGATGCATTCCATCGGTGTTAACGTTTCCGGTCAGATTGCTTCCGTGATTGCCGGCGGCATTATTCTCAATATTGCCGCAAAACTGATGGGAGGTTAATGCTATGAAATTTCTGACTGATACTGCCGTGAATTTGGTATTCGACCCCATGGCATTTGTAAAAAACCTCCAGTATATGGGCGTCGGAATGTTGGTAATCTTTGTGGTTATCGGAATGATCGTTCTGACCACAATGCTCATTAACTGGCTGTTCTCTGAAAAATAATGGACTCCGGGGCATCGACCCAGAGGTCGATGCCCCGTTATTCTACCCCTAAGGAGGGATTCCTATGCCTGATATTACAATTGGTCAGGCCGGTGTTTACGCGCTGCTGGGCTATGCCGTTGTTTTTGCCGGACTGATCGCACTTATGCTTGTTACCATCCTTTTCGGTAAGCTTTTTACCCGGAAAAAGGAGGAAAAAGCACCCGTTTCTGTTGTAGAAACCGTACCCACCCCGCCCGCTGTTGCCCCCGGCACAGCCGGCAGCCTGAAGCTTTATAACGTAGATCCCAAGACTGCCGCTATGATTATGGCCATTGTTGCAGACAAGATGGGCAAACCCATCAACGAATTGCGCTTTCTTTCCATTAAGGAGGTGGCAGAATGAATATCGGTGAAATTCTCTTAAAGCTGTGGAACGACAGCGGTTTTGCTTATATCTTTTCCCATTTTGCAGAGGGTGGCTGGCAGAACCTCGTAATGATTATCATCGGCTGCGTTCTTCTGTACTTAGCCATCGTGAAAAAGTTTGAACCGCTGCTTCTTTGCGGCATCGCGTTCGGCTGTATTCTTTCCAATTTTCCGTCTGTTCCCGGCTCTCCGGCTATGTATAACCAGGCGCTTTGGGATGCTTATATTTCCGGTGAACCCTATCAGGTTTTGGATAAGCTTGGCAATGTGGTCAAGGTCATCGATGAAATCCACTTCACTGATATTATTCACTATGGCGGTCTGTTGGATATTTTCTACATTGGCGTTAAGTCCGGTCTGTACCCCTGCCTGATTTTTATGGGCGTTGGCGCAATGACCGACTTTGGCCCTCTGCTCAGTAATCCCAAAAGCCTGCTTTTGGGCGCCGCTGCCCAGCTGGGCGTATTTGCAGCCTTCTTTGCTGCCAAGGCATCCGGTATGTTTACCGCTCTGGAAGCTGCCGCTATCGGTATCATCGGCGGTGCAGACGGTCCGACTGCGATCTTCCTTACCACAAAGCTTGCGCCCCATCTGCTGGGTGCCATTGCAGTCGCAGCCTATTCCTATATGGCGTTGATCCCCCTGATCCAGCCGCCCTTTATGAAGCTGCTGACCACTCCCGAGCAGCGCAAGATCAAGATGGAGCAGACCCGTACCGTCTCCAAGACCGAAAAGATCGTGTTCCCCATCTTAGTTGCTATTTTCGTTGCCCTGCTGCTGCCCGATACTGCGCCGCTGATCGGCTGCTTGATGCTGGGCAATCTCTTCAAAGAAACCGGTGTTACTGAGCGTCTGTCTGACACGGTGCAAAACGCTGTTATGAATGCCGTTACCATCCTGCTGAGTACCTCTGTGGGCGCAACGATGGTTGGCTCCAACTTCCTCACCGGTCAGACGTTGCTGATCATCGTCTTAGGCGTTGCTGCCTTTATCCTCTCCACATGCGGTGGACTCTTGGGCGGCGTTGTTATGTGCAAGCTGACAAAGGGCAAGATTAACCCCCTCATCGGCTCCGCCGGTGTTTCCGCTGTGCCTATGGCTGCCCGTGTAGCCAATAAGGAAGGTCAGAAGGCAAACCCTGCAAACTTCCTGCTTATGCACGCAATGGGCCCCAATGTGGCCGGTGTTATCGGCTCCGCCATTGCAGCCGGCTTCCTGCTGAGGGTATTTGGCAGCTAATATTGCAAGATTAATCCCTCACCGCAAGGTGGGGGATTTTGCAATATTTTAAGTCTTATTGTAGGGCGGGGGCTTGCTCCCGCCGCCTACCGCACTCCTGTATGTCGCCGTAGGGAATGCATTTATGCATTCCGCATTAATGGCACACCGTTTTGGAATGGATAAATCCATTCCCTACATTGTCTTTCGATGGTGCATAAAAAACGGCGGGAGCAAGCCCCCGCCCTACAATATTGTTTTTAGTCTTTTTTCCAATGTAGAAGAGGAAAGCTCTGTCAAGCGGACACGGTGGAAGCCGTACTCTGTTGTCAGAATGAAAGATTTCGGAAGACCATCACAGGAGATCACTTGACCATTTTCTTCCGCTTTCTTCAGAAAATCCCGTGTTCGGTGGGAAGTAGACGTATTATCCATATCAAAAATTCCAATTATAGAGGTATCCCGTACCGCCATATCATTACCGATTGATAGGTACATTGTCACATCACCCCGCCTTATCGTAGGGGGCGGCGCCCTCGACGCCCCGCCCGTCGCAATATTAAACTGTAGTATCGGGTCGTCGTAGGCGCCGACCCCTACATTAGTTCTGTCCGCTTGCGGACACCTTAATTGTCAATTGTCAACTATCAATTATCAATTAAATTTCTTACTTTCCGCAACAGCCAATTCGTCACACCGGTTATTATAGGGATTTTCCGCGTGACCCTTGACCCAATGGTAGCGCATTTGATGCTTTTGCGTCAAATTGAGGAGTTCTTCCCAAAGGTCGGGGTTGAGGGCAGGCTTTTTGTCTGCCTTTTTCCAGCCCTTTGCCCGCCAGGACGCCGCCCAACCTTTCGATAAACCATCGATCACATACTTACTGTCGGAATACAGCTCCACGATACAGCTTTCTTTCAGCGCAGACAAGCCTTCAATTACCGCCGTCAGCTCCATCCGGTTATTGGTGGTGCTTTTTTCGCCGCCGGACAGCTCTTTTTCCGTGCCTTTATAAATAAGGATGGCACCCCAGCCGCCGGGGCCGGGGTTACCGGAGCAGGCACCGTCTGTATAAAGCTCTACCTGCTTCAATTTTCGCTCTCCTCTTCCTGAGGCACGCGCTCGATAGATACGAGGGAATTGCCGTCCTCGATACGCATAATGATAACGCCCTGTACATCCCGCTTATAAATATTGATGGTATTTGCCGGTACACGAATGATAACGCCGCCATTTTCAATCAGCATCACATCGTCAGTATCCTGCACCACGCGGCAGCCGGCGACCTTGCCGGTCTTGGGCGTAATGTTATAGTTCTTAAGACCCTTACCGCCACGGCTCTGAGGCGCTTTTTCGCCATCCGGGCCGGTACGGAGGTACTCAGAAAGCTCGGTACGCTTACCGTAGCCATTTTCGGTCACAGTCAGCAGCGTTGTGCCTTCTTCTGCCTTTTCTGCGCCGATGACAGTATCACCATCGCTCAGCATAATACCGCGCACGCCGGTGGCATCACGTCCCATAGGCCGCACATCGTTTTCGTTGAAGCAAATGGCCATACCGTCAGCAGTAGCGAGGATGATATTATCGTTACCGGTAGTGCGAAGCACGTTGATCAGGTGGTCACCCTCGTCCAAAGTGATGGCGCGGATACCGGTCTTTCTGCGGGTATTCAGCGCAATAAAGGGAATACGCTTGACAGTACCGTTTCGGGTACACATCATCAAATACTCATCCTCGTTAAATTCACGGGTGATCACCATTGCGGTGACCCTTTCGCCCGGCTCAAGGGGCAGAATATTAACAATAGCAGTACCACGGGCCGTTCTGCCAGCTTCGGGGATCTGATAACCCTTTCTGTGGTGGACACGACCCATATCCGTAAAGAACAGCATATGATCGTGGGTAGATGCCACGTTCAGGCTCTTGACATAGTCCTCGTCCTTGAGATTTTGGGCATTGACACCGCGACCGCCACGGGCTTGCGTGCGGTAAGTGTCTACCGGCATACGCTTCACATAACCCTGATTGGACAGCGTAAAGGCGCAGGTTTCCTCTTCAATGAGGTCTTCAATGTCGATTTCGTCCTCAATGTCCTGAATTTCCGTCTTGCGGTCATCGCCAAACTTATCCCGGATAGCAGTCAGTTCCTCACGGAGAACACCCTGCAGCTTAGCATTATCGCCCAGCAGTTCCAGATAGTAAGCGATCTTTTCCTGCAGTTCATTATATTCCGCCTGCAGCTTTTCTCTGTCAAGGCCTTGCAGTGCTTTCAGGCGCATATCAAGGATTGCCTGCGCCTGCACCTCGGTAAGTCCAAAACGCTCGCAGAGCCGTTCCTTCGCATCGTCATAGGCGCTGCGGATAATGCGGATAACCTCGTCGATGTTATCCTGGGCAATCAGCAGGCCTTCCAAGAGGTGCGCCCGCTCCCGGGCCTTGCGGAGGTCAAATTCGGTGCGGCGGGTCAGCACTTCCATCTGGAAAGTAAGGTATTCGTCAATAATCTGCCGGAGTGACAGAATACGGGGTTGCTTTTGGTCATCTACCAGCGCCAGCATAATGATGCCGAAGCTGGATTGCAGCGCAGTCTGCTTAAAGAGAGTATTGAGAACGACCTGGGGATTGGCATCCTTTTTCAGTTCGATGACGATTCGCATACCGTTGCGGTCTGTCTCGTCACGCAGGTCGGAAATACCCTCGAGGCGCTTGTCCTTCACCTGATCGGCAATATTTTTGATTAGCTGCCGCTTATTGACCTGATAGGGAAGCTCAGTCACAATAATTCTTGTGCGGTCTGCGCCAAAGCTCTCAAATTCCGCTCTTGCACGGACGACCACCTTACCGCGACCGGTGGCATAAGCAGCGCGGATGCCGCTGCGACCCATAATGATACCGCCGGTAGGGAAATCCGGGCCGGTAATATGCTCCATCAGGTCAATCGCAGTAATTTCCGGGTCATCCAATACTGCCACACAGGCATTGATGACTTCCGTCAGGTTATGAGGCGGGATATTGGTGGCCATACCGACGGCAATACCGGAAGATCCGTTTACCAAGAGATTTGGGAAGCGGCTGGGAAGGACCCGGGGTTCTTTCCGGGATTCGTCAAAGTTGGGGTCCCAGTTGACAGTATCCTTGTCAATGTCCCGAAGCATCTCGTTGGAGAGCTTGCTCATTCTCGCTTCCGTATAACGGTAAGCTGCCGGGGGGTCACCGTCCACAGAACCGAAGTTACCGTGTCCATCCACCAGCATATAGCGCATAGAGAAATTCTGCGCCAGACGGACCATTGCATCGTAAACCGATGCGTCACCGTGGGGATGGTACTTACCAAGCACGTCACCGACACAGGTCGCAGATTTCTTAAAGGGCTTATCGGATGTGAGACCGGACTCATACATCGTATAGAGGATACGACGGTGAACCGGCTTCAGGCCGTCCCGAACGTCCGGGAGCGCACGGCCAACGATGACGCTCATTGCGTATTCAATGTAGGATTTCTCCATTTCTTCCACCAGATTGGATTCGGTTATGGACTGCTCCGGGAACAGAATATCCTCCGGCTTATAATCGCGGTTATGCTTTGCCAATGTGCGTCACCTCCTTAAATATCAATGTTAATGGCATATTTTGCGTTGCGCTCGATCCATTCCTTACGTGGCTCTACCTGCTCGCCCATCAGTACTGTAAAGATTTCATCAGCGCGGCGGGCATCCTCCAGCGTAATTCTGCGAAGGGTACGGGTAGTGGGGTCCATTGTGGTCTCCCTCAGCTCGTGGGGGTCCATTTCACCAAGGCCCTTAAACCGGGAAATTACCACTTTCGCGCCGCTTTCGCCACGCATTTCCGCAGAAACTGCGTCTCTCTGCTCGTCGGAGTAAGCAACCCGCTCTGTTTTGCCTCTCTTTAACTTATAGAGAGGGGGAACGGCGGAGTAAACATAGCCGTTTTCAATCAGCGGCCGCATATAGCGGAAGAAGAAGGTCAGCAGCAGGGTGCGGATATGGGCGCCGTCCACGTCCGCATCGGACATAATGATAATCTTATGATAACGAAGACGCTCAATATCAAAATCCTCACCAATGCCGCCGCCCAGCGCAATAATCAGGGGAGAAAGCTTGTCGTTGCCATAAATTTTATCGGCACGGGCCTTTTCCACGTTCAGCATTTTACCCCACATTGCGAGTATCGCCTGGAAGCGGGAGTCTCTGCCCTGAATGGCAGAGCCGGCAGCAGAGTCACCCTCGACGATGTACAGCTCGCACAGCGACGGGTCTTTTTCATTGCAATCCTGCAGCTTATCAGGCATACCGCCGGATTCCAAGCCGGTTTTCCGGCGGGCATTTTCTCTCGCCTTCCGGGCGGCCTCTCTTGCCCGGTTTGCCATCATTGCTTTCTCAAGAATAATTTTCGCTGTACCGGGATGCTCTTCAAAATAGGTAGCAAGCTGCTCACCAACGATCTGCTCTACCAAGGTACGGATATAGGCATTACCCAGCTTTGCCTTGGTCTGACCCTCGAACTGGGCATCGGTCAGCTTAACGGAGATGATCGCAGAAATACCTTCCCGGCAATCCTCACCGGAAACCTTATCGTCGCCCTTAATAATACCGACCTTGATGCCGTAATTGTTCAGAACTCTTGTCAGCGCGGTCTTAAAGCCGGTCTCGTGCATACCGCCTTCCGGGGTGCGGACGTCGTTTGCAAAGGACTGCAGGCTTTCGTTATAGCCGTCGTGATACTGCAGCGCGATTTCCGCAGAAGCATCGCCCTTGCTGCCGGACATATAAATTACATCATTATGAATGACAGTCTTATTCTGATTGGTCCAAGAGACAAATTCCCGGATACCGCCCTCATAGCACATAGTCTCGGAGACCTGTTCATCGCCCCGGTCGTCGGTAATGGTGATGCAAAGACCTGCGTTCAGGAAAGCTTCCTCACGCATACGCTCGTGGAGTGTCTGATAGGAGTAGACCACATCATCGAACATCTCCGGGTCAGGCTGGAAGGTGACCTCCGTACCGGTTTTATCGGTCTTGCCGATGATCCGCATTTCCTGGGTGATGTGACCGCGGGCAAATTTCATCTCATAAATGTTGCCGTTTTTGAATACACGGGCAGTCAAACTCTCACTCAGTGCATTGACAACAGACGCGCCAACACCGTGAAGACCGCCAGAGACCTTATAGCCGCCACCGCCGAACTTACCGCCGGCGTGCAGAACCGTAAATACGACCTCCAAAGCCGGCTTGCCGGTCTGGGGCTGAATATCTACGGGGATACCACGGCCGTTATCGGTAACGGTGATAGAGTTACCGGGATTGATGGTAACATTAATATGGTTACAGTAACCGGCCAGGGCCTCGTCGATGGAGTTATCCACGATTTCATACACCAAATGATGCAGACCCGAGGTAGAAGTCGAGCCGATATACATACCGGGGCGCTTCCGAACGGCCTCCAAGCCCTCCAGGACCTGAATTTGTTCACCGCCGTATTCCTGTGTTACCTTAGTTTCTTCAGACATAAAGAGTCCTCCTATGCTTTTTGCATATCGTAGGGCGGGGGCTTGCTCCCGCCGGCCATTTTGCGTGCAAAATGGCATCGCCAAAGGCGATAAAAAGCCTAAACGGTTTTACCGTTACATATTTCAATGGTCTTACCCAATTTGGTAAACCGGCCGATTTCGCAGCAGGTAATAAAGACCTGCCCGCCGGTGATTTGATTGAGAATAAAATCCTGCCGCCCCGGGTCTAATTCCGACAGCACATCGTCTAATAGCAATACCGGCATTTCACCGCTTTCCCGCTGCATCAGCTCCCGCTGAGCAAGCTTCAGGCTGATGGCCGCCGTCCGCACCTGTCCCTGCGAGCCGAAGGTCTTTACAGAAAGACCGGAAAGGGATACATCAAAATCATCCTTATGAGGACCGGTCAGGCATTGCATACTCTCCAATTCCGCCCGATAGTGGCTTTCTAAATAGGCCTGCAAATCCTCCGTCAAGACAGATACAGATGCAAAGGGATTTTTTACCGTAGAAACGGTATGATATTGCAGCGAAAAGTCCTCTTTTCCGCCGGAAAACTGCCCGTGATATACACTTGCCGCTTTTCCTAACCCCTCAAAAAACCGGGCGCGATAGGAAATCAGCAGCGCGCCAACCTGACAAAGCCGGGCATTATACTCCGGCAAAATCTCCAAGAGGGCAGGATTTTCAAACCGATCCTTGAGAATACGGCTTTTTTGCTCCAAAATCCGGTTATATTCCGTCAGTGCCGCTTCATAATTGGGCCGCAACTGGCAGAGGGCTTGATCTGCCAAGCGGCGGCGTGGGGATGCGCCGGTCTTTAATACCATTAAATCCTCCGGGCAGAAGAGTACCGTCTGCAAAACACCGCTAATTTCCCCGGCGGTCTTTTTCTTTACGCCGTTACAGGAAAGCTGCCGCTGTCTTCCATTGGGAAACAGCACCCAGCGAAGCGACTGCTGCCGCTCCTGAGAAAAGACAGAACCGCTGATTTCCGCAAAATCCGCCCCAAATCGGACAAGTTCGCTTGTCTTTTGGGCGCGGAAACTCTTTCCCGAGCCTAAATAGCCGATTGCCTCTATTAAATTGGTCTTTCCCTGGGCATTGTCGCCCACAATAAGGTTCACCTCGTTGGAAAAATCCAGCGAAAGCGCCTCATAATTCCGGAAATCCCGGATATTTATATTACTGAGCTGCATGGATGGAAATAAGGTACTTATCGCCATTAAAGGAGAAGCTGTCACCGGGATAAAGCTTCTTTCCCCGCATAGTGCAGACTTCACCGTTTACCAAAACGTCCCCGTTTTGGATGACGGTCTTCGCCATACCGCCAGATTCTACCGCATTGGCAAATTTCAGCGCAGCTTCTAATTTAATAAACTCTGTCCCGATGACCACCGGGATGACATTTTCCTTTTTCTTAACGGTAACTTTCATAAATTTCCTCAGTTTTTAATTCTTACCGGCAGAACCATGTAAGAGAAATCATACTTTTCTTCTGCGGAAGTAAAGACGATGGGGCTTAAACTGTTGGTCAGCTCCAAAACCACTTCCTCACTGGGAATGACCCGCAGAGCATCTGCCAAATAGCGGACATTGAAGCCGATTTCCAGATCCTTGCCGTCACCGGCGATAGCACAGCGGTCTTCCGCAGCACCAATGGTGGTATTGGTACGCAGCTGCAATACCTGTTCGGAGAACACGCACCGCACCGGGCTTTTGTACTTTTCGGAAACGATCAGACCTACGCGCTCAATGGCGGAGGAAATGTCAGATACATTTGCTGTCAGCTTAATGGGGCTGTTTGTGGGGACAACCTTCCGCCAATCCAGGAAATCACCCTCCAGCAGACGGCAGATAAGGGTGGCATCACCCAAACTGAACAAAATATGTCTGCTGTCCAGCGTGAAGGAAACCTCCTCGTCATTATCCACTAAAATCTTCTCCACTTCCTTGAGACCCTGGGCAGGCACAACAAAGGAAATCTCCGTGCCTGCATCGGCAGGGAATGTGCGCCGGGCAAGGCGGAAGCCGTCAACCGCAATGGCAGAAACCTTGTCATTTTCCACCTCGAACTTGACGCCGGTGTGGATGGGGCGGCCCTGATTTTCAGAAACCGCAAAAATGGTGCTGCCAATCAGTTCCTTCAGGTTACACTGAGGGAGCGATACACTGCGGCCGCTTCCCACATCAGGCAAGCTGGGATAATCCTCCGCAGGTTCTGCGGAGATGGTAAAGGAAGAATAACCAGCCCGGACAGAGACTTTATAATTCTCATCCACCGCAACGGTCACAGGGCCTTCCGGCAGACGGCGAATAATGTCGCCGAACAGACGGGCAGGGAATACACACTTGCCTGCCTCCGTAATTTCTGCATCCACCCGGTAAATAACGGCTGTTTCCATATTGTAGCCGGTAAAGGTCAGGTCTGCGGAAGCATCGCAGTAAATACCCTCCAGAGCAGTAATGGCGCTCTTGGGCGCAACTGCGCGGCCGGTAATATTGAGCGCTGTTACCAGCATACTTTTTTCACAGGTAAACCGCATATGAAAAACCTCGATTCTGTAAAATAATAAAATATAAATATATAAATAGATATATTAGGTAGTAATAATAGCAGTAGGGGAAAATATATGGGGAAAACTCCCGAAAGCCTTGTAATTAGGGCGTTTTTTATCCACAGCCCCTTTGTGCAATTTACAAAGCTTTTTCACAGCCTTTGTGGAAAAGAAAATTACAGAAAACTTTTCCACAGAAAATCTTTCCACATTCCACAGCCTCTGTGGATAAAATTTTGTAGGGACCGGCGTCCCCGACGGTCCGTTTTTACAAACAGGAATGAATATTGGCTGTAATATCCCGGATGTTATTTTGGAGCGCTGTGCCGCCAACCTGCAAGGCCTTTTCAATCTTTTCTACGGAATAAAGGATGGTGGTGTGATCCTTGCCAAGCTCCATACCGATGGCGGGGAGGGAGAGGTTGGTCAGCTGGCGAATCAGGTAGATGGCAACGTGCCGGGCTTCTGCCACTGTCTTTGTCCGCTGATTACTCCGAAGAACGGCTTCGTCGATAGAGTAGAACTTACAGACCTGGCTGATAATCAGACTGGGGGTAGGCAATGCGCTTCCCTCGCTCTTAAACATATCGCTGATGGCCCGGGATACGTTGGGCAGATCCAGGGGCATATTGTTCAGGTCACGGTAAGCCATAATTTTCTTTACCGTACCCTCGATCTGCCGGACGTTGGTGGTGACATTGACCGCAATGTAGTTACATACGTCGTCAGGCAGCTCCAGGCCCAGAGAGACCGCCTTATTTTTAATGATGGCCATACGGGTCTCATAGTCCGGCGGCTGCACATCTGCGGTAAGACCCCATTCAAAACGGGTTTTCAGCCGGTCTTCGAGGGTGAGCATATCGCTGGGCTTCCGGTCGGAGGTCATAACGATCTGCTTATGCTCCTCGTAGAGCTTGTTGAAGGTATGGAAGAATTCCTCCTGGGTGGATTCTTTACCGGCAATAAACTGAATATCATCAATGAGGAAGAGATCCGCCTCCCGGTACTTATTGCGGAATTCCAGATTTTTACCGCTGCCGATGGCGGCAATCAATTCATTGGTAAACTGGTCGCCCTTAATATAGACGATATTTGCCTTGGGATTTTCCTTACGGATGCCGTTGGCAATGGCGTAAAGCAGGTGGGTCTTACCCACACCGGCAGGGCCGTAAATAAACAAAGGGTTATAGACCTGACCGGGGTTATTAACAACCGCATTGGCGGCAGAATAAGCGAAACGGTTGGAAGGACCGACCACAAAGTTTTCGAAAGAAAACTGGGGGTTAAAAGCAATCTGGGGCACACCCTTTTCTTTTTCTTTGTAGCTTTCCAGTTCCTGAGAGCTGAGAACCAATAAAGTGGCGTCGGAATTAAAAATCTCCCGAAGAGCGGCATTAATTAAATCGGAGGTCTTGGCGGCAATCATATCCCGGTGAAATTCCGAGGGGATATGGATTACCAAATGGTCGGCATTCAACTCCACTACCTCTGCGCTGTCAAACCAGCCGGAAACAATGGTGCTGCTAAGTCTCTCCTCCAAATACTGCAGGATTTTCGCCCATACATAGGCAGACGAATACATAATAAACGGCTCCTTTCTCTTTTCTGCGCATGCCGAAGGTTTCTGATTAAAAAGCATACCTATTCACCGTAAATTTTACCACATATCTGTGGAAAAAACAAGGCTTTTTTGCGATATACATTATTAAATAAAGAATTTACTTTACATTTCGTGTCCTGAAAAAAATTTTTGAAATTTACAAAAAAGTATTGACAAAACAAAAAGCAGATGTTACAATGCAAATGTAAATAAGAACTATTCTTATTTAGGAGGTAACTAATGGAAGCGCAAAAGCAATTCAGAAAGCGCAACGCCATTCTTTCTTACCTTCAGGCGACCAACGAGCACCCCTCGGCAGAGATGGTGTATATGGGACTGAAAGAGAGCTGTCCCGATCTGTCGCTGGCCACCGTCTACCGGAACATTGCTCTGTTTCGTAATCAGGGTTTGATCCAAAGCGTTGGTACAGTGAAAGGGATCGAGCGGTTCGACGGAAATACCGAGCCTCATGTTCACTTTATCTGTAACGAGTGCGGAAGCGTGTTGGATCTGCCGGAGGTAGAGGCGCCCGCGCAGCTGTGTCAGGCCGTGGAAAGCGGCACCGGCGGTAAGGTCAATATGTATCACCTGAGCTTTGCCGGAACTTGTAAAAACTGTATGAAAAAATAAAATTAAAAAATTTTGGAGGAAAAAGATTATGAAAAAGTTTGTTTGCAGTGTTTGTGGTTACGTTCACACCGCCGAGGAGCTGGACGCTGAGTTCCGCTGCCCCGTATGTAAGGTCCCCGCTTCTAAGTTCGTAGAGCAGAAGGGCGAGATGAAGCTGGCTGCTGAGCACGAGTTCGGCATCTACGAAAAGACCGTAGAGAATAACCCCGACATCTCCGCAGAAGATAAGGCCTACATCAAGGAGCAGCTGTTCGCTAACTTCAACGGCGAGTGCAGCGAGGTCGGTATGTATCTGTGCATGGCCCGTATCGCCCACCGCGAGGGCTATCCCGAGATCGGTCTGTACTGGGAGAAGGCAGCTTGGGAAGAGGCTGAGCACGCAGCAAAGTTCGCAGAGCTGCTGGGCAGCACCCTGGAGCCTAATATGAAGGCTCCCACCAAGGACAACCTCGCTTGGCGTGTTGACTGCGAGTTTGGCCCAACTGCCGGCAAGTTCGACCTGGCCGCCTGCGCAAAGAAGAACGGTCTGGATGCTATCCACGACACCGTCCACGAGATGGCTCGCGACGAGGCCCGCCACGGCAAGGCTCTGCAGGGTCTGCTGGAGCGTTACTTCAAGTAAGAAAGACGAAACCGGTGGGCCAATACCCACCGGTTTTTATAAAAGAGGAGGAAAATTTATGAACGAACAGGTAGCAAAGCTCTTAAATGAGCAGATTAATAAAGAATTCTATTCGGCATATCTGTATCTGGACATCGCAAATTACTACGACGAACTGGACTTGGACGGCTACGCCAATTACTATATGATTCAGGCGCAGGAAGAGCGGGATCACGCCCTGCTGTTTATGAAATATATGCAGATCAACAACCTGAAGGTGACCTTGGAGGCGATTTCCCGTCCCGATAAGGAATTTAACACCGTTCTTGATCCCTTAGAGGTGGCTGCTGAACATGAGCGCTATGTGACAGCCCTGATTAACAACATCTACCACGAAGCCCATCAGGCGAGGGATTACCGGACGATGAAGTTCCTCGACTGGTTTGTAGACGAGCAGATGGAGGAAGAGGACAGCGCCGACACCATGGTCAGCCGCTACAAGCTTTTCGGTCAAGATCCCAAGGGACTGTACCTGCTGGATCAGGAATACGCAACCCGGGTCTACACCGCCCCCTCCCTT
>JAZOMT010000010.1:0-26047 GCA_045654085.1 Faecousia sp. | reverse complement strand
GGCTTATTACAGTCCGTGCCCAATGGCGTGGAGTCCTTTAGCGAGGACATCGAGGGCTTGGTGCAGACCAGTCTCAATTTGGGCATTATCCATTTGGATGATTTTATGCACCTGACTTTCTCCGTTCGCAGCAGCGTGGAGACGGAGAAGCGGGCGCTTTTGGGCAGACTTCGTGACCGGGCGGAATTCTTTGGCGCGGAATATGCGGAGCGGGGGCATTATCCCGCTTGGGAGTACCGGAAAGAGTCCCCTCTGCGGGAGCAGATGGTTGCGGTTTATGAGGAAATGTACAGCAAGACCCCTGTGGTGGAGGCCATCCACGCAGGTCTGGAGTGCGGCTTGCTTGCGGAAAAGCTGCCGAATTTAGACTGCGTTTCCATTGGTCCCAATATGCAGGACATTCACACCAGCCGGGAAAGACTGGACATTGCTTCCACAGAGAGACTGTGGCAGTATCTGCTGAGATTACTTGAAAATATGTAAGAAAAAGCCACCCGGGAGGGTGGCTTTTCTAATTGACAGTGGACAATTGACAATTGTGATATTGCGCGGCGAAATCCCTTCCCCCGGGGGAGGGGATATGGTGCAGCGATAATTGTCAATTGAATAATTCCGTACTCAGGTAGCGGTCGCCGCCGTCGGGGAAGATGACGGCAATGCGCTTGCCTGCGTTCTCCGGGCGTTTGGCAACGGTTATAGCGGCGCTGAGAGCTGCGCCTGACGAGATGCCGACTAAAATGCCCTCGTAGTCCCGCAGTTTCCTCGCGGCGCTGTAAGCCGCCTGCTCGGTCACAGGGAGAATTTCGTCGATGAGGGAGGTGTCTAATATCTTGGGGATAAAATTGGCGCCAATGCCCTGCAGACCGTGGCTGCCGGCTTTGCCGCCGGACAGCAACGCAGAGCCGGCAGGCTCTACGGCAACGATTTGCAGGTTGGGATTTTGCCTTTTGAGATAGCGGCCGCAGCCGGTCAGCGTACCGCCTGTACCTACGCCGCAAACCAGAATGTCCAGTTTCCCTTCGGTATCTTTCCACAGTTCCGGGCCGGTGGTTTCTTCGTGGGCGCGGGGATTATTTTCGTTTTCGAATTGGGAAGCGATGAAGCTGCCGGGGATTTCCTTTTGCAGTTCCTCCGCTTTTTCCACAGCGCCCTGCATACCGAGGCTGCCGGGGGTCAGCACAAGCTGGGCGCCATAGGCCCGCAGAAGCTTCTGACGTTCGATGCTCATACTGTCGGGCATCACGATGATGGTCTTGTAGCCCCGGGCAGAGGCCACGGCCGCAAGGCCGATGCCGGTGTTGCCAGAGGTGGCTTCAATCACCGTACCGCCGGGGGACAGAAGCCCTGCCTTTTCCGCGCCCTCAATCATAAAGAGGGCGGCCCGGTCTTTGATAGAACCGGCGGGATTATAAAATTCCAGCTTTCCCATCAGGGTAGCAGAAAGTCCCTCTGTCTGCATAAGATGGTGGAGGGTCAGCAGGGGGGTGTTGCCGATGAGCTGGGTGGCGTTGTTGTAAAGCATAAAGGCACGTCCTTAATTGAAGTGTAGGGGTCGGCGCCTACGACGACCCGAAATGAAATCGGTGCTCGATGCGCCGATTTCATTGTAGTGCCATTCGATAGTGCGGTAAGCGGGGCGTCGAGGGCGCCGCCCCCTACAAAGCGGTATCGAAGGGTTTCTTTGATTATAACATATGCATCTTTGGTGTCAATGATAGATTGACAGGAAAATTATCCTATGGTATTTTATAGCAAAGGAGTGATTTCTATGGAAAAAATCGAAGAGCAAATTGAAGGCTTGGTGGATTCTATTTTGGACGATTACGGTTTGGGCCGGGATATTGACCGAATGGACATTGTGCGCCGTCCCGATAAGGCGGCAGTCATTGATATCATTGATAAACTGCGGTGGATTGTGTTCCCCGGTTATTCAAGAGATAAAAACTATAAGGTTTACAACGCCAAGCATAATTTATCTATGCTCATTGAGGACGTATTTTATAACCTCACAAAGCAGGTTTCTCTCATCCTGCGGGAAGCGGGGGAGGAGACGGAGGCCGCCAAGACCCGGGCGGAAGAAATCGGAATCGCCTTTTTTAAGAAAATTCCCGCTGTCCGGGCGGTGGTGCAGACCGACTTGCAGGCATTTTATGACGGTGACCCGGCGGCCACCGATATGAGCGAGATTATTTTTGCCTATCCGGGACTGTTTGCCATTACGGTTTACCGCCTTGCCCACGAATTGCATTTGATGGGTGTGCCGCTTCTTCCGAGAATTATGACCGAGCACGCCCACAGCGTCACCGGCATCGACATCCATCCCGGCGCCACCATCGGGGAGTATTTCTTCATCGACCACGGCACCGGCATCGTCATCGGTGAGACTGCCCTCATCGGCAAAAATGTCAAGCTTTATCAGGGTGTAACTTTGGGCGCGCTGTCTACCCGGGGCGGGCAGAGCCTGCGGGGCAAGCGCCGCCATCCCACCATCGAGGACAATGTGACCATCTATGCCGGCGCTTCTGTTTTGGGCGGCGATACGGTCATCGGGCAAGGCTCAGTCATCGGCTCTAACGCCTTTATCACCAAATCCATCGCCCCCTGCACTACGGTCAGCATTAAAAATCAGGAGCTGCAGATGAAGGTAAGAACCGGCTGCTGCGAGGAATTTAAGAACGAATTATAAATTACGAGTTACAAATTATAAATTGCGCCATCGAAAGAGGGTGTAGGGAATGCATTAATGCATTCCGTAAATGGAACGGATAAATCCGTTCCCTACGAGAGCATCGAAAGGTTGTGCCGGGGGATTGCCACGTCGCTGCGCTCCTCGCAATGACAGAGGAAGGACGAGGGTGCGGTGCTGGAGATTGCCACGGCTCTGCGAGCCTCGCAATGACAACGAAAATTGTCAATTCTCAACTCTCAATTATCAATTAAAAAACCGCCCGGGTGGGCGGTTTTTTTAGTCTCCGAAGGTGAAAATGTCTTTGAAGCGGTCTTTGAAGATGGCGTAGACCTTATCGAGGATGGCTTCGTCCTGTACGCTGACGTAGTTTTCGTTCTCCTCGTCTACAGGCTGGATTTCCAGAATGATAATCTCAGCCGCATCTTCTTCAGCAGGGGTCAGGACGATATATTCCTTACCCTCGTACTCCACGCAGTCCAGATATTCAAAGCTGCAGTCCTCACCGTTCTCATCCGTAAAGGTGACGATGGAGACCTCTTCGTCGTTCAGTTCCAATTCCTTGTTATCCATAACTGTTCTCCTTTCAGGTTTTTCTCTATTATAGGGCAAAGACGGGGGCGTGTCAATGGAGAAAATAGGATTGCTTTTTTACGGAAAAATTAGTATAATATATAGATAGTAGGAAAATGCTGTTATTCTAAGCGGGGAGAAACTCTTTTCCTACGGATGCATCATCGAAAGAGATTGTAGGGGCGGCTAATAGCCGCCCGCTATGTTCCAAGATAGTACTATGTTGGTTGTGCGGCACGGGCGGATAGTATCCGCCCCTACGGGCATAGACGATGGTGCGGTGCGGACGACCAATGGTCGCCCCTTACAAATTTGATTTATGGAGTTTTGTATGAATATTTACCTGGAAATTTTTGGCTATATCGGCACGGCGCTGGTCATTGTCTCTATGATGATGACCTCTATGCTGAAGCTGCGTATTTTTAATATGTGCGGCGCGCTGATTAGTATGATTTATGCCATCTTTCGCAATACTTGGCCGGTGGCAGTGCTGAATTTCTGCCTCCTTGCCATTAATCTGGTGCAGACCATAAGAGCGCTGCGGCAGAGGAAAAGTAAGTAAAACACCGGTCTTGCGACCGGTGTTTTTGTGTGTTATTGGGGAATTACCGGGCTACGCGGAGCGTAAATTCGATGATTTCGCCATCAACGGTGCAGGACAGAAGCACTCTGCCGGTGGCTGCGCCGGTGACCTTGCCACCCTCGATGGTCACGATGCCTTCCTGGCTGGCAGTCCACTCTACGGCAATCTTATTGCCTTCTGCGTCCTTCAGGTAGGGGTCAAGGTACTCGCCCCTGCTCATATGGATGGTGATGTCGTGGTCATCCTCAAAGCCGTACATAGACCACAGGGTGTACTTGCCGGAGTTTACGATGCCTACCTTGTCGGAGTTCTCGAAGAGGCAGTGAACGTCGCACTGGAGCTTCACGCCATCGTACTCCGCGTAGATTGTGGCCATACCGGGGGCAACCGCGGTGGCAACACCGTCAATAAAGGTAACGACCTTTTCGTTGGAGGAGGAGAAGGTGACCTCGCTTGCCTTGATAACACCGTCGTAAACCCGGAACTTTTCACCGGTACGGAAGAAGCTGAAGTCGGTGCGGTTCAGGCTGATGGTTACAGGAGGCTCCGTTACGGGAGGCTCCGTTACGGGAGGCTCAGTTACAGGAGGTTCGGTTACGGGAGGCTCAGTCACAGGAGGGTCAGTGACAGGGGGGTCGGTTACAAGCGGTTCGGTGGGGTTTTCGGCGGGGGATTTTCCGGGCATACTGACCAGAACCAGCACGATAGCCAGTACGGCAACCAACGCCACGATGAGGACTAACAATTTGGGATTTTTCATAGCGATTCTCCTTTGCAATATTTTATCTATTGTTATTTTATACGCTGCAATATGTGTTTGTCAAGGAAGCATTTGTTTTTTCCAGAAAAAAGAAAAAGCCCCCGGAGGGGGGCAATTGACAGTTCATAGTTGACAATTACTGCCGTACCCTTGGCTCCACTCATAGGGGAGCTGGCAGAAATCTCTGATTTCTGACTGAGGGGTTGTGCTATCGTACGAACGACAACCCCTCCGTCTTTTGCTCGTGCCTCGCAAAATCCACCTCCCCTACAGGGGAGGCAAGGCGGCAATTAGAAATTGGCGACTTTTTCGTTCTTTAATTGGAGTTGGAGCTTGTCGGCAATCAGCGCGATGAATTCCGAATTGGTGGGTTTGCCCTTTGTATTTGAAACTGTATACCCGAAGAAGCGCTGGAGGGTGTCCAGGTCGCCTCTGTCCCAAGCCACTTCGATGGCGTGGCGGATGGCGCGCTCCACGCGAGAGGGCGTGGTCTGGAAGGTCTTGGCTACTTGGGGATATAAGACCTTCGTGATGGCGTTAATGACATCCATATCATTGACCGCGATGATAATGGCTTCCCGCAGGTACTGATAGCCCTTAATGTGGGCGGGTACACCGATTTCGTGGATGATGCCGGTGACCAGGGCTTCGATGCTGCCGCTGTCCTTTTTGGGCATTGCTGCCTGCCGGACAGAGCCGCCCCTAAGTTCCTCCAAATGCTCACAGAGCGCGGTCATATCACAGGGCTTGGGCATCAGGTAGCGAACGCCTAAAGCGGCCGCTGCGGAGGCTACGTAATCGGTGATGAAGCCGGAAGTGGCAAGCACCATAGGCTTCTTTTCTATGCCTGCGATGGCTTTCAGCACGGAAAGACCGTCCTGCTTCATAAGCATTAAGTCCAGCACCAAAATATCCGGCTGTTTCTCTTTTACGGCGGCGATGGCATCCTCACCGTTTTGTACGGTGGCGGCCACGCGCCAAAGATTTGCGCGTTCTAACTGGTTTTTGAGGGAGGCGCAGAACTCCTCGCTGTTGTCTGCGATGATTACACTAACTTGATTATCCATAACACTTCTCCTGAAAAAAATGATGTTCCCCTTGTTGCGACAAAGATAATTTAGCACAGAAAAAAGTATTTTGCAAGGAAGAAAGGGGAACTTTCGTGCGACCAAATGCGACACAAAAGTGAGGTTTCGGGAGAAAACAGAACATTTCGACGGGTTTCGATTAAAAGGCTCCCCTTGTAGGGGAGCTGTCATTTGTGAAGAATGAGCAAATGACTGAGGGGTTGACGCAAGCATCATCATTCCGCAAACCCCTCCGTCAAAAATCCAAGATTTTTGCCACCTCCCCTGCAGGGGAGGCTTTTCTCAAATGTCAACTCTCAATTCTAATTGACGATTGGGGAAAAATGGTTTACAATAGAAGAAATGCAAAAGGGAGGGTTTTCTTATGAACGGAAAATGGAACTTAGACATTATTTACAAGGGCTTTGACGACGAAGCGTGGCTGCAGGACTTTGAGAACCTGCAAAATATGCTCCGGGATTACTGCGCCTTTGCCCAGACGGTGGAGACTGCCGACCCGGTAAGCGCTCTGCCGGAAAATATCAAGCGGCAGGAAGAAATCCAAAGTCTCATTATGAAGCTGGGTACTTATGCCAACCTGCGGCAGAGCGCGGATACCCGGGACCCGGACGCCGGCTCCCAGATGGGACGGCTGATGGCGGCTTACAGTACTGTGGCTGCGCCTATCGCCAAGGTGGAGAAGTGGGTAAGTGAAATCCCCAATTTGATGGAGCTGGTGGAAAGCGACCCGGCGCTGAAGCCCTACGAATTTTTGCTTTCCAATACGGTGCGGGACTGCAAGTACCTGCTGCCCGGCAGAGGCGAAGAAATTATGGCGAGAATGAAGCTCTCTGGCGGCAGCGCCTGGGGCGAAATGCAGTCCTATCTTACCAGCACCGTGCCGGTTGCCTACCGTGGGGAGACCACCAATCTTTCTACCATTCGCAATCTTGCCTATGACCCCGATGCTGCCGTTCGTAAAGATGCTTATGAGGCAGAGATTGCCGCTTATGACCGCATCCGGGACGCGGTGGCCTTTGCCCTCAACTCCATTAAGCTGGAGACCATCTCTGACTGCCGTCTTCGGGGCTATGCTTCTCCCTTGGACCGCACCTTGGAGCGCTCCTTTATGAAGAAGGAGACTTTGGAGGCGATGCTCTCTGCGATGGACGATTACCTGCCCAAGTTCTGGCAGTACTTAAAGGCGAAAGCCAAGGCTCTGGGCTATGAGAAGGGGCTTCCTTGGTATGAGCTGTTTGCCCCTATGGGAAAGAGTTCTCAGAAGTTCACCGCTGAGGAAGCGCGGGATTATCTCGTCAATCTCTATGAGGGCTTTGACGGGGAGCTTGCCGGGATGGTGGCGGAAGCTTTTGACAACGACTGGATTGACTTCTACCCCCGGGAGGGCAAGGTTGGGGGCGCCTTCTGCGCCGGCGTGGATGCCATCGGCCAGAGCCGAATCCTCACCAACTTTGACGGTTCTTTCTCTGATGTGGTCACCCTCGCCCACGAGCTGGGTCACGCTTTCCATAACCTCTGCATCCGTGACCACAGACCGCTCAATAAAGATTATTCTATGCCCGTTGCGGAGACCGCGTCCACCTTTAACGAGTGCGTGGTGATGGCTTCCGCCATCGAGAGGGCGGCAGATAAGGAAGAAAAACTGGCGCTGATTGAGAGCCAGCTGCAGGATGCCACCCAGATTATCTGCGACATTTACTCCCGTTACCGTTTTGAGACGATGGTCTTCGAAAATCGGGAAAACAAGTTTATGGATGCCGCCACCCTCTGCGGCTTTATGCTGGATGCCCAGCGGCAGTCCTATGGCGACGGTCTCGACCCCGATTGCCAGCATCCCTATATGTGGGTGTGCAAGAGCCATTACTATGGCCCTACCTTCTACAATTTCCCCTATGCCTTTGGCGGTCTGTTCGCCCGGGGTCTGTACGCCCAGTACGAAAAAGAGGGCGAGCGCTTCATTCCCAAGTATAAGAAGCTGCTCTACACCACTCCCATCGCCACCGCAGAGGAGACCGCAAAGGTGGCAGATATTGACCTGACCGATAAAGCTTTCTGGGCAGATGCCCTGCAGATGATTGCAGACCAGATCGATCTATTCTGCACCCTTGTGGAGGAGTAAAATGGAAAAGCTACAGAAGTTTTTAGACTATGCCCACAGCACTTACCACGCCATTGACTATTTAAAGAAAACTCTGGAAAATGCGGGTTATTGCCCCCTTTCCGAGGGGAAAAAGTGGGAAATTCTCCCCGGTGGAAAGTACTACGTCACCCGTGGCGGCAGCGCGATTATGGCATTTCGTGTGCCTGCGGGAGCGCCGAACGGCTTTTTGATGTCCGCAAGCCATTCTGACCGACCCACCTTCAAGTGGAAGGAAAATGGCATCCTCGACGGCAAGTACAGCCGCCTTTCCGTAGAGCGCTACGGCGGAATGCTGATTTCCACTTGGCTGGACAGACCCCTGTCTCTTGCAGGCCGTGTTCTGGTGGAGACGGACAGTGGCATTGAAACAAAGCTTATCGACATTGACCGGGATTTACTGCTCATTCCCAACGTTGCCATCCATATGAACCGCGCTGCAAATGACGGTTACAAGTGGAATCCTGCCACCGATGTACTGCCGCTTTTGGGCGGTAAAGAGGCAGGGGCAAAGCTGCTGCCCCTGCTGGAAGAAATGGCCGGCGGCAAAATTTTGGGACACGACCTGTTCCTTTATGTCCGGGAGAACGCCAAGGTCTGGGGCTTGGACAATGAATATATCTCTGCCCAAGCCATCGATGACCTTGCCTGCGCCTGGGCTTGCACCGAGGGTTTCTTAGGGGCAGGGGAGAGCGGCAGCGTACCCGTGCTGTGCGTATTTGACAGCGAGGAGGTTGGCTCCGGCTCGGTACAGGGCGCGGCATCCGATTTTTTGGAGGCGACCCTGATGCGGCTGTGCAATGCTATGGGTTGGGATTTGAAAGCAATGCTGTCTTCTTCCTTTATGGTTTCTGCGGATAACGGTCACGCGGTCCATCCCAATCATCCCGAATTTGCCGACCCCCAAAATGCGCCTGTTATTGGCGGCGGTGTGGTGCTGAAATTCAATGCTGCCCAAAGATATACCACCGACGGTGTCAGCGGCGCGCTCTTTAAGAAGGTATGTAAGAATGCCGATGTGCCGGTACAGACCTATTATAATCGGGCTGACCTGCCCGGCGGCTCGACTTTGGGCTATATTTCTCTCGCACACGTGTCTGTCCTGTCTGCGGATATTGGACTTCCCCAGCTTGCGATGCACTCGGCTTACGAGACCGCCGGCGTAGAAGATGCCAAGAATCTCACAAAGGCAATGGCGGCATATTACGGAAGTACGCTTAGTGTGCCTGCCGACGGAATCTATGAAATTTGAAAAAGGCTCCCCTGTAGGGGAGGCTTTGGCGGGCGATTCGTGAATCGCCCCTACGATTTTGATTCGTCTGCGTAGCAGACACCATAATTCCTCATTCCTCATTTATCATTCCGCATTCCAAAATAAACGACCTCTCCGGGTGGAGAGGTCGTTATATTTTGGAATTAGGCCTTGCCGGCGCAGCCGAGGACGTTGATCAGCTTGTGGCGGACCAGCTCCTTGATGTTGGCGCGGGCGGGCTTCAGGTACTCACGGGGGTCAAACTTGTCGGGGTGCTCATCGTAGAACTTACGGATGGTGCCGGTCATTGCAAGACGGAGGTCGGAGTCGATGTTGATCTTGCAGACGGAGAGGGCAGCAGCCTTACGGAGCTGCTCTTCGGGAACACCGATGGCGTTGGGCATCTTGCCGCCGTGGGCGTTGACCATAGCTACGTAGTCCTGAGGAACGGAGGAAGAGCCGTGGAGCACGATGGGGAAGCCGGGCAGTCTCTTGGTGACTTCTTCCAGCACGTCGAAGCGGAGAGCGGGAGGAACCAGAATGCCCTGCTCGTTGACGGTGCACTGCTCGGGGGTGAACTTGTAAGCGCCGTGGGAAGTGCCGATGGCGATAGCGAGGCTGTCGCAGCCGGTGCGGGTTACGAACTCCTCAACCTCTTCGGGACGGGTGTAGGAAGCGGCCTCTGCGGAGACGTTGACTTCGTCTTCGATGCCGGCGAGGGAGCCCAGCTCGGCCTCGACCACAACACCGTGGTCGTGGGCGTACTCAACGACCTTCTTGGTGATGGCGATGTTCTCCTCGAAGGACTTAGAAGAAGCGTCGATCATAACGGAGGTGAAGCCGCCGTCGATGCAGCTCTTGCAGGTCTCGAAGCTGTCGCCGTGGTCCAGGTGCAGGGCGATGGGAATTTCGGGGCATTCCAGAACAGCAGCCTCAACCAGCTTTACGAGGTAAGTGTGGTTGGCGTATGCACGGGCGCCCTTGGAAACCTGCAGAATAACGGGAGCATTCTCCTCCTTGCAGGCCTCGGTGATCGCCTGCACGATCTCCATATTGTTGACGTTGAAAGCGCCGATGGCGTAGCCGCCGTCGTATGCCTTCTTGAACATCTCGGTAGTAGTAACAAGTGCCATAGTTGTATTTCCTTTCTTGGGGCTTGATATCCAAGCCATATTTTGCAAGCATATTATAGCATAAAATTTTTTGATTTCAATATGAAATTGCTTTATTTCTGCGTTTTGTGAAAAATGACTATTTACCTTTTGGGAGAAATGGAGTATAATCTTTCAGGAAAAATAAAAACAAGGAGTTTTGACTATGAAACTTTCCCCTCTGCAGATTGCAAGATATGGCTATAGCCCCAAGCTGCCCGGTATGCTCCGCGGCGGTATTGCTGAAATTTGCGTAAAAAATGGCGCTCCCACCCAGTCCGTTGCGGATCAGGAGAAGATTGCGGCGCTGTTCCCCAACACCTACGGCAAGAACGAAATCACCTACCAGAAGGGCGAGAACCCCGCTCCCGCAAAGCGTCAGGTTGTGGGTGTCAACCTCTCCGGCGGTCAGGCGCCCGGCGGCCACAATGTTATTTGCGGCCTTTACGATGCCCTGAAGGCAACCGACAAGGAGAACGTTCTCTACGGCTTCAAGGGCGGCCCCAGCGGCCTTATCGACGATGACTACATCATCTTCGACGACGAATATATTAACGCCTACCGCAACACCGGCGGCTTCGATATCATCGGCTCCGGCCGTACCAAGCTGGAAACAAGAGAGCAGTTTGCTATCGTTGCCGAGAATTGCCGCAAGCACGGCATTAACGCCCTTGTCATCATCGGCGGTGACGACTCCAACACCAACGCCGCTGTGCTGGCTGAGTACTTTGCGGCAGAGAACTGCGGCATTCAGGTCATCGGCTGCCCCAAGACCATCGACGGCGACCTGAAGAACGAGGACATCGAGTGCTCCTTCGGCTTCGACACCGCCACCAAGACCTATGCGGAGATTGTTGGCAACATCGAGCGCGATGCCAACTCCGCGAAAAAGTACTGGCATTTCGTAAAGGTTATGGGCCGCTCCGCTTCCCACGTGGCGCTGGAAACCGCGCTCCAGACCCATCCCAACATCTGCCTCATCGGCGAGGAAGTGGCGGCAAAGAAGATGTCTCTGGCTGAGATTACGAACTATATCGCTGACTCCGTGGCGACTCGCGGCAACAACGGTGAAAACTTTGGCGTTGCCATCATTCCCGAGGGCATCGTGGAGTTCGTGCCTGAGTTCTCTATGCTGATTGCGGAAATCAACGAGCTGCTGGCAGGCGCCAAGGCCGATGCCTTCAATGCGCTGGCCACTTGGGCAGAAAAGTACGCCTTCATCGAAAACGGCCTGTCTCAGGAGGCTATGGCTGTCTTTGCCATCCTGCCCCAGTCCATCCAGCAGCAGCTGTTCTTGGAGCGTGACCCCCACGGCAACGTGCAGGTTTCTCTGATTGAATCCGAGAAGCTGTTCTCCGAGATGGTAAAGGCGGAGCTGGCTGCCCGCAAGGCAAAGGGCGAATATAAGGGCAAGTTCTCCGCGCTCCATCACTTCCTCGGCTACGAGGGCCGCTGTGCGTTCCCCTCTAACTTTGACGCGGATTACTGCTACTCCCTGGGCTACAATGCCTTTATGCTGATTCAGTACGGCTACACCGGCTATCTTTCTAAGGTTTCCAATCTGTCCGCGCCTGCGGAAGAGTGGGTTGCCGGCGGTATGCCGATTACCAAGATGATGAACATCGAGCGTCGTCACGGCGCTGACAAGCCTGTTATCCGCAAGGCCCTTGTGGAGCTGGACGGCGCGCCGTTCAAGTTCTTTGCAGGTGTTCGTGAGCAGTGGGCTGTGGAGACCTCCTACGTTTACCCCGGCGCTATCCAGTACTGGGGACCCAGCGAGGTGTGCGACCGCACAACTGTCACGCTGGCTCTGGAGCAGAGCAAGTAAATAGAAAAGACCGCCCGAGAGGGTGGTCTTTTTTGGTTGACAGTTGACAATGAAAAGGCTCCCCTTATAGGGGAGCTGGCAAAAATCTTTGATTTTTGACTGAGGGGTTAACGGGGAAAACAAAAATCTCACCGCGTTATATTCTCCGCAAACCCCTCCGTCAGCCTATTCGGCTGACACCTCCCCTACAGGGGAGGCTCTGAGATTTGTTGATTATCTCCGCTTCCATGTGGAGCGGGAGAGGAGGACAAGGAAGGGGAAGATTTCCAAACGCCCGAGGAGCATATTCAGCGATAGGATTATCTTGGAAACACCGCTGAAGATACCAAAATTACAGGTAGGGCCTACCGCGCCCAAGCCGGGGCCGATATTGTTGAGACAGGCAAAGACAGCGGAAATGTTGGTCTCCACACTCTGTCCGTCGATGCCGATGGCAAGGACCGACACCACCATAATGAACATATAGGCGGCAAGGTAAGCGCCTGTATTGGTGACTACCGTCTCGTCCATAATTCTGCCGCCGGAGCGGATTGCCATTACCTTGTGGGGGTTTACCACCTGCCGGATGTTGCGCCGGAGGTTTTTAAAGAGAATCAGCACCCGGGAGACCTTGAAGCCGCCACCGGTAGAGCCGGCGCAGGCGCCGACCAGCATCAGCATCAGGAGGATGCCTTTGGAAAAACTGTGCCAGGCGTCAAAGTCCACGGTGGCGTAGCCGGTGGTGGTCATAATGGAGGAGACCTGAAATGCCGCGTGGCGCAGCGCCACCCAGAAGTTGCCGTCAAAGCTGTTGGTAAAGGTGTTGAGTCCGATGAGCAGGATGCTGATGCCCGCAATGCCGAAATACAGCCGCAGTTCCTCGTCACGCAGTACGCTCTTAAACTGCCGCATCAGCAGCAGGAAATAGCAGGAGAAGTTCACACCGAAAAGGAACATAAACACGGTGGTGACGTTTTGGATATAGGGGGAGTAGCTGGCAAAGGAGTCGTTACGGACGCCAAAGCCGCCTGTGCCTGCTGTGCCGAAGCCAAGGCAAACCGCATCCAAAAGGGACAGGTCGCCAAGGAGCAGGAGCAGGATGTTTACCACCGTCATCACGATGTAGATGATGTAGAGGATTTTGGCGGTCTGCTTCATTTTGGGAACCAGCTTGCCCACGTCCGGGCCGGGGCTTTCCGCCCGCAAAAGGTGCATGGTAAAGCCTGCGCCGTTTTCGCCCGAGGAAAAGGCCAATGTAAATACCAGAACGCCCATACCGCCTACCCAGTGGGTAAAGCTGCGCCAATAGAGCAGTCCTTTGGGGAGGGCTTCCACGTCGGAGAGGATGGAGGCGCCGGTGGTGGAAAAGCCGGAGGCGGTCTCAAAGAAGGCATCGATGAAATTGGGGATTGCCCGGGAAAGGAAGAAGGGAAGCGCGCCAAGGAGACTCATAAAAAGCCAGCTCATACTGACGCAGAGCATACCCTCCCGGACACCGAAACGGTGGCCTGCGTTGCGGCAGAGGGCCGCCATTGGCATACCAATGCCCAGCAGGATGAGGATGGTCTGCAAAAAGCCGGAGATGGCGCTGTTTTCCCCGTAGCCCATACTGATAAACAGGGCAGGCAGGAGGAAAACCGCTTCTATTAAGATGATCCGGGCGAGAAACCGCCCAATAAGTTTGTAGTTCATAATTACCTCTTAGGTAAAAGAAAATTGACAGTTGAGGTATCGCTTCGCGATGGATTCGTAGGGGCGCATCACGATGCGCCCGCGGGCGATTCGTGAATCGCCCCTACGACGGGGAGGGGATGGGGAGATGCCGGTTAGGCGAAGATGTCGCCAAGCTGTTGGAGAGAGCCGCGCTTGCCGGTGACCACCACAACCGTGTCGCCGGCTTCGATGGTGGAGTCACCGCTGCCGATTTGGGTGCGGCTGCCGCGGGTGATGGAAGCGATAAGCACGTCGGGCTTCAGCTTCAGTTCCCGCAGGGGAACGCCTCGGTTTTTGGTGGTTTCGTCTGCTAAAAATTCCACCGCTTCCACCTGCCCGTCCGCAATGGTATGGACGGAGATGGCCGCGCCGGTCTGATTTTCCATAGCCCGGACGTAGCGCACGATGGTGTTGGCGCACAAATCCCGGGGGGAAATCATACTGCCCAAATTCATGGCGTCGGCAATGGCGGTATTCTCCCGGTGGCTCAGCTTGGTGATAATCTGGGGCACGCCGCAGCTGTCGCCGTACAGCGAGATGACCATATTGGTCTCGTCCTGCCCGGTGAGGGTCACAAGGGCGTCAAACTGGCGGATGCCTTGGTTTTCTAAGGTGGACTTGTTGGTGCAGTTGGCGCAGATGACGGAAGCCTCCGGCAGCAGCTCCGACAGCTCCCGACAGCGGCCGGGGTCGCTTTCCAAAATGGTCACCGCAATGCCGTCAGCGGCCAGGAAGCCCGCCAAGTAATGGCTGACCCGGCCACCGCCGCAAAGGAGGGCGTTTCGCACCCGGCGGGTGAGGATGCCCAGCTTTTTCAGCAGGCGGGTAAGCTGATTTTTGGGGGCGGTGACGAAGATGCGGTCGCCCTCTTGTAAGACGAAATTGCCCTTGGGGGTGATGGCTGTACCTGCACGGAGCACGGCGCACACGAGGAATTGGCAATTTAGCGTGCTGTTTAAGTCCCAAAGGGATGTATTGCAGAGGATGCTATCTGCCTCTACCCGCAATTCCACGATTTCCGCCCGGCCCTTGGCGAAGGTGTCCCGCCGCAGAAAGCCGGGGTATTTGAGAAGCCGTTCAATTTCCTGGGCGGTACGCCGCTCGGGATTGACGGTCAGGGAGAGGGGGAAGATGTGCTGCATTGCCATTACCTGCTCGGAATACTCCGGGTCACGGACACGGGCGATGGTATGGAGTTTGCTGTTAAGGCCGTGGGCGGTCATACAGGTAAGGAGATTTGTTTCGTCTGCGCCGGTGACAGCGAGCAGCAGGTCTGCATCCCGGATGCCTGCGTCCAGAAGCGTTGTGCGGTAGGCGCAGTTGCCGCAAAGCGTCATTGCGTCAAACCGCTCCTGGGCTACCTCCAATACGGAGCGGCGCTGGTCTATAATGGTCAGGTCGTGGCCTTCCTTGGTAAGCTGCTGGGCAAGGGTCATACCGATTTTGCCCACGCCGGCGATGATGATTTTCATAGATGCCTCCCGAAATTTGGGGATTTTTCTCATTATAGCATAAGTAAATTACAAATTACAAGTTACAAATTTAAAAAGGCTCCCCTTATAGGGGAGCTGGCAAAAATCTTTGATTTTTGACTGAGGGGTTGACGGAAATATACACCTCTGTAAACCCCTCCGGGTCGCTGCTTGCGACCCACCTCCCCTACTAGGGGAGGCTTTAGGGGTGTTTCAATTATCAACTGTCAACTGTTCCCTCTGTTGGCAGGTGAACAGGAGGACCTGTTTTTGTTCTGCCTCGGTTTTGAGCAGTTCCAAAGCGGCTTTCAGGCGGGTGTCGTCAAAGCGTACTAAGGCATCGTCCAGTATGAGGGGGGCGGTGGGGGAGAGGGTTTTGGCTACCGCCAGCCGGAGGGCGATGTAAAGCTGGTCCACCGTGCCGTCGCTGCGGTAGCGGCTGCTGCGGAGGGTGGTTTCTCCCTCTGCGGCGGCTTGCAGCGTAAAGTCGCGGCTGAGCAGCAGCTTTTCGTACCGTCCGCCGGTTAAGGACGAGAAGAGTTTTTCCGCTTCTCGGGAAATGGCGGGCGCGAAACGGCGCTGCAGGTTTTCCGAAGCGGTTTGGGCTGTCTCCAAGGCGAGAGTGATGGCAGCGTAATGTGCCTCCAAGTCCGAAATTCGCTGGGAAATGGCGGAAAGTTCCCGGGTATAGGTTTCCTTTTCGCCTAAAAGCTGAAGCTGACCGGAAAGCTGCTGAAGCTGATTTTCTGCGTTTGCAAGGGATATTTCTGCCCGGGAAAGGCGGAGATTGGTGTCTTCTTCCGTATAGGAAAGCCTATCCTCTGTCTCTGGGGCGGGGACAGGCTTTAGGACAGAACGGAGGGTTTCTTCGTGGCTTTCTGCCTGATGGAGGGCGGTTTTTTTGCGGGAAAGTTCTTCCCGGAGATGGAGCTGGGCGTTCCACAGTTCCATCGCTTCCGAGATGGGTTTTCCCAAGGTAAGCTGGCTGAGCTTTGCGGAAAGGACGGCTTTTTCCCGTTCCCTTTCTGTGATGGCGCTGCGGTAGGTCTCCTGTTCCTTTTCATAGGCAGAAAGGCGCTGGCGGTAGCGCTCTGCGGCGGAAATCCAGTCCTCCGGGGACAGGTCACCGTAGGGACGGCACAGGTCTTCGGTCTTTTTGACGTATGCTTTGGTTTGCTGGGTGTGGAGTACCACAAAGGGAAGCGCCACGCCTGTAAAGGTGGCAATCCACACGGGATTGACAAAGGCCATTGCGATGCCGATGACAAACAGGGCGATGGCGATGATAAGATAGAGGGGAGCTTGGGGCTTTTGCAGCGTTTCCCAAACTTCCCAGTCTTGCCGCGCCCGACGGAGGGCCTCCTCACCGGAAAGACCTGCGAAAATGGGGTGCGACTCCGGGGTGGCGGGGGCTTGGGGAAGGGGCTTTTCCTGCAACAGCGCCCACTGGTTCTGAAGGTCAGAAAGGGCAGTCTGCTTGTAGCGGGTCTCCTCCTCGGGCGGGAGAGAGGCGGCTTCTTTTTCCAGTTCCGCTACCTGCTGGCGAAGACGTTCGGTTTCCGCCTGCGCGGTGTGGAGATGGGAATATTCCCTTTGGGATTTCTCGTAAGAGAGGTGCTGGCGGTGGTTTTGCAGTTCCGCTTTTTCTTGGGTAAGTTCCTCAATTTGGGAGGAAAGGGCGGATTTTTGGGCATTTAAAGTATCGATTTTCTGAATTTTAGACAGCAGCTCGTCCCGCTGGGCTTCCGCCCCGGGGAGAAGGCCTGTCTTATTATGGCGGCACTTGTTGCGGAGGTCTTTCAGCTTTTCCACAAGGAGGGTCTGGGCGCCGCTTTCGTCACCGGTGGTAACTAAGGCGTTGAGCCGATTTCTAAGCGCCGCATCGTCGGTTACGGGCAAGTCCGTCAGCCGCAAAAAGCCGGTGCGAAGGAACACGTTTTTATCCACACCCAGAAGCAGTTCGCCGCAGTTTTCGGCAGTTAATTCGGGCACGGGCAGTCCGGTCTTCGTCTCAAAGGCCTTGAAATCACCCATAGGAATCCGTTTTGTGGGGGCGCGCTGGATGGTAATGTCCCGGTTTTCCCAGCAGATGTCCATAGAGCCGGACATTGGAAGTCCCGACCAAGGGGCGTACTTGGTTTTTGCCGGGAGAATCCCGTTTTTCTCCCGTTCGCCGGTGTCCACGCCGTAGAGCATCGCAACGAGAAAGGCGCACCAAGTGCTTTTGCCCCATTCGTTGGGTCTGTGGAGAATGTTCAGACCGGGCTTCAGCTCCAGCGTTTCGTTTTGGAGCTTTCCAAAGGTGGCTGTCATTTTATAGATTTTCACGGCAGCAGCACCTCCTCACCGTCTAAGATTTCCCGGGAGATTTTTGCCGCCAGTTCATAGAGAGGCTTATCTTCCTCTCCGGCAGCTTCCATATTTTCTTTCAGCAGCGAAAAGTACTGCCCGGAAAAGCTGTCTGCACCCAAATCCTTCCAAATGTCTAAGGGCGGCTGGGTCTGGTCCCGGAGGGTCAGGTGGGGGAATTGGGAAAATTCTTCCCGGAGGGCGGGCAGGTTGGGGCAGTCGCTATGCCCGGTGAGGGTGATGCGGTAGTAATTTTCGTCCCCCACAGCCGGGAGACACCGAGAAATGGCATCTGCGGCAGTGGTGACCACCGGGGCGGTCAGGTCGTAAAAGGCGGGCAGTCCCAAGGGGAGGAAGCGGAGGGCTTTGCTATCCGTGTCGTAGAGCAATACGCCTTTTTCACCGCTTTCCCCAAAATCCTTGCCCATTACGCAGCCGGGGAAGGCGCAGAGGGTGTCGCCTGCGGTGAAATGGTCAATCTTGTGGATATGACCCAGCGCCAGATAGGAAAGACCGCTGTTTTCAATTTGCTTTTTGGTGATGGGGCAGTAGGGGGAGCGGGGAGTGATGTCTGCGTGGAGGATGCCGATTTGAAGGCCTTCGCCCGTTGCTGTAAAGCGGTCGAGGAGTCCCGGGCAGTCCATAGCGGTGTAGCCTGCGCCCCAGACGGTAACGTCGGGGCGTTCATATTTTTCCATTTGAGGATTTTTGAAAATATGTACGTTTTCCGGCCATATTTCCGTCATATAGGGGCTTTCGGGGGCGATAAAATCGTGATTTCCCGGTGCGATGAAAACGGGGACGTTCATTTCTTTCAGGGCGTTATAGACCGCCCGGTAGCTTTTTTGGGTGTAGGCGCCGTCAAAGAGGTCGCCGGCAAGGAGGACGATTTCGCAGCCCTCCCGACGGCAGATGTCAGCGATTTTGCCGGGGATGGTGAGAAGCAGTTCTTTCAGTTCTTCATAGCCTTGGAGCGGGGCATCTAAATGCCAGTCTGCGCTGTGGAGTATCTTCATAGGCTTACCCTTTCTGCGGCGGTGCAGTGGCCGCTTTCACTGTCGATGGTGAAAAGTACCGCTTCCATTTTGGTCTCGCCCTCCGCCCAGCGGTAACGCTCGGGCAGGTCGCCCCGGAATTTTGCGATAGACAGGTCGGGACGGATGCCGAGGACGGAGTGCTTAGGGCCGGTCATACCGAGGTCTGTGACGTAGCCGGTGCCATTTGGGAGAATTTGCGTGTCGGCGGTGGGGACGTGGGTGTGGGTACCCCAAAGGGCGGAAATGCGACCGTCCAGCATATAGCCCATTGCCAGCTTTTCCGAGGTGGCTTCTGCGTGGATTTCTACCAAAATCACCTTGGTTTTGATGTTTTTCAGGGCTTTTTCTACCAAAAGGAAGGGATTATCGGGGGTGTAGTCCATATTGACCCGACCAATCAGGTCAATGACTGCAACGTCACCGATTTTCGTCTCATAAATGCCCACGCCCTCGCCGGGGGTCTGGGGGGCGTAATTGTAGGGGCGGAGGATGCGGCGGTTATCCTCCATATAGGGGACGATTTCCCGCTTCTGGAAGGTGTGGTTGCCCAGCGTGATGACATCAGCGCCGGCATCGAAAATACTCTCCGCCTGGTCGGGGGTGATGCCCACCACGGCGGCATTTTCGCCATTGACAATGGTAAAATCCGCATTTGTTTGCCGAATGAGTTTCCGCAAATTTCTGCGAATTTCATTGAGTCCGGGGTTTCCCACCACGTCACCGACGCAAAGCACACGAAAGTCCATAAAAGTTCCTCGATTCTATATAGATAGGAATAGTATACTATAAAAAGAGAATGGATGCAAGGGAATTGATAGTTGAGAGTTGAGAGTTGAGAGTTGTGGTATCGCTTCGCGATGATTTAAATATGTCCGCAACGCGGACACCATAATTATCAACTATCCACTCTCAATTATCAACTAAAAAAGCACCCGGTAGGGTGCTTTTTGTTAGAGGAGGAGCAGCCAGGTCAGGCCGTAGTAGGAGATGACCGCCACAAGGTCGTTGACGGTGGTAATCAGCGGGCCGGAGGCCACTGCCGGGTCAACGCCCAGCTTCTTAAAGAGAATGGGAATAATCGTACCGGACAGCGACGAAGCCAGCATTGCCAGCACCATTGCGATGCCCAGACAGCCGGAGACGGAGAAGGCGAAAACCGCCGTATTTCCCGAAGCCATCAAATAAAGGCCGATGGCGATGAAGGAAAGGAGACCCAAAAGCAGGCCGTTGAGGATGCCCACTCTTGTCTCTTTCCACACAAGACCCATTAAATGCTTACTGCTAATCTGCTGGTCCATCAGCACACGGATGGCAACCGCCAGAGACTGGGTGCCTACGTTACCTGCCATACCCAGAATCAGCGACTGGAAGGACATAATCACAGGAAGCTGGGCCACCACCGTTTCAAAAAGTCCTACGGTGGCGGAGACGAAAAAGCCCAGTACAAGGAGAATGCCCAGCCAAGGCAGACGCTTCTTTACAGAATGAAATACCGGCTCAGAAAGGTCTTCCTCAGCGGTCAGACCTGCCAGCTTTGCGTAGTCTTCACCCAGCTCCTCGTCGATGACTTCCATAAAGTCTTGCGCGGTGACAACACCGATGAGCTTATTGTCGTTATCCAGCACGGGAATGGAGGCCTCGGAGTAGTCAATCAGCGACGACAGGCACTCGCCAATCGGCGCCTTGGCGTAGACATAGGGGTAAGACACACGGGTGATGTCGGACAGGGCAGTGCCTTCCCGGGCGATAATCAGGTCCTTCAGGTCGATAGCGCCGCAGAAAGTGCCGTCCTCGTCCACAACATATAATGTGGACATATTGTCGTTCTCGGGGGCTTGGCGAATCAGCTCGCTCATAGCGCCCTTGATGGAGACGTTTTCGGGGATTTCGATGTAGTTCGTACTCATCCGGCTGCCGATTTCGTCTTCTTCAAAGGAAGAAAGAAGGCGGATTTCGCCCCGCAGCTCGGGGGTCAGCAGGTCGGTAAGCTGGTCCCGCTCCATTTTGGACAGCGCCTGCAACAGCTCTACCGCAGAGGAGGCTTCCATCAGCGACAGGGCTTCCACCTTTTGCCGCATAGTAAGGGGCGCGAAAAGCTCCGCAATATTATCGCTGTATTCCAGGACACTTACCAAGGTTTCCATCGTCAGCAGGCGGAAAAGCCGCGCCCGTTCGTCGGCAGTCAGGTCCTCCATAGCCAAAGCGATGTCTTTTTCGTGGTAATCGGCGATTTGCTCCCGCTTCTTTTTCGGGGTCAGGTCGCTGCGGATAAGGGATACGATTTCCTCGCTGAAATTGACGCTTGCCGCCGCGTTGGTGCCTGCGTCCAATTCTTTAAATTCGCTCATAAAGGGCCTCCTTTCTGCCGAAATTCGTTCATTTTATTTATTATAAACAAATGAAGCGGAAAATACAAGTGGGAAATAGAAATTAACAATGGAAAATTGACAATGGACAATTATCGAAAAAGGTTGTAGGGGCGGTTATTAACCGCCCGCGGGCGATTCGTGAATCGCCCCTACGAGGGAGAACGGATCCTTCGACTCCGCTACGCTCCGCTCAGGATGACAGAGGAAGGACGGGGGTGCGGTGTAGGAGATTGCCACGTCGCGTTGCTCCTCGCAATGACAACGGGGGACGAGAGCGCGGTTGGCGGGCGATTCGTGAATCGCCCCTACAAGTAAGAGAAAGCACCCTTTTGGGTGCTTTCTCTTATTTCTGATATTCAAATTCTAAGTCGTAGATGCTGACGGTGTCGCCGTCTTCGATGCCCATTTCTTCTAAGCGGGCAAATAAGCCGCACTTGCGAAGCTGTAAGTCAAAGTAATTTCTCGATTCGTAGTCATCGAAATTGATGTTGCACACCAGCCGCTCCAGCCAAGTGCCGGAAATGACCCAAGTAGAGCCTTCGTGGTCAATTTCATAAGCGCTGGGGTCAGCCGGCAGCTCGATGACCTCCACGTATTCCGGCTCATAAATGGTCACCGGGGGCAGGGCAGAGAGCTTGTTGGCTACCACACGCATTAAGTTTTTCGTGCCTTGGGTTGTGCCGGCAGAGATTTCATAGAGCTCCAGACCCTTTGCTTCCACGTGGGCGCGCAGGCGCTCTAAGTTGTCGCTGTCCGGGGGCAGCAGGTCCACCTTGTTGGCTGCCACAATCATCGGGCGGTCAGACAGGTCTACGGAGTAATTCTCTAATTCCGCGCAGATGGCGTCAAAGTCCTCCACCGGGTCTCTGTCCTCACTGCCGGAGACGTCTACCACGTGAATGAGCAGGCGGCAGCGGTCAATGTGCCGCAAAAAGTCGTGACCCAAGCCTGCGCCATCGGCTGCGCCCTCGATGATGCCGGGGATGTCCGCCATTACGAAGGACACGCCCTCGTCTACATAGATAACGCCCAAGTTGGGATATAAGGTGGTAAAGTGGTAATTGGCGATTTTGGGGCGGGCGTTGGAGGTGACGGACAGCAGGGTAGACTTGCCCACGTTGGGGAAGCCAACTAAGCCTACGTCAGCCAAAAGCTTTAATTCCAAGATGATATCCCGCTCCTGACCGGCTAGGCCTGCCTTTGCAAAGCGGGGGACTTGGCGGGTGGGTGTGGCGAAATGGTTATTGCCCCAGCCGCCCCGACCGCCGCGGGCGATGCAAAATTCCTCGGTTTCGGACATATCCACGATGACCATATTGGTTTCCGCGTCCCGAACGACAGTACCGCGGGGGACGAAAATCTCCAAATTTTCGCCACGCTTGCCGCTCATATTCCGGCCCAGACCGTTGGCACCGCATTGGGCGGCGTATTTCCGCTTATAGCGGAAGTCCAGCAGGGTGGACATATGGTCGTTGATTTTTAAGATGACACTGCCGCCGTGGCCACCGTCACCGCCATCGGGACCGCCGGAGGCCACATATTTTTCTCTGTGAAAGGCGACTGCGCCGTCGCCGCCGCGACCACCGATGACGGTAATGCGGACTTTATCGACAAACATTTCCATAAAATAGCCTCCGAAAGTTAGGATAAAGGCTTCCCCTTGAGGGGAAGCTGGCAAAAATCTTTGATTTTTGACTGATGAGGTGGAAGCGTTTTTAATAACACCTCATCCGTCAGCCTGTTCGGCTGACACCTTCTCCTCAAGGAGAAGGCTTTGTGCGTAGGGGAAAGAAAAAGGCTGCTGCGGGGCGCAGCAGCCTTTCAAGCTAGTCTTTGTGATTACTGCTTGGCGTAGACAGAGCACTGACGGCGATCCTTGCCCTTGCGCTCGAAACGGACAGTGCCGTCAATCAGAGCGAACAGGGTATCATCGCTGCCGATGCCTACATTCACACCGGGATGAATGTGGGTGCCTCTCTGGCGAACCAGAATGTTGCCAGCCAGAACGAACTGACCGTCTGCACGCTTCACGCCCAGGCGCTTCGCCTCGGAATCACGACCGTTCTTGGTAGAACCGCCGCCCTTATGGTGAGCGAAATACTGAATACCAATTTTCAGCATGGTATTACACCTCCAAAACTTCGATATAATCAGGATAATCGTCCCGCATATTGCAAAGAGTCAGCATCATTCCGGCAAGAACTGCCTGAACGGTCTCTTCCTCGTCGCAGGAAGCGGGGAGGGTCAGGGTAATGCGGGCGTCCGCATCTTTGACCCGGACTTTGGCTTTGGCGCCGCAAATATCATTGATGGTTGCCTCTGCCATAGTGACAACGGCGGAGATGGCTGCGCAGACAATATCTTGTCCTGCTTCTGCATAACCGCTGTGTCCGGACACGGAGAAGCCGGTAATCCGGTCTTCGTCCATAAAGAATTCACATCTTGTCATACTTACAGTGCAATTTTGGTGATTTCCACCTTGGTGTAAGGCTGACGGTGACCCATCTTCTTCTTCTCGTTCTTCTTGGACTTGTACTTGAAGACGGTAATCTTCTTAGCCTTGCCGTTCTTCAGAGCCTTAGCCTCGACGCAAGCGCCTTCTACCACGGGAGCGCCGATTTTGGAGTTCTCACCGTCCAGGATAGCCAGGACCTGCTCGAACTTCACAGTAGCCTCAGCTTCTACGTCCAGCTTCTCGATGTAGATTACATCGCCCTCGGAGACGGTATACTGCTTGCCACCGGTTACGATAACTGCTTTCATTTCTTTTCACCTACTTTATTTTGTGTAGTCTCGCTATCAGGGGCGGATGGGAGCGCCATCGCTTAGTAGCCCATTCAATGCGGCTTGCCAATTTTAACATAAAAAAGCCCAAATGTCAAGGCGAAATTACAAATTACAAGTTACAAATTACAAATTATAAATTGTACCGTCGAAAGAAATTGTAGGGGCGGTTATTAACCGCCCGCGCGGTAGGTGGTTACCATTACGCCGCAGACCAATGCGAAAGGGCAGATTGTACTGCCGGGCGGATAATATCCGCCCCTACGAGAGGACAAGAGGGCGGTGAAAAACTTTTCCACAATGTTTTCCACAGGAATAGGGGAGTTTTCCACAGAATTTTCCACAAGCAAATATACCTTATGAACCAAAACGTTCTATCTCAAACTATGACTATATATTTATCTTTAACTCTAACTTTAACTTAATCTTAATCTTAATCTTAAACTTAATCTTTAACTTATACTTTATCTTGCTGCGACAAACTGGCTTTCTGGAGTGCCGCAAAAGACCGCTGTCTGGCTCGGTTTAGGATGGGTCGGCTCATCGAAAAAATTGCCAAAACACCATCTTTTGTTTCTTTTTCATCGGGGGCTTCTCCAAAAAGAGCGAAGCGGCAGAGCATATCATAGGCTTGGAGCTTTTCTTTGTTCGTTTTTAGGCATTGAATGCTTTCGTAGAAGGATTGGTAGAAGGTAAACTGCTTTCTTTCCATAAGTGATTCTCCTTTTGCGTTATGTTTTACAGCTACATTATACCACAGGGTCTCGGAAAAATCTTCCCACTTTTTTCCCATTTTCATTTTGGGGGAGGGGGCGAAAAGCGGCTCTGCGTCTACACTTTTGGGGTTTGGGAGAAAAAGGGGTCATTTTTTTCTTACCCATCCGCACCCTCGTCCTTCTCGTATGGGCGAACTGCGTTCGCCCGTTCAGAGCAAAAAAGGCCGCCCTCTCGGGCGGCCTTTTGATTAAATATAAGCTTTTACAAGGGGAATCAGCCATTTGAAGAAACGGATAATCTCAATCAGCAGTCCGGTGAAGAAATCCGGTTCTTCGGCAGTTTCGTCGGTGGGCGCTTCGGCAGTCTCGTCGGAAGGGGTATCAGAGGGGTTCTCAGTGGAATTCTCAGAGGAGTCTTCGGTGGGGGTTTCGGCGTAGGCGGTGGGAGCAATCATAAAAATGCAGCTCAGCAGCATAACCGCTGCCAGAAGGAATGCGATGTAATTTCTTTTCATTGTCTTGCCTCCTGATAGTATCGTTGGTTCCCAAAGGGGATAATTGGATTATAGCAGGAAAAATTTAGAATTGCAAGAGGAAACGGGAATTACAAATTACAAGTTATAAATTATAAATGTACCATCGAAAGAGGGTGTAGGGAATGCATTTATGCATTCCGTGTTGTGGAACGGATAAATCCGTTCCCTACGAGAGCATCGGGAGATTGTGCCGGGAGATTGCCACGTCGCTGCGCACCTGGGAATGACAAGGGGAGACGGGGGTGCGGTTTGGCGGGTCGTCGGGGGCGCCGGTCCCTACGGCGCTGCATTTAGATGGGTTCGAGTCCCTCCGCATCTAAGATAAAAGAAAGACCACCCGATGGTGGTCTTTCTTTTATGGTGGAGACTGGGGGACTCGACTTAATCAAGGTTCGCCTCGGTCAAGCCCTCGGCGGCAACGCTCGTCCGCGTTGCTTTTAGGTGGGTTCGAGACCCTCCGCATCTAAGATATAAGAAAAGCCACCCGATGGTGGTCCTTCTTTTATGGTGGAGACTGGGGGACTCGAACCCTCGACCTCATGCGTGTGAAGCATGCGCTCTAACCAGCTGAGCTAAGCCTCCAAAAGCCTATTTATTGTATCATAGGATTTTAAATTGTCAAGAGGAAAAATGACAGTTGATAGTTGTGGTATTGTTTTGCGATGGATTTGTAGGGGGCGGTGCCCGCGACGACGAGGGGGAGGTCATACTTTCTCTCCGGCGAGAAAGTATGCAAAGAGCCGCCGGGAACCTCCCGTATGGTTCCCGGACTCTCCAGACGGCTTAAGAGGCTTACGCCCCTTAAGAATCCCCGGCGCGGTGGTGGGGATTGTAGGGGCGAGGGGGATGGGGTGTTTTTGGCAAAGAAAAAAATGAGGGTGTTTTTTACGAGGGGCGGAAAGTGTAGACGCCGTGCGGGTTTTCGGCGTTTTTGGGGAAATGAAAATGGGAAAAAAATGGGAAGACTTTTTCGGAAAAGTATGATACAATAGTAACGTGGATGGTTGGAGTTGATAGTTGATAGTTGACAGTTG
>JAZOMT010000009.1:0-26431 GCA_045654085.1 Faecousia sp. | reverse complement strand
GAAGTTCACTTCGTCAGCCTCTACCTGATTGAGAAGCTCGGTCTGCAGAGCATCGCACTTTGCCTTCAAGGCAATGATTTCTTCTTCGACCTCGGCATATTTCTTCTTGCCCACGGTCAGAGAGCCAACCATATTGCCCAGCGCAGTGCCGATGGCGCCAACCAGCGCAGCGGCGCCGCCGCCACCGGGTGCCGGCGCGTCGGACGCCAAAACCTCCACAAACTTGCGGCAGGATTCTAATGTCATATCCATAAAGAAATTTCTCCTCTTATAAAATCGTAGGGGCGATTCACGAATCGCCCGCCCGTTTTTGGGAATTGCTTCGGGCGATTCGTGATTCGCCCCTACAAGGATTGTATAATAAACGCCACACAAGGCACAGGCTAAATACCTGTGCCTTGGGGTTAGATTGCTTAGAACAGGCCGGAGACCTTGCCGGTTTCGGTGTCGATGTCGACACGGCGGTATGCGGGGTCAGCAGCAGTACCGGGCATCATGGAGATAGTACCGGCCATGGGGCACAGGAACTTAGCGCCGCCGTACTCCAGAATGTCGCGGACGGTCAGCTTCCAACCGGTGGGAACGCCCTTCTTGGTGGGATCGTCACTGAGGGACAGATGGGTCTTAACCATCATGGTGCAGTAGTCAGCGTACTTGGGATCGCTTTCAAAGCGCTGTGCCTTCTCGACAGCCAGAGGCAGCCAGGTAACACCGTCAGCGCCGTAGACTTCCTTAGCGATCAGCTCAACGCGCTGACGCAGAGGCATATTGAGATCGTACAGGAACTTAACCTCTACGGGATCCTCACAAGCCTCAACAACTACGCGAGCCAGCTCAGCAGCGCCCTCGCCGCCGTAACGCCAGTGGTTAGACTCTGCGCAGCGGACACCGCGCTCAGCGCACAGGCGCTTCAGCAGAGCGATTTCTGCATCGGTATCGGTGTAGAAGCGGTTGATACATACAACGGGGTTGATGCCGGACTTCTTGATGGTGTTGACGTGGTGGAACAGGTTGCAGGTACCCTTTTCCAGCAGCTCCAGGTTCTCTTCCTTGTACTCCTTGGGCAGGGGTGCGCCGGGGGTAACCTTGGGGCCGCCGCCGTGCATCTTAAGGCTACGGACGGTAGCAACCAGAACGGAAACGTTGGGAGTCAGGCCGGAGAGGCGAGTCTTAACGTTCCAGAACTTCTCGAAGCCGATATCAGCTGCGAAGCCGGACTCGGTTACGTGGTAATCGAACAGCTTCAGAGCCAGACGGTCAGCGATAACGGAGGACTGGCCGATAGCAATGTTGGCAAAAGGACCGGCGTGGATCAGCACGGGCTGATGCTCAACGGAGTAGCACATAGTGGGGTTGATGGCGTTACGCATCCAGGCAGCCATCGCGCCGGCAACGTCCAGATCCTCACAGGTAACAGGCTCGCCGGTCTTGGAGTAAGCAACGACGATCTTGCCGATACGCTCGCGCAGGTCCTTCAGGTCCTTGGCAACAGCCAGAATAGCCATCAGCTCGGAGCCAACAGCGATACCGAACTTACTCTCCATCATAAAGCCATCGAGACGGCCGCCGATACCGATGATGATGTTACGCAGGGACTGCGCGCAGAAGTCGATGATCCAGCCCATCTCCACACGCTTGGGGTCGATGTCCAGTCTCTTCAGGCCCTTCTTCTCCAGCCACTCGTCGGTGTTGTTGCGCTCGTGCTGCATACGGGCAGTCAGGGCAACCATAGCCAGGTTGTGAGCGTTCATAATGTCGTTGATGTCACCGGTCAGACCCAGAGAGAATTCGGTCATAGGCATCAGCAGAGCGTTGCCGCCGCCGGCTGCAGTACCCTTAACGTTCATGGTGGGGCCGCCGGAGGGCTGACGCAGAGCGCCGCCTGCGTTCTTGCCGATGTAACCCAGACCTTCGATCAGGCCCAGAGAAACGGTGGACTTACCTTCACCGAAGGGGGTGGGGGTAACAGCAGTAACTTCGATGAACTTGCCATCGGGCTTATCAGCCAGACGCTTCATAACCTTGATGAAGTCGATCTTGGGGGTCTTGCCGTAGGGGATGATTTCTTCGGGCAGCAGGCCCAGCTTCTCACGGAAGTAATCCACGGAAGGCAGAGTCTTTTCTGCTTCTTCTGCGATCTGCCAGTCAGCGAACTTGGTGGGGTCCAGCTTTACAAAACCCTTTTCGTCCACGTACTTGCCATTTTCGTCAAAAACGATTGCCATAGTATGTTCCTCCTTGTTTTCGGTGTCTTTCGACACATTAATTATAAGTTTATTATACCTCCGTGATGACGGCGGCGTCCCGAATGAGACCCATCGCCTTCCCGGTCAGTACGCTTCTCTCCAATGCCTTTTCAAATTCGGCATCGTAATAAGGCTTCAGCTGCTCCATAGTCATATCGTTTTGGCGGCAGACCATAGCCAGCGCCTGCGCGATTTCGTCCTTGGTAGCGGTAAGACCCTCTAAGATTACCACCCGGTCAATGGCCGCCGCATTTTTAAGGGAAGCCACAGCCGCAGGCTTTGCCTCCTCCCGGAGGGTTTCCTCGGTGGTATTCATAAACTGCATATACATATCTAATGTAAGACCCTGCTGGGAAAGCTGGGCGCGGAGGTTATTCATCTGCTCCTGCACCGCTTCCTCAATCTCACCCTCGCTGGGGGTATAGTCAAGGGTCTCTGCCGCAGTGCGCAGCAGACGGTCCTGCAAATCCATTTCGCCCCGCTCATCGGTATAGCTTTGCAAGCTTTCTCTCAGCTTTTCCTTCATTTCCGGGAAGGTGTCGCAGCCGCCAATTTCCTTGGCGAACACATCGTCCGGCTCATATGGGGTTTTTACACGAATTTCGTGAATCTTGCACTTAAATTCCGCATCCTTGCCCGCAAGCTCTTCGGAATGATACTGGGCGGGGAAGGTTACCTTTACCGTTACCTCTTCACCGGGAACTTTATCGAGAAGCTGCTCCTCAAAGCCGGGTATAAACATTCCGCTTCCCAGCACCAAGGTCTGCATCTCGGCAGTGCCGCCGGCAAACTGCTGTCCATCGCAGAAGCCTGCGTAGTCCAGCACGATTTCGTCACCGTTTTCGGTGGGGCGGTCCTTAATCACAGCAATCCGGGGGTACTGCTGCTGCAGCCGCTCGATGTGGCGGTCAACCTCTTCTTCGGTAACAATATGTCTTTGATAATTGGCCTTCAGGCCAAGGTATGTAAATGCCATTTTGTTCTCCTTTGGTATGTTTTCCACCTAACATATTAACATACCTTCTATGCCTTTGCAATCCTTCTTTTTTCCGAAAGAGGGCATTTTTAGGTAATTTTTCAAGCAACGCTCTCATTATACAAATTTCTCTTGTAAAAACAATATAGTTATGATATTTTATTTATAGTTTCTATCTATGGATTTCAGAGGTACTTATATGAACTATAACTATCTGCGATATTTTTCTGTGCTGGCGCAGCTGGAGCACTACACTTTGGCGGCGGCCCGGCTGGGCATTTCCCAGCCTTCGCTCAGCAGCGCCATCCATCATTTGGAGGAGGAATTGGGGGATGTGAAGCTCTTTGAAAAGGTGGGCAGAAACATCCGTCTCACAGAAGAAGGCCGCTTCTATCAGGAAAAGGTGGACGCGGCGCTGAAGGAATTGAACGAAGCCTCCATCACACTCCGGGACAGCCGAACCAGCGCCCCGGTGGTCATTCGGCTTGGGGTGGTCTCCGGCACGCTGGACAGCGCTGTGGCAAAGGAAATCCTGACCCACATCCGGCAGAATGACCGCATCCGTTTCCGGCTGACGGAAAGCTCAGCGGAAGAACTGATGGATTTGGTGCGGGAAGAAAAGCTGGATATGGCCATTGTGGACACCACAAACCGGGACAGAAGCCTCCATTTCCGCAAGTTGGGGCAGGGTAATTTCTGTGTCGCCCTACCGGAGGGACATCCCCTTTCCAAAGAAACCGCCCTGACCCCCCAGCAAATTGCCCGGGAGCCGCAAATCGTTTTCAATTACGATATGGAAAACAGCTTCGGACAGTGGGCCAGCGGTACGCCTATCGAAGAGCAAATTGTCTGCACCGTCAACACCGCCGGCGCGGCACGTTCTCTTGTGGCGGAAGGGGTCGGTATCTGCGTGATGTCGGAAAAATGCGCCCTGCCCCGCCCCGGTGTCACCTTCCGTCCTATCGAAAACTGGCATCAGGCGTTTTATATGTGTATTCTCTACGACAAATGGCTGGAGCCTCCGGTTTGGGGCTTTGTGGAGTCTCTTGTAAAGCGGCTGAGAAACGCGCAGTAATTCCCACCCCCCCTCCCCCGGGGGGAGGGATAAAAACGGCTGTATCAGATGCGATACAGCCGTTTTGCGTTTTCTGTTGTGATTTCGATAATTTCTTCTACAGACAGGCCGCGGATTTCCGCTAACTTCTGCGCCATATAAATCAGTCTGCCGGGGTCGTTTCGCTTGCCGCGGTAAGGCTCCGGAGACATAAAAGGACAGTCCGTTTCCAGAACAATCCGCTCCAGTGGAATGGAAGCTGCGGTTTCCACCGCCTTTCGGGCGTTTTTAAAGGTCAAAACACCGGTAAAACCGATATACCAGCCCTTGTTTACCAATTGCCGCGCCATCTCTGCCGCGCCGGAATAGCAATGAAATACGCCCGTCACCTCCGGGAATTTCCGGACCACGTCCATACCGTCCCCGTGGGCATCCCGTTCGTGGACGATGACCGGCAGCTCTGCCTGCCGGGCAAGCGCCATCTGCATTTCAAAGGCGCGTATCTGCACTTGGCGGTCAAAGCCCTCATAATAATAGTCCAGTCCAATTTCGCCAATGGCTTTGACCTTGGGATGTCTGCTCATCTCCAAATAAGTTTGCAGTAATTCCTCGCAGACCTCCCCTGCGGAATCCGGGTGAGAGCCTACGGACGCGTAGATAAAGGGGTATTTTTCCGCCAGCGCAATACAATCCCGGGAGGATTCCAGGCAGCAGCCCACATTCATTACAAAATCGATGCCCTTTTCCCCAAGTCCGTGAATCAGCTCGTCCCGGTCCGCATCGAAGGCCGGGTCATTTAAGTGGGCGTGTGTGTCAAAAAGCATTTCTATCTCCTCTTATTCTTCTATTACCGCCACAAGGCAGTCCATTTTTTCCTGTACCCGGGGGTCAGTCAGGGAAAAATCCGTGTGGTTGGGGTGAATGCGAATCCCCTCCCCGGTGCATTTCGCCTCCGCTTCCTTCAGTACCCAAAAGGTCAGCAAGGCTCGGTTTTTATCCGCAGCGGCTTCATATTGCCGCAACTCTCCGGGAGATAAAATTTTCTCCGCAAGGTTTGGGTTTATTTTTCTGTCCAGTTCCTCCGCATCGATGCCCACCGGACGGTCAGACAGGACGCAAAAGGCATAGTTTTTGGTATGGGTAACGGAAAAATGCAGCTTTTCCTCCGGGAAATAGGGTTTCCCTCGCTCTGCGTAGGCGATTTGCGGAAACGGTCTGTCGGTTTCTTCACGCCAAAGGGTACGCAAAAGCGCATATGCTTCCATATGACCGTTACCGATTTGGATTTTTACACCTGCGACCTTCAACAATGCACACCACACCCCTTTCCTATTTATCAGTATAATCCTGATTTTTCGGTCTGTCAATGACCATCCCTGCATAGACTTTCCCTGTAAGGAGGGATTCTCTATGGCAGAAGAACGTATGCCTTTGCCCCACAAGCTCACATTAAATGACCGAAAAAGCTTATTGCTCTCCGGCACGGCAGAGGTGCTAAGCTTTGATGAAAATGCCGTTATCCTGAAAACCGGACTTGGTGTACTAACGGTGCAGGGCCAGCAGCTTCACTTAAAAACCTTATCCCCGGAAAACGGGCAGGTAACCATCGACGGACACATCTCCGCCCTGGTCTACGAAGAACCCAAATCTCCGGGCGGCCTTTTGCACAAACTGTTTCGATGACACCGCCTGCTCTTTTGTTCTTCCGTTTCCTGATCGCCTGTCTGCTGGGAGGCGGTCTGGGTATTTTTTACGACCTTCTCACCCCTTTTCCCCGCTGCCTGCGGCCGCTGACGGACAGTCTTTTTGTTATCGGACTGTTTGCCTGCGGCATCTATCTGGGCTTTGGCATCTGCGAGGGTGACCTGCGGATTTCTTACAGCGCCGGTCTTTTTGCAGGCTTTCTTCTGTGGCGAAACACCCTCGGGCGGCTGCTGCGCCCTCTGCTCGCCCTTGTTTTTCGGTTTGTGGCAGGTATTTTTTTCCATATCTGGACCTTTTGTAAAAAAATATCGAAAAATATTTCCGTTTTTTGCAAAAAAACATTTGCAATAGTAAAAAAATAGAGTACAATAAGAATACAATGACCATAATGGCATTAAAGCAACCTGAGAAAGGAGGCCGTCCGATGGCCCGCAAGCAAAGACCCAAGATCCGTCTGCGGTTTCGCCACGGTTCGCCTCTGCTGAAAATCGCCCTGATTGTGACGCTGGTAGTTTGTACCGTTTCTCTTTTAACCCTGCATAATGCCATCTCCCGCGTGGAGGCCGAGACCGAGTTGCTGCGGCAGCAGGCTGCCCATCTGGAGCGGGAGAATCACAACCTTGCCAAAAACATTGCCGAAGTCGGCACCGTGCAAGGCATTAAGCGCATCGCCTCCCAAATGCTGGACCTTGTGGAAGGCGGCGCAAGTTTCTTTACCCCCAGCGCAACAAATCCCTGATTTCTTTGGAGGAAGCATTACTTATATGGAATTGACCGTTGGCACTGTCCTGGATGGCAAAGTAAAATCCATCACCAATTTTGGCGCATTTATCTCTCTCCCCGAAAACAAGACCGGTCTTGTTCATATCTCAGAGGTCGCAAACACCTACGTCAGCGACATTCGGCAGCACTTGACCGAAAACCAAGAAGTAAAAGTTATGGTGATTGGCGCCGAAGGCGGAAAGGTCAATCTATCTATTAAGCGGCTGGAAGCAAAACCCCAGCGGGAGGCAAGACCTGCTCCCCGTCAGGAGGCAAAGCCCCAGCGCGCGCCCACCCCTCCTCCCGCGCCCAAAACTGCAGACCAGCTTTTTGAAGAGAACCTGAAGCAGTTTATGAGCGAATCCGACAATAAAATTTCCTCCATCCGGCAGTACTCCGACCACCGCACCAGAAGCCGCAGAAGGTAAGGCTATGGCTGTTTGCGTTGTAACCGGCGGTTCCCGTGGAATCGGCGCTGCCATTGTGAAGGCCTTTGCAAAGCGGGGCGACCGTGTCTTTTTCCTGTACGAAAAGGACCACGAAGCCGCCCAAAGCGTTTGTGCCGCCACCGGCGCTGCCGCCATTTGCTGTGATGTGGCTGACGGAAAGGCTGTGGAAAGCGCATTTCAATCCATCGGAAATGTGGATATTTTGGTTTGCAACGCCGGTATTTGGCGGGGCGGCCTTATCCATCAGCTTCCGGAGCAGGATTGGGACAGACTTTTTGATGTAAATGTAAAAGGCATCTATCATTGCGTCAAAGCCGCAATGCCCGCCTTTTTGCAAACCCATCAGGGGTGTATTATTAACATTTCTTCTATGTGGGGACAGGTTGGCGCATCCTACGAGAGCGCTTATTCTGCCACCAAAGGCGCAGTCATCGCCCTGACAAAGGCGCTGGCAAAAGAATTAGGTCCCAGCGGCATCCGCGTAAACGCCATTGCCCCCGGTGTAATCCTGACGGATATGTGCGCCGGCTACGATGATGACGTTTTGAACGGCCTGAAGGACGAAACGCCTGTCGGAAGAAACGGACTCCCGGAAGATATCGCCCAGGCGGCTCTGTATTTGGCTGACGCGCAGTTTGTCACCGGTCAGATATTGGGCGTCAACGGCGGTTTCATCATATAACATTATATAACAAAAGATGGCTGGGTAATGGCGCAGGCTTTTCCCCGGCGCAAGGAGGTTATACATATGAAAATAGCGATCGCTTGCGATCACGGCGCGTTGCTTTTGAAGGAAGCGCTCATTCCTTATATCAAAAGCTTAGGTCACAGCGTCGAGGATTTTGGCACCCATTCTCTGGATAGCTGCGACTATCCCGACTATGCCATTGCTGCCGCTAAAGCAGTTGCCAAGGGCAAGTGTGACAGAGGTATTGTGCTGTGTACCACCGGTATCGGTGTCTCCATCGCCGCCAACAAGGTGCACGGTATCCGCTGCGCCCTGTTGCACGACGAAGAGTCCGCGCGGATGACCCGTATGCACAACGACACCAATATGATGGCTCTGGGCGCTGCTACGGTAGGTCAGGAGCTGGCCTTTGATATCGTAAAGATTTGGCTCAGCACCCCCTTCTCCAGAGAAATGCGCCACCAGCGCCGCATCAATAAAATTATGGATTTGGAGCGGGAAGAAAAAAAAAAGACAACCCGTAAACTCCGCAGAAGACGTCCTGTCAGATTAGGCGGTCTTGCCGGCAATCTTGTCAGCGGTTCCATCACCACTTTTCTGAGTGTTATTTTGGTGATTTCTATGCTGCTGACCCCGATTGCAGCGTATATTACCAATATGGCTAACCCCGAAACACTGGTAAATGTGTTGTTTGAATCCGGTCTTCTCAACAGCAGCAGTCCCGAAGAAGAAGCGCCTTCGGAAGATTTAGCGCCCGATGATTCGGAAACGCCTGATTCTTCTGAGAATCCTGGCGACTCTTCCGAAAATCCTGCTGACTCTTCTGAAAATCCTGCTGATTCTTCCGAGGACCCCGCTGACTCTTCTGAGAATCCTGCTGATTCTTCCGAAGACCCCGCTGTTCCCGAAGACCAGGCAGATGAGAACGAGCCTGCTGTGATTGATGAGCCTGACGCTGGTGAACCGGAGAACCCCGATTCTTCTGAGAATCCCGACGCTGATGAGCCGGAGAACCCGGATTCCTCCGAAAATCCTGCTGACTCTTCTGAGAACCCCGACGATTCCTCCGAAGACCCCGATGCCGGTGAGCCGGAGAATCCCGACGCTCCCGAAGACCCGGACCACGCAGGAGAAACAAACAACGCCGTAAATTCCCTCTTGGATATTATGGGCGGCTTTACCGGTTCCGGCATTATCGACGTTGAACACCTCAACGAGTTCCTGGACCTTCCCGAGGACACTGTTGTTGACGTAGAAAAGCTGACTGCCAATCTCGCAACAAGCGAAGCCGCCAAGGCGCTGGTTTCCGCTTATATGGAAGACGTTATGAACACCGCTATGGGCAGCGAGGCAGAGCCTACTCTGACCTCCGACACCGTAATGTCCATCGTCAATCCCCACATTGGCGAGCTGGCCGACATCGTGCAGGCAAGTCTTCCCGAAGATGTAACCCTTGACCGCGCGCATCTGGAGGACATTACCCAGCAGGCTCTGGAGTCTGTTCTGCCCGGTCTCGTTGCTGACCTTCCCGATCTCGGCTCTGCCGCCGCTGAATTGCTGCAGTCCGAGAACCCCGTTATTTCTGCTGTTACCGGCGCCCTGCGTTTCATCCACTCCGGCGCCCTGCGCGCTGCTGTTCTGCTGCTTGTTGTGGCTATGGCTGCGCTGATTTGCCTGGTTCGTCTGCCCGGTCTGCGCGGTCTGCGCTGCGTAGGTGTCTGTGGCATCGTGGGCGGCGCCCTCTGCTACGCCGCGACTATGACGCTGGGTATGCTTCCCGAATTGGTAGCCGTCCTTCCCGAAGACCTGGCTGTATTTGGCAATATGTTCCTGCAAACCATCGTTCCTATCACCAGCGGACTGAACGAAGCCTTTACCGTCTGCGCGATTGTATATGCTGTTGTCGGTTTGGCTCTGGTTATCGGTACCACGCTCCTGAGAGGCTTCTTCTCAGCGCTCTTTGGCAGATTGTTTGCTGACGCAGATTAATTCCCTACATACGATACTCCCTGCCCCACGGGCAGGGAGTTATAAAAATAAAGAAGAGGATAATATTATGAAAGTATTTTGGAAAATTTTTAGCGCCTTTATGGCATTGCTTCTGAGCATTATTTTGGTTGTTTCCCTTGTGGCGCTGCCTGTTGTTTCCTTCCTGACAGAGAATGCTGACCCCAGCAAGCTGGTGAAAGCCGCTTTTGAGTCCGGCATTTTGAACAATTTGGGCAGTCCCTCCGCAAACCTCCTTCTCATCACCCTGTCCAACGATTATTCCATCGGCCAGCTTCCCGAAGGTACAGATATTGAAGACCTGCTGGGCGATACCACCCTCCCTCCCGATTTTGATATGAACGAATTTCCCGAGGATGTAACATTGCCGGATGAAATTCCCGAGGATGTCCTCGACAACCTCCCCGATCTGGACCTGCCTGAGGGCGTGGATATGGAAGAACTGTTCGGCGCAGTTGCGGACTTGGTTGAGGAAGGCGTTATTGACGTTGAGGAACTGATGACCGAGCTGGAGATCCCCGAGGATGCCGTGGTTAACACGGAGCAGATGGTGCAGGAGCTGACCCAAAGCTCTGCGGTGCAGACCCTTGTTTCTACATATGCGGAAGATATTATCAATGCCGCCACCGGCACCGGTGAAGCCCCCAAGCTGACCACAGAATCCGTTTTGGAGATTTTGAATCCCCATATGGAAGAGATCGTCACCATCGTGGAAAAGAATCTCCCCGAGGAAGTGGAAATCGACAAGGAGAAGCTGACCAGCGCTGTGAAAAAGGTCACCAGCACTGCCCTGCCCACCATCGTGGAGACGTTACCTCCCGCTGAGGAAGTGGCCCAGACCATCGTACAGAGCGCGCCTGCAGAGCTGACCATGATTTTGGACGGACTGAAGATGATCCGTACCGGCAGTTTGCAGACCATCGCCATCGTGGCCGTTGTTGCATTGCTCCTTTTGCTGTTTGTTTTCCGTCTGCCCAGCTTCAACGGCCTGCGCTGGATGGGCGTAAACGGTCTTATCAGCGCCGTATTTGTAGGCGGTATCGGCTATGTCCTGCAAGCCCCCTTCTTCCTGGAGCTGCTTGCCGGTCTTCCCGAAACCGTTTTGTCCCTGGCAACGCCCCTCATTGCGGCCCTTGCTTCCACCTTCGTGACCTTCGCCATCATCTATGGCGTTGTGGGTCTTGTTTTGGTGATTGGCAACAGCGTACTCAATGCTGTTCTGGCTAAGAAGTCCCCTGAAGCCCAGGCTTAATCATTACATACACACATATCGCCTCCGACACATAGAATAGTCGGAGGCGATTTTTATGTCTATTGTAAATACCACAGTCCCTATCACATCGGATATTTGCGACCAAGCCATTTTAGAAATTGTCCGAACCTACCCATTCTGCCGCACAGAGCTACTGGCAACCACCGCTTTTCAGCGGCCTATCCGCACCCTTGTAATCGGAAACGGGCCGCGAAAAGTACTGTTTACTGCCGCCCACCACGCAAATGAATGGATCACCGCCTATATTCTGCTGCGCTGGGCGGAGGAACTGGCAGAGGCTATTCAGTCAGGCGGCAACATCGGGGGCGAAGATGCGCAGGCGCTAAATGAAGCTGTTACTGTTTTTATGGTGCCGATGGTAGACCCGGATGGCGTAGACCTTGTGACCGGCGCCATCCGTCCGGGAGATGTGCAATATGAGGTTGCCCGGCGGCTTTCTGAGAATTACCCGGAAATTGCATTCCCTGACGGCTGGAAAGCAAATCTTTTGGGCGTAGACTTAAATCTTAACTATCCCGCCGGCTGGCTGCAGGCCCGGGAAATCAAATTTTCCCAAGGCTACACCCTCCCCGGCCCCCGGGATTACGTGGGCCGCGCGCCCTTTAATCAACTGGAAACCCAGGCGCTGTCCGGTTATACCGAGGTAGTAGACCCGGAACTGGTACTGGCGTTCCATACCCAGGGGCAGGAAATTTACTGGACATTTTCCGACATCGAAGTGCCCGGTGCAAGGGAATTGGGAGAGGCAATGGCAGCGGCCAGCGGCTACCGTTTGGCAGATGTACCCTATAATTCCGCTTTTGCCGGGTATAAAGACTGGTTTATTCAGCAGTTCCGCCGACCGGGTTATACCATTGAAGCCGGCCGCGGCATCAATCCCCTGCCCCTTTCCCAATTTGAGGAGATTTATCAGGACTGCCTGCCTATATTAAATATTGCGGCTTTGGGAAATTATCCAGTTCCTGCATAATTTTCCCACAAGGGGCAAACAATACCTCCGAACACAAATTTAGGAGGTTATATCTATGTGTCGCAAATCAATCATTGCCCTTGCGCTGGCGTTGCTGATTCTGCCTATGTCCGTTTTCGCCCTTGAGGTGGACTGCGATGCCATTTACTGCTTTACTTCCACAGATTTTGAGGAATCGGAAAAGCAAGCCCTGATGGGCGTGTGCATCACCGCCCTCCCCGAGCCGGAAAGCGGCACGGTCTTTTTAGGCAAACGGGTTCTGCAAAAAGGGGACATTCTCACAACTTCCCAGCTTGCAGAACTGACATTCTCCCCCCTGCTGACTCAGCAGGATTCTGTTGCGGAGATTTCTTACCTGCCCATTTATGAAAACCGGGTTGAAAATGCCGCCACCGTCACCATTTCCATCCGTGGCAAGGCCGACCATCCCCCCGTTGCTCAAGACTTTTCTCTGGAAACCTATAAGAATCTGGCGGTAGACGGGATGCTGAAGGTCTCCGAGCCGGAAGGGCAGGAAATGACCTATACCTTAGTCCGCGGCCCCAAGCGGGGCGCGGTGGAGATTTCTACGGACGGAACTTTTGTCTATACCCCCAAGAAAAACAAAGTAGGGGTAGATTCCTTCACCTACTGCGCCGCTGACCCCGCCGGGAACGTGTCCCGGGTAGCGACCGTAACGGTGCAGATTTTGAAGCCCACAGACAGCAAGCAGTATTCCGACACCCAGAATACCGCCTGCCGCTTCACCGCGGAATGGATGCGCCATACCGGTATTTTTACCGGTGACAGCATTAACGGTCAGCTTTGCTTCCGCCCGGAGGAGAAGGTCAGCCGGGGTGAGTTTCTCTCTATGCTGGTAAAGGCGCTGGAGATTCCCCTGGAGGATACCGCTACCCTCTCTCTACCTGCTGACACGCCCCAGTGGATGCGGCCCTATCTTGCGGCAGCGCTTCGCTCCGGCTTAACTGCCGGCTGGCCGGATACGGGCAGCTTCTCCGAAAACATTACCGGCGCAGAAGCCGCAGTTATGCTGCAAAACGCCCTGGATTTGGCAATCTCTAAGGATGCTTTAACCACCCAGTCTGCCGCTTCCGAGGAGGTCGTGCCTGCCTGGGCGGCTGTTTCCCTCTCCGTTTTGGAGGACAACGGCATTTACGTCAGCGCCACCGGCGCGCTAAACCGCAGCGATGTGTCTCAAATTCTCTACGAAGCCAGCCATTTAGCCGCCCGCTCCGCCGGGATGGCCTTATTCCGCTAAATTTTTGACCCGGTAGACCAAAATCTACCGGGTCTTATTGTAGGGGCGGCCATTGGCCGTCCGTGCAGCCTCCCCTTATAGGGGAGGCTTTGCGGACGAGCGATGCTCGTCCCTACTTGTTCAGGTCATATCCTGCAAAATACTTCTTCATCGGTACATAGAGTAGCGCTGCGGCCGCCAAAGCAAGGAGGGCGCAGGGCAGCATATAAGAGCCGTTATAAACCAGGGAATATAGCTCTGCGCCGTCAAAGGTGCCGATGCCGGGGATAGTGGTAGGCTCGTAAATGCGGTAGATGGTCACTCCGCTAATATAGTGAACGATAAATCTACCCAAATTGCCCAGCACAATTCCGGGGAAAATGCCCCATTTCTTACCCTTAAACAGTCCCGCAAGGCCCAAGGGCGTAAACGCCACCAGATAGTCCAGCAGCATAGACTGCCAGCCCCAGGCATAGGCTTCATCCATTATCAGCTGCAAAATGCCAAAGACAAAGCCCGCCAGCAGACCCCGTCCAACGCCCCAACGGACAGCATACAGAGCGATAGGAAATGCCGCCAGTGTGATGGAGCCGCCATTAGGCCACATAGGGAACAGCTTGATGTACCCGAGAATTTGCGCGACGGCCACCAAAATCGCGCCCTCGCACAGCGCCCGCACCCGCAGGTGACTTTTGTTTACGTTGTTTTGCATAAAATGCCTTCCTTTCTGCGGTCTTTGCCGCCGTGCGAAAACAAAAACTCTCAAAGGAATTTTTTGTACTACGCACAAAAAATTATCGCATTGCAAACCGTCTGGGTGCAATGCGATACCAAGGCATCTCATATGTGCATCTTTCCCTCCGACGGTACTAACCGTATCAGGTTCACGGGTCGTGGCTACCAAGCCAAATCTCAGCCGGATGCATCCGGCTCCCCGAAGACTATTTGTTATGCGATCTGAGATGATTATAGTCGAAATTATGAAATTGTCAACTGCCAATTTACAAAAGCGCAATGCAGAAAAGGCTCCCCTCGCAGGGGAGCTGTCAGCCGAACAGGCTGACTGAGGGGTTCACAAACCCGGAAGATCATAACCCCTCCGTCAAAAATCAAATAGATTTTTGCCACCTCCCCTACAGGGGAGGCTTGGGCACGGTGAGGAGATTGCCACGTCGGCCTTTGGTCTCCTCGCAATGACAACCGTAATTGTCAATTGTCAACTGTTACGCCATTTGCTCGGTCAGCTCTCTGCCGCCTAAAATGTGAAAATGGAGGTGCTGGACACTCTGCCGGGCATCCGGGCCGCAGTTGGAGACCACACGGTAGCCGCCTGCAAGGCCTTCTTCCTCAGCGATTTTCGCAATCATCTCAAAAATATGGGCGACCACAGCGCTGTTTTCCGGGCTGATTTCCGCCACAGAGCCGATATGGGCCTTAGGCACTACCAAAATATGGGTGGGCGCTTGGGGATTGATGTCCCGAAAGGCAAAAACGGTCTCGTCTTCATAGACCTTTGTGGAGGGAATTTCTCCTGCGATGATTTTACAAAAAATACACATAGTTTTCTCCTTAAAAAATACCGAATACGGCAAGGCTTGCCGTTCCCATAATGATGCCCGCCAGCAGAACGCCTAAAGAAACGGATGCCACGGTGGACTTAAAGCCCATATTCAGGAAGCTGGCAGCCAGCGTCCCCGTCCACGCGCCGGTGCCGGGAATGGGAATGCCTACAAACAGCAAAAGCGCCATAAAAAGACCGCCTCTGCCGGTTTTCTTTACCAATTTTTGTCCGGCGCGCTCTCCTTTTTCCACGAAAAAGGTACAAATACCGCCGATTAACCGCTTATTTCTGCCCCATAACAAAAATTTCCGGGCGAAGAAATAGATGACGGGTACAGGGACCATATTACTAAGCGTACACACAATCAGTGCGGTCACCGGTTCGATGCCCTGCCCGATGGCGATGGGTACAGCGCCCCGCAGCTCCACAAGAGGCAGCATTGAAACAAGGATGACAATGAAATACTTTGTCATCAGGCAGTTTCCTTTACCAGGACAACACCTTCCACCAAGTTGGCGTATTCCAAAGTGCCTTCAATGGCAACGGTGCGGTCCATCAGGTCGGTCAGCACCACAGCGCCGTCCTTACATTCGATTCGCATTACATTTTTCATCAAAATGCTCTCGGGCGCGGTATTGTTCTTATAAACTGTAGAAAGACACATCGTTTTTCTCCTTATTTTTGTAAGCTTGCCAGCACAGCGCGCAGGCGCAGATTGCCCTTTTCGTAGTCGCTGACAGCCGCCAGCACCTGCTCATAGGCGGCATAGCTGCCCATTTCCTGAAGCTGCTTGGCAAGATTTGCCAACTCATTTGCGTGGGCGGTGTTGTGGTTTGCCATATAAGTCATCAGCGCCAGCAGTTCTTCCATCTTGGTATGCTCGCACTTGCTGCCGCAGCTTTCACAGCCACAGCTGCAATCGTGGTCGTGATGGGGATGGTCGTGGTGGGCATCCGCACTGTGGAGCTGGTCGTGATCGTGGGGATGGGGATGGTCGTGGCTATGGGCGTGGCAATGCGCATGGGTGTGGGTCACACCGTCGTGGGTGTGCGCGTGGGTGTGGCTATGCTCGTGATCGTGGCTGTGATTGCCGATATGCTCCTCGTGAATATGCATAGAAGTATTCTCCTTCGTTTTTTTCTTTATTATAACCGAAAAAGATATTTTCGTCAACAAGGAGGAATATTGCAGGCTTATCGCTTCCCCCGGGGGGAAGCTGTCACCAATCGGCTTCAAAATGCCGATTGGTGACTGAAGAGGAATGCGGGCAGTAATTTATCGTCTTATTGAATGAAAAGACATTTTCCTATGTCAAACATTTCGCCATTCCTCATCCGTCTTTTGCTCGTCCCTCGCAAAATCCACCTTCCCCCCGGGGGAAGGGTTTGGACAGACAAAAAGGAGAGGTTTCCCCCTCCTTTTGTTATTTTGCAGGTACGCTTTCGTAGGACAACACTGCATCTGTCTTGTTTTCCACCACGATGGTCACCGTTGCCACTCTCTGAATATTCTTATCCTTGGAGGCAGGGGTCTTTTTGTAGCTCCACATCTTGTCCGTGATTTCCTGCCCCTCTACCGCTTCGTAAAGCGCAACGGTATAGGTGGTGTCCTTCCCAAAGAAGGGCTTCAGGGCATATTCGATAACCGCCACTGTCTTTTCCTCGGCTACATTTTCATCCTTTTCGGTAATAATATCGTGGACAAAATGGTTCATATCCACCACTTCGGTATTGGAATAATCCTTGGTGATGGAGTTATTGTCATAATAGTAGCCCAGATAGCCGATGGAGCTGCCAATACCGACAAAGAGCAGTAAGACCAACAGGGCAATCTGCTTCTTTGTAAAGTCCAAGCCCTTGCTGCCGCCGAAGGTCAGCCGCGCACGGGAGGTAATCGGCACCAGCACCTTGAGGAACATAGTAATGACGACCGTCTCGATGGGGAAGAAGAACAAATTCTTAAAGAGACGGGCAGTGGTCATAATGCCCATAACGGTGTCCTTTGCCTTTTCGGGGTTACCCAAATATGTATATTGCCAAGCAATGATGAACTGCTGCAGCACTACATTAATTGCAAAGCAAATCAGGAAGCGGGCAATAATGACCCGGGTGGCGCTGGGCTTCGCCCGGTACAGACACAGAGCATAGATCATTGTGCTGGCAATTTCTGTCAGCATAAAGGGCAGGAAATAATCGCCGTTGGGGAAAAGCATAAAGCCCACGGTATCCGATACGATAGCGGCAGGAATGGCGACTACCGGTCCAAAGATCATTGCGCCAAGGGCAGTGGCCAGCGTAGCGGTCTGGATGGCCATCTGGGGTCCTAATTGGATCGCCGCCGGCTTCAGGGCAATTCGCAGGGCAACCATCAAGGCGGTGATCACCAGCATACGAATGTCTTTTAATTCTGCAAGCGCATCCTTCCAGTAGGCTTTAGAAAAAGGGTGGGGATAAAGTGCAGTCGATTTGTTGTGTGCCATAAAAAACAGTCTCCTTTCTGTATATGCCGATGAAAACAAAAATCCCCGCGCCAAAGGCACAGGGAGTCCTATTTCCACCGACGGAGAAAAGGCAGCGTTATCCAAGGCCGTCTTTTCCCGACCGAGTATCGCTTAGCATAAAGGAAGGCTCCATTATGGTGCAGCGGGTGCGGAACTCTCATCGCGGACAAGTCCTTCGTCTGCCAGACAACTCCCCATTTTGGCAGCACTTTACGCGAGAATTCCTACTCTGTTCCCGTTTATCATATACCATTTCCCATAAAAAGTAAATAGGGAAAATGAATTTGATATACTTTTATCAATTTACCCTCTCCGCGCCTATGAGAATTTGTTATATTTCATAAAATAAGGGGAATAAAACCTTACGTAACTCTTGATTTTTGTGGATTATTCCATTATAATCGTACTAACTATTTTGAGGAGGTATTGCTATGGGCGAATTAATCGCTGTTCTGTCCGGCAAAGGCGGTACAGGCAAGACCTCTCTCACCGCAGGAATTGCCACCTCCCTCGCCCACTTGGGAGAGACGGTGCTGTGCATCGACTGCGATGTGGGCCTTCGAAACTTAGATATTGCGCTGGGTCTTTCCGAGGAAGGCGCCCTGTCCTTTGCGGAGATTTACAGCGGCCAGTATCCTTTGGATATGGCGATGGGGCATCCCTTTTTCCCCGGTCTTAAATTCCTCACCGCCCCTATGGGCTGCGCTGCCGCAGATGTGGATACCGAGGCTTTTGGGAGACTGCTCCAGCAGGCCCGGCAGGAATTTTCCTACATATTTTTAGATGCCCCCGCAGGCATCGAAGCCGGCTTCGCGCTGGCCGCCCAATTTGCAGACCGGATTATTTTGGTGACAAATTCCGACCCTGCTTCCATCCGGGACGCTTCTCAGGCAGGAAACATTTTGGAGCAGATGGGCAAAACCAACATCCGTTTGATTGTAAACCGCATCCATAAACGGACTGCGGAGGCGATGGGACTTACGGTGGACGATATTATGGACCGTGCAGGACTTCCCCTGCTGGGCATTGTGCCGGAGGATGTGAATGTGGTTCTCGCCGCCGCAAAAAATACGCCCCTCATCCGGGCATCCCGGGGTGGCGCAGCGGCTGCCTTACGAAGAATTGCCAGGAGAATTACAGGGCAGTCTGTACCCGTCCGTCTTTGAAAGAAAGGAGTTTTCTTATGAATATTGCATTTTTGGCTCACGACAAGAAGAAAGAGCTAATCGTCAAATTCTGCACTGCTTATAAGAGTGTGCTGTTAAAGCATAATCTGCTGGCAACGGCTACTACCGGCCGTCTCATTGCAGATAACACCGGGCTGCCGGTTACCCTGCTCCTTTCTCACAAGCAAGGCGGTCATCAGCAAATCAACGCCCGCATTGCCTATAACGAAATCGACCTTGTTATCCTTTTTGGCGACCCCAATACCATTGATGCCTGGGACGACAACCAAATGCTGGAGACCATTCGCCATTGTGACCGGCACAATATCCCCATCGCTACCAATTTGGGCAGCGCGGAAATTGCCATTATGGGTCTGCAGCGGGGCGACCTGGACTGGCGGGAGATGTACCGCAATAAGCCGAGATTTTAATAATGCTTTTGTAGGGGTCGGCGCCCTCGACGCCCCGCTTGACAACATCTAATTTAACGAAATCAGCGCATCGAGCACTGATTTCGTTACGGGTCGTCGAAGGCGCCGACCCCTACAATTTATATTTTATAGCTTATAGAGGTTATTTTATGGAAAGAATCAAACCCCGGACCCTGTCCGGTTTTATGGAGCTTCTGCCCGGCAAGCAGATGCAATTTGAACGAATGGTGGACATTCTGCGCACCACTTACGGCCTGTACGGCTTTGCGCCCCTGGACACTCCTGCCATCGAAGATGCCCAAATTCTGCTGGCAAAGGGCGGCGGCGAAACAGAAAAGCAGATTTACCGCTTCCAAAAAGGCGACAGCGACCTGGCGCTCCGTTTTGACCTGACTGTTCCCCTGGCAAAATATGTGGCGCTCCACTATAACGACTTGGCATTCCCCTTCCGCCGCTTCCAAATCAGTAAAGTCTACCGCGGCGAGCGCGCCCAGCGGGGTCGTTTCCGGGAGTTTTATCAGGCGGATATTGACATTATCGGTGACGGCAAGCTGGATATTCTGAACGAAGCAGAAATTCCCGCCATTATTTATAGAGTTTTTACCGGCTTTGGCCTTTCCCGCTTCCAAATCCGGGTCAATAACCGGAAAATCCTCAACGGCTTCTACGCCATGCAGGAACTGCAGGCGCAGAGCGGTGACGTGATGCGGACGGTGGATAAGCTGGAGAAGATTGGCCCGGAGAATGTCCGCAAAATTTTAACCGCAGACCTGTCTATCCCCGAGGAAAAAGCCGATGCGGTGCTAAAATTCATTGCCATCCGCGGCACGAACGCAGAAGTACTCAACGCGCTGGAAAGCTATCGTGGCAAAAACGAGCTGTTTGACAAAGGTCTTGACGAATTGCAGGCGGTGACCAAGAATCTCTCTGCATTCGGTGTGCCGGAGGGCAATTTTGCCGTAGATTTGACCATTGCCCGGGGCCTTGATTACTATACCGGTACGGTTTATGAAACCACGCTTCTCGACCATCCGGAAATCGGTTCTGTCTGCTCCGGCGGCCGCTATGACGACCTTGCCGGCTATTACACCGACCGTCCCCTGCCCGGCGTAGGCATTTCCATCGGTCTGACCCGTCTGTTCTATGTGCTGGACGAGCAGGGTCTCCTGAATCCCGCGCTGCCCTGCGCCCCCGCAGATGCGCTGATTCTGCCCATGACCGAGGATATTGTCCCTGCCATTTCCCTTGCGGAAAGCCTTCGCAGCAGCGGCATCCGGGTGCAGCTTTACGGTGAGCAGAAGAAATTCAAGCAGAAGATGTCCTACGCAGACAAATTGGGCGTTCCCTTCGTCATCCTTTTGGGCGAGGACGAGCTGGCGCAAGGCAAATGCGCGGTGAAAAATATGGTAAGCGGTGAGCAGGTCTTACTGACTGCCGAAGAAGCCGCCGCCCACATCTTTGCCGGCAAATACGCAGGCCCCATCATTTTGGAGAAGTAGTATATAGCAGGCTCCCCTATAGGGGAGCTGGCATTTGCGAGGAACGAGCAAATGACTGAGGGGTTAACGGATGAAACACCTCTGCAAACCCCTCCGAGCAAAATCAGAGATTTTGCTCACCTCCCCTACAGGGGAGGCGCTGGGGACAGTCAATGGCCGTACATTCCAATCAATAAAAAACTGCGTGCTGCGAAATGCAGCACGCATTGTTTATCAGCAATAGAAATCCTTGATCTTCTTTGCGCGGCTGGGGTGGCGCAGCTTGCGGATGGCCTTGTTTTCAATCTGACGGATACGTTCACGGGTAACGCCAAAGTTCTGACCCACTTCTTCGAGCGTGTGGGTTCTGCCGTCATACATACCGAAGCGCATACGCAGCACATCGGCTTCTCGCTCGGTAAGCGTATCCAGAATTTCCTTCAGCGCTTCTGCCAGCATAGCATTGGAGGTGGCATCTGCCGGGCCGGGAGTGCGCTCGTCCTCCACAAAAGAGCCGATAGAGGTATCTTCCTCATCACCAACGGGCGTATCCAAAGAAAGCGTATCCGCGGCGGTGCGGTTCGCCTCGATAATTTTTTCCACAGGCAGGTTCAGCTCTGCGGCAATCTCTTCCACAGTCGGCTCTCTGCCCAACTCCTGCACCAACTTGCGGTTGCAGCGGGTGGTCTTGTTGATGACCTCAACCATATGCACCGGCACACGGATCGTCCGGGCCTGATCCGCAATAGCGCGGGTGATGGCCTGACGAATCCACCAGGTGGCATATGTAGAGAATTTATTTCCCTTTGTCCAGTCAAACTTGTCCACCGCCCGGATAAGACCGGTATTGCCCTCCTGAATGAGGTCCAGAATATGCAGGCCGCGGCCGGAGTATTTCTTTGCAATGGAGACAACCAGGCGGAGATTTGCTTCGGTTAGCTTATTTTTCGCCTTTTGGTCGCCCTCGGAAACCAGCTTTGCCAGCTCCACTTCCTCATCTGCAGACAGCAGCGGAATTTGACCGATTTCCTTCAGGTACATCCGTACCGGGTCATCCAAGTTAAACTCAGCCGCCAAATCTACCGGGTCTATCAGGATTTCCTCTTCCAGTCCATCCAACTCGCCATCGCTCAGGTCATCCTCCAGAACCTCGATATCGTCACCCAAATCCAGATCCAGTTCTGCGCTGATAATCTGAATATTCATCGCCTCCAGGCGGTCATAGATTTCCTCGATTTTCTCCGGTGTCAAGTCCATTTTTTCCAGCGCAGCCGTCAAATCTGCCGCACGGATCATACCGTCCTTCCGGGCCTGCGCAATCATTGCCTGCACCGAGGCCTGAATGTCCTCTGTACTCTTTGCAGGTTTTTTTGTATTTCCCATTTCTTTTACCTCTTTGTATCGGTATTTTGCTTTTTCGCAATACCGTTAGACTATACCGCGATTTTTGGATTTCGACAAGGGGTTTTCACGAAATTTTTTCAAAAAAAGTGGAAATTATCGTTTTTCGCCTTGTCTTTTCTCATTATTCCCCCGAACTTTTGAAAAGATACAGTTTACATCGGACAGAAAATTCGGTATAATTAGAAAAAACTGTGTAACGCTTGAGGTACAACCTATGACTGACCTTTCTAAAATTCGCAATTTTTCCATCATTGCCCATATTGACCACGGCAAGTCCACGCTGGCAGACCGTCTGCTGGAGGCTTGCGACGCGGTGGAATCCCGCCAGATGGAGCAGCAGATGCTGGACTCTATGGACTTGGAGCGGGAGCGCGGCATTACCATTAAGGCAACTGCCGCCACTTTAAAATATAAGGCCGATGACGGGGAAATTTATTCCCTCAACCTCATTGACACGCCCGGCCACGTGGACTTTAACTACGAGGTTTCCCGTTCCCTTGCCGCCTGCGAGGGCGCAGTGCTGGTGGTAGACGCCTCTCAGGGCGTGGAAGCCCAGACCCTTGCCAATACCTACCTTGCCATCGACGCAGGCTTGGAGGTTCTTCCGGTTATCAATAAAATCGACCTGCCCGCCGCCCGTCCCGCAGAGGTAAAAAGCGAGGTGGAGGACATTATCGGCATTCCCGCTCAGGATGCGCCGGAAATTTCCGCCAAAAACGGCATTAATATTCACGATGTGCTGGAAATGATCGTCCGGGACGTACCTGCCCCCACCGGTGACCGGACCGCTCCTCTGCAAGCCCTGATTTTCGACAGCCAGTACGACCCCTATCGGGGCGTTATCGTCTATACCCGAGTGAAAGCCGGCACGGTTCGGGCGGGTATGGACATCCGGATGATGGCCACCGGCGCTACCTATAAGGTGGTGGAGGTAGGCACAATGAGTCCGATGGGTCTCATTCCCGCTGACGCTCTGGGCGCCGGCGAGGTGGGCTACATCACCGCTTCCATTAAAACCGTGGCAGACACCCAGGTGGGCGACACCGTCACCACCGTGGAAAACGGTGCAACCGAGCCGCTGCCCGGCTACCGCCCGGTACAGCCCATGGTTTTCTCCGGTGTGTATCCCGCGGACGGCGCAAAGTATCAAGACCTCCGGGAGGCGCTGGAAAAGCTGCAGCTCAACGACGCCTCTATGTCCTACGAGCTGGAAAGTTCCATCGCCCTGGGCTTCGGCTTCCGCTGCGGCTTTTTGGGGCTTCTGCATATGGAGATTATTCAGGAGCGGCTGGAGCGGGAGTATAACCTCGACCTCATCACCACCGCCCCCAACGTTGTGTACCGTGTCACCAAGAACACCGGAGAGGTCATTATGGTGGCAAACCCCTTGGACTATCCCGACCCTATGGAAATCCAGCTGGCAGAAGAGCCTTTTGTAAAGCTGAACCTCATTGCCCCTCAGGAATATGTGGGCAATATGATGGTGCTTGCCCAGCAGCGCCGTGGTGAATTTAAGGATATGGTCTATCTGGATGCCAACCGGGTGGAGCTGCACTACGAAATGCCGCTGAACGAAATCATTTACGACTTTTTCGACGCCCTGAAATCCCGTACCCGTGGCTACGGCTCGCTGGACTATGAGCTGATCGGCTACCGTCCCAGCCGCCTTGTAAAGCTGGACATTCTCCTAAACGGTGACATTGTGGACGCCTTGAGCTTCATTCTCTTTGCAGACAACGCCTATCCCCGGGCAAGAAAAATCTGCGAAAAACTGAAAGAGAACATCCCCCGCGCCCAGTTTGAAATTCCCGTGCAGGCCGCCATCGGCGGAAAAATCATCGCCCGGGAGTCCATCAAGGCGCTGCGTAAGGACGTGCTGGCCAAATGGTACGGCGGTGACATCACCCGTAAGAAAAAGCTTTTGGAAAAGCAGAAGGAAGGTAAGAAGCGGATGCGTACCTTCGGCACCGTTGCCGTCCCCTCGGAAGCCTTTATGGCAGTGCTGAAATTAGACGAAGACTAAATAATTTACAATTACAAATTACAAATGATGAATGGTTGTCCGCCGTTCCCTCTTGTAGGGGCGGATACCATCCGCCCGCGGGCGGCTAATAGCCGCCCCTACAACCTTCTTTGATGGTGCAATTTATAATTTGTAACTTGTAATTTGTAATTTGGAGTAACCTATGCCTATTTTTGCAAGAAAACACAAAACCCCATTGGGTATTTATGTCCATGTTCCCTTTTGCCGGAGTAAATGTACCTATTGCGACTTTTACTCTGTCTGCGACGAGAGCCTGCAGGACGCATATATCGACGCGGTCTGCGCCCATATCCGGGAGGCAGGCGAAGCCGCATCGCTGCACATCGTGGATACCATCTATTTTGGCGGTGGCACGCCCAGCCTTTTGGGCGGTGAGGGGCTGAGTCTGATTCTCTCCGCCATTCGGAAGAGCTTTGACGTAGCCGACGATGCGGAAATCACCTTTGAAGCAAACCCCGATTCCATCACCGACCGTCTCCTTCGGAGACTTCGCAGTGAAGGCTTCAACCGGGTGAGCTTGGGAATCCAAACCGACAATGACGAACAGCTCGCCCAGCTTGGCAGGCCCCACGATTACCAGCAAGCGGTGGACGCGGTTAAGAAAATCCGCCGCCACGGCTTCAAAAACCTCAGCGTGGATTTGATGTACGGCCTCCCCGGGCAGAGCATCCAAAACTGGATTCACGCCCTGGCCAACATTACAAAGCTGAATCCCGAGCATATCAGCTGTTACGGCCTGAAAATCGAACCCGGCACCCCGCTATGCAAGCAGGCGTCCGCTTTGGACATTCCCGATGACGATTTGCAGGCGGATATGTACCTTTCCGCCATCTCCTTTTTGGCGGATAAGGGCTACCGGCAGTACGAAATCTCCAATTTCTGCAAAAAAGGCAACGTCTCCCGCCATAACCTGAAATACTGGCAGGGCGGTGAATATTTGGGCTTTGGCCCCAACGCCAGCTCCGATTTTGGCGGCCAGCGGTTCACTTTTATCCGGGACTTGCGGGGCTATATTGCCGGCATCAAGGAAAATGGCCAAATCCTCCGGGAAGTGGAGGACGTTCCCTTCCGGGAGCGGGCGGGCGAGTACATTATGATGGGTCTGCGGACGGTCTATGGCCTTGACCCCAAGGAATACGAACGGAAATATATGCTGCCCTTTGCCCCTCTGGAGGAAAAATTAGAGGTGTTCCGCAGCCGAAAACTGGCTGTTCGTACCTTCGATGGCCGCTGGCACTTAACCGGCGAGGGCTTCCTCCTCTCCAACGACATTATCACCGACCTATTACTTATCCAGGACAAATGCAAACCCATTGCCAAACGAAAGAAGTAATTGATAATTGACAATTAAGGTATCGCGTTGCGATGAATTTGTAGGGGCGATTATCAATCGCCCGCGGGCGGATAATATCCGCCCCTACTCTTCACTGATAAAAAAATCCTCCCTTTCGGGAGGATTTTTTGTCCTTCGTTTAGCAGCAGCCGCAGTTGTTGTCGCAGCCACAGCCACAGCCGTTATTGGCAGTGTTTACGCCGCCGCCACAGTTGCACAGTAAGAGGATGAGGATGATGATCCAGCACATATTGCCGCCACAGAAACCATTGTTATACATAATGAATACCTCCAAAATTTTACTCGCGACTTTCGCCGCTCATTCCAAGGTATTCCAAAATCGAAAAAGTGTTACAGCAGATTAATTCTTAATGCGTAATTGCCACTGCCCCTTCGTCTCTCCTCTGTCATCCTGAGCAACCAACGGGAGTCGAAGGATCCGTCCCTTAAAAATACGGATTCTTCGACGCGGCTTTGCCTTGCTCAGAATGACAACCTCTCTCGATGGTGCATCATAATTTATAACTTGTAACTTGTCATTTGTAATTACGAATTACCCTCGCCGCTCTTGGGCTTCTTATGATGGAAATGTCTGCGACGGTGGAAATTCCGCTTTTTCTTGCCTTCGCCCGTTTCCCCTTCCGGTGCTTCCGGTGTCTGGGTTTGTTCCTCCGTCTTTTGCTCCGGGGCTGCGTTTTTCGCTGCCTTCTGCCGGCGATTGCGGCGGTTTTTCCGATTTTCCTTTTTCTCAGGCTTTTCTTCCGTCACCGGTGTTTCTTCTTGGGCGGTTGTTTCCTCCGCAATGGTCTCCTCGCTGTAACGCAGACGGATAGAGTCCAAATACCGGGTATTTTCCTCCTCCCGCGCTTCCTTTTTCCGCTTACCGCCACCGGAAATAGGCGCAAGGTCCGCAGGAATGGGCGGGTCATTTTTCTTGGCCTTGCCGCTGCGAAGCACGGCGATCTCATCATTGGGGAAGGAGAGGATGGTCTCCGGCTGGTTTTCCAGCTGCACCTTCACTCTCTGCCGCAGAAGATCCACGTCGGTGACGGTACCACGGCCCTCGGGGGTATCCACGAAGGAGTCCATCTTGGGAGCGGTACGCAGCAGATCCTCGTAGGCATCCTGCTCGTATTTCAGACAGCACA
>JAZOMT010000008.1:0-33540 GCA_045654085.1 Faecousia sp. | reverse complement strand
AAAAAAGAGAGGGAAAACCCACCCGGGGGGTATTTTAAATTTTTTGTGGAGGGAAATAGGGCGGTGGGGGGGGGGCTCGCCCCCGCCGCCGATATATTACGCACCAAAACGGCGGGGGCAAGCCCCCGCCCTACATTTATTTTTCGATGGTATATTTAGGAACCGGTCTTATGGTAGATGACCAAAATGCTGCCTAATTTCTCGTATTCTACATAGCCGTTTGCTTCCAAAAGGGCAACGATATTTTGGAAACCGTTGTCCTGACCGGGCGTAGCATACTTTTTATAATCTGCTGCGGCAGATATCTTCAGCGCCACATACTCCGTTTCCAGCAGGTGGGCTTTCGAGCAGTAGCGGATGTCGTAGAGAATGTCTCTTTGGGACAGATGGGTGGTGTAAAAGGTGGTGGCAGTCACCGATGCGTCCTCGGGGATGGTGTCCAAGGCGGCGCGGACACTGTTGTAATAATCCCGGTAGGTATTTGCCGTCTCCTGATATTGCCGGACTTTTGGCAGGATATTGGCGGTAAAGAAAGCAAAGGCTACCACCGCCGCTGCTGCCAAAACACCCATTCGCTTCCAGTCAAGCTTCAAATCTGCCACATTGAGGACTGCCAGGTAAATGAGGAATGCGTTGGAGCCAAAGGTGTACTGGAAGAAAATATTGTGCTGATACTGGTAATCAGACATTAAATTCACCAGCGCATAGGGGATGAGCAAAAGAAACCGCTCATATCGCCGGGTGAAAAAGGGCAGGCACAGCAGGGGCAGAAGGGTCAGATTGATAAAGGAGAGCTTCTCCGGGTCTACGCACTCATAAAGGGCTTTCATCGGGTTCATCAGCACCGCTTTAATGACCGTAAAGAGGGACCCAGAGCCATCGTAGATAAAATTATCGTAACGGTAGGTCATTACACCGTCACCGCTGTTTGCCAAATAGCCGGTGACCGCAAAGAACCAAGCAAGGGAAGCCCCCAAAAGCACGCCGGCGGTAATCAGATTTTGCTTATCTGCCTTCTTGCCGCAAAGGGCAGTTTTGACCAAAAGATACAGACCAATCACCGCCACGTAGACTGCCGCATCCTCTTTTACCATCAGGGTAAGGGCTGCGGAGACGGCAGTAATGGGAACGTTCTTTTTCTCAATGCCGTAAAAGAGCCAAAGGATAAGGGGCGTTAAGAAGCAGTTTTCGTGGAGGTCATAGCCCACACCGCCGGCAAAGGCGGGAAAACACAGCAAAATCCCACAAAGGAGCATCCGGGAAAGGCCGGAAAGACCCCTGTGTTTACCGATGAGCCATAGGGGAATGACTGCCGATGCCATTACTGCCGCCTGCAGGACTTGCAGGGTCGCCGGGGTGGGCGCAAGGCAGTAAAAAGGCAGCATCAGATAGTAAATAGGCGACACGTGGACTGCAAAGTGAGAAAGAAGCCCGTCCCGTTCCAAGGTGGTAAGGGGCAGTCCGGTGGTCTTCATATAGTGAAACATCTGGGAGAAAAGACCAAAGTCAAAGGAGGGGGTGCTCATACTCTCCACCCTCGCCACCGTCCAGACACTGACGATGAAGAAAAATACTACCGCCAGTACAGCCGTTCCTACGGCATAGCCCCAGTGGGTTTTGATTTCTTTAAATTTTGTTTCTTCCCCGTTCCAGCCCCGGATGGCAAAGCAGGCGAAAAGACCGATGATGATTAGACACAGTACGGTAAAGACACTTGTATCGCAGGCATCCATAGCAGAAAAGGCAAGGACGGTAAATACGAATAGTATGCCAAAGCGCCCAATTATCCGGGTGCGGAAATAAAGCCCCAAAACCATGAAAACGCCTGTAAAAACGGCTGTCAATATCAGCACCCGGGAAAGGGACATATGCTTAAGACCTTCTAACCCTGCCAGGTTTTGCAGAGATACCGGCAGGAAAAGATATTCCAGCATTGCCGCCAAAAGCCAGGACAGCAATAAATTCCGCACAATATCCGGCACGGTGGGTTTGTTCTTAATGGCGGGCATCGCATCACTTCCTTACGAATGTACTTTCAAAAATGATTGTAGGGCGGGGCCTTGGTCCCGCCGCAGATAACGCGGTCTTTACGGCGGGAGTAAACCCCCGCCCTACGATAATTGTGATTGAGAATTATTTTTAATTGTAACATATTTTTTCGTTTAGGCAAGAATTTTTCAAATCCTCCCGGAGAAATTCATATTTCCTCTATATTTTTTCTGGCAGCTGTGTTATAATGGTAAAAATATAGCTTCAAATAACTAAAGGAGATTCCTATGGGCCTTTTTACAAAATTATTCGGAACACGTTCCCAGCGGGAGATCAAAAAACTTCAGCCTACCTTAGACAAAATCCTCGCTTTGGAGGAGGAATATAAAAACCTTTCTGAGGAGGAACTGCGGGGAAAGACCGCCCAGTTTAAGGCGCGCCTTGCCAATGGCGAGACTTTGGACGACTTGCTGCCGGAAGCCTTTGCGGCCATCCGGGAGGCGGCTGACCGGGTACTGGGTATGCGTCCCTATCCCGTGCAGCTTCTTGGCGGCATCGTCCTCCATCAGGGCCGTATTGCCGAAATGAAGACCGGTGAAGGTAAGACCTTGGTCGCCATTTTGCCCAGCTATCTCAACGCCCTTACCGGCGAAGGCGTTCACGTGGTCACCGTCAACGATTACCTAGCCAAATATCAGTCCGAGTGGATGGGTAAGGTCTACCGCTATATGGGGCTTACCATCGGCCTTGTCATCCCCGGAATGGCCCCCGCCCAGCGTCGGGAGTCTTATAAGGCGGATATTACCTACTGCACCAATAACGAATTGGGCTTTGATTACCTCCGGGACAATATGGCGCTGTATCAGCAGGAGTTGGTCCAGCGGGGACACGCCTTTGCCATCGTAGACGAGGTGGACTCTATCCTCATCGACGAAGCCCGGACACCCCTTATTATCTCCGGTAAGGGCGAAGCATCCTCTCAGCTTTATACGATGGCGGATAATTTTGTTTCCGGTCTCCGCAAGCAGGTCTTTGCAAAGACGGAGGACAAGGAAGTCCACGACGATTACGACTGCGATTATTTCGTGGATGAAAAATCCCGCAGCGTTTCTCTCACCGCCAGCGGTATCGCCAAGGCAGAACGTTTCTTTGGTGTGGAAAACCTGGCAGATGCGGAAAATTCCACCCTCTCTCACCACATTAACCAGGCGATGAAAGCCCGGGGCCTTATGAAAAAGGACATTGACTATGTGGTCAAAGACGGACAGATCATCATTGTGGACGAGTTTACCGGCCGACTGATGTACGGCAGACGGTATAACGAAGGTCTCCATCAGGCCATCGAAGCCAAGGAACGGGTGCAGGTTGCCAGCGAGAGCAAGACCCTCGCTACCATCACCTTCCAGAATTTCTTCCGGCTGTATAAGAAGCTGTCCGGTATGACCGGTACGGCGCTGACGGAGGAAGAAGAGTTTAATGCTATCTATATGCTGGACGTGGTGGAGATTCCTACCAACCGCCCTGTTATCCGTGAGGATATGCCCGACGTGGTCTATAAGACCGAGGCAGGCAAATTCCGTGCCATTATAGAGCAGGTAAAGCAGTGCCACGAAAAGGGACAGCCTGTACTGGTGGGTACGGTGTCCATTGAAAAGAGTGAAATTCTCTCGAAGCTCCTGAAAAAAGAGAAGATTCCCCACAACGTCCTTAACGCCAAGTATCACGAGCAGGAAGCAGGCATCGTCGCCCAGGCCGGTAAGTTTGGCGCGGTTACCATTGCCACCAATATGGCAGGCCGCGGTACAGACATTATGCTGGGCGGTAACGCGGATTTCCTTGCAAAAGCGGAACTTTCCAAGATGGACTTGCCTGAGGAAATTCTCCGGGAGGCAGACTCCTATGCGGAAACCGATAACCCCGAAATTCTCGCCATCCGGGAGACCTATAAAAATCTCCTCAAAAAGTACAAGGATTCCATTGCCGATGAAGCGGAAAAGGTGAAAGCTGCCGGCGGTCTTTTCATCATCGGTACCGAGCGTCACGAATCCCGCCGTATCGACAATCAGCTCCGCGGCCGTTCCGGCCGTCAGGGCGACCCGGGCGTCAGCCGCTTCTACCTGAGTCTGGAGGACGATTTGATGCGTCTGTTCTCCTCGGGACGGGTGATGGCGATGATGGACACCCTGGGTATCGACGAGGATACCCCCATTGATGCGAAAATCCTCTCCGGCGCGGTGGAAAATGCCCAAAAGAGCGTGGAAAGCCGGAACTTCCGCTCCCGTAAGAGCGTTCTGGAATACGATAACGTGATGAACACCCAGCGTGAAGTTATTTATGCCCAGCGGCAGAAAGTGCTATCCGGTGAGGATTTGCGGGAGAATATGCTCACCATGCTGCGCTCTGTGGTGGAGACCACGGTTGCGCCCATTCTTAGTGAGTTTGGCGGAAAGCTGACCGAGGAAGCTATTTCTCAGATTGCCGCCCAGATGGAGGGTGTGTACTTTGCCAAGGGTACGCTCAGCGGTCGGGAAAACCAGCTTTTGGGACTGAATGAAGCTGCCGCCACTGAGGAAATCTACAATATCGCCCTGCATACCTATGAAGCCAAGGAAGCGGCTATCACTCCGTCTGTTATGCGGGAGCTGGAGCGGGTAGTTATGCTCCGGGTGGTGGACGAATACTGGATGGACAACATCGATGCGATGGATGACCTGAAGCAGGGCATCGGTCTGCGGGCTTACGGCCAGCACGACCCGGTCATTGCTTACAAGGAGGAGGGCTATCAGCTCTTTGAAGCGATGGTCACCGCCATCCGGGAGGAGACCATCCGCCGGATGTTCTTAGTGCAGCTTCGCACCAATCAGGAGGTCAAGCGGGAGAAGGTTGCCCACGAAACCGGCACCAGCGCCCCCGACAAGACCGTGAAAAAGCAGCCTGTCCGCGCTGCCCAGAAGGTCGGCCCTAACGATCCCTGTCCCTGCGGCAGCGGTAAGAAATACAAAAAGTGCTGTCGGGATAAAGAGCAAGGCTGATATGCAGACGGTTATCAAGGATAAGCTGCAGTATGAGGTGGCGGAGAATATCTCCGCGCCCCATATGTTTACCACCCGAAAAGGCGGTGTCAGCGAGGGATACCTGTCCTCTATGAACATCGGCACTCGCCGGGGGGATAAAAGAGAAAATGTGCTGAAAAACTACGAAATTTTGGGGAAAGCCATCGGTTTTGAACCCAAAAAGTCCGTGCATACCAAGCAGACCCATACGGATATTGTGCGCTTGGCTGACGAAAGCCTTTGGGGCGCGGGCTTGTATGCCCCCGAGCTTTCCGACTGTGATGCCCTGATTACCAACACCCCGGAAACTGCCCTTGTGATTTTCGCGGCAGACTGTACACCAATCCTTTTTTACGACCCGGTGACCGGGTCGGTGGGCGCAGCCCACGCAGGCTGGCGGGGGACACTTGCCGACATTGGAGGAAAGACCGTCCGGGCGATGGAAAAGCATTTTGGCTGCCGACCGGAAGATATCCGGGCTGCTATCGGCCCCAACATCGGAGCGTGCTGTTTTGAAACCGACCGGGATGTACCCGATGCTTTTTTCGGGCGTTATGGGGTGGATATCGGTGCATTTCTCGCCGAAAAAAACCATAAATTTTATGTGGATTTAAAGGCAATCAATGCCTGGCTGCTGCGCCGGGCAGGCGTGAGATCCATCGATATATCGACCCATTGCACCGCCTGTAATCCCGATTTATACTGGTCTCACCGAAAAGTGGGGGCGGCTCGGGGCAGTCAGGGCGCTGTCATTGTATGTAAGGAGAGAAAGAGATGAAGCGGCTCATTTGTATATTGCTTGCAGTCTGCCTGCTTCTTTCTTTTGGCGGCTGCAGCTACGATTACTCCGATTATGTTCCCAACGGCGGCGGCCTTGCAGACGGGAAACCCCAAAACCCTACCCAGCCGAATGACGGGGATAAGATTATCACCCTGACCTTTTATAAAGAAAAGGGGCTCAATCCCTATCTGACCACCGATTATACCAACCGGGTTTTGATGTCTCTTATTTATCAGGGACTGTTCGCCACCGACAGCGGCTATAAGACCACACCGGTGCTTTGCGGCAGCTACACACCGTCAACGGATTATAAGACCCATACCTTTACCGTTGACCCGAAGGCTACCTTCTCCGATGGCACTCCGGTGACTGCCCGGGACGTGGTGGCAAGTCTGCGCGCTGCCAAAGACAGCGACTACTACTGCGGACGGCTGACCCATATTACGGACATTTTTCTTTCGGATGCGGGGGAAATTGTCATAAAAACCGACACGGAAATGGGAAATCTGCCCATTTTGCTGGACATTCCTATCGTGCCCTCGGGTCAGGTGGGAGAGCGGTTTCCCCTTGGCTCCGGGCCGTATATCCTGGAAGATACGGTGGTTGGCCCGTACCTGAAAAAACGGACGGCTTGGTGGTGTCAGGCAGTTTTGCAGATTTCTACACCTGCCATCCCCTTAATGGAAGCTACCTCTGTTTCAGGAATCCGGGACGATTTTCAGTTTAACGGACTGGACTTTGCTCTCACTGACCCCAGTTCGGATAAGTATGTGGATTACCGCAGCGATGCCGAACTTTGGAACTGCGAAAGCGGTCTGTTCCTCTATATCGGCTGTAATGAAGACAGCCAGGTTTTTGACAATCCGGATATTCGCGCAGCGCTGACTTACGCCATCGATAGGGACAGTTTGGTCAGCAAGTTCTACCGCGGCTTTGCCCAAAGCGCTACGCTGCCCGCTTCCCCCCACAGCCCCTATTACAGTAAGGGATTAGCCGGGAAATACGGCTATGACGGAGCGAAATTTGCAGAGGCCGTCACCGCCTCCGGCAAGCAGGGAAGCACAGTTGTGCTACTGGTAAACAGCGACGATTCCATCCGCCTGCGGGCGGCCCGGTCTATTGCCGATATGCTCAGGACAGGCGGTTTTGTGGTGGAAATGAAAGAATTGGGAGGCAGCGCCTACGAAAATGCCATAAAACGTCGGGAATTTGACTTATATTTGGGCAAAACAAGGCTCTCTCCCAATATGGATTTGTCTGCGTTCTTCTACACTTGGGGCGAGTTGAGCTACGGCGGCATTGACGATGTGGCGGCCTACACCTTGTGTCTGGAGGCCCTTGCCGATGAGGGGAACTACTATAACCTTCACCGGGCGGTGATGGAGCAGGGACTACTCTGCCCGGTGCTGTTTTGTAACTACACGGTTTATACCACCCGGGGACTGTTCTCTGACCTCGCTCCCGCAAGGGATAATGTATTTTGCTATTCCATTGGAAAAACGATGGAAAGTGTAATGCCATAATAAAAAAGCACCCGGGTGGGTGCTTTTTTGTTAGAGCGTTTTGATATATTCCGCGGCTTCTTCCCGCATCTTGTATTTGAGAATCTTGCCGGCGGCATTCATTGGGAAGCTGTCCACAAAGCGGATATAGCGGGGGACTTTGTGCCGCGCCATACTTGCCATAATGTAGTCCGTCATTTCCTTTTCGGTGAGGCTGCCCGGCTCTTTGAGGATGATACAGGCCATTACCTCTTCACCGTACTTCTTGTCCGGTACACCGATGACCTGCACGTCCCGCACCTGCGGGTGGGTGTAGATAAATTCCTCGATTTCCTTGGGGTAGATGTTCTCACCGCCGCGGATAATCATATCCTTTAAGCGGCCGGTGATGCGGTAGCAGCCGTTTTCGTCCTTGCAGGCAAGGTCACCGGAGTGAAGCCAGCCGTCCTTATCGATGGTATCTCTTGTGGCATCGGGCATTTTGTAGTAGCCCTTCATCGTATTATAGCCACGGGCGCAGAATTCACCGTTTTCCCCGACGCCCACTTCCTCACCGGTTTCGGGGTTAATGACCTTACATTCCACATAGGGGAAGGCGTAGCCCACCGTGTTGGTGCGGACGTCCAAGGAATCTGTCCAGGCGGACATAGTATTGCCGGGGGCGCATTCGGTCTGGCCATAAACGGAGACAATGCCGTACATATTCATCTCATCCGGCTGGGCGGCACGGCGCATCAGCTCGGGAGGACAGCCGGCTCCCGCCATAATGCCGGTACGCATATGGGAGAAATCGGTTTTGCGGTAGTCCTCGTGGTTGAACATTGCGATGAACATGGTGGGAACACCGTTAAAGCAGGTGATTCGCTCCTGATTAATGCAGGCAAGGGAAGACTTAGCGGAGAAATAGGGCATCGGGCACATAGTTGCGCCGTGGGTCATCGACGAGGTCATAGACAGCGTCATACCGAAGCAGTGGAACATCGGCACCTGAATCATCATCCGGTCGGCGGTGGAAAGACCCATCCGGTCACCGATGCACTTGCCGTTATTGACCACGTTGTAGTGGGTCAGCATAACGCCCTTGGGAAATCCCGTGGTGCCGGAGGTGTACTGCATATTGCACACATCGTCAGGCTTTACGGCAGCGGCAAGGCGGTATACTTCCTCAATGGGGGTCTCGTGGGCTCTTGCCATCGCTTCCTCAAAGGTCAGACAGCCGGTTTGCCGGTAGCCAACGGTGATAACATTCCGCAGGAAAGGCAGGCGCTTTGCGTGCAGGGGCTGACCGGGCTTGGTGTTTTCCAGTTCAGGACAGAGCTGGGCGATGATTTCTTTGTAGTTAGAATCAAGACAACTGTCGATGGTAACGAGGGTGTGGGTGTCCGACTGGCGGAGCAAGTACTCTACCTCGTGGATTTTATAGGCGGTGTTCACGGTGACAAGGACTGCGCCAATCTTGGTGGCTGCCCAGAAGGTGATATACCAGGCAGGCACGTTGGTTGCCCAAACGGCTACCTTACTGCCCGGTCTTACGCCCATCGCAACCAGCGCCCGGGCAAAGGTGTCTACATCGTCCCGGAACTGGCGATACGTCCGGGTATAGTCGAGCGTGGTATACTTAAAGGCGTACTGGTCTGGGAACTCCTCCACAACTCTGTCCAGCACCTGGGGGAAGGTCAGGTCGATGAGGGTGTCTTTCTTCCAAATGTACTTGCCCGTATGGTCGTGGTTGTCGTAGAGCGCCTTTTTGTTGGAGCGGGGGTTTTGAAACCGGGACATAAAGCTGACAAAATGGGGGAAGATGACCTCCCGGTCCTGCAAATCCACCATCCATTCGGGCTTCCATTCCAGAGAAATGAAGCCGTCGTAATTGATAGAGGATAACGCCCGCATCATATCGGATACCGGCAGTGTGCCTTCGCCGATGAGGTTATAGCCGTTTTCGTCGGAGTCCCGGAGATGAACATGGCGGACATAAGCGCCCAAGTTTTTGATGGTAGCATCCGCACTCTCGCCCATATCCCGATAGGGGTGGTGCATATCCCAAAGGGCTGCCAAATGGTCGGAGGCAAAGTCGTCCAGGAGCTTTCTGAGACGGGTGGTATCGGCAAAAATGCCGCTGGTTTTAATCAGGAGCGTCACTTGACGGCGCTGGGCCATCTGCAGAAGCGTTCCGATATTCTTTCGTACCAAATCCTCGTCATCCTGCAAAGCGCAGGCGCAGACATAGGGGATGCGCAAGTCCTTGGCGGTGTCGAAAAGCTGTAAAAGGGGTTCTACGGCAGTAATGCCGTCGGATAAGTCAAGGGAGGTGTCGAGACAGGGAATAGCCAGACGCTTGTCCCGCAGCTGACGGACCGTGGCGGCAGCGCTGTGGGGATGGAGGGGGGCGTTTTTCTCCTGCAGGTGGGGAAATTTTTGAAGATTATAAATCTCAATGCCGGAAAAGCCCATAGAAAGGGCGGTTTGCAGCCATTGCTCCCAGCTTAGTTCGCCCCAACCGCGACTGGAAAAGGAGAGCTTCATACCGTTTCCTCCTCATAGACGATTTTATTGAGGGCGTTTAAGTAGGCATGGATAGAAGCGCCGATAATATCGGTGGAGATACCTCTGCCGGAGTAGACTTTGCCGCCTGCACGGAGCTTTACGATGGTCTGACCCATAGCTTCCCGGCCTTCTGTGACCGCTTCAATGCGGAAATCGTCCAGCTCGAAATGGCAGCCGGTAATTTGTTCCAATGCGTGGAAGGCTGCATCGATAGCACCGTCGCCCAGGCTGACACCCTCCAAGGTCTTGCCGTCACGGGAAAGCTTCATATGGGCGGTGGCGGAGGTAGCGCTGGCGGCGGTGATGACGTAGTTTTCGAGGGTATAGGTGGCGGGCACCTGCATCGCGGCAGTTGCCACGATGGCGTCCAGCTCCTTGGCGCTGACCTCTGCCTTCTTTATGGCAATGTTCTGAAATGCGGCAAATACGCCGGCGGCATCCTCGGCACTCAGGTCATAGCCCAATTTTTCTGTCGCCTGCAGAACCGCTGCCATATCGTCCCGGGCGGTGAGGGTCAGTTCCTGTGCGTGGGGCGGCAGGGGCGGCAGGGCGGCGGATTTTGCCTTTTCTGTCCGGCAGAGCCGGGCGATCTGGTCGCAGAGACGGGAAAGCTCGGTAGTGCCCACGGGGCAGGAGAGGGCGAGGGTATCGCCCTTTACAGAGAGAATTTTTGCGAGATGGGATACAGAGGGCGCGCCCATAGGATAGGCGGCCGCTTTGATTTCTGAAGCGCCTGCCTGAGCAGATGCGATGGCGCAGGCATCGGCAAGGGAGAGGGCATTGCTGCAGCAAACGCCCAAACTGGCGCCCGGCAGCTTCTCCCGCAGACTCGTAATAAAGGCGGCAAATTCCTCCGGCAGTAAATCACCCGCCGCATCCCGAACGGTCACCACGGTGGCGCCGGCAGAGATAGCGGTTTCCAAAGCGGAAACAAGAAAACTGCGGTCGCTGCGGGTGGCATCATCGGCGATGAATTCTATATATTCGCACTTTGCCTTACAGCCCTTTACAGCATTTTCAATGGCAGCGAGCATCTTCTCCGGCTTTTTGTGGTATAAGTACTCCATCTGCACGGTACTCACCGGGGCGCAGACCTGCAGGCGGGGCTGCGCAGCGTTTTTGAGGGCACTATAAACCGTATCCAAATCGTTTAAGTCCAAGGCAACAGGAACGGCAAGGGCGCAGCCTACAGAAGCAGCGATAGATTTAATGAGCAGGCTGTCGGTCTTGACATTCTGGATTGCGGGCAGCTCGATGGCGGAGACACCCAGCTTATCCAGCAGCTTAGAAAGCTCCAGCTTTTCCTTAAAGGAGAGAGAAAGACCCTCCTGCTTCATTGTAATGTCGGTGATGCGGATACAGTTCATAGAAAACACTCCTTAATGGGAATTACAAATTTTATATACACCATCGAAAGGGATTGTAGGGCGGGGCCTTGGTCCCGCCGCCCATAATGTGGTTTCTCGGCGGGAGTAAACCCCCGCCCTACAAAGGGATACGATGGTGCGGTGTTTCAGGACCGTCGAGGACGCCGGTCCCTACAAGAGGGGAGGGTAAATAAAAAAGTCCCTGAAGCGTAATGCTTCAGGGACGAAAAAATCGCGGTACCACCCTGCTTGCTTTGGTTGCCAAAGCCACTCTCGGGCTCTGTTAAGCCCATAGCCGATAACGGGGCGACCGTGCTTCATTACTGCCTTTCGGGTTCACAAAGCCAACTCGGGAATCAGTCCGCCCAATTTTTCCGCATCGGCTCGCACCAAACGCCGACTCTCTGCAGCTTCCGAAAAGGGCATAATTTCCGTCAATATCTTTCCTATATAGGGCATATTTAACCACAAAGATGGGGTGTTGTCAATGGGGAAAAAGGGATTTTGTAAAAAATATTTGTTTTTAGGAGAAAAACATTTGACTTTTTGTGGCGGTCGTGGTATTCTCTATGCATATATTATAAAGGCGTAGACGAAGACGGCCGGGACAAGGTCTTTTCAGAGAGCCGACGGCAGGTGAAAGTCGGTAAGTTTTTGTTCCAAGCGCCCATCCCTTCTGAGCCGGAGCCTGAAAAATCACAATCAGTAGGCGTCTCCCGTTTGCCCGCGTTAAGGGATAGGACTTATTGGAGTCCGAAGGTGGCGGCTATGGCCGCAATTTGAGTGGTACCGCGGATATTTTTATTCGTCTCAAGGATTTCTTGAGGCGATTTTTATTTAGTTGATAATTGAAAATTGATAATTGATAATTGACAATTATGGTATCGCTTCGCGATGTATTAAAATTCGTCTGCGTAGCAGACACACTAATTATCAACTCTCAACTATCAATTCCCTATATAGGCGGACGACCGATGGTCGCCCCTACAGTTTGGAAAGGAAGGAAAATGCTATGAGTGACCGGAACAATGTTATAAATCCCTTGATGGATGTGGCCCTGCGAATTCGTGAGATGCGGCAGATCGTTGGCTACACCGTCTATGATATGGCCGAGAAGACAGAAATTTCTCCCGAGCTTTATACCCAGTATGAGTCCGGCGCGGTGGATCTGCCTTTCTCCTTTATGCACAAGTGCGCCAAGGTCTTTGGCCTCGAGCTTACCGAACTTTTGGAGGGTCATACCGCAAAGCTCTCTGCCTATACCGTCACCCGTCGGGGCGCAGGTATGGTCACTGCCAGCGAGGACGGCATTACCATCGCCGATATGGCGCCTATGTTCCGCCAAAAGCTGGCAACGCCCTATTGGGTAAATTATGAATATTCCGAGGAGCTGCAGGATCAGCCTATCCACACCACCACCCACGACGGTCAGGAATTTGACTTGGTGATAAAAGGTGCGATGCGCATCCGCATCGGTGACCACGAGGAAGTGCTCAGGGAGGGCGACTCTATTTTCTATAACTCCGCTACCCCCCACGGTATGATCGCCATTGAGGGAAGCGACTGCTTATTCCTCTCTATGATTATGGCAAGCGACAAGCGGGATACCGCCCTCTTGCTGCCTACCCAGCCTGCCCGGAAGGCGAAAAAAGAGGAGCTTCTTTGCAACCGCTTCGTCCGCGGTACGGAAAATGAGCAGGGAATGCTGACGGGACTGGAATTTAGTGATACCGACAGCTATAACTTTGCCTTTGATACGGTGGACGCCATCGCGCGGAAAGACCCGGAGAAGCTGGCGATGGTGCATATTGCTGCTGATTTGACCGAGCGCCGGTTTACCTTTAAGGATATGAAAGACGCTTCTTCCCAATGCGCCAACTATTTTAAGTCCCTTGGTATCCGTCGGGGCGACCGGGTGATGCTGGTATTAAAGCGCCACTATCAGTTCTGGTTTGCCATTTTGGGACTGCATAAGCTGGGCGCGGTGGCCATTCCCGCTACCAATCAGCTTGTGGAACACGACTTTACATATCGGTTTGAAGCCGGCGGCGTTTCTGCCATCCTCTGCACCGCCGACGGCGACACTGCCCATCAGGTGGAGCTGGCGGAAAAAGTTTCCGGCAAGACTTTGACTAAGGTCTTGGTGGGCGGCAAAAAAGAGGGCTGGCACGATTTTGACGAGGAGTACGGACTTTTCAGCCGTCGGTACTTGCGTTCTGAGGATGCCCCCTGCGGTGATGACCCCATGCTGATGTTCTTCACCTCCGGCACCACCGGCTACCCCAAAATCGCTACCCACAGCTATAAATATGCCTTGGGTCACTATGTGACCGCCAAATACTGGCATCAGGTAGAGCGGGACGGTCTCCACTTTACCATCTCCGAGACAGGCTGGGGCAAAGCCCTTTGGGGCAAGCTCTACGGTCAGTGGCTTTGCGAGGGTGCTGTCTTTACCTACGACTTCGACCGCTTCGAGGCAGATAAGATCCTGCCTATGTTTGCCAAGTATCATATTACCACCTTCTGCGCCCCGCCGACTATGTATCGGATGCTCATTAAGCAGGATCTGAGCCGGTTTGATCTTTCCTCCATTCATCACGCCACCACCGCCGGTGAGGCGCTGAATGCAGAGGTGTTCTATCAGTTTGAAAAGTCCACGGGACTGCGTATCCACGAAGGCTTCGGTCAGACGGAAATGACTCTTGGTATCGCCAATCTCTACGGCACGGCCATTAAGCCCGGCGCTATGGGCAAGCCTGTGCCCGGCTACGGCATCGATATTGTAGACCACGATGGAAAGCCTGTGCCCGACGGTATTTCCGGCGAAATCGTCATCCGCACCGAGCCGAAACCTACCTGTGGTGTCTTCCTTGGCTACTACGGCAATGAGGAAAAGACAAAAGAGGTTTGGTACGACGGAATGTATCACACCGGCGATGTGGCTTGGCGGGATGAGGACGGTTACTACTGGTATGTAGGCCGGGCCGATGATGTGATTAAGTCCTCCGGCTATCGGATCGGACCTTTTGAGATCGAGTCCACCATTATGGAGCTGCCTTATGTTTTGGAGTGCGGTGTCTGCGCTGCGCCCGATGAGGTGCGCGGACAGGTGGTCAAGGCCTGCATCGTGCTGACAAAGGGCACAGAGCCGACGGAAGCCCTGAAAAAGGAAATTCAGAGCTATGTCAAGGCCCATACCGCGCCTTATAAGTATCCCCGGATTGTGGAGTTCCGCAGCGAACTGCCCAAGACCATCAGCGGAAAAATTATGCGAAATAAGCTGTAAAATGGTTGACAGGGAAGAAGAAAAGAAGGATAATAATAAAATGAATTTCCGCGTGAGAATGTAGGGCGGGGCCTTGGTCCCGCCGCCGAAAAGATACAATGTAACGGCGGGAGTAAGCCCCCGCCCTACGATGATCTATGAAGGTGCATTGTGGAACGGAATGATTGAGGTTAATGTATGGATAATAATATTACCGGGATAGATTTTAAGACCCGGCAGGTGGCGGCGCGTATCCGGGAGCTGCGGGAAGCCCACGGCTTTACCCCGGAGGAAATGGCACAGCGCACCGACCTGTCGGTAGAGGAATACCTCCAGCACGAGCAGGGAAACCGCAACTTAAATATCGCCTTTTTGTATCGCTGTACCCTGAGCCTGGGCGTTGACTTTGGTGACCTTATCGAAGGTCACAGTCCTAAACTGCGTTCCTATGCCCTCACAAGACGGGGCGACGGCCAGCGCATTGAGGAAGCCCACGGTATGATCGGCTATAACCTGGCGGCAGGCTTCCGCAACCGTATTGCCCTGCCTCTTTATATGGAGCTGAAATATCGGGAGGATGCGGATTCCCGTCCCATCGAGGTCACTACTCATATGGGGCAGGAATGTGACATCGTCATCCGGGGTCATATGAAAATTCAAATTGGCGGCCATACGGAAATTCTCCATGCCGGTGACTGCATTTACTACGACTCCTCCGTACCCCACGGTATGATTGCCGTGGAGGGTGAGGATTGCGCGTTCTACGCCATCGTTCTTTCCAATTCTGCTGCCCGTGAAAACGAGGAGGCGACTGCCGTTGCCACCGTGGAAGCAGTACATACGCCTGTGGATGAGGAAAAGCGGATTTATCACAAGTTTATCATTCCTACCGAGGAAAACGGCAAGCTGACTGCCATCGCCTTCAAAAATGAGGAGAAGTTTAACTTCGCCTTCGATATTGTGGATGCGCTGGGCCGCAGTAAGCCGGAAAAGCTGGCAATGCTCCACATTGCGAACGACGGTACGGAGCGCAGATTTACCTTTAAGGATATGAAAAAGGAATCCGCAAGAGCCGCCAACTATTTTAAGGCGTTGGGTATCCGTCGGGGCGACCGGGTGATGCTGGTGTTGAAGCGCCACTATCAGTTCTGGTTTGCTATGCTGGGACTGCACAAGCTGGGCGCCATCGCCATTCCGGCGACCAACCAATTACTCGAAAAGGACTTTACCTACCGCTTTGCGGCGGGTAACGTAAAAGCCATCCTCTGCACCGCGGACGGCGATACTGCCGAGGCGGTGGATGCGGCGGCTGCAAAAACACCTACCCTTGCCCACAAGATTATGGTAGGCGGAAAAAGAGAAGGCTGGCACGATTTTGACGATGAGTACACGATGTATTCTTCTCATTTTGCCCGTGCCGAGGATGCGCCCTGTGGAAGCGACCCGATGCTGATGTTCTTTACCTCCGGCACTTCCGGCTATCCAAAGATTGCCGCCCATAACTATAAGTACCCCCTGGGACACTTTATTACCGCAAAATATTGGCACCGGGTTGACCCGGACGGCCTGCACCTGACCATTTCCGATACGGGCTGGGCAAAAGCCCTATGGGGCAAGCTCTACGGTCAGTGGCTCTGCGAGGCGGCAAATTTTGTCTACGACTTTGACCGCTTTGACGCGGAGAAAATTCTCCCCATGTTTGCAAAGCATAAGATCACCACCTTCTGCGCGCCGCCGACCATGTACCGTATGCTTATTAAGCAGGATTTGAGCCGGTTTGACCTTTCCTCCATCCGTCACGCGTCTACCGCAGGTGAGGCGCTGAACCCGGAGGTTTACCGCCAGTTTAAGAAGCACACCGGCCTTTCTGTCAAGGAAGGCTTCGGCCAGTCCGAGAGCACCATCATCATCGGTAACCTGACCGGCGACAGCCACAAGGTTGGCTCTATGGGTAAGCCTGTGCCACTGTATAACGTCCAGCTTTTGGACATTGAGGGGAAACCGGTTGCGCCCGGTGATACCGGTGAGATTTGCATTGATATTTCGAAGGGACTGCCTTGCGGTCTTGCCTATGCCTATGAGGGAAGCCCGGAAATTACTGCCGAGACTTGGCGGGACGGCTTCTACCACACCGGCGATCTGGCGTGGAAGGATGAGGACGGCTTCTACTGGTATGTGGGTCGCGCGGATGACGTGATTAAGTCCTCCGGCTATCGGATTGGACCTTTCGAGATCGAAAACGTCATTATGGAGCTGCCTTACGTACTGGAGTGCGGTGTTTCTGCCGCGCCCGATGAGATTCGGGGTCAGGTGGTCAAGGCAAGCATTGTGCTGGTGGGCGATATGAAAGGTACGGATGCACTGAAGAAGGAAATTCAGGACTATGTCAAGTCCCGCACCGCGCCCTACAAGTACCCCCGCATTGTGGAATTCAGAGAGAGTCTCCCCAAGACCACCAGTGGTAAGATCATTCGCAAACAACTGTAACAATGGCGTAGGGGCGGCAACCTGCCGCCCGCGGGCGGATAATATCCGCCCCTACGATGTTGTACGATAGTAGGAGTTTACTTTGGAACACAAACGATTAACCCTCTTCGCCGGGCATTACGGCAGTGGAAAAACGAATATTGCTGTAAATTACAGTCTGTACTTGGCAAAAATGGGACTGCCCGTAACGGTGGCGGATTTGGATATTGTAAACCCCTATTTTCGCACCAAGGACAGCGCTGAGGTGCTGGAAAAGGCAGGGATTGAGCTGATTTCTTCCCCTTTTGCCAACAGCAACCTGGATGTGCCGGCAATGCCGCCGGAGGTCTACCGCCTGGTAGCAGACTGTGAGAGATACGGTGTGCTGGACATTGGCGGTGATGACCGTGGCGCATTGGCGCTGGGGCGGTATGTGCCGATGATAAAAGAAGAAAACGATTACGAAATGCTTTTCGTTATCAACAAGTCCCGCCCTCTGACAAGGGATGTTCAGGGAACGCTGGAGGTGATGGAGGAGATCGAGACTGCCTGCGGTCTTAAATTCACTGCCATCGTCAATAACACCAACCTGGGCAAAGCAACCACTGCGGAAGATATTCTCGCCAGCGATACATACGCAAAAGCGGTATCCGATGCGACGGGATTGCCCATTAAAATGACAACGGTAAACCACACCCTTTTGCAAGACTTACCGGAGGGAAATTTCTTCCCCCTCCATCTGCAAGAGCTATACTATGAGATAAAAACGGAGGACACATTATGGCGAAACTGACATTTAAGGAAGAGCTGTGCAAGGGCTGCGGCCTTTGCGTAAACGCCTGCCCCAAGGGGATCTTGACCCTCTCCCGGACAAGGCTCAATCAAAAGGGACACGCCCCGGTGGAGCTGACAAAGCCCGAAGAGTGCGTCGGCTGCGCGTTTTGCGCCACCATGTGCCCCGACTGTGTAATTAAAGTAGAAAAGTGAGGAGACGCTATGGAAAAGGTACTGATGAAAGGCAATGAAGCCATTGCCGAAGCCGCCATTTTGGCTGGCTGCCGCCACTACTTTGGCTATCCCATCACCCCCCAGACGGAGGTTGCCGCCTATATGGCAAAGCGGATGCCCAAAATCGACGGCGTTTTCCTGCAGGCAGAAAGTGAGATCGCTGCCATCAATATGGTCTATGGCGTTGCCGCTACCGGCAAGCGCTGTATGACCTCCTCCTCCAGCCCCGGAATCGCGCTGAAATGCGAAGGTATTTCCTATCTTGCCGGCGCGGACCTGCCTGCGCTGATTGTCAACGTCCAGCGCGGTGGCCCCGGTCTCGGCGGCATCCAGCCCTCTCAGTCCGACTATTTCCTTGCCACACGGGGTCCCGGACACGGTGACTTCCACGTGCTGGTGCTGGCACCTGCTTCCGTACAGGAAATGGCAGACCTTACCTACAAGGGCTTTGACCTTGCTGAAAAGTACCGGATGCCCGTTATGCTGCTGGCTGACGGCACCATGGGTCAGATGATGGAGCCGGTGGCGCTGCCTGAACCCAAGGAAATCAAGGGAGCGCCTGATTGGGCAACCGTTGGCACCAAGTGCCAGAGAAAGCACAACATTGCAAACTCCCTCTACTTATCTTCCGCCGAGCTGGAGCAGCTGAATTTCCAGCGCTTCGAGCGGTACGCGGAAATTGAGAAGAACGAGTGCCTGTGGGAAGAGTATATGATGGAAGACGCGGAGTACTGCGTAGTTTCCTGCGGCATCACTGCCCGTGTGGCGAAAAACGCCATCAATGAAGCCCGGACAAAGGGCATTAAGGTAGGTCTTATCCGTCCTATCACTCTGTGGCCCTTCCCCAAAGCCCCCTTGGCTGCTGCAGCGGAGAAGGTCAAGTCCTTCCTGACCGTAGAGCTGAGTATGGGTCAGATGCGTGAGGATGTACTCCTCGCCACCGAATGTAAGAAGCCGGTCTATGCCTGCAACCGGGTTGGCGGTATGATTCCCGCCCCGGAAGAAGTGCTGGCAAAGATTGAGGAAATGACAAAGTAAGGAGGCACGACATATGGTTGTATTTGAGAAACCCAAAGCGCTGACCGATACAGTGCTTCACTACTGCCCCGGCTGTACCCACGGTATTGTGCACCGTCTGGTAGCCGAGGTTATGGACGAGCTGGGCATTGAGGGCAAGACCGTTGGTGTTGCGCCCGTTGGCTGCTCCGTTCTTGCTTATAATTATTTCGCCTGCGATATGGTAGAAGCCGCCCACGGACGCGCCCCCGCGGTCGCCACCGGCATTAAGCGGTCTCTTCCTGAAAATGTGGTATTTACCTATCAGGGTGACGGCGATTTGGCTTCCATCGGTATGTGTGAGACCGTTCACGCCGCCGCAAGAGGCGAAAATATCACCGTTATCTTCATTAACAACGCTATTTACGGTATGACCGGCGGTCAGATGGCGCCTACCTCGCTGATTGGTCAGGTGACCCAGACCTCCCCCTACGGAAGGTCCGCGGAAACCCAAGGCTATCCCATCCGGGTGTGCGAAATGCTCTCTACCTTGGATGGCCCTGCCTACTTGGAGCGTGTTACCGTCAATAATGTCAAGAACGTAAGAAACGCCAAGAAGGCCATCAAGAAGGCATTCCAAAATCAGCTGGACGGCAAGGGCTTCTCTCTCGTAGAGGTTCTTTCCTCCTGTCCCACCAACTGGGGTATGACTCCCCAGAAGGCGCTGGAGTGGATCGATGAAAAGATGATTCCCCAGTATCCCTTGGGTGTCTATAAGGATAAGGAGGTATAACGATGCGGGAAAATCAAATTGTGATCGCCGGCTTTGGCGGTCAGGGTCTGCTGTTTTCCGGTAAGGTGCTGGCCTATGCCGGTATGATGGAAAACCGCTATCTTAGCTGGCTTCCCTCCTATGGCCCGGAAATGCGCGGCGGTACGGCAAACTGTAATGTCATCCTCAGCGATCGGGAGATCGGTTCTCCTATTGTAAACCACCCCGACATTCTGATGGTTATGAACGGCCCGTCTCTGGATAAATTTGAAAAAGATGTTGTCCCCGGCGGCAAGATCTTTATCGACAGCTCCCTCATCACTCGCAAGGTCGAGCGTACCGATGTGGAGGCTTACTACATACCGGCATCTGCTATGGCAAGAGAAATGGGTGTGCCGAATCTTGCCAATATGGTGCTTTTGGGCGCGCTGGTGAAGAAAACCGGCTGTGTTACCGAAGAGGGTCTTGATGCAGGCCTGCAAAAAGTCATCCCCGCCCGGAAGGCAGATATGCTGGATATCAACCGGAAAATGCTGAAAGCCGGTATGGATTTTAAGGGGGAATAAAAGTGATTTACGATATTAAGATCGAAAAGACTGCCGCGCCCAAAGAGAAGCCTCAGGACGAGAGTAAGCTGGGCTTCGGTAAGATCTTTACAGACCATATGTTTATGATGGACTATGCGGAAGGCAAGGGTTGGTATAACGGCCGCATCGTGCCTTTTGGACCCATCCCCCTGCACCCTGCATCTACCGTGCTGCACTACGGCGCAGAGATTTTTGAGGGTATGAAGGCATATCGGGCAGCCGACGGCAGCATCCGTATGTTCCGCCCTATGGAGAATATTAAGCGCCTCAATACCAGCGCCGAGCGGCTGTGCCTGCCCCAACTGGACGAGGAGGGCGCGCTGCATATCCTGAACACTTTGGTGGAGCTGGAAAAGGATTGGGTGCCTCATAGCGACGGCACTTCTCTCTATATCCGTCCCTTCCTCTTTGGCAATGACCCCCATCTGGGTGTCCACGCCGTAAAGAATGCGACCTTTGTGGTTATTTGCTGCCCCGTTGGCGCTTACTATGCCGAGGGCATTAACCCTGTTAAGATCGCCATTGAAGCGCAGGACGTTCGTGCAGTCCGCGGCGGTACAGGCTACGCTAAATGCGGTGGTAACTACGCGGCTTCCTTGCGCGCCGGTCAGCGGGCGGAAGAAAACGGCTATACCCAGGTGCTGTGGCTGGATGGCGTGGAGCGCAAGTATATCGAAGAGGTGGGCGCGATGAACGTTATGTTCAAGATCAGCGGAAAGATCGTCACCCCCGCTCTCTCTGGCTCCATCCTGCCCGGCATCACCCGGAAGTCCTGCATCGAGCTGCTGCGGGATTGGGGCTACGAGGTGGAGGAGCGCCCCATCTCCGTGGACGAGCTGTTTGCTGCTGCGGCTGACGGCTCTCTGGAGGAGGCTTGGGGCACAGGTACTGCCGCTGTTGTCTCTCCCATCGGTCAGCTTTTCTACAACGGCACCGCGTATACCCTTTGCGACGGTAAGATTGGCGAGGTCGCACAGAAGCTGTATGACAACCTCACCGGCATCCAGTGGGGCAAGCTCCCAGATGCCCACGGCTGGAGCTATAAAGTATGTGAATAAGAAAAAGCCACCCAGTCGGGTGGCTTTCAGTCTTTCAAAAAAGTCCAGCTTTTGCTGGACTTTTTTGAAAGACTGAAACTCCTTTGCTACAGAGGAGTTTTAATGTTACTTATTAGCTTTTAATCACAGCCTGCTATGCAGTAGACATAAATGGAACATTATTGGGGTTCTGATAAGAACTTTCCTGTATGATCTGTTGTAACCGTATACATTTTTCCGTCCTTGCCTTCAAACATCACTTCAAATACATCTGCAGAAATGATATTTACAGAGAAGACCTCATAATCAATCTGTTTGCTTGGCTCAAATACACAATTGCCTTTTTCGTCAAAGATGCCCATATAGCAGGGGAAATTATACGCTAACCTACAATCAATTATGTAATAACCATTTTCATATCGAGTTTTACGCAAATTGTCAATGGATATGTTAATAAATGCATCCTCTGCTACAGAAAATCTCGTAACCCCATCCTCTTTTATCATAACAAACGCACTGCCGTCGTCACCTAAATCTTTGATAGCAAAAATTTCTCCGCGTTCATTTGCATCAAGAATGGCAAGCTCCTTTATGTTAGGTTTTTCGCCATCTCCAAATTCAAAATATCCTCTTGCTAACTCTCTGAATCCAGTATCATATATGATACATTCTCCATAATCTATATGAACGCCATGAATTTCGACAGGTTTTTTCCGCAGTATTAACATTCCGTTTACAAAATCTCTTGGATAGAACATTTCGGAACTGAACCACTGACTTTTTTCATTTCCATCGACATCCAAATACGCAAAAGTTGTCTCGGGCGCTTTGTCGTAGGAAGATATTGTTTTTTCAACCCATATCAAACCGCAAGACGGTTCTCCATGATTATCATATTGTGTTAAATCGAAATTTACTGCAGATGGTTCTGTACTTTTAACTGTATCTGGTCTTTTGGTGCTTTTTTCGTTTCCAAAAGCTATTAGCGACATAAGTATTACAGAAACAGTAAATATCAAAAACAACTTTTTCATAAGATATCCCCTTCCTTTTGCTGTGAAGCATATACCCTATACTCTTTGTTGCTTTGATGATTTAGTACAGCAATTACTATATAAATTGCCAATGTACCAAAGGCGATAAGCTGGCGTAACACAAGACTTTCGAAGACATTACAGCCCAATGTTGTAGAGAGAAAAGCAAATATCGTTGCCCCAATAAAAAAACCCGTGCTGTTCTTCTTTATACCTAAAAGGGTAAATGCAAAAGAGCCGGTAATGGGGAATAACGAAAGTGTAATTATCCCCCCGAAACCGCTGTTGGCGATAGCGAGATCTTCGGCAGGAAAACTTTGCTGTAGTGCATATGATAGAACGCTCAACATTATGATTACCAGTAAGTTCAAAACGCCTTGAATTACTAAGGAAACAATACTCAGCACTTTAATAATTTTTCGATTTTTTTGAACATTTTTGGGTAATTTGACTTCTAATTCTTCCAAAGTGAGGCGTTCACCGCACTGGGGGCAAAACGTTTTTTCATCGGAATACTCGTTTCCACATTTCCTACAATACATATGATACCTCCTATAATGGCTCTGCAGAAAGACGGTAGAATTTATTTATACTCTGGAATTTCCAAATTTGATAAGCTGATGCTTTGTACTGTGTATAGAGAAGCACCGTTTGTGTCCCTGAGGCTTACCAATAGGCCGGTAGCTTTGTCAATGCAGATTTTACCCCAGACTTCGCTTGATTTGATAAGGTCGTAAGTATAGACTTCACCTGTAATTGCGAAAGCATTTTCGTCTGTTTTGCGGTACTGCATATCCTGCCAATCTGGATGGGCGACCATAAACATACGCAGCAGATTCATAATGCGGGCTTCTTCTTGTTTTAGTTCAGTTTGCGTAAGAATTGTATCTCGCTCGAAATCGCTTGTAAAAACACCTCTGTGGTATTTTGTAATGCTGTTATTGGTTACTTCATAAACAACTTCATTTATTTTTAGCAAGCCGTCAGTGACATAGACTACATAAGAATCATCTGTCAACTGATCGATAGCTATCTCCATAGATAAAACTTCGCTTTCGGATTCGCCGGGATAAGTAAAGTAGATGTAAAGATCTTCGACGGAGGTATCAAATCTAACCTCAGGAGCATCTAAAATATCACCAACGGATGCCTGCGGTTGCGTAGGGGGTTGCGTGTCCGTGCTGTCCTTTTCACAGCCTGTTTGCATACAGATAAGCATAAATGTGGCAAGGATAAGAATAAATGTTTTTTTCAATTTTAAAATCTCCTTTGTTTTCTGTTTTTGTATACTCAAAATAGTAACCATAATGCCTTTAATTGCGGGAAATTCACCCCCTGATTTTGCATAATTTATATGAACGAAACCTTACTTGGCATCACACCAAAGTTGTTGAAACAATTCAACGGTAGCCCATATCCGCCGACGTAACAAAATGTTACATAATAAGTGTAACACAATGTTACAATAAATGCAAGAGGTGATTGGATGATCGGGCTGAAAAATATTCGAAAAAAGCGTAATTTAAATCAGCAAAAGGTTGCTATGGATTTAAATATCTCAAGAGAAGCGTTATCCTATTATGAAAACGGCAAGCGAGAGCCGTCTCTTGCTTTATTAGTGGCTATGTCAAAGTATTATAATGTCTCGATCAATTATTTGATCACCGGCGAAGAATTTCAAAAAAGATGAACCTATCCTTTCCGAAAAAGAAAGTATAGGTTCATCTTTTTATGGCGGTATAATTGACCTCGTTTGCAGATACTAACAGCGTACTTTGTAAAAATATTGCAGGGGCAATGCCCGTCCGTAAGAAACCGGAGTTTTGCAATGTTGATGGTACGGAGCGGACGACGATGGTCGCCCCTACGCGCGCATTATGGAAGGCGCGGTGAAGAAAATTTTCAATTATAGCTTAAAGCTGTGGGGGAGGAGGGCGGACAGGGGCTCTTCGATAATGCCGCCGTTGCCGTCGGGGAAATAGACCATAAAGTCCGGGCCGCAGAACTCGCCCATCACCTGACGGCAAACGCCGCAGGGAGGACAGGGCGCGGATGCATCTTCCTTGCCGCCTACGATGGCGATGGCGGTAAAGTCCCGTCTGCCGTCGTAGACTGCCTTAAAGATGGCGGTACGCTCCGCGCAGATGGTGGGGGTAAAGGAGGCGTTTTCGATATTACAGCCGGTATAGACTGTGCCATCGCTGCACAGAAGCGCCGCACCTACCTTGAAGCCGGAATAGGGGGAGTAGGAATGAAGCCTTGCTTCTTCCGCTTTTTCGATCAGCTTTTCAGGTGTCATTTTAAGATCTCCTTTGCAAAGCTTTCACCGGGGGTATCCAAGGGAACACCAAGAACTTCTGCCACGGTGGCGGCAATGTCTGCAAAGCTGCCCCGCGTGCCCAAGTTTACGTTTTTCACCTGCTTGCCCAAAACCAGCAGGGGAACATACTCCCGGGTGTGGTCGGTGGTGGCGGTATAGGCCGGGTCGCAGCCGTGGTCGGCGGTGATCGTCACAAGGTCATCGTCACCCAGCTTTTCGAGGAATTTGGGAAGCCAAGCGTCAAATTCGTTTAGTGCCAGCGCGTAGCCGTCGATGTCACGACGGTGACCGTAGACCATATCAAAGTCCACAAGGTTCACAAAGCAAAGGCCGGTAAAGTCGGTGTCCGCATAGTGGAGCGCGTGTTCCATACCGTTGGCGTTACTTTGATTGTAAACGTGCTCCGTAGTGCCTATGCCTGCGAAAATATCGAAGATTTTGCCCACGGCAATGCTGTCAAGACCGCTGTCTTTAACGGCATCCAAAAGGGTCGCTTTTGGCGGCTCTAAAGAGAAATCGTGGCGGTTGGCGGTGCGCTTAAATGCGCCTGCCTTTTCGCCCACAAAGGGACGGGCGATGACGCGGCCCACACCGTGCTTGCCGACGAGTAATTTCCGGGCAATGCGGCAGTATTCGTAAAGCTGCTCAGGGGGAACAACGTCTTCGTGGGCAGCAATTTGGAATACGGAGTCCGCAGAGGTGTAGACGATTAAATCGCCTGTTTTCATATGCTCCTCACCGTAGGCGTCCAGCACGGCTGTACCGCTCCAAGGGGCATTTGCCAGTACGCCCCGGCCTGTTGCCGCCCGGAAGGGCGCGAGAATTTCCTCAGGGAAGCCATCGGGGTAGGTGGGGAGTGGGTCGGGAGATACGAGACCTGCAATTTCCCAGTGACCGATGGTGGTGTCCTTGCCCATAGACTTTTCCGCCAGTCTGGCATATGCGCCGGTGGGGGTGTCCGCTTTGGGCAGGCAGGAGACACCGTCAATGTTACCAAGACCAGCGGCAATCATATTGGGGATGGACAGCTTTTCGGAGGTGGCGCAGGCGGCAAGGGTGTTAACCCCAATATCGCCAAAAGCGGGAGAATCGGGCATTGCGCCGATTCCAAAAGAATCCAGAACAATTAAAAATATGCGTTTCATAGTTAGTCACCTCAGTGATGGAGAAAAATCCCTTCCCCGAGGGGAAGGTGCCCCGGAGGGGCGGATGAGGAATGGCGAAATGTTATTTATGGGAATAAGTACGACTATACGCATAACCCAGCAGATTATTGCCCGCATTCCTCTTCAGTCACCAATCGGTTTCGAAGTGCCGATTGGTGACAGCTTCCCCCCGGGGGAAGCGATGGTTGCTTCCATACCGGGAGGACTTACATTGATTTACTTGTTGTCCATTGCGACGGCAACATCCAAAGCGACCTTCATCATCTGGGTGAAAGCGGTTTGGCGCTCCTCAGCGGTGGTCTCCACGCCCTTTAAGATGTGGTCGGAAATGGTGCAGATGCAAAGACCGCGCTTGCCGTAACGGGCGGCATTCATATACAGAGCGGCGGCTTCCATTTCAAGCGCCATAACGCCCATCTTCTTCTGGTTATACAGGGTGTCGAGACCTGCAGGTACTTCCGCGTGGTCACCGTAGAATACGTCGGAGGAGTTGACATTGCCTACGTGATAGGTAGCGCCGTTGGCCTCGGCTGCCTTGACGGCCTCGCTCAGCAGCGTAAAATCTGCAATGGGGGCGAAAGTACCGGGGAAGTGGAACTGGTGGGCAAAGTTACTGTCGGTGCAAGCGCCCTGTGCAATCACGATGTCGTAGAGATTAATGTGGTCCTGAATAGAGCCGGCAGAGCCAACGCGGATGATGTTCTCCACGCCAAAGAAGTTAAACAGCTCGTGGGAGTAGATGCCGATGGCGGGCATACCCATACCGGAAGCCATCACGGAGACCTTAACGCCCTTATAGTAGCCGGTGTAGCCGTGAACACCGCGGACGTTGTTGACAAGGACGGGATTTTCTAAGAAATTCTCGGCAATGAACTTACTGCGCAGCGGATCGCCGGGCATCAGCACGGTCTTGCCGAAGCCGATTTCGTTTTGTACATTAATATGGGGAGTAGAAGGGAAATTACTCATAATACATTCTCCTTTTGAATTAGTAGGGCGGGGGCTTGCTCCCGCCGGTCAATTTATTGTATAAATTGACATCGCCGTAGGCGATTAATGCTCGAAGCGGCGGGAGCAAGCCTCCGCCCTACGATTATTTAATAAGTTCCGTCGTTTGCAAGGCCTTTTGCGATTTTTACAATGCGGGAGGTGCCGAGACGGTCTGCGCCTAAGCGGATGAACTCCTCCGCGTCTTCGATGGAGGAAATGCCGCCGGCGGCCTTGATCTTTACGTGGGGCGCAACGTGCTTTGCAAACAGCTCCACGTCAGCGAATGTAGCGCCTGCCTTGGAAAAGCCGGTGGAGGTCTTAATATAGTCTGCGCCGGAATCGGACACGCATTTGCAAAGCTGGATTTTTTCTTCGTCGGTCAGCAGGCAGGTTTCAATAATGACCTTTAAAATTCTGCCATCGCAGGCTTCCTTGATGGCGGCGATCTCCTCGGTGATTTCTGCCCATTTGCCGTCCTTTGCCCAGCCGATGTTGATAACCATATCCACTTCGTCTGCGCCGTTTGCTACCGCATCGGAAGCCATAAAGCACTTGGCGGCGGTGGTGGCGTAGCCGTTGGGGAAGCCGATGACGGTGCAAATTGCCAGCTTGTCGCCCACATAGTCCTTCGCCTGCTTTACATAGGCGGCGGGAATGCAGACGGAAGCGGTGCTGTATTTCATACCGTCATCGCAAATTGCCTGAATGTCTGCCCAAGTGGCGGTCTGACCCAGCAGGGTATGGTCGCATTTTTTGAGAATATCGGAAAGTTCCATAATAAAAGCTCCTTTCAGTTTTTTTCATTATAGCAGAAATTTAGGAAATATGCAACTGTAGGGATGGGACGCGGACGCAGATTTTACTTGCTTTTTTTGGGGAATTTACTATAATAAGCGTATAAAGTGTAGAAAAAGAGGTGAAACTATGGGCGGAAATCCGTCTTCCTATAAAGGTTGTCTCCTTGGCCTTGCGGTGGGCGATGCCATGGGCTATACCATTAACGACCGCACTTGGCGGCAGATTTGCGAGGATTACGGTCCTAACGGACTTTTGGGCTACGATTTGGTTAACGGCTTTGCGGAAATTACCTCCTATACCCATATGGCGGCCTATGTCTGTAACGGCTTGCTGGTCGGCATTACCAAAGGCAGAACAGATTTTGCAGCTGAGTATGTCCGCCTGGGGCTGCGGGAATGGACCCGAAGCCAACTGTTTCACCGGGACCCGGAAAATTCCCAATGCTGGGTCTCCCGGGTAAAAAATATGCGCCGGGGCAACTGTCAGGATATCCGGATGCTGGATAACCTGCGGCAGGATATTTTCGGCACAATGGCCGAGCGCACAAAGTACTCTCTTGTGCCCAGCGCCCTTACTGTGCCGGTGGCGGTAGGTATGTTCTTTGACGAGCGATGGCTGACCCCACGGGGTGTAGGCGCTTTGGGCGCGGCATCTGTGGCGCTCACCCACGGCGCGGCGGAGACCTTCCTTTGCGGCGCGCTGGTGGCTTATATGACTGCAGGCATTTTGCAGGATAGCCAGACGCCCCTGCGGGACCAATTTTTATATGCCACCGCTGCGGTTTCCGAGCAGTTTGGCCAGATGTACGCCTGTACGGAAACGGTGGTTGACGGTGTGCGCCGGGCGATTTCTATGGCAAAAGAGGGCATCGCCCCCCAGGAGGGGATGGAGGTGCTTCGCTGCCATACTGCGCCGGAATGTGTGGCAGGCGCAGTCTTTGCCTGTCTGTGTAGTCCCGAGGACTTTGACGGGGCAATCATTACGGCAGTAAACCACTCCGGACAGAGCGCGGCAGTTGGCGCGCTGGTTGGCGCGCTGATGGGCGCAAAGCTGGGCGAGGAGGCACTGCCGGAGTTCTATTTGGAGTGCCTGGAGCAGCGGGAAACCCTTGCAACCCTGGCAGAGGATATGGCAAAGGGTAGTGTAATTCGGGGTCTTTTTGACGATGACTGGGACCAGAAATACACCCACGGTATGCCGATTTGACGAAAAATCGGGGATTTCGGGGAGAAAAACGAAAATATTTCCCCTTTTCTTGCAAAATAATCCTTGCATTCTTGCTTTTTGGGTGTTATAATGCCTGTGTAAGAGTTGACGTTTTAGGAGAGAGGGGCGCACCCCTCTCTCTTTTTAGTGAAACGGAGGGATTTTCTTGAAAATCACAGAACTGGTCGCTTCCTTTGCTGAGCCGGTTGTCCGGGAAAAGGGATGTAGCCTTTGGGATGTGGAGTACGTCCGGGAAGGCTCTGAGCGCTTTTTGCGGCTGTATATCGACAAGGAGGGCGGTGTAGACATTACCGACTGTGAAAATGTCCATCGCGCCGTTGACCCCATTTTGGATGAAAAAGACCCCATCGCCGAAAGCTATCACTTTGAGGTCTGTTCCGCAGGCTTGGAGCGGGTGCTGAAAAGACCCGGAGATTTTGAGCGGTTTATGGATAGCCCGGTGCTTGTAAAGCTCTACCGTCCCCGCAACGGCCTGAAGGAAATTCCCGGTGTGCTTCGGGGCTATGAGGACGGAAAAGTCACTGTAGAAGCGGGAAAAGAGACCATCACTTTTGAAAAATCGGAGGTTGCCTTGGTGCGGCTCCGTGTGGAATTTTAAAATCATAAACAGAATGAGCCTCGGAATTTTAGAGGCGAAGGAGGATAAAAATGGCAAGAAATACAAAAGCCAAGAAGCAGGCCGCGCCCAAGGCAGAAATCGGCGCAGAGATTTTTGCTTCCCTGCGGGACTTGGAAAAGCTTAAGGGCATTCCGGTAGAGTATATGGTTGACCGCCTGAAGCAGGCGCTGACCAACGCATACCGGAAAGACAGCGAAGAAAACCGTGACATCCCCACAGAGAATATCCGTGTGGAGCTAAATGAGCAGGGCCTTTCTATGGAACTGCTGAAAACGGCTGTGGAGGAAGTGGAGGATCCGGATACCCAAATTCATATCGACGCCGCGCGGAATGTAAACCCCAGCGCGATGATGGGCGATGTGATTGCGCTCCCCATCGACATTCAGCGCTTCAGCCGAATTGCTGCCCAGACTGCCAAGCAGGTGGTCATTCAGGGCATCCGCGAGGCAGAGCGCGGCACCATCTACGAAAGCTATTCCTCCAAGTCTCAGGAGCTGCTGACCGGCACCGTTCTGCGGCTGGATCCTCCCACCGGTGATGTATTTGTCCGTGTGGGTGCCGGCAATGAGCAGTCCGATGCAGTGCTCCGCGCCAGCGAGCAGATCCCCGGCGAAAAGTACAAGGAAGGCCAGCTTATTCGTGTTTACGTATTGGAAGTCCGTCAGGCCGCCCGCGGTCCTATGATTCAGGTCTCCCGTACTCACCCCAACGTGGTGCGTCGCCTCTTCGAGCTGGAAACCCCTGAAATCGCTGATGGTCAGGTGGAGATCCGTAACATTGCCCGTGAGGCTGGCAGCCGCAGTAAGATTGCTGTCCGCGCCACTATGGAAAATGTGGACCCCGTTGGTGCTTGCGTCGGTCCCAGAGGCGGCCGTGTGGGCGCGGTTGTGGAAGAACTGTGCGGTGAGAAAATTGATATCGTGGTTTGGAACGAAGATCCCTGCGAGTATGTGCGCGCAGCGCTGAGTCCCGCTGATGTACTGAGCGTCACTTTGGTGCCCGGTCAGAAAGCCTGCCGCGTTATCGTGCCCGACGATCAGCTCAGCCTTGCCATCGGTAAGGAAGGTCAGAACGCCCGCCTGGCTGCTCGCCTGACCAGCTACAAGATCGACATTAAGCCTGCCTCTCAGGCTGAAGAATAAAACCGAAATTTTTGAAAAGGCGGTGATCCGATGCAAAAGAAAATTCCCCAGCGGCAGTGTATGGGCTGCCGGGAGCGGAAAGCGAAAAAAGAGATGATCCGTGTGGTCCGGGGAACGGATGGCACGGTCAGCCTGGATTTCGGTGGAAAAATGAACGGTCGCGGCGCCTATATCTGCCCCGATCCGGAATGTCTTAAAAAAGCCCAAAAGGCCAAGAGCTTGGAGCGGGCGCTGGAAGTACCTATCCCGGAGAATGTGTATGCCCGGCTGCATAAGGAAATGGAGGGCGGATTTATTGGATAGAGCCTTAAATTACCTTGCGCTTGGCAAAAAAGCCCGTCTTATAGAGCTGGGTGAGGAGCCTGTGGGCGCTGTTGCCCGGGCCAATCACGCCCGCCTTGTGGTGGTGGCATCCGATGCCTCCGACCATACCTGGCGCAGAGCCAAAAGCTTTGTGGCCGGTACCGATCAGCAATGTGTCCGGGCGCCTTACAATAAGGCGGAGATGGGACTGGCTGTGGGCAGGACGGAATTGGCGCTGGCTGCCTTTACCGATGCGGCCATAGCGCTGGCATTTCTCAAGGCGCTGCCTGCGTCCGATGTATATAGCGGCCCATTGGAGAGCTTGGAAAAACGCAGCAATCGGCTGCAGCAGCGGAAAGATGAAGCCAAAGCCGCCCAGCGTAACAAGCGTTTCGGCAAGAACCGTTCCCCAAAGAAGTGATTATGGAGGTGCGTATTATATATGAGTTTAGTGAAGTATCGACTGAAGGATGTGGCAACAGATTTTGATCTGTCCGTAAAGGAAGTTACGGATGCGGTTGCCAAGTTTTATGAAAGACCCAAGTCCAATACCCGTGTGCTTACTGAAGAAGAGCTGAACGTGGTATTCGACTATATTACAAAGACCCACCAAATCGAGTCCCTTGAGCAGGTCTTTGCAGTGCAGCCCAAGAAGGAAGAAAAGCCGGCAGAAAAGCCTGCGCCCAAGGCACCGGAAAAGCCTGTTTCCGGGGAGAAAAAGCCTGCTGCTCCCGCCCCCAAAGCTGAGCAGAAACCTGCGCAGAACGCAGCGCCTGCAAAGCCCCAAAAGCCTGCCGAGCCGGAAAGACGCCGGGAACGCCGGGTGGTGGACACCTCTGCGGTGCAGGTCAATACTAACCGCTTTGACGACGTGGATAACTTGGTCTCTGAGCGGGTGCAGAACTTCCAGGGCGGCAAGCAGAAATTTGGCAAGAAGGGTCAGCAGCAGAATAAGAAGGACAATAAGTTCAAGGGCAACAAGTCCAAGAATGAAGAGCAGGAGAAGCTGCGCAGACTGCAAATGGAGGTTGCCCGGAAAGCGCCTCTGACGGTAAAAATTCCCGACGAGATCACCGTTGGTGAGCTGGCTTCCCGGATGAAGAAGACTGCCGGTGAGGTCATCAAGTGCCTGATGAAGAACGGTGTGATGGCCGGCATCAACCAGACCATCGATTTTGATACTGCTGAATTTGTGGCTGTGGAAATGGGCTGCAAGGTAGAAAAGGAAATCACTGTCACCATCGAAGAGCGCATCATCGACGACCACGTGGACTCTGCTGATGAGCTGGAGACCCGCGCGCCCGTTGTTGTGGTTATGGGTCACGTTGACCACGGTAAAACTTCTACTTTGGATGCCATCCGTAAGACCTCTGTCACTGCCGGTGAGGCAGGCGGTATTACCCAGCACATTGGCGCTTATACCGTAGAGGCCAACGGCCAGATGATTACGTTTTTGGACACCCCCGGCCATGCTGCCTTTACCTCTATGCGCGCCCGCGGCGCCAAGAGCACCGATATTGCTATCCTTGTGGTAGCGGCTGACGATGGCATTATGCCTCAGACTGTTGAGTCCATTAACCACGCAAAGGCTGCGGAAGTGCCTATCATCGTTGCCATCAACAAGATGGATAAGCCCACCGCAAACCCCGACAAGATTAAGGAACAGCTCACCAAGTATGACCTCATTTGCGAGGAGTGGGGCGGCGATACCATCATCGTGCCTATCTCTGCAAAGACCGGTCAGGGTCTGGACGAGCTGCTGGAAATGGTGCTGCTGACTGCTGAGGTGCAGGAGCTGAAGGCCAACCCCAACCGCCGCGCCAAGGGTACGGTTATTGAAGCAAGACTGGATAAGACCCGTGGTCCTATCGCAACCCTCTTGGTGCAAAACGGTACGCTCAATCAGGGCGATATCATCATTGCCGGTACTGCCGTTGGCCGTGTCCGTGTCATGACCAACGATAAGGGTCGTACCGTCAAGACTGCCGGCCCGTCCGTGCCTGTGGAAATTACCGGTCTTGCAGATGTGCCCGCACCCGGTGACGAGTTTAACGCCGTTACCGACGAGCGTATGGCCCGCGAGCTGGTTGAGCAGCGCAAGCAGGCTGCCAAGGATGCAGCTGCTCAGCTGATGCAGAAGGTCACTCTGGACAACCTGTTCGCCAAGCTGAAGGAAGGCGAGATGAAGGAACTGCCTCTGATCGTCAAGGCCGTCGTTCAGGGTTCCGCCGAGGCCGTGAAGGCTTCTCTGGAGAAGATCTCCAACGAGGAAGTCCGGGTCAAGGTCATCCACGCCGCCGATGGCGCCGTCAACGAGTCCGATATCCTGCTGGCTTCCACTTCCGGCGCCATCATTGTCGGCTTCAATGTCCGTGCCGACCAGGCCGCCCAGGCCAGCGCCCACCGCTCCGATGTGGATATGCGGTTCTACCGTGTCATTTATGATGCCATCGACGAGATCGAGGCTGCCATGAAGGGCATGCTGGCCCCCAAGTTCCAGGAAGACATCATCGGCCATGCCGAGGTCCGCATGACCTACAAAGTCAGCGCCATCGGTACCGTTGCCGGCTG
>JAZOMT010000007.1:0-43875 GCA_045654085.1 Faecousia sp. | reverse complement strand
GATGGTGACGAAGGTCTGTGCATCGGGGTAGTGACCCTTGTAGGAAACGCCCATGTCAACCACTTCGATAGCGGGCACGCGGGTAGCCAGCTGCTCGTGAAAGCTCAGCTCCTTATCTTCCTCGACAACGGTGCCTGCCTTAGCAGCGCGCTCAGCGGCAACAGCAGCAGCGGCAGCCTCGTACTCCTTGTCCTTCATGTACTTGGGAATCTGTACAGCTTCCATAGTACCGACGACAACGTTCCAGTTGGGCAGCTTCTCCTGAATCTCGCCCTTCATAACAGCAACCTTACCGGGGATGATCAGGGTGCGATTCTTGATCTTGTTCTCAATGTCCAGCTCCTCGAAGGTCTTCTTGATGGTGGAGGAGGACAGCTTACCAGCAGCCCAAGCAGTCAGAACGGACATACCGGAAGCATCGGTGATGATCAGGTTGACGGGAACGTTGGAGCGCTCCAGTTCGCCGGAGACCAGGAAGTAGGTCAGAGCGAAGTCAACAGTCAGCACGCAGGGGCTGTTTTCATCAGCGCCGTTGAGGGGGTAGATCTTAGCTTCCACCTTCATGGGCTTCTGAGGATCGGTGTAGATGTTCTGACGCAGACCGTACAGAGGCAGAGCCTGTGCGTAGGACATGCCGGACATTACGATGATAGAAGCGTACTTCTCGGTGAACATAGAAGCGTAAGCAGTCTCCAGACGAGCGTCGCCCTTAGTCAGCTTAGCCAGGTTTACGATGGAGGGGTAACCGAAGCTACGGTCGCCATCCTTAATAGCGGTGCGGCGAACCAGAACAGCGTTAGCCAGAGTCTCCTTAGCGGTCTTGCCGGTGACATCAAGAATCAGGTTCTTGTTGCCGGCATTCTCCAGCTTCTTAACGGTGTCGTACAGATCGGAGATGTTCTCAGCCCAAACGCCCAGCACGATGCCGTTGGCGGTAGCCAGCGCATTCATAGCCTCCCAGTTTTCGGGAGTAGCGCCGTCGAGGATCACATCCTTGCCGCAAACTTCCAGAGCAGCCTTGGCGCACGCAACATCCCAGCACTCCAGAACCAGTGTGCGGCCCAGAGCAGCGGCCTTCTTAACCAGTGCTGCGTAAACAGCGGGATCAGCCTGGGTGTTAGCAACGTGGATCATTTCCACGTACATTCTCTCACCGATACGCTCGTAGTCAACGACGGTGGCAGCAGCCAGCTTTGCGTCGACAGTAGCCTCGTCCATACAGGTGCATACGGAAGCTGCGTACAGGTTCTTATTTACGAGAGTCTTCTCGTGACGGAACAGAACAGTCTCGCCGCCCAGCTTATGCTCGCCGACGGAGATGGTCTTCATAGCGGGAGCAGTTGCTTCATTGAGAGAAGCCTTTGCTTCCTCGGAGAAATGGGGGCACTTGTCGATAGAAACAGCGCCCTGTGCCACCTTCATACAGAATGCCATACAGGTGGGGCTGCCGCACTCCTTACAGTTTGTCTTAGGAGACAGCTTAAAAATGTCAAGACCTTTCAGAGCCATGGTATGTATCCTCCTTCCGATTAGACAAGTTCAGTAACGAACTTCTTGATGGTTGCGATGGCTGCGGGGTGACGCATAATGACAGCGTCTGCACCGCCGGTCAGGTTAGCAGCAGCAGTGGAGATTTCCATTGCGATGCCACGCTCCTCACGGCAGCCCCAAGCGGGCTCATCAGCTTCGGATGCGGTGGATTCCTTAACGCCCCAAGTATCGGTGGATACGGGAGCGATGATGGGCATCTGCAGATCAGCATCAGCCTGCTTCAGCGCAGCGTCACGAACGCGGTCCAGAGTAGAAGCAACATACTCGTAGCCGTAGCCGACAGCAGCAGTACCGATGTTCATCACGATGGACTGTGCAGGAACATTCAGGCCCTTGAGCATAATGTTCAGCTGCTTTGCCAGGTTGATGTCGTCAGCGGTCTCAGCGCCGACCTTCTGGCCGCTTGCCAGCGCGACAGAAGCACCGACAGTCTTGTAGTTCTCGTTCTTTGCGGACATAAACAGCGCGTTCTTGCCGGTCAGAGCCTCAGCCAGTGCGCCCAGCAGCTCTGCGTCCTTCTCCACGTGCTTGCAGCCCATAACAACGATAGGCTTGGTGACGACAGCGGCAACAGCCTTTGCGTCAGCAACACAGTCAGCAGTGGAACGGTTTGCGCCGTTGGGATCTGCGGACTCGAAGTTCAGGCAGATGAAATCTGCATCGGCAAGTGTTTCTGCCTTAGCGGCACGCTCTGCCATAGTGGTGCAGCCAGCGTAGAAATCTACGATACCGGCGACATCCCAAGAAGCGGCAGCATCGGAAATTTCGATGCCGATCTTCGGTGCGTTCTCAATGGGAGCATCGAAGGTGTAGAAGGGCAGCACATTCTGACCGCCGATGACAATTGCGTTGTCGCCGGTGCCCAGAGTAACGGCATTGATCTTACCGCTAAACGGCTGCGTCTTAGGTGTAAAAGACATAGTGTATTTCCCCCTTGGTTTGATTTTGATATATAATAAATTTAATTTATTAACGCATTCATCTACTCTGTCATTTCGACCGAGCGTAGCGAGTGGAGAAATCCGTTTATCCTTCCAGAAGTTCCGGATACAGGTCTCTCCAAGATGGATTAAACTTTTCTACGAAAAAATTCTTTTTTGACCGTCTCCACCCTTTAAGTTGCTTTTCTCTTTCCAATGCTGCTTTCACGTCTGTCGTCGTTTCATAATAGACAAGTTTACTTATATGGAACTTTGATGTAAAGCTATCTGGATCGAGATGGTTTTTATGCTGGTATACTCTCCGAAGCAGGTCGTTTGTCACGCCGATATACAGTGTAACATTCGTTGTGCTTGCAAGGATATATACATAGTAGGTCATCAAAAAACTCCATGGTAACGGACCCTTCGACTCCCCCTCACTTTGTTCGGGCTCGCTCAGGGTGACAGTGGTTGTTCTTCTGCATACACATCAGCCAGAAGCATTCTCTGTCAAGCGTTTCACAATCCTATTTTCTGCAAGATCTCTCTCAGGGCAGTTTTGACCGGATTGCTGTCCGGCAGCTTTGCAGAGGGCTCGCCCTCGCAGTCGCAACGGTAGATCTCCTCATCCTGAGGCAGAACGCCAAAGAGCGTCAAACCGTGCTTTTCGATCTCCTCCATCACACCGGCATTCAGAACACCGCCGGGTGCGCGGTTAACGATAAGACCCATTTTACCGGGCTTCAGCTCCAGCTCCTCCACCATTTCGGCAAGGCGGGCAACCGCCTGAATGCCGCGTCGGGAGCAGTCAGAGATCAGCAGCATCGTATCGACCTTCGGCAACGTACCTCTTGCCACATGCTCAAGGCCGGCCTCGTTGTCAATGACAATGTGCTTATAGTTCTTAGCATATTTATCGATCTGGGTCTTCAGCACACCGTTGACATAGCAGTAACAGCCCTTGCCTTGGGTGCGGCCCATAACGAGCATATCATAGTCGTCCTCTTCCACCAGCGCGGAATTAAACTTAAATTCGGCATAATCTGCCTTGGTCATGCCGGCAGGGACAGAGCCCTTCAGCTCGGCCTGCGCCATCTCCTCACGAATCGCGCCAATGCTGGTCTCTACCTCTACACCGAGGACCTCGTTTAGGTTAGAGTTGGCATCTGCATCCACCACAAGCAGCGGACCCTTACCCGTTTTACACAGATAATCAATCATCATACCGCAGGTGGTGGTTTTTCCTACGCCGCCCTTTCCGGCGACGGCAATGGTATGGGGCATTTGGTTCACCTCAAATTTTTCGCATAGTGCGCCCATAGTCGCACAGATACACTATAGCACACTCTACCCAAAAATTCAACCGCAATTTTCCCCTTTTTCCGCAATTGCGCTTATTTTTTTGCAAACCGGGTGGCATAGCCGCACCGGCGGCACAACGGCTCTGCTGCTTCCCCCTTGGAAAAGCCGTCATAAATGGCCTTTGCCCGGGTCGAGGATAAAATATCCTCCAAATTCTCCGTAAAGAGATTGCCCAGCGTCAAATCTCCCTCGTGATCCAAGCAGCATGGCACCACACTGCCGTCGCACAGTACCCCTATCTGATCCCGCAGACCGTAGCAGAAGTGCACCTCTCCCTCCGGTGCGGAGAGGTCAGGCCAGTCGAATTTATCGCCGTGCTCCAAATAGACCTTGTCCCCGATGCGGATGCCCGGTCGCTCCTGCACCCAAGCGCTGGGGAACGCATTATGGAGTTTCTCCAAAATTTCCTCGTTCATTTGTTCCGCGCCGCCCTGATTCCAAAGGCGAAATACGGTGAGCTTTTTCCCTTCCGCCGCCTTGCCGTAGGCAAGACAGCCGTCTAAGTACTCCTCAAAAGTGGTGCTAAGATCATTTGCCTCAAAGGCGTGCAGGGAAATATTGACCTTATGCAATCCGGGTGCGGACAAAAGCATTTCCTGCTGTTTTTTCAGCAATGTTCCATTCGTAGTCAAAATGACCCGAAAGCCCTGCTCCCCTGCCAACTCCAAAAATCGCTCTAACTGAGGATGACACAGCGGCTCACCCATCAAATGAAAGTATAGATAATCCGTATAAGGACGGAGCTTTGGCAGAATTGACGCAAATTCCGCCTCGGTCATTCTTCGCTTTTGCCGCTTCGTCCCGGGACAAAACGCGCAGGATAAATTACATAAATTGGAAATCTCCACATAAACCTTCCGAAAGCGCATAAAATCCCCTCCTTTTCCCCTATTATAACGGATGATAAACCGTTTTTCAACGACAGAAAAAAGCACTTGCCGCAGCAAGTGCTTTGGGATCCGGCGCACAATTTTCAGATACTACTGTAGAGGCGATTATCAATCGCCCGGCGGTACAGTATTCCCTTTGCGCCCAACATCGGGCGGACCCGCATTATTTTACTGCACGGGCGGCTAATAGCCGCCCCTACGGTGTTGTTTGGAAACAGTTAAACAAATTGGAATTTGTCAGCATAACATCATAACGACGAACAAGGTAACTCCCATAACAAGGAAAATTAAAGGAACTCCATATGCTTCACTTTTCTTTATATGAGTCCAGCATGTGTGATGTGGTGTCATATCTTTACGATGAGCATTTTGATGGGAGCAATAGATATGTTTCCATTTCAGCTTATATCCAATAAGTGACCATAGTGAGGTAGCAATAAAGCATAAACTAACAATCAATAGCGCATATTGGGGAATTAAAAATATTAATCCCGTCATAATGGCCATCCACCCATAACGATGAAAATAAGCCAATGCAACTACTCCTTTTGCAGATGTTTCTCCTTTGCTCATAACAACACCTCCTCGTCAAATCCAAGTTTATCTAACTGAATTATACCTTTTTTGTTTCAAAAAATCAAGCACTCATACTATCGACAAAAAGGACTTGAATTTCTATTTCCTCTCTGCTATAATACACCCAACGCGGGATTGGTATATCGGTATTATGCGGCCTTCCCAAGGCTAAGAGGCGGGTTCGACTCCCGTATCCCGCTCCAAACAAAGAAAGCACCCAACCGGGTGCTTTTTTTGTTTCATAGATAGCACGGGAGTCGAACCCATCTAAATGCAATATGCCAGTGGCATATTGCTGACACCAGTGCAAACACTGGTGGCTACCCTGATTAAATCGACTCCCGTATCCCGCTCCAAACAAAGAAAGCCATCCTTTGGGATGGTTTTCTTTATGTAAAAATCTCGCCCGGATTCACTCCGGGCGAGATTCTTATTTATAGCCGGTTTTTACTCTTTGGTTATGCTTTTGCGCTGATACTTTTTGATCTTATACAGCTCCTCGGTGGCAAGGCGCGCCTTTGTGACCGAGGTCTTTGTCTTCGGGAAGCAGAAATAAGAAAATTCGTTGTCGCCGATGCCGATCATATCGTCGATCTCATACCAGTAATAGTCGGAATAGAGCGTATGGGAAGCCACCGGAGACTGGGTATAATCCAGCTTACCGTCATCGTTCGTCAAATGGAAGCCGTCTGCGTTATGGGTCAGGTGTCCCCCACCGATCATGCATATGCCATCTAAGTTTACCTGCACCGCGATATCCACATCGGTATCCAGCAGATAGGTACCGTCCTCAATTTCTTTCCGCACACATTCCCGCTGCCAAGTGTACCAGTCCGGGATATGGGGATATTCCGTCTCTCCCTCGTAAGCGGAGAGCTGACCGTATTCGTCCATCTCCCATTTCTTGCCGCAGGCGTGGCAGGTCAGGTGGATGCCCTTGCCCTCCATCTCATTTTCCTTGCCGCAGTGAGGGCACTTGTAAAGAATCCGATGCAGACCATCTGCACGGAAGGGCACATCGATGGAGATCTTGTTATCCCGTTGCCAAGCAAAGTTATCGAAAGAGAAGGATTCCGCCAGCAGCGCATCCAGCTCGGCAACGGACTTCTCTTTGAGTTCTTCTGCCGTTGCAATGCACTTGACGTGGGCGCTGACCTTGACATCCCGAATTTGCAGCATATTGTAAAGGGGATCTCTTGCAAAAGCGCCTTGGGTGATAACCGTCACCACCGGCACACCCAGCCGCTTCATCAGCACGCCCATTTTCCGGGGCAATGCGGTGGCGCGGCCGTCAAAGGAATAGCCTGCCTCCGGGTACATCAGCACGCTGGTCTTATTGGTCTTAAGCATATATTCGATATCCCGAATCAGGGAGACATCTGTGATGTACTTATGGGTGGGCGTACAGCCGAGGAAACGCATCAGCTTGCCCAAAATGCCGGTCATCCCATCTACAGAGGTGACGATGCCGAAACGCTTGGGATAGAAGATGCCGTAAGCCAGCTTCATATCCGTAAAGCTGCAATGGTTCATCAGAATCAGGCAGGGCTGGTCGCCCACAAGGTCCATCCGCTCAGTCGTATAGGAAAATTTGGTTTTGGAAAGTGTAGTGGCAGACACAAGGCGCACAACGGTAGCCAAGAGTCTACTGGGCTTCATAGGATTTTTATGCTTCAGCCGGGGCAGCTTCAATACTTCTTCGTAGGGCAGGTTTCGGGTATTAATTTTCACAATATCACATCCTGTCGAATTTATATGTCTTAATCGATTAACGGGATCATAAATTACTGTCCCGGCAATGTCGGGACGGGAAAATACTATTTATTGCTATGGAACAGGTCAACAATCTTTTGGACCGCCTGATACTCCGCTTGCGTAAGTGCTGACATTTTCTTCATTAGATCTCCCATTTGCCGTTCTGTGCGTTTACCATAGAGAACATAATCAGAGGTAACCTCCAGATAGGTACAGAGATTGGCAAGATTTTGCGGACGAATTGCTTTCTTTCCCAATTCAATGTTGGAGATCGTCTGTAAGCTGACACCCATCTTCTCCGCAAGCTGCTCTTGGGTCAGATGCAACTCCTTTCTGCGCAGAGCGATGCGTGTGCCCATAGTTTCCAGAAAAACATCATTACTCATACAGGAACCTCGCTTTTTTCTGTTATTGTATTAAAATTTGCCCAGCATTATAATCAAACATAGCAATAAATGCTTGACATATTATAAATATGGTTGTAATATTATGTCGAAAAACGTCTTTTAGGCGTGTTCAAAAAAATATGAAAGAATGGTGTAAAATTATGGCATTAAATGTAAAGTGTCCTAAGTGCGGCAGTACGGAGGTACAACTGTCCAGCGTGTCCAGCAAGCATGGTTGTTTGTGGTTCATCTTGCTTGGCTGGGTGTATTTGATTCTGATCCCCATTAAGTGGATCATTGGTTTTACTGTACTGTGCTGCGTAGACTGGTGGATGGCAATTATCAAGAAGAAGCAGGGTAAGGGCTACATTTGGAAATCCAAGAGATGGTTCTCCGGCAAGAAGAAGGTCTACTACTGCCACAACTGCAGCCACAATTTTAAGGGTTAATCCAAATCCCTAATGTGGCTCTTGTTAAATAGACAAAAAGACAAGCACTTCATTTAAAGTGCTTGTCTTTTCTATATATTATACAGTATCCCACTCAAAAAAACAAACCGCCCCGGTTTGCGAGATAACAAATAATTACCACGGGGAAACTTTTGGAAATATTGCAAATTTACCATACTTATTGTAGAATATCTTGTAGGGACCGGCGTCCTCGACGGTCCTTGTGGAAAAATGATGTGCAGTATTTCGGACCGTCCGGGAAACCGGTCCCTACAATTACGAAATTTCCAAAGTGAGGTATCCCTATGACTAAAATTCTTCCTATGACCGAAGCGCACCGGGAGGCGGTGCTTTCTATGATGCGCGTGTTTTATGCCTCCCCTGCCGTTGCCACCAACGGCTCAGAAGAAATTTTTAACGCAGATATCACCGCCTGCACAAGCGGCAGTCCTTACGCAGAGGGCTTCGTATTTGATACAGACGGTGCCCTTTCCGGCTATGCGATGATCGCCAAAAGCTTCTCCACGGAATACGGTCTGCCCTGCATTTGGATCGAGGACATTTACTTAAAGCCGGAGTACCGAAATCAAGGCATCGGCAGTCAGTTTTTCTCTTATTTAGAAGAAAAATACCCGGACCATCTGCAGCGTTTGGAGGTAGAACACGACAACCTCCCCGCCGTCCACACCTACCGCAAAAACGGCTTTTCTGAAATGCCTTATATGGAAATGAAACGAGGGAGATAATTCTCCCTCGTTTTTCTTATTAGCCAATATGTGTCTCAACAAGTTCGAGAATGTCCTCCCAAGCGATGTAGCCCTTGCCTACTGCCACCTTCCAAGTGGAAAGTCCCAAAGCATCGAACTGCTCGCGGGTCATAAGGGAAGCAAAGTCCTCGTAGGTGTACAGACCGTACTTCTCAATATCCGCCTGCAGCTGTGCTTCATCGTACTTCATATCCGCACCAATTTCAAAAGGCATCAGATAATCAGGACTGCCAGGGATCTCCGCAGGTGTCAGGGTCCACATCCCCTCCAAAATGCAGTTATAGTGACCTGCCGTCAGGATAGACCAGCTTTCAGTATACTCCGTCTTAACCTCATAGCCAATAAGTTTGGTGGTCTTATAGCCGTCACCGTCAGTCTTTACAAAGCTATGACCCACATAATCCGTCGCATTGCTTTCGCCTAAAATCACATACTCCCGGGTAACCGCATCAAAGAAGCCGTGCCCGTTAATGGTATTGACGGATGTGCCATCGGCAAAATTCAGCGTAACCACATTATACTTTCCATAGCCGTGATTCATCACGATGGATGCGGGCATCACATCGTACTCGCCCTCATAGAAATTCCACACCAGCAGCTTGTCATCATAGGTCACATGCTGGATTTCCTTCTGCGTACCGTCTGCCAGCGTCACCAGCGTATCGGGCGTAACGCAGGACTCGTAAGTGACCTCCGACTGATTGTACTGGATATAGTAGTAATAGGTAATGCCGTCATTGCCCACATAGTAGAACTCTACCAATCGGGTCGCCGCCACCACATTTCGCTCAATCTCCGAGGAAACAAAGCTCAGACCGTACTCGTCATTGTACTTACATACGTTGTAGGTATCACCCGTTCCGCCTGTATAAGGTGCTGTCTTACCGTAGCCGAAGGTATCGCCCTGACTTACCTTGGTAGAGCCGGAGATATTATGGGGCCAGGTTTTGGTGGTCTTATCATAAGTGTATAGCAGCTTGCCGCTATTTTTATCATAATCCTTGATGTTAATGGCAGTAAAAGCTGGACTGAAGCAGTAGATCTTACCGCTGGAATAAGGCTTACCGGCGCTGTCGGATGCACCCACATTCAAAATGGGATAGTAAATGGTAACACCATCCACTACCGTGGAGCCGATCTTTGCGGAAGTACCGCCCACATTCGGCATCACATAAATCTTGTCGTTCGCCATCACCTGCTTGGCAGGTGTACCATCGGTGTAGATAAACTCCGGATGATAGGTCTTCACATTGGGGTCTACTACCGTGACCTTAATCGTCAGCTCCTTGGTGTAGCGCGCATCGTACAGCTCACCGGGAACACGGCAATTATAAGTATCGTTATAGCTGTAAACGATCTTATACTCCCCTGCCTTGGTGAATGTAATAGACTTTCCGGTGTAGTCTACACCGTCCATCGTCACCGTAGGCGTGATTTCCTTTCCAAACTTGGTCACGGTCAGAATATCCGTATTCCAGACCTTCTTCCCGCCCAAATTAAAGGAAATGTCCACATAACCCAGCGGGTTATAGACACAGTATTGATTGCTACCGTATTCCTTGCCCTCGTAATTCTTGGACTTGAAATCAAAGGCAGCCTTAGGCGCATTCGGATGATTGCCTGCCGTCACATAAGCCGGAGCAAAGAAGGTAGTCCCACCCATAGAGGCCTTCGGCATATAACAGATCGCTGCATAACCAGCGGCAGATTTCGCCAAATAGCCATACTGGTTACCCGTATTATCTGCAAGCTGGCTCTCAGCCCGGGCTTTGGTAAAGCTCACAGACTCGGAGAAGAAGAAAATGCCGGTATTGACGTATTTCGCATCGCCGTACTTAAACGCGTGGCTGCGGTTGTTGTACACGTCAGAAAGCATCATACTGTACGTACTGGGCAAATCTGCCATTTTCAGCCAGTTACTCTGGTGGAACGTACCCTCCAGGTTGAGCCTTGCATCCGTAGTAGTAACCAAAATGCCAATACCCTTGAGACCGCCCCGGGTGTCCGCAGTGGTAACGCAGTCTTTCAGGGTCAGGCGGCTGCTTGCCACCTGCATATTGGCCCGGGAGCCACCATCCAAAGTCACCTTTTCCATATAGACGGGCGCGCCGCCGCTTTTCACTTCCACAGCGATTCTGCCGCCGTAAATGTAGGAATGGTAGACGCTTGCCTCACCCGCAATGCTCAGCGCAGGGGCGCGGCCCTCCTCTTTGGCCAGGGCATCCGGCTTCTGGGACTGGTAGCCAATAAGTTTCACATTGTCCATCACGCCATCGGTGATGTGAATTGCGCCAATCTCACCCTTGGTAGAGGTACGCTTGTCAGTAACCGTAAAGCCGTTGCCAAACAGCGCATAGCCCCCGGAAACCGTCAGTTGGGCAGATTCCGTCAGCGTAACGTCACTCAGCAGAACAACATTTTGACCATTTGCGCTGAAAATGTCGCCGTCAGGCAGGATATTCTTGCCATCAACCACCTCTACCACAAGAGCGCAGTTGTTAATTTTTATCTCGATAAAACCGGTGCCGGAGAACTTGACTGTGCCTTTCTTCCAATCGCCGGCCACGGTGTACTTGCCAGACACGCTTTGGCGGCTGTCCACATTCCGGAAGGTCACATTGACCGCCCCGGAAGAAGCCGTAGCAACCTGCTTAAACAGCACCCCAAGAGGAATGGCATTTCCGTTGCCCACCCGGTAGGTGTAGGCCTTGGCGTACTCCAGCGCGCTCTCAAACTGGGGTTCTTTGGGCGTAACCGCTGCCCCGTTACCGCTGTAAGAAATGGAGAATTTACCCAAATTCACGCCCTTTACGGTACATTTACCCGTCTGCGGGTCGTAGGAAGCGTTACCGGGCGATACCTGCGCCGCAGAAAGACCCGTAGGCGCAAGGAAAGTAATATCTACCTTTCCGCTGATATTCTCGCCGCTCAGCGCATAGCCGTAAACGCCTGTCTTTGCAGATTTCAGGGTCAACTGCACGGGCTTTTCAGGCTCTGTGATAGCAGAGCGAGGCACCGTCACGGCAGCCAGCGCCAAGCCGTCATTGTAGAAGAGGAATTGGAGGGCATTTGCGCCGGTACCGATGGTTTTCGTCTGCGTGAAAGACACATCGATGCCTGCAAAACCGGCAGTAACCTGATTTCGGGTAAGGGAAACAAAATTGCCATCCTCGCTGACCTCAGTCAGCGTCATATAAGACTTATCGTAGCCCAGCGCCTGCAAAGCCGCTGCGGATGTCTCATAATGCTTCCCCGACAAAACACCGTTTTGGATGATACCGATGTCCCCGGGGCCGTAGATGTACATAAAATCGTCCGTCTCCGGGTAGGCATAGTGGGAAAGATACTCCCGGTAGGCAATTTCTGCCGGGTCCATCACCACCGGGTCACCGGAGATACCAAAGTCAAAAGTGATAAAGACCGCAGTGATGAACAACGCCACCGCCACGGCAACCAAAATCCAAATTTTCGGAAAAGCCTTCTTGCCCTCTTTCTTCTCGCGCTTTTTCATAGGCTTTCCTCCTTTCGTTAGATGTCCCGATTTTATCATATAGACCGGCTTTTGTCAATTTGGCATCCCGGTGACCCGAACGCCTCCCTTTGGTCGGAAGGTATTTTATTGTCATTGCGAGGAGCCGGAGGCGACGTGGCAATCTACCGGCTCAGGGTTGTGAGCCGACCGCCTCCCTTTGGTCGGAAGGTAGGGGACGGGTTGCCCGTCCCGCTTTTTTTGAAAAACCGAAAGCATATTTTTGAAACCGAAGGCAGAAAAATAACCGCCGGAAAAAGCACTTTTTCCGGCGGTTATCCTATGTTTATTGACTAATTAAAGAAAGGAATTACTGGAAGGTGTAGTTATAAACACCGATAACAACGAAATCTGTACCGTCCTCAGGATTGGTCAGACGGAGTTCAACTCTTAATTCTGCGCCCTCATTCGCGCCACCAGGTGCATCCTCAACGCCACAATTGAACGTGCCAACTGCATCTCGAATCTGTGAGTACTCAAATTGCCAGTTACCTCCTGACATTGCGTATAATAAGGGTAATGCTTCAATACTTTGTCCGCTAGTATTTTTTAGACTAAACCATTTTCCATTTTCGTAATTTGGATAGCTTCCCGCAAGCACCAAATCGTGTGCACCAGCATTTTCCGGTACGATATACGTGACATAGAAATCTGCAATCCAATTATGATAGTTCGTGCTTGGTTCTTCACCTGCTTTGAAAGTGTAAGACACAGCCAAATTAAGATTAACAGCACTACCATCTCCATACAGATCTACAGCTTCAATATTCTGCGAGCCAGTATTGATAACCGTTGCAGCCGGCAAGCTAAGATCGAAACACTTGTAAACGTCATTGACATCAGGAAGATTAATGTGTTCTTTGGGATAAACCACTGCGCCATTCTCGTCCACAAGGAGAATAACATTCTTTTCCGCATACCAACGGATGGTGTGCCCCTTGGTTTTGGCTACAAAATTATCATCTTTACCATAGCCAAATTCCTTTAGACGAGCTTTGACTGTACCAAAATCCTCGGGATCACCTGCGGTAATATAAGTAGCAAGGCAGACATTCATATTGCGGACATTCTGGGTATCTACGGAGAGATTTGCTTTCTCGATCATATTGGAGAAAGTGGGGATCAGGACAGTTGCCAAAATGGCGATTACTGCAATGACAATGACCAGCTCTACGGTTGTAAAGCCCTTACGGGTGTTTTTCGTTTTCATAAGAATTTTTCCTTTCTATCATTGGAATTTTTCTTGTGTATAGGCTCCCCTTGTCAGGGGAGCTGTCACGCGAACAGCGTGACTGAGGGGTAGTCGTTCTCTCCCTCCGTCACGGTTTGCACCGTGCCACCTCCCTCGTCAGAGGGAGGCTGTCTGTCATTCTGAGCGTAGTCGAAGAATCCGTTCTCTTCTTTAGAAAGCGGATTTCTCCACTCGTTCCGCTCGGTCAAAATGACCGTGAAGTGAGAGTGCGGTGTTTCCACCGGTTGCCACCCAACCCCAGTATTGGGGTTGGGTGGTGAAACTTAGACTTACTTTTGAGAATCTAGATAGTGCTTGATCTCAACAACGTTCGCCACTACATCCTTGTGTGTGCAATGACCCTTGCCAACAGAAATCTTGAACTCAGCAATATTGAATGTCTCAAACTCCTCGCGGGTCATCAGGTGTGCAAATTCCTCGTAGGTGTACAGACCATACTTTTCGATATCAGCAGTCTTTGCTTCCGCATCATACTTCATATCGTCATTGACAGCAAAGAAGTTTTGCTCTCCATCAAAGGGGATGATAGGCGCATTGGAGAACACACCATTGGCGATACAGTTGTAATACTTGTCTGTAATCAAGCCCCACGCTTCAGTGTACTCTTTAGTGATCTTGACATCCACAAGTTTTTCTGTCTTGAAAGTGTCTCCATCTGCCAGTGTAAATTCGTGACCGATGAGCCCGCTTGCATTGCTGGGGTTGATTACTATCCACTTGTTCACATCTGCATCAAAAAATGCGTGTTGATCAACCACCTTTACACGTGCGCCCCCTTCGAAAGTCAATTCAACAATCGAATGCAAATCATAGCCGTGATTCACAATAAGCGCAATATTAGAGATTGTATATCCGCCTTTGTAAAAATCCCAAACCAGCAGCTTATCCTCTGCGGTGAGTTCGTCAATGCGCTTCTGTGTGCCATCTGCAAGAGTGACCAGCGTATCAGGAGTGACACAAATACCACCACCGCCGCTACTGCTACCACTACTCGGACCACCGCTCGTAAAGTCACTATTACTCATCACAGTTAGGGAACTACTGCTGAAATCGTAGGAAACTGTGACACCTTCAATGGTTCGACCGTTTGGATCAGTAAACGCATACTGTAGCTTTACTTGACTTGTCTCCTTATTATCGTGGGGATCAGTACCGTGCCAGTACACCCTTACAAGTTGATCATCTTTGCTATACTTACAAGTTTTAAATTCATAAGTCTTGTCTTTTGCCGCCGTAACAACAGGCGAAATTGTAAGCATACATGTACCGCTAAAATCTGTTCCCGTTCCTGTAACAGACAATACATACTTACCATCGATAAGTGTAGGCAATTGACTAACTTCTGTAAAATCTATGGTATGCGTTTTACCTGCTGTGTCATAAAATGTTACCTTAATTCCGTTATAAGCGGGTACTGCCTTTTGATAGTTGTAATCCCAGACGGCACCAGTTTGATGCCAAAAGTGTTTACTACCGGTGTTCGATGCAGCGAGATCAATCCACTGCGGAGCGGGAAATGCTACCTTGCTGATTTTGATTGGAATTGGATAAGAATAGTACTCGTCATCCGAGATGGGTTCTCCGTTGGATGTGCGGTTGCAATAGGAAATACGAACCTCTATAACGTAGTTCTGGTTCGTGGTATCTAAAGCTACATTCCCTTTGTCTTCATCTTCAATCTTCTGGAAATTAACACCATCGGAAGAAAGCCACAAAGAGTAGTTTACTTTCCGCCCATACCATTTTGTCTCTATACCGGATAAATCCAAGTATTCTGTGGTAGTAGCCTTTGTAACGCCAATATCGATTACCCCGTTTTCATATACGCACCAAGGGTCGAGTTCGTCTGTGCTGTCGTCAGCATCATAATCCTTAAAAGTAAAGGACCAAGTGGGCTTATAGATATGATAGCCAATAGGCTTCCAATCTTCCACGCTGGGATAATCAAAGCCGAATGTTGTGCTGTATGGCAGATAAGCTGTAACTGTAATTCCGGAAGTTTTTTCCTCGCACCCGTACTGAGTGCTGGTAGCCGTTTTGTCTTTCAGCATTCCCTCCGTACCATCTGTGGGAATAACCATCATCTTTGTATATGGTGCGGTTAGATTCTCAACGTCGCCAAAGAAAAAGCCCATATTTACATATTTTGCATTGTCAGTACCAGTACGGTAATATGACGAGTTGCCAAAGATATCCTTCATAGGTGTTTCCAACTTATCGCTTATGGCTCCTACTTGATCCAACGTTAACCAGTTGTATTGGGAAATAGTTCCTTCTACTGTAACCTTTGCAAGGGTATTACAAACAACGATACCAAATCCTTTTGGCCCTCCTTGGGTGTCAGCAGTAGTTGTACAATTCTTCAATGTCACATTGGCACCAAAAATCTGCATATTACCAAGAGAACCACCATCAAGCGTAACATTATCCAGCAGGATTGTTCCGGAAAATGCGCGAACAGCAGATCTGCCGCCGTAAATGTAAGAACTATAAATTTTGGCATCACCGGTAATGTTTACTGCGGGCGCAAAGCCTTCATCACTGCTCCACGCAAGCGTAGAACTCGCTGGATTATAGCCATGAATATATACATTTTCGATAATACCATTATTAACGTTAACTACACCGTTTGTGCTTGCTGTAGAAGACAATGCTCTTCCATCAGTAATAGTAAAACCATTACCGTAGAGGGCATATCCGCCACTTACGGAAATGCCGGTTGTGCTAATGTCGCTCAGCAAACAGACATTATTACCAGTGGCACTCATAGCAGAGGTGGCATTCTTACCATCCACGACCTCTAAGAAAAGCTGTGCGTGGATTGCATTGGAGGTTTCGTCATACAGACCAATTTTTACAGGGCCGGTAAAGGTGGTGGGGAATGTCAAAACGCCGTTTACGCAGGTTGCGCCTTCTACGGGCTGTTCAGCAAGGGCAGCATAATAATTGGAACTGCCATAGTTTTTCTCCAGCTCTGCAATCTTCAAATCGGTTTTAATAATGTCTATAACGCGGATGTTGTATTTGCCAAAGTCAGTGGCTTGAGAATAGCTTATTGTGCCATCCTCGTTGTAAAGTATTTTGCCGTCCGCATCCCTGTTTACTATCTTGAATAGGTATTTGAGAGGAATCTCGTTCAGGTTGCCAACACGGTACAGAATTTCATCGATATAGGGAAGGGATACTTTTAGGTCAGAAGCCGTAATTGTATACCATTTTCCAGTAAAATCACCGTATTTCAGCGCGCTATGGTATTCAGTCACAGTTCCGCCAACCAGTATGATACTGTCGTTATCGAGCTTATTGTCGTCTGTTCCACCGGCCTGACGGTAAAGCGGCTCGCTCATATATACGCCGGGATAAATCCAAATGCTGGGCTTAGCGATTCCGTTGAGAACATTGAAGCCGCCGTTGGTCTTAAATTCACCTTCGGTGTCGCCTTCGTTAGTGTTCTCATAGTAGAACTTACCGCCATAGACGTGAATTTCACCGCTGGAGGAGTACAGGATCGCTCTGTTGGGGTCTGCAGTAGCGCCGGCATATTTGTCCGCAACGAAATTGCCTCCGTGAATAGAAACAACGCAGTTGTCCTCAACCGCCCAAACAGTATATTCATCAATTTTTGTCTGAATCGTTCCGGTATCGCCACCGATGCCAAAGTAGGTGCCACCGTCTACGCAGAACAGAGCACTATCTTCATACTTTGCAAGCTCTTCGCTGTTAGTTTCGGTATTGGTATAGGTAATAGTTTTACCGTTCAAATCCAAATACTTGATGCCACGGACGACTGCGCCAAAGTAGAGCCAGCGGGGAGTTCCGTCGGTATCATAGTAACCGCTGGAGTAGTAGATGTCTTCGCCATCAACAGTTTTTTTATTGACAGCCGTAGAATCTGCGACATGTCCATCTCTATCGGTCTTAAGATCGATTGTAATATCGTCACCCAGCTTGATATTCCAGCTATCCTTATGCTGCAGGTAATACCGCAGGTCTTCAACGGTTGTAACCGTCTTTACATTTTCAATAACAAACGGAAACGGGCTGAAGCTGGTAGTGCTGAAAGAGATCTGACCAGTCTTTGCATCATAAGTAGAAGAAATGACCTTATCCTTATGATAAGCAGTAATCGGGCTCTTGTTGGTATCTGCCACAAGACCCTTGGGGCCATTGATGGTGATAGCGATACGGGCGGTATTGTTCTCCACCAGGTTGGTGACGTCGATGTCGTAACCGAAGCCGCCCTGATCTTCCCGCAGGGTGATATAGTCCTCAGCGTTGATCTTCTTGATGGTTACGCCCACGGGGCTTTGCTTCCGGTCGATGGCTTCGGCGGGGATCTCGAAGGTAGCGAAGATCATACCGTTAGAGACGACCTTAATGCTCAGCTTATCGGCGCCGGTTGCCAAGGTAGACGTACCGAGGGCGTAAATATCGTCGGTCTTCTCGAACAGCTTAACGACGAACAGCTTCCCGTTACCGGTACCGGCAAGAGAATAGTTGGCGCCGTCCTTGCTGCCGAGGGCGGCCTTGACGGCATCTGCCTCGGTGGCGTACTCCTTTCTTACGACTTTGCCATTGCGGATGGCGACAATGACTGTATCTTCATAAATGTAGATAAAGTCCTTATCCTGCGAGCCGGGGTTTTCGCTCAGGTACTGAGCATAGGCCTCCTTCGCATTTTGCACCGCAACGGTGTCCTGCCCGAAGAAGCCCCACAGCGCCACGCCAAGAATGGCAATGAGCGCGATGGCGATCATAATTTTCGGCAGGAAGATTTCATTATTTGCACGCTTTTTCATCGGCTTTTTCCTCCTTGTAATTGCCTCAAAAGAAGTCTGTCAAATGCGTTTTCCTTACTAAAATGATATGCAGTACATATGCATCCATCTTAGATTGAGCGATTTTAGCACAAAAATCTCAATTTGTCAACTTATGGCCGTTTTCAGCCGTCAAAATTAGCCCCCACCGACCCGGGCGTAAATCGTCTTTTTCCGTTTATTTGCACAAAAATAGGACTGCTCCCGCGATTGCGGGAGCAGTTATTTTATTCACTTTTCACAACTCTTGCGCCTTCGAACTCCACGTGGAGCTTCAGAACCTCCCAATTTGCCCCGGTAAGGGCGGAAAGCTTAGACTCCAAGCGGGCTTTTAGGCCTTTGTCCCGGGTGATACAAAGGAGCGTCGGGCCTGCGCCGCTGAGGCAGAAAGCCGCGCCCATAGTACGCACCAAGGCCTCGATTTTTTCATAATCAGCGATCATATTTTTCCGGTAAGGCTGGTGCAGCCGATCCTGCATCGCGTTACGCAGAAGTTTTTCATCGCCAAGCTCCAAGGCTTTGAGCACCATCGCGCCGTGGGCGATGTTATAGACCGCGTCCTCCCGGGGAAGCTGGGCGGGCAGAGCCGCGCGGGCTTTGCTGGTGGGGAGTGTAAAGTCCGGCACAAGTGCCAAGATTTCCCAGTCCGGGTGGAGGGGGAAATTGACGGTGACGGGCAGGCCGTTATCCACCATCGAGGCGGTCAGTCCGCCGTAGAAGGCGGGTGCAAGGTTATCCGGGTGGCCTTCCATGGCGTTGGTGATGTTCAGCAGGCCTTGGGTAGACAGGCGGTTGCCCCGCAGCACGTTTGCGCCGATGGCGCCGGCCACCAGCAGCGCCGCAGAAGAGCCGAGGCCGCGGCAAATGGGGATTTGGGACTCGATATGGATCTTTACGCCCCGGACCTCCTCGCTCATAGAGGCGAGGACTGCGCAGAAGGAGGTGTACGCCATATTATCCGGGCCGGTATAGGCTTCCTCGCAGCCGGTGATTTCCAAGCCACCATCTGTTTCCTCAAAGGTGACATCCGTATATAAGCTGAGCGCACAGCCGAAGGCATCGAAGCCCGGGCCTAAGTTTGCCGTAGTGGCAGGAACGCGTACCGTTACTCTTTTCATTTTTTCTCCTTTACATAAGCGAGCATCTGCTCCTTATCGATCACATCGGTGTGTCGTTCCGGCTTTTCCTGCAGACCGGAAAGATTTTCCGGCACAGGAACGCCGGTCAGCTTGGAAAGCTGGGTCATTTGCCGGAATTCGTCGGCGCTTTCCGGCTCGGTCAGCGCACGGAGCACCGCGCCGGGGAATTTATAGGGTGAAGCCGTGGAGAGCACCACCATCGGTCGCATATCGCCGGTTGCAGTGCGATATTCCTCTGCCACCGCCCAGCCGGCGGCGGTATGGGGATCACAGAGGTAGCCGGTCTGCTCCCAAGCGGATTTGATGGTTGCCGATGCCTTTTCATCGTCGCAGCAGCCTGCCCAAAATTCCGTTTGGATCTTAGTGAGGAGGTCTGCGGGGACTTGGTAATAGCCCTCGGTGTTCAGCTTTTGCATCAGCGCAGATACCAGCGCGGTATCGCCGGACATAAAGTACAAAAGCCGCTCCAAATTGGAGGACACCAAGATGTCCATTGAGGGAGAGATGGTCTTATGCAGCGGTCTGCGACGGTCATAAGTACCGGTGCGAATGAAATCCGTCAGCACGTTATTGGCATTGGAAGCGCAAATCAGCGTTCCCACGGGGAGACCCAGGCGTTTTGCTAAGTAGCCCGCCAAAATGTCGCCAAAGTTGCCGGTGGGGACAGAGAAATTGACCTTGTCTCCCATTTGGATCTCGCCACGGTGAAGCAGGTCGCTGTATGCCTTAAAGTAATAAGTAATCTGGGGTGCCAAACGACCAATGTTAATAGAGTTTGCAGTGGAAAGGCTGCGGTTATCCCCCGGCAGCTTTCCGTTTACTGCGGCGGCGAACAAATTCTTTACGCCGGTCTGGGCATCGTCAAAGTTGCCGCGAACAGCGCACACCGCTACATTATTGCCCTCCTGGGTCACCATCTGCGCCCGCTGAACAGCGCTGACACCGCCATCGGGATAGAATACGCAGATGCCCACGCCCGGCACATCTGCAAAGCCGGCAAGTGCCGCCTTTCCGGTGTCACCGGAGGTGGCAGTGAGAATCAGCACCTCATCTGTCATTCCTTTTTGCTCCCGCGCCTTGGTCAGCAGCTGGGGCAGCATACAAAGCGCCACATCCTTAAAGGCAGAGGTGGGGCCACGGAAAAGTTCCAGCACCGTAAAGTCTCCGGCTTTTACCGTCGGTGTCAATTCCTCGGTCTGGAATTTCCCCCGGTATGCCTTTTCTACAAGGGCAGGCATTTCCTCGATTTCCGGCAGCATAGCAGAAATGATCCGGGTGGCCATTGCCATAGTGTTTTCACGCAAACAGATATCTATATTTATATAAGGTATCTCCTCGGGAACGAACAAACCGCCATCGGGCGCAAGACCCTCTAAAACCGCCTGTGCGCTGTCGACCCGAGGCTCTAAAGACCTGGTAGAATGATAAAACATAAAAACCTCCAAATTTCTTCACCAACTGCACAAAATTTTCACCATTTTCACGAAAATACTTGTTTATCGGTACTATTGCTTTTTTAATGCGTATATGATATACTGTTTTCGGCAAAAAAGCAAGTGTTTCCCGCGCGGAAGCATTTATTTTCATATAAGAGACATTTTGGAGGTTTTCCCAATGCGTTTAGGTCTGCTTGGTTTTGGTGTCGTGGGCAGAGGTGTGTATGACCTCGTCCAAGACCGTTCCGATATGGAAGTTGCAAAGGTTGTTTGCTTAGAAGATGTTACCCTTCCCGGTGTGGAAGTCACAAAGGATTTTAAGTCCGTTTTGAATGACAGCTCTATCGATACTGTAGTAGAAGCGATGGGTGGTCTGCATCCCGCTTTTGAATTCGTTCGGGACTGCATTTTAGCCGGCAAGAACGTGGTCACCTCCAACAAGGCGCTTATGGCCACTTTTTATGACGAACTAATCCCCCTTGCCAAGAAAAAGGGCGTTCTGCTTCGCTGTACCGCGGCCGTTGGCGGCGGTATCGGCTGGCTCAGTGAGCTGGAGCGCGCCCGCCGTGTCCAGACCCTTCGTCAGGTTGGCGGCATTATGAATGGCACCTGCAACTATATTCTCGACGCGATGACCCGCGGCGGTATGACCTATGCCGACGCGCTGGCGCAGGCCCAGAAGCTGGGCTATGCAGAAGCCAACCCTTCCACCGACGTAGATGGCATCGACACTTGGCACAAGACCATCCTCTCTGCAAACATTGCTTTTGGTATCAGCTTGGATATGGCGAGCGTACCCGCTGCCGGTATTTCCAATATCTTGGCTGAGGACATTGCTTCTTTTCGGGCCCGCGGTCTTGTATGCAAGCTCATTGGTATGGCCAAAACGGAAGACGGCAAGCTTAGCGCCTGCGTGCAGCCCACACTCTTCCCTGCCATTTCCACGGAAGCTTCCGTACCCACCAACTTCAATCTGATTACCCTTATCGGCAGCGCGTCTGAGCGTATGAGCTTCTACGGACAAGGCGCAGGCCGTTACCCCACCGCGTATAATGTACTGCAGGACTGCGCGGATATTCTCAGCGGAAAGGGCTTTTACAGTCCCTACGGTGAAAAGGTCAAGGCTTGCAATGACGAGAAGCGCACCTATTACGTCCGTGGCGCATCCGATGCCTGGCTGGAAGAAAACACCCGGGAAAACTGGGGCGATGCTGTTATCACCCTGCCCGTAGAAACAGAAAAAATGCATACTTGGCGCAAAGAACACCCCGACGTGTTCATTGCCGCCTTTGAGAAATGAGGAAATAGAAAATGCTGAAAGTAACCAAATTCGGTGGCTCATCTATGGCCGATGCCGGTCAGTACCGGAAAGTTCGGGACATTCTGCTGGCAGACTCCGAGCGCCGCGTTGTCATCGTCTCTGCCGCCGGCAAACGGGATAAGACCGATCACAAAATTACCGATTTGCTCTATTTGTGCCACGCCCACGCCCAGTATGGTGTGGACTGCGATCCCGTCTTTGAAAAAATCACCTCCCGCTATTTGGAAATCCGGGATGAATTGGGTCTTACTTTAGACCTTGAGACTGAATTTGCCGCCATCAAAAAGCGTCTGGATAACAACGCTATTTCTCAGGATGAGCTGGTCAGCCGGGGTGAGTATTTCTCCGCCAAGCTGATGGCAAAGTTCCTGGACTTTAAGTTCATCGACGCCGTGGAATGGGTCAAGTTCAATATGGACGGTTCTGTGGATCAGGAGGCTTCCTATAAGGCGCTGCGCTCCCTCTTCACCGGCAAGGGCGTTGTCACCCCCGGCTTCTACGGCATTATGCCCGACGGTCATGTTCGTACATTCTCCCGCGGCGGCAGTGACATTACCGGCGCGCTGGCCGCTGCTGCGCTGGATGCCGATGTTTATGAAAACTGGACCGACGTTTCCGGTATTCTGATGGCCGACCCCCGAATTGTGGAAAATCCCCAGCCCATCCCCGAGGTTACCTATGACGAGCTTCGTGAGCTGAGCTATTCCGGCGCCCAGGTGCTCCACGAAGGCACTATCTTCCCCGTCCGTGAGAAGAACATCCCCCTGAACATCCGCAACACCAACGCCCCTGAGGACCCCGGCACTATGATCCGGGAATCCTTCTCCACCGACGCCGATCCCAACCGCTTCATTACCGGTATCACCGGCAAGAAGGACTTCTCCATTATCTCTATGTCCAAGCGCGGTATGGGCAATGAGGTCGGTGTCCTGCGGAAGATGCTCTCTGTTCTGGAGCGGCATAACATCTCCATTGATTATGCCCCCAACGGCATTGATAACGTCTCTGTGGTTATGCCCACCGCATCCTTAGCCCCCAAGCTGTACACCATTTTGGGTGAGATTCAGCAGGAAGTAAAGCCTGACTCTTTGGAGGTCCACGACAAGATTGCTGTGGTCGCCGCCGTCGGCCGCCGGATGGCATTCCGCCCCGGTATTTCCGGTAAGGTCTTTGCCGCACTGGGTGATGCAGGCATCAACATCCGTATGATTAACCAGGGACCTGACGAACTGAACATTATCTTCGGTGTGGACAATCGGGATTTTGCCGAGGCCATCCGTGTTCTGTATAACAGCTTTGTAAAGTAAGGAGTTTTGAAGATGAAAACCTATACCGTTGCTGTTCTGGGCGCTACCGGCGCTGTGGGACAGGAAATGATTTCTATTTTGCAGGAACGCAATTTCCCCGTAGGAAAGCTGATTCCGCTGGCATCTGCCCGGAGCGCAGGCAAGACAATGAAGTTCCGTGGCGAAGATGTGGTCATTCAGGAGGCCTGCGATACCGCCTTTGAATGCGTAGACATCGTGCTCGGCGCTGCTGAAAATGACATTGCCAAGAAATTTGCCCCCGCCATCGTGAAGGCCGGCGCAGTCTTTGTGGATAACTCCTCTGCTTTCCGGATGGACCCCAAGGTCCCCCTGATTGTCCCCGAAGTAAATCCCGAGGACATCGCTTGGCATAACGGCATTATCTCTAACCCCAACTGCTCTACCATCATTACGGTGACCGCAGTCAATGCGCTGAACAAACTCTCCCCCATCCGCACTATGACCGCCTCCACCTATCAGTCAGTTTCCGGCGCAGGCGGCGGCGGGCCCATTGAGCTGATGGCTGAGGTGGAAGCCCTCTCCAGGGGCGAAAACTACACCCCCACCGTATTCCCCTATCAGATTGCCTTCAACCTGATTCCCCAGATTGGTGGTGAGCAGGTAGACGGCTACACCAGTGAGGAAATGAAGATGCAGAACGAGGGCAGAAAGATTATGCACCTGCCCGACCTGAAGGTCTCCTGCACCTGCGTTCGTGTTCCCGTAGTTCGCAGTCACTCCATCTCCGTCAGCCTCCACTTTGACCGGAAGGTTACTGTCGAGGAAGTGCGGGAAGTACTGGCAACCGCGCCCGGCTGCCGTCTTGTAGATGACCTGAACGCAAAGCAGTATCCTATGCCGCTGGATACCTCCGGACAGGATATTGTCTACGTTGGCCGTATCCGTCCCGACCTGACAGACGAGAACGGCATCTGTCTCTGGTGCTGCGGCGATCAAGTCCGCAAGGGCGCTGCCACCAACACCATCCAAATCGCAGAATTGCTGCTGAAATAAGCCTTTCCCCGACACAAGTCTTTGTGTCGGGGGCTTTTTTGTCATTTTTCCACAATACAAAGAATTTTTCGTTTTCAACCACAAAATATAGTGTTTTCAGTTGACACGATGCACTATATATGCTATTCTATGAGAGCGCTACCACGTACAGAAAGGAGCCTTTCTATGGATTTTGCCGGTATGCAAAGCCTGACCCTGCTGGACTTTCCAGGGAAAGTTGCTTGTATCCTTTTTGTCCACGGCTGCAATCTGCGCTGCCCCTTTTGCCACAATGCATCCCTTGTCCGTCCGGGGGCAGAAAACGCATTTTCCGAGACCGATGTCCTCTCATTTTTGAAGAAGCGGCAAGGACTGTTGGACGGTGTGGTTATTTCCGGCGGTGAGCCTCTTATGTATCCCGACCTTCTCCCTTTTTTACATAAGGTAAGGGAATTGGGCTATGCCATTAAAGTGGACACTAACGGCACAAACCCTGACTTGCTGAAAAAGCTGGTCACAGAGGGTCTTGCAGATTATGTGGCGATGGACATTAAAAACAGTCCTGCTTTTTATAGTGCCACCTGCGGTCTTTCCAAACCGCCCATCGGTGTCATCGACCAAAGTCGGGAATACTTAATGTCCGATCCGGTGGATTACGAATTTCGTACCACTGTCGTCAAAGGACTGCACACAAAGGAAAGTATAGCTGAGCTTTCCTGCTGGATTGCCGGTGCAAAGCGCTATTTTCTCCAGAGCTTTAAAGACAGCGGCGATCTTTTGTCTCCTGAAAACTTAAGCGCCTTTTCTGAAGAAGAAATGCACAAGCTTCTGGAGATCTCAAAAATTCACATACCCAACGCTAAGTTGCGGGGAATCTAATGGAGGTAGAAAGAAATGTATCAGGTAGTAAAGAGAGACGGCGCTACCGTATCCTTTGATATGGTCAAGATCGCCAGCGCAATTCAAAAGGCATTTGACGCAACCCAAACGCCCTATACCGAAAGCGTCATTGACTTTTTGGCTATTAAGGTCACCAGCGATTTCATTCCCAAGATTAAAGACGGTCTCATTTCCGTGGAAGACATTCAGGACAGCGTGGAAACCGTTTTGTCCCAGGGCGGCTATGAAGCCGTCGCCAAGGCTTACATTTTGTACCGTAAGCAGAGAGAGAAGCTGCGCAATATCGGCTCTACCCTCCTTAACTATAAGGATACCGTAGACCAGTACTTAAAGGCCCTTGACTGGCGTGTGAAAGAGAATTCTACCGTCACCTATTCTGTGGGCGGCCTGATTCTCTCCAACTCCGGCGCCATCACCGCCAATTACTGGCTCTCCGAGATCTATGATGAAGAGATCGCCGCTGCCCACCGCAACTGCGATGTCCATATTCACGACCTGTCTATGCTCACCGGCTACTGCGCAGGCTGGAGTCTAAAGCAGCTCATTCAGCAGGGTCTTGGCGGCATTCCCGGTAAGATCACCTCCTCCCCCGCCGCTCACCTCTCCACCCTCTGCAACCAGATGGTCAACTTCCTTGGCATTATGCAGAACGAATGGGCAGGCGCGCAGGCTTTCTCCTCCTTCGACACCTTCCTTGCGCCCTTTGTTAAGGTAGATAACCTGACCCAGAAGGAGGTCAAGCAGTGCATCCAGTCCTTTATCTACGGTGTCAATACGCCGTCGCGTTGGGGTACGCAGGCACCCTTTACCAACATTACGCTGGACTGGACAGTTCCCAGAGATCTGGAGAATATGCCCGCCATCGTTGCCGGTAAGGAAATGGATTTTACCTACGGTGACTGTAAGAAGGAAATGGATATGGTAAACCGCGCCTTCATCGAAATTATGATCGAGGGCGATGCCAACGGCCGCGGCTTCCAGTATCCCATCCCCACCTACTCCATCACCCGTGACTTTGACTGGTCTCCCACCGAGAACAACAAACTCCTCTTCGAAATGACCGCAAAGTACGGCACTCCCTATTTCTCCAACTACATTAACTCCGATATGGAGCCCTCCGATGTGCGCTCTATGTGCTGCCGTCTCCGTCTTGATCTGCGTGAGCTGCGGAAAAAGTCCGGTGGCTTCTTCGGCTCCGGTGAGTCTACCGGCTCTATCGGTGTTGTCACCATCAATATGCCTCGGATCGCTTACCTCGCAGAAAACGAGGAGGACTTCTATAAGCGTCTTGACCACATTATGGACGTTGCCGCCCGCAGCCTGAATGTGAAGCGCCGTGTCATCACAAAGCTCTTAGACAGCGGTCTGTACCCCTACACCAAGCACTATCTCGGCACTTTCAATAACCACTTCTCCACCATCGGTCTTGTGGGTATGAACGAATGTGGTCTCAACGCCAAGTGGATTCGCGCCGATATGACCACCGAAAAGTGCCAGAAGTTCACCCAGAACGTACTGAACCATATGCGCGAGCGTCTTTCCGATTATCAGGAGCAGTACGGCGATCTCTATAATCTAGAAGCTACCCCCGCTGAGTCCACCTCCTACCGTCTTGCCAAGCACGACACCGAGCGCTACCCCGACATTATCACCGCCTCCGAGGACAGCGGCAGCCCCTACTACACCAACTCCAGCCACCTGCCTGTCAGCTTCACCGACGATATTTTCGCTGCACTGGACATTCAGGACAACCTGCAGACTCTTTACACCTCCGGTACTGTCTTCCACGCCTTTTTAGGCGAGAAGCTGCCCTCTTGGGAATCTGCCGCTGCGCTGGTGCGGAAGATTGCAGAAAACTACCGTCTGCCCTACTACACACTCTCCCCCACCTACTCCATCTGCAAAAACCACGGCTACTTAGAAGGTGAGCACTTCACCTGCCCCCATTGCGGCGGCTATGCGGAGGTTTACAGCCGCATAACCGGCTACTACCGCCCCGTGCAGAACTGGAATGTGGGCAAATCTCAGGAATATAAGGAGCGCAAAGAGTATAACCTGAATAACAGTACCGTTCCCAACCCCAAAAAGCCTGAAGAAACCGTAGAAGAAAAGGCAAATATCGACTGTGAAAAGACCCTGCTCTTTACCACCGCCACCTGCCCAAACTGCCGCATCGCTATCAAGATGCTGGACGATGCCGGCATTCCCTATGAAAAAGTTCTGGCAGAAGACACCCCTGAGCTTGCTGCAAAGCTGGGCATCCACCAGGCGCCCACCTTGGTAGCAAATGGTCAGCTCTATACCGGCGCAGGCGCCATCAAAAAGTTCATCGCAGAGCAGAAATAAATTACATCTTAACGATGGATAAAACGGCAGAAGGCTAAGCCTTCTGCCGTTTTGTTCATACTCCTTTTTTCCTCGCTGCTGCTATCGAAAAAACGCATAATATGCTTACGCATTTTCAGGCACTTTTCGTGCATAATCATCATTTTCACCAAGGGTTAGACATTGGCAATTGACTTTTACCCAAAGAAATCCTATATTATTATAGGCGAAATTTTGGAAACTCATATTTTAGGAGGGTACTATTATGAGTAAAATTAGTGTAATTGGCGCCGGCGCTGTCGGTGCCACCATTGCAAATGACCTGATGATTCAGGGCGTAGCCTCTGAAATCGTTTTGGTCGATGTCAACAAGAACAAAGCCCTTGGCGAGGCTTTGGATATCTATCAGGGCGCGCCTTTCTGCTCCCCTGCTGTTGTCCGCGCCGGTGAATATTCCGATACCGAAGGTTCTGATATCGTCATTATCACTTGTGGTATGGCAAGAAAACCCGGTATGACCCGTCTGGATTTGGCGCAGGTCAATGTCAACATTTTGAAGGATGTTGCCGCAAATGTAACCCAGTACGCGCCTAACGCCATTTATATCATCGTTTCTAACCCCGTTGACGTACTGACCTATGTGTTCCATAAAATCTCCGGTATTCCCGAAAACCAAATCATCGGCTCCGGCACGATTCTCGATACCAGCCGTCTGCAGTCTGCGCTGGCTAAGCGCTTCTGCATCAGCCCCAAGAATGTCCACGCCCACGTTTACGGTGAGCACGGTGACAGCCAGTTTGTCCCCTGGTCTCTCGCGCACATCGCCAACAATCACGTGGATACTTACAAGGCCCATTCTCCCGATTGTGACCGTATCGAGTGGGATCAGGACTACACCGAGGTGGAGGAGTTCGTCAAGAAGTCCGGCGCGCAGATTATCGAAAACAAGGGCGCAACTTTCTATGCTGTCGCTATGTCCGTCTGCCATATCTGCAAATGCATCTATGCCGATGCCGGCACTGCGCTGACCGTATCCACGATGATGCACGGTGAGTACGGTGTGGAGGATGTATGCTTGTCCACCCTGGTTTTGGTAGACCGTACCGGTGTTCGGGGCAAGATTATGAATCCCCTGACCGCGGAAGAAACCGAGAAAATTCAGCTCAGCGCGCAAAAACTGCGCTCTGTCATTGAGCAGGTTCAGTTCTAACATATAAAAGAATAATAAGGAGAATTCCATTATGGATTACGCAAAAGAGTCTCTTCGCCTCCACGGCCAGTGGAAAGGCAAGATTGAAGTTGTTGCTACCGTTCCCGTTGCTTCTAAGGAAGATCTGTCCTTGGCATACACCCCCGGTGTTGCCCAACCCTGTCTGGAAATTCAAAAGGACGTAAATAAGTCCTATGACCTGACCCGCCGTCACAACATTTGCGCCGTTGTTACCGACGGTACTGCCGTTTTGGGCCTGGGCGATATTGGTCCCGAGGCCGGTATGCCCGTTATGGAGGGTAAGTGCGTTCTGTTTAAGGCCTTTGGCGATGTAGACGCATTCCCCCTCTGTGTCAAGAGCAAGGACGTTGACGAGATTGTCAATACCATCTATATGATCTCCGGCTCCTTCGGCGGTGTCAATCTGGAGGACATTTCCGCCCCCCGCTGCTTTGAAATCGAACGCAAGCTGAAGGAAAAGTGCGACATTCCCATCTTCCACGATGACCAGCACGGTACCGCCATCGTTACCCTCGCCGGTCTGCTGAACGCGCTGAAGGTTGTTGGCAAGAAGAAAGAGGACGTAAAGATTGTTACCTCCGGCGCAGGCGCAGCCGCTATTTCCATCGTAAAGCTGCTGCTGTCTGCCGGCTTTAAGAATGTCATTATGACTGACCGTACCGGCGCGATCTATGCCGGCCGCGACAATATGAACTGGATCAAGGAAGAAATGGCACAGGTCACCAACCTCGATAAGGTTCATGGCTCTCTGGCTGACGTAATCGTAGGTGCCGACGTATTCATCGGTGTTTCTGCCCCCGGTACTCTGACCACCGAGATGGTCAAGACTATGAATAAGGACGCTATTGTCTTTGCCTGCGCCAACCCCACCCCCGAGATCTTCCCCGAAGATGCCAAGGCAGGCGGTGCCCGCGTGATCTCCACCGGCCGCTCCGATTACCCCAATCAGGTCAATAACGTTTTGGCCTTCCCCGGTATCTTCCGCGGCACCTTCGATGTCCGCGCATCCGATATCAACGAGGAAATGAAAATGGCTGCCGCTATGGCCATTGCAGGTCTCATCTCCGACGAGGAGCTTAACGAGGACTACATCATCCCCGCTGCTTTCGATAAGCGCGTAGGTCCCGCCGTTGCCAAGGCCGTTGCCGAAGCCGCCAAAGCCTCCGGTGTCGCCCGCATCTAATAAAATAGCAGCCAAAAAGGAAGCGGATACTTCGCTTCCTTTTTATTTTTTCATAAAATATAGTGCATTTTTTGAAAAATGTGATACAATAAGGAAAATTGGTAAAAGGAGGTCCTTTTATGGCAAGGCCCATTCCCCGCAAAAAGCCCATCAGCGCCCCCAGAATTATGGTCCTTGGCTTTGCAGGACTAATCCTTGTGGGCACACTGCTATTAATGCTGCCCATCTCTTCTGCCAGCGGGCAGGTCACACCCTTTTTAGATGCTCTCTTTACCGCCACCACCTCCACCTGCGTTACCGGTCTTGTGGTGCGGGACACCGGCTCTTACTGGTCCACCTTTGGACACTGCGTCATTTTGCTGCTAATCCAAATTGGCGGCTTGGGTGTCATCACCATTGCCGCATCCTTCACGATGCTCACCGGCAAAAAGCTAGGACTTTCTCAAAGAACCAATATGCAGGAAGCCGTGGCAGCGCCCAAAATGGGCGGCATCTCCGGTCTTACCAAATTTCTTGTGACTACCACCCTCTTAGTAGAAGCCATTGGCGCGCTTATTCTGTCTCCTGCCTTTATTCGTGACTTTGGCTGGGGCAAAGGTATTTGGATGGCATTTTTTACCTCCATCTCCGCCTTCTGCAACGCAGGCATTGATCTGATGGGTACGACAAACAATCCCTACGCCTCTATGACCAGCTACCTTGCCGATCCCCTCGTAAACATCGCATTGATGGCGCTAATCATTATTGGCGGCCTAGGCTTTCTCACTTGGGACGACATCCGCACCCACAAGCATCACCTGCGCCGCTACCGGATGCAGAGCAAGGTAATCCTCACCGTTTCCGGTGTGCTGATCCTTGTCCCCGCCCTTTTATTCTTCTTTTTGGAATTTGCAGAGCTTCCCTTAGGGGAACGGATTCTTGCATCTTTATTCCAGTCTGTCACTACCCGAACTGCCGGTATGAATACCGCGGACTTAGCGCAGCTCAGCCAGTCCGGTCAGTTTCTGATGATCCTTTTGATGCTGGTAGGCGGCTCTCCCGGCTCTACCGCTGGCGGTATGAAGACCACTACCTTTGCCGTATTGCTTGGCTGTGCGTGGGCAGTGTTCCGCAAGCGGGACTCCGTGCAATTTTACGGGCGACGAATTGCCCAAGACGTGGTTGCCACCGCTGCCACACTGCTCCTTATGTATTTAGGCCTGGCGGTCAGCGCAGCAATGGTCATCAGCGCTGTGGAAAGTCTGCCGCTCCTAACCTGCCTTTTTGAATCCACCTCCGCCATTGCCACCGTAGGCCTGACGCTCGGCATCACCCCCGGCCTTGGACCTGTTTCCAAATGTATTTTGATTGTGCTGATGTACCTTGGCCGTATTGGCGGCCTTACCGTCATCTACGCCACGCTGTCGGATAAGAAGCAGCTTGGCAAGCTCCCCCAAGATAAAATCACTGTTGGTTAAAAGGAGACCTTTTTATGAAATCCATTCTTCTCATCGGCCTTGGCCGATTTGGCAAGCACATTGCCACAGAATTAAATGCCCTCGGTCATCAGGTGATGGCCATTGAAGAAGATGAAGCAAGACTTGACGAGGCGATGCCCTATGTAACCGGCGGACAAATCGGCGATAGCACGAACCCCGAATTTCTCGCATCCTTAGGTATCCCGGACTTTGACGTTTGCATCGTCACCATCTCCGGCGATTTTCAGGCATCCTTGGAAACCGCTTACCTTCTGAAAGAGCTGGGCGCAAAAAAGGTCATCTCCCGTGCCGAGCAGGACGGGCAGGCAAAGTTCCTGCTGCGTAACGGTGCAGACGAGGTAGTCTATCCGGAAAAGCAGCTTGCCAAATGGGCAGCCATCCGCTTCACCTCCGACCACATTTTGGACTACATTTCCCTTGACGATGAGCACGCCATTTTCGAGGTCGATCCCCCACCAAGCTGGGACGGAAAGACCGTCGGCCAAATCGACATCCGCAAAAAATACGGCATTAATATCTTAGGCATCAAACGAAACGGCAAACTGCAGCTAAGCATTACCCCTGACACCTGCTTTATGGACACCGATACCATTTTAGTCCTCGGCGACTACAAGAGCCTCAGAAAGTGCTTCCATATCTAAAAAACCGGGCAGAGGATCTCTCCTCTGCCCGATTTCTTGTATATCTTTATCTAAGTTCAGGACCGTTTGCCGTCATCTTCCAGATGTTTACAAAGTCCCAGCCTTCAAAGGTTGCCTGCCGGGTAAGCTCGCTTTCCGTGATGATCTCCACATACTGGTGCTTAGGCAAGGTATCGTACTTGGGATTCTGCAAGCCATTTAATCCACTATATTGATACTCGTTGATGGGTTCGTAATAGTTTCGCAGATCTTCCAAATTATAGTTATGGTCAAAATGGCCGATGTAATTCTCCTTAAAGTCATCCCAACCGGTCAGATCCTTCTTTCCGGTATCCTTTATGTTGCTGCTCAGTACCGTGTTACGATCAAGAATCAGGCCAATCAACGCACCGTGGCAGTACACCCGCTGATCCTCGCAGATGTTGGGAACATTGACCTTTCCGGTGGCATAGCAGTTATATATGGTGATTTTTTCGTTCTCGCTATATGCCTTGAATACTTCCAGTGTGCCGATCAAACTGCCACAGGGATTATAATATCTGCGCCAAGGACCGCCGTTTTTGTTGGTGCTGTCCTGACAGGGACTCCACTCTATATAGGGCGCAGTGATATTACCGGTGGCATAGCAGTCATGCACATCGCTACGGGAGTAGATATGGCCGATCAGACCACCGGCGCTGACTCCTCCATAATGATCGTCGGAGGAGATGTAAATATCCATCTCGGAGTAGCAGCGCGTAACATCCGTATAGTTGCCAGCATCACCGATCAGTCCGCCGATATCACCATCGATTACATGGATAGTGCCGGCAGTATGGCACTTCTCCACCAGCACGCCAAAGGACTTGCCGATCAAACCGCCAACACAGGGAGCTTCGATGCTGGTGGTGAAGATAATGATCTCAACATCAGCAGAGCAGTTTTCAACGGTGATGGTTTCTGCGGGCTTATAGTCGCCGTCAGAAAGATAAGTGCTGATATTGCCAATCAATCCGCCAGCGAAGCCACCGCTGGTGATGGTGCCGGTGACGCGGCAATTATTCATCAGAACATACTTTTCATTTTTCAGTTCCACACCGCCGATCAAGCCGCCGGTGGTGGAATTGGAGCTTTGGAAATTCACCGTTGCGGTGCAGTTTTCAAAGGAGCATCCACTGCCGTAGCCCACGATGGCACCGGTAGCTTCGCCACCGCCAGGCAGCTTATCGGTACGGTTTTCTTCGGTGCGATGATTGTCCTTGGAGTGGGCATTGACGATATTCATATTCTTGAAATGAGAATCTTCAACCCGTTGGAACAACGCGGTAGCATCCCCATCGAAGCACAGATTGGAGATCTTATAACCGCCGCCATCGATATGGTGACGGAAAGGTGTCTCCTCTGTACCGATGGTGATCCAGTTACCAACGCTGGCGCAGTCAATATCCGCCACCTGACGGTAGTAATAACCGGCTTTATCTACTACCTTCTGCAAATTCTTAAGATCTGTCAGGTTGCGGATCAGGAAGGGGTCACTCTCCGTACCGCTGCCCTCCCACAAGGCTTTTTCCTTAATAGTAATGGTAATTGTGCCAGATTTGCCGGAGCCGTCTTTGGCGGTCGCCTTGACTGTCACAGAGCCGGCAGCTTTTGCCGTCAGCTTACCGGAAGCATCTACAGAACCCCGTGCAGAGCCGGAGGAAACGCTCCAAGTAACATTCTTGTTGGTAGCATTATCCGGCTTTACTGCCGCAGCAAGCTGCAAAGTATCGCCTACATAAATCGTGGTCTTACTGGCAGACAGCGTGACAGATGTCACGGAAACTGTCTTTGCAGTAATCTTCACTGTCACTTCCGCGGACGCGCCGGAGCCGTCCTTGGCAGTCGCTTTCACCTTCACCGTACCGGTGGCCTTGGCAGTCAGCTTACCGGCATCGGTAATGGTGGCATAGGAAGAGCCAGAAGAGATAGACCAAGTAATGCTCTTATTGGTAGCATTATCAGGCTTTACCGCAGCGGAAAGCTGCAGGCTGTCCCCCACCTTAATATCCTTTGCGCCGGAAATGGTTACTTTCGTGACCTTTACGGTTACGGCAGCGATCTTCACTGTCACTTCCGCAGAAACACCGGAGCCATCCTTGGCTGTTGCCTTTACTTTTACCGTACCCGCTGCCTTAGCCGTCAGCTTACCGGCATCGGTAATGGTGGCATAGGAAGAGCCGGAAGAAATCGACCAGGTAATGCCCTTATTTGTGGCATTGTCCGGCTTTACCGCCGCGGAAAGCTGCAGGCTGTCCCCCACTTTTATGTCCTTTACACCGGAAATGGTGATAGATGTTACATTTATGACAGGTGCAGGATTGACTTTAATGGTAATCTCACCATAAACACCGGAGCCATCCTCTGCGGTAGCGCGGACAGTCACATTGCCGGCTTTCTTACCGGTGAGCACACCGCTTCCGTCAATTTCCGCAAATTCTGTGCCGGAAGTCACTTCCCAGCGTAGTGTCTTATTATCCGCATCCGCAGGCAAAACCTCTGCGCGGATAGGAAGCTGCTTGCCCATATCCACATTGTTCTTATCGCTGGACAGCGTGATGGTCTGTACATTGACCAGCGGAAGCTGGTTCACATCCAGCATAAAATCTCCGTAGATGTTGGAGCCGTCCTTTGCCTCGGCTCTTACAATTACCTGGCCGGGTGTCATACCGACAAGAAGTCCCGTTTCAGAAATGGTAGCCAGTTCTGCGCCGGTTACAATCGACCAAGAAACCTCTTTATTCTCTGCATCTTCCGGCAACACAGCGGCCGACAGTTGCAGGGAATCACCAATATAGATCGCTGTTTTCTCTGCCGAAACCGTAATCTGCTCCACAAGCACTGGCTTCGGATCCGTTGGAGGCTCCGTAGGCTCCGGCTTAGGCGCAGGATTGAGCACTGCCACCACAATGGCAACCGCAGCAGCAACCGCAGCAACCGAGCCGCCAACAATGGACCAAATAAGGGCTGTTTTCTTCATAGTAAGCACTTCCTTTCAACCTTAATTATCTTATACATTGTTATTCTAATGCTTTTCCCGTAAAATTGCAAGTTTTACCTGTTTTTTCGGTATTTTTGCATAAAAACACCCGACCTTGGAGACCCAAGGTCGGGTAGTTTTTATCCATTTTGTAGCTGTTCCTTGTTATATTGCAAGGTGTAGAGATGGTAGTACTTTCCTTGCAATGCAAGCAGCTCCTTGTGATTGCCCTGCTCCACGATCTGTCCCTTACTCAGCAGGATAATATTATCCGCGTGCTGAATGGTGGAAAGACGGTGGGCAACGATCAGCATAGTGCCGATGTTTTTCATCTTCTCCAAGGAATCTTGAATGAGGATCTCCGTCTCGGTATCAATGTTGGCGGTGGCTTCGTCGAGGATCATCACCGCAGGCTTGTGGATAATGGTCCGGGCAAAGCTCAGCAGCTGCCGCTGACCGGCGGAGAAGTTGTTGCCTCGCTCCCGAACCGGCTCGTCAAGACCATTTTCCAGCTTGCTGATAAAGGAATCCGCATTGACATAGCGGCAGGCCTCCATCACTTCCTCGTCGGTCACATCTTCTTTCCGCAGCAGGATATTACTGCGGATTGTACCGGAGAACAGGAACACATCCTGCAGCATCTGTCCAAAGTGACGGCGCAGAGAAGAAATTTTGATCTTCCGAATATCGATTCCGTCAATGAGGATTTGACCCTTCTGAATGTCGTAGTTACGGCAAATCAGAGATAGAATCGTGGTCTTGCCGGAACCGGTAGAGCCGACAAAGGCAACGGTCTGCTTGGGTTCAATCTTGAAGGACACGCCTTTTAAGACCCACTCGTCAGGCTTATAAGAGAACCAAACGTCCTTAAATTCGATCTCGCCCTTGATTTCGTCCAACTCAATGGCATCCGGCTCGTCTACCACTTCCGGCACCATATCGAGGATCGTGAAGATCTTTTCCGCAGATGCGAAGGACCGCTGGAGCATATCAAACTGCTCTGCAAGCGTTTGGATGGGGTTAAAGAACCGAGAGATGAACATATAAAAGGACACCAGTACCGCGCTGGTAATGGTCTGTCCCAAGAAGGAAATGTCCTCGATCATACCGCGGCTGCCCATATAGAACAGACACAGATTGGAGGAAACGAAGAGCATATAGACCATCGGGCGGAAAATACCAAAGACAAACATACGGTTATATTTTGCCTTCTTGAGCTTTTCGCTCTTTTCCTTAAACTGCGCCATTTTCGCATCTTCCTGATTGAAGATCTGGGTAATCTTGATACCGGAGATATTTTCAGACAAGAAGGTGTTCACATCGGTGGTTGCTGTGCTGACCTTCCGGTGGGCAGTTCGGGAGAAATGGCGGAACATCACCGTAAAAAGCACCACAAAGGGTACGAAACACAGGATCATCAATGTCAGCGCGTAGTTGAGTAGCAGCATCGCGCCCAAAACACCGATAATGACCATAGTGTTCTTCGCCAGCGTCACGATGATGTTGGTGAACATAAAGGAAATAGCATTGGGGTCGTTGGTCACACGGGTGACCAGCTTACCGACGGGAATGTTATTGAGCTGCTCGTGGGAGAGCTTTTCAATATGGGTAAAGATGTCCAGCCGCATTTGCGACAGAATCTTCTGACCGGTCTTTTGCAAAATCATTGCCTGCAGATAGGTACAGATAAGCGACACAATCAGTATCCCTGCATAAACCGCCACAAGAGAAAACAGATAGCTAAGTTCAAAGTCTGCTTTAATGACATCTTGGATATGACCCACCAGCAAGGGCGATGCAATATCGTAGCCAATGGAGAGGACCATCACGAAAAAGACCACGATAAAGCTCTTCCAGTAGGGCTTTGCGTACCGGAGCAGGCGGACAATGATTTCCTTATCTGCCATATGGCGCTCCCGGTCCTCGTCCTTTTCCTGCCGCTTGCGAAGGGCAAAATAGGCAGCCAAAAATACGATGGCAAAAGTACCGATCAGTGCGCCCACGATCAAAATGGGCAAGTATTCATAAAACCAGTTAGGCATTGTGCTGACCTCCTTCCTCTTCCAGCTTTTGGAGGTCTACCATCTTCCGGTAAGCCGGGCAGGTGCGGTACAGCTCCGGGTGGGGTCCAAAGGCGGCAAGGGCGCCGTCTTCAATAAAGAGAACCTTGTCCATATTCTCAATGGTGGAGATACGATGGGCGATAAGTATCGTGGTTTTGCCCGCCCGGGTATCCCGGAGATTCTGCAAAATGGTGGTTTCGGTCTTGGTGTCCACCGCAGAAACGGAGTCATCCAAAATCAAAATAGGCGCATCCTTGATAAGCGCCCGGGCAATGGAAATACGCTGCTTCTGTCCACCGGAGACAGTAACACCGCGCTCGCCCAGCACCGTTCCGTAGCCCTTGGAAAATTCCTGAATATTGCTGTGGATATCCGCCATACGGGCCGCGTGAACAACAGAAGCCTCTGTCTTTCCGGGGATGCCGAAGGCGATGTTATTCTCAATAGTATCAGAGAACAGGAAATTGTCCTGGGGCACATAGGCACAAGCCTGCCGCACAGAGCGGATAGAGACCTCGTTCACATCCTGACCATCAATAAAAATAGTACCGTCAGGCACATTGTATGTCCGCAAAATCAAGTCCACCAAGGTGGTCTTGCCGGAGCCGGTCTTGCCCACAAGACCGATGTTCTCACCGGCTTTGATTTCAAAGGAAACATCCCGCAGGGCATCGAACTCACCGTCGGGATAGCGGAAGGTCAGATTTTTGAAGGTAATGTCACCGCGGACATTTTCCAGTGCCGGAACACCCTCTTTATCCTTGACAGTGATCTCCGCATCCAAAAGCGCGCCCAAGCGGTCAAGAGAAGCCTTACCCCGGCTGGTCATATCGATCAGCTCGGAAACAGCCATAATGGGCCAGATAATGGCGTTAAAATAGCCGATAAACTCCAGTAATTGACCGGCATTGAATTCGCCCTTATAAACAAGATAACCGCCGTAGCCTAAGATAACGCAGATAACGCTTTCCACGAACATAGTCACCAGTACACGCATCAGGACAGATGCCTTGGTGTGGTCCATATTTGCCTCTTCGTTTTCCACATTGATCTTCTTAAAGGCCATCAGCTCTACCGCTTCTTTTACAAAGGCCTTAATGACCGCAATGCCGGAAAAGCTCTCCTGAGAGAAGTCGGAAAGCTTAGAAAAAGCCGCCTGCCGAATATCCCATTTCTTTGTCAGGTGCTGGCCCACCACAGTAGCCGCGCCCAGCAAAAATGCCATAGGAATCAGCGACAGAACAGTAAGCACTGGGTCCATTTCCCACATATTGATGATGGCCATCACACCCAGCATCAGGGCATCGAAGAACATCATAACGCCCCAGCCGAAGCATTCCTGAACGGTATCCAAGTCATTGGTAAAAAGGCTCATCAGGTCGCCTACTTTATTGACCTGATAATACTCCCGGCTCAGCTCCTTGGCATGGTCAAACATCCGGTTACGCATATCCGCTTCCAGCCGCACCGCCGCACCAAAGAAGCAAACACGCCACAAAAATCGGCCTATCACAATGGCAATGATGACCGCCACCATTGGCATACAGATATGATCCAAAAGAAAATTCATATCAAATGCCACCATCGCGCCGTCCATATCCACAACACCCTTATCCATGCCGTTGACGACCATACGGTAGAGCTTGGGGATAATAAGCTGTAGGTAGTCCACCATTGCCAGCGTCAGTAAACCAAAAAATAGCGACAGCGCATATTTCCGATAATAGCGGTTAATATGCTTTCCAAATATCATCGCTGTGTCCTCCTATCTGTAAAATTACATAACAGATTCATTATACGCCTTCTTTTTCCTAAATGCAACAAAAAACGGACCGGATTTTCTAATTCCGGTCCAGTTCTTTTCCGTTTAATACAGCGCTTATCAGTTTATCTCCCTCGTACTGGAGGGTCAGCTTAAAGAAGGGCGCATCCTCCCACAGAAGCTTCAAAAAGATCTTATCCCCTTCCCATTGGGGCAGCGTATCCAAAAAGTCACGGCTCACCCATTGGAGATCACCTTCGTCGCAAACCTTCAGCTCGCCCTCAAATCTATCGGCAGTAAAAAGGTGCATATCCTGGTCATATTCCGGCTTTTCCGTCAAAAATGTGACAATGCCCCGATAGCGGTAGCCGATAAGCCGCAGCCCCGTTTCTTCCTTGGCTTCCCGAAGCAGGCACTGTTCAGGGGTTTCGCCTGGCTCAAATTTCCCGCCGATACCGATCCACTTATCTTTATTGATGTCATTCTTCTTTTTCACCCGGTGGAGCATCAGCACATCATTCCCCCGGAGAATATAGCATAGTGTGGTGTTAAGCATTATTTTCTTCCTTTGTAAGCAATTTTCAGCGCGTGTTGCAGGTTTTCCACCCAAATTTCTCCGTGTCCCTCTTCCTTTTCCCCGTCAACGGTCCAAGGCATATCTTCCGGCGCAGTCACCCTGACGGTACGGGTATTGAGGAAGGTCATCATCTTACAGTTGTACTTTTTGGTTTGTACTGCTTGCAGACAAGATGCCAACTCCGTAAGATCCCGGGGCGCGCGAACCAATAAAAGCTCAAATTTTCCGTCCCGCATATCTACCACACTGGGATCCAGTTTTAGTATGCCCCCAAGACTGGTAGAATTGCAGATTGCACCGAACAGAAAATCATCCTCTACCACTCCCTCATCGGTCTCAAAGCGCAGGTGATGGGTTCTGATTTGAGACAGCTCCTGAATGCCCTCCAGGAGATAGGCCATATGTCCAAGGGAGTTTTTAATGCTCTGAGGTGTAGCATAGCTGGTGCGGGTAAAAGCGCCAAAGGACGCCACATAAGCAAAATACCGGCCGCCAAAAGAACCCACATCGTAACTACGGACACAGCCGCGGGTTATGACCTTTGCCGCCTCAAGGGGATTTGTGGGAAGACCCAAACTACTGGCAAAATCATTGGTGGAGCCGGCCGGTATATATCCGATGGGCGTATCCGCGCCGCTGTGCAACAGTCCGGACATCGTCTCATTGTAAGTACCGTCACCACCGCAGCAGACCACAATATCCATCTCCCCCGCCCGGGATTTTGCCTGCTCAAAGGCTTCTCCCTGTCCGGAGGTCACATAGGTATGGACGTCAAACCCCGCCCGATTAAAAATCGCCAAAATATCCGCGAGGTACTTATTTGCTTTTCGCTGTCCTGCATTGGGATTGAGAATAAACAGCATTTTTTTCAAGGTTTCCACCCTCTTAATTGGAGATTAATTGCATTATAACACGTTAACTACCGATTGTATACCGTCATCTTTGTTTCTATACAAAGTTCCTGTCCGGTAATTGGATGGGAAAATTCCAATCTACCAGCGCAAAGGGCTTGGGTCTCAATACCCATTTCCCGGGAAAGCGCCAGCGATTTTTCGCTTCCGTACTGGGGGTCACCCAATATAGGAAAGCCCATATGGGCGCAATGTACACGTAGCTGATGGGTACGCCCGGTGATAGGATGCAGCTCCAAAAGGCTGTATCTTTCCCGGTTTTCCAACCGAGTATATTCTGTCCGGCAGGGCTTGCCGTTTGTATCCACATACCGAATTAGGCTTGGCGGTTCTCTGCGGGCAATGGGCGCGTCGATTACCCCTTCTGCCGGCGAAACACCATAAACAAGGGCAAAATAGGTCTTTTTAATCGCTTTTTCCCGAAGCTGCGCCATCATAAGGGCATGAATATGGGCATTTTTCGCCAGTAAAACCACCCCAAAGGTATCCCGGTCCAACCGGGTAACGGGGTGAAAAGCGCAGCTTTGCTTTGTTTTTTTATAGTATCCCAAAACAAAATTTGCCAGTGTCCCTGTATTGCAGGCGCGGGAGGGATGAATCAGCATTCCGGCAGGTTTTTCCACCGCCAGCAAATGTTCATCCTCGTACAGGACGGTAAGCGCGCCCTCCTGCGCCGGATATTCCGGCACCGGGTCAGGAAGAATGGCAGTTACAATGTCCCCCGGCTGTACGGGATGGTCTGTATGGCAAGAGGTGCCATTGACAAGCAGCCGATTATCCCATTTGAGCTTATTCATAAGGCTTATGGACATTCCCATTTCTTCCCGTAGAATCTGGGAAAGCCTGCCGCCTTCCACTGCCTTGTGACGCAGTTCCATCCTTTCACCCCTTCCCATTTATGCAAGCATTATAGCACCATTCTCTCCGCCACGCAAGTGGTACAAAAAGCCTTAAAAAATTTTTTGTAAATTTACAAAAAACACTTTCTTTTTTTGGGAAAATATGCTATACTATTTTTAATATAACAAAGGAGGTTTCCTATGAAATTATTTGAGGATTTTCACTATGTAGGTGTCAACGATCATCAGGTTGATTTGTTTGAGGGGCAGTATGTTGTTCCGAACGGTATGAGCTACAATTCCTATGTGATCGTAGACGAAAAAGTTGCCGTTATGGACACGGTGGATAAGAATTTCACCCACCAATGGCTGGATAATATCCACACGGTTTTGGGTGACCGTCAGCCGGATTACTTAGTCATCCAGCATATGGAGCCTGACCACTCTGCAAATATTGCCAATTTCCTGAAGGTCTACCCTGAGACTGTGGTAGTCTCTTCCGCCAAGGCATTTGCAATGATGCAGAATTTTTTCGGCACCGACTATGCAGACCGCCGCATCGTGGTCGCTGAGGGCGATACCCTGCCGCTGGGCAAACACACCCTCACCTTCGTTGCCGCGCCGATGGTCCACTGGCCGGAGGTTATCGTTACTTATGATCTTTACAGCAAGGTGCTTTTCTCTGCCGACGGCTTCGGTAAGTTCGGCGCACTGGACCGCGAGGAGCCTTGGGAGGACGAAGCCCGCCGTTACTACATCGGTATCGTAGGCAAGTACGGTCCGCAGGTGCAGGCGCTGCTGAAAAAGGCTTCTACCTTGGAGATTTCTGCCATTTACCCCCTCCACGGCCCGATGCTGACAGAGAATTTGGGTCACTATCTGAAGCTTTACGACCTTTGGTCATCCTACCAGCCGGAAGCAGAAGGCATCGTCATTGCCTATACTTCCGTCTACGGCAACACCAAGGCCGCCGTGGAGCTGCTGGCGCAAAAGCTCACCGAAAAGGGCTGCCCCAGGGTCATTGTGCACGACCTTGCCCGTTGTGACCAGCCCGAGGCCGTTGCCGATGCCTTTAAGTATAATAAGATCGTTTTGGCAACCACCACCTATAACGCCGACGTGTTCCCCTTTATGCGGGACTATATCATCCACCTGACCGAGCGGAATTTCCAGAACCGCACCGTTGCCCTGATGGAAAACGGTTCTTGGGCGCCCCTTGCCGCCAAGGTGATGCGAAAGATGCTGGAAACTTGTAAGAACATTAACTATACGGAAAACAATGTCCGCATCCTCTCCGCGCTCAGTGAGGAAAGCCGTACCCAAATTGAAAAGATGTCTGACGAGCTGTGCCGGGAGTATCTCGCCCGTCAGGATTCTACCGCCAACAAGAACGACCTGACTGCGCTGTTTAACATTGGCTACGGTCTGTATGTAGTTACCTCCAACGATGGCAAGAAGGACAACGGTCTCATCGTCAATACTGTCACGCAGGTCACCAACACCCCCAACCGGGTAGCGGTCACCATCAATAAAGACAATTACTCCCACCACGTCATCAAGCAGACCGGTATGATGAACGTTAACTGCTTGGACATCACCGCCCCCTTCTCCATCTTCCAGAACTTCGGCTTCCAGAGTGGCCGTACTGCGGATAAGTTTGCCGGTGTGGAGGAACTGCGTTCCGATAACGGACTGCGCTTCCTGCCCCAGCATATCAATGCCTTTATGAGCCTGAAGGTGGAGCAGTATGTGGATCTTGGCACCCACGGTATGTTCATCTGCGCCGTTACGGAAGCAAGAGTAATTGGCAATCAGGAGACTATGAGCTACACCTATTATCAGAACAACGTAAAGCCCAAGCCGGAAACCGACGGCAAGAAGGGCTTCGTGTGCAAGGTCTGCGGCTGGGTCTACGAGGGCGACACCCTCCCCGACGACATCGTCTGCCCCCTGTGCAAACACGGTGCTGCCGACTTTGAACCGATTGCCTAACAAAAGAGCACCGCCATCCGGCGGTGCTCTTTAATTGAGAATTGACAGTGGATAGTTAATAATTTGCAAAGAGAATGTTGGTGTTACAATGATGTGTGACAAATAAGAAAAAAAGAATAGTGAATAGTGGCGACCTGTGTTATGGTTGAGTTGTCCAGACAAAACCGAAAGGCAGGTGCACCCCTATTCACTATGAATAAGATAACACAAGACATGCGGTTTAGGCAAGTAGTAATTGAATTTTCTTTGAAAAAAGGTGTAACAAAAGCTGCAATCCGCTATAAAACCAGCAGACAAAACATTTACCGTTGGCTCAAAAAGTATGATGGTACGCTCCGATCGCTCGCAGATCGGTCCCATCGTCCCCACAGCCATCCCACTCACCACACGGAAGACGAGATAAAACTTATCAAAGATATGCGCCGCAGAAATCCCCATGCCGGTTTGGTGGTGTTTTGGGTCAAGCTGCGTCAGCGTGGTTATACCAGATCTATCTCCGGCTTATACCGTGTCCTGCGCCGGATA
>JAZOMT010000006.1:0-19566 GCA_045654085.1 Faecousia sp. | reverse complement strand
AGAAAAGCCACCCAACAGGGTGGCTTTTCTTATTGGCAGAGGATGAGGGATTCGAACCCCCGCGAACGGAGTCAGAGTCCGGTGTGCTACCGTTACACTAATCCTCTATCGGGACCTTGTTTATTATACGCAAAAATTGCCAAATGTCAATACTTTTTCTAAAAAAGTTTTGCCTTTCTTATTCTTCCCACGGAAAGGGTTTTCCATTCAGCACATTATGGCGAATATAACAAAATGTTTCCTTCTCGCCTTTTTCCTTCAGCATCAAAAGCAGGTAGTCCAATTCCCGGGCGGTCTTGGGGTGCATCCGCTGTTTCTCGATACTGCCGGTAAAATAAGCCAGCGCAGAGCCGTCGGTATATTTATCCCCCTGATAAACCTTACAGGCCGCCCGGCGGTCCATCACCATCTCCACCAAATACTTTCGCGGCATCGGCACCGGCTCATATTGCCGGGACTCCATATTCATATCCGTCCAATATTCGTAATGGTGGCGGTTTCTGCCCTTATGATGCATCCAGGCATTGCTATATCCCTTGTCCTCTCGCTCGGCAGCATTGGGGCTGCGGTTACCCTGATAGTAGCGCATACCGCTGCCAAATTCCGTAGGCGAATATTTAGATAAGTCGTGGGTGATGCCCTGCCAAATAAGACCTACCCGGAAACAACCGTCCATTACCAAGAGTTTATGCTTTGTGATGGTACAAAAATGGCGAAAAGCCTTCATTTTCTCACTTCCGTTTCTATGCTCTATTATATGCCCCTTGCGTGGAAAAAGCAACCCCCGGCTTGTAATAAACACACAAGCCGGGGTGATTTCTACTTAGTTTAGCTGCCAAATGGCGAAATTCAGGTAAGCCGCAAATAAAAGCCACAAAATATACGGAATTTGCAAGATGCCGGAAAGCTTATCCGTTTTCCAGAAGCAAAATGTCATCCAAACAACAAGAAACAGCAGTATCAGCAGCCACAAGAAAGCGAAGCCGTAGGCTCTGGCGTTAAAGAAAATCAGGCTCCAAAAGAAATTGAATACAAGCTGAACCACATATAGGTTAAGGCAGCGGCTTTTTCCGGGCTTTGCACCCTCTAAATAGACCCTTGTCGCCCCGATCCCCATTAGGATATAGAGAATCGTCCAGACGATAGGGAACAGGATCATTGGCGGAGACAGCGGCGGCTGGGTCACATTTTCCTGAAACCCCTCCATTCCATTTCGGCTGAAAAAGGCCGATAATGCACCGATAAACAGCGTTATCCCCACGAAAAGGGCATAGGTTTTCCAGTTCTTTTTAATTGATTGCAGCATTTTTATCACCCCTATCAGCCTATGCCGTCTGCCCTTTGGCTATTCAAAAAATATTTTACTAAACTTTTTTGGTGTTTTTGTACAAAAATTTCTAATAATTTGGCATTTTCGACACAAGTCTCTTTGTTCGTTTTTATGATTTTGTATAATTTGTCCAAAAAAATTTCTGCAAATCTATGTAATTTACCCCTTTCCTAATTGCAAAAAATGTGGTATGTTAGTGGTGGAGTTTTATGCAGGAGAATAGGCATTTTTCGCCTCTTTCTGCAAATACGGAGTATAAGGAGTAATTGCTATGTTTTTTCATAAAAAGCGCTGTGTCGCTATGCTTTTGGCCGGCGGTCAAGGCAGCCGCCTGAAGGTTCTGACCGAGAACACTGCAAAGCCTGCAGTTCCCTTTGGCGGCAAGTACCGCATCATTGATTTCCCGCTTTCAAACTGCGTTAACTCCGGTATTGATACGGTGGGCATTCTGACCCAGTATCAGCCCTTAGAGCTTAACGAGTATATTGGCAATGGCCAGCCTTGGGGTCTTAATAAGTCCCACTGCTGCGCCCAGGTGCTGCCCCCCTATGCCCAGAGCAAAAAGTCCGAGTGGTATAAAGGTACTGCCAACGCCATTTATCAGAATTTGGCCTTCATCTCCCGGTTCGATCCCGAGTATGTGCTGATTCTCTCCGGCGACCACATCTACAAGATGGATTACGCTGCTATGATTAACCATCACGAAAAGACCGGCGCAGACTGCACCATCGCTGTGCGTAATGTTCCCCTGGAAGAGGCCAGCCGCTTTGGCATTATGAATACCCATTCCGACGGCACTATCTATGAATTTGAGGAGAAGCCCAAGGTTCCCAAGTCCACCAACGCTTCTATGGGCATTTACGTCTTTAACTGGAAAGTCCTCCGGGATTATCTGACCGCCGACGAAAACGACCCGAATTCTGAGAACGACTTCGGCAAGAACATCATCCCGAATCTTCTGGGCGACGGCAAGAAGCTGATGGCTTACAGCTTTGAAGGTTACTGGAAGGACGTGGGTACCATCGACTCCCTTTGGGAAGCCAATATGGAGCTTTTGGGCAAAAATCCGGAATTTGACATCCGCGGCACGGGCCGCGACCGCATCTACGCCCGTAACAGCGCTATGCCTTCCAGCTACATCGACGAAAAGGCCCGGACTGTCAACTGCTTCATTGCAGAAGGCTCGGAGATTTTCGGCACGGTAAAGCACAGCATCGTCTCCACCGGCTGTTACGTTGGTGAAGGCGCAACAGTAGAAGACTCTGTTCTGATGCCCGGCACCGTTATTGAGGCCGGCGCTATTGTCCGTCACGCCATTTTGGGCGAAAACAGCCGTGTCTGCGCCAACGCCGTGGTCGGCGGCACTTTCGCAGCGGGCGAAAAGAAAGAAATCAGTGTAACCCAGAAAAATGCAATCGTGCCCCGGGGCAGCGTGCTGTTCCCCGGTGAAATGCTGTAAGGGAGGAAAAATTATGAATTTGATGGGTATTATTTTCGCCAATATTTATGACAGCTCTTTGGGCGAACTGACCAACAAGCGTACTATGGCCTCCCTGCCCTACGGCGGCCGTTACCGCCAGATCGACTTTGCCCTTTCCAATATGGCAGCCTGCGGTATCCGCCATATCGGCATTATCTCCCGCTACAACTACCAATCTCTGATGAACCACGTTGGCTCCGGTGAAGAATGGGATTTGGAGCTGCAGGAGGGCGGTCTGGAGTTCCTCACCCCCTACTCCAGCGGCACAAACAGCAGCTACCGCGGCAAGCTGGATGCGCTTAACAGCGCGATGAACGTACTCATCTACGGTGACGAGGAGTATGTGGTTCTTGCTGACCCCAGTGTTCTTTGCAATATAAACCTGAATAAGGTAGTAGAATCCCATATCGCCAGCGGTAAGGACATTACTGTCGTGATGAAGGCCGGTGTTGCCAACGGCAAAAAGCGGCTGGATATGGCCATCTCCCGCAAAGACGGTGAGATCTGCGATATGGCTGTTGACTATGTAGCGCCCGAGGGTTACCTTGCCTCTATGGGTCTGTTTATCGTCTCCAAGGATCTGCTTCTGCATAACGTAAAGGAAGCTGTCGCCCGCAATCTGTACCGCTTTGAACGTGACTTTGTCCTGCGGCAGTATCAGGCAGGCGCGCTGACCGTAAATGTTTATGAATATGACGGTGTTGTACTCTTTACCGAATCCACTGAGGAATACTATGCGGCAAATCTCGCCCTCATCGACCCCAAGATTCGGGAAGCGCTCTTCCGTGGCGAGCACCCCATTTACACCAAGGTTCGCGACCAGGTTCCCAGCTACTACGGTGAAAACTGCCGTCTTGACAATTGCACTTTGGCTGACGGCTGTATGCTGGAGGGCACGGTGCGCAACAGCGTGCTTTTCCGCCACGTTCATGTGGGCGTGGGCGCAGTCATTGAGGACAGCGTCATTATGAATGACACCGTAGTAGGCGAAAACTGCTACCTAAAGTGCGTCATACTCGATAAGGATGTAGTCGTCAGCCCCGGCGCGCGCCTGGTAGGCACCCCCAATAACCCTGTCATCCTGAAGCGTGGTGAAACCGTATGAAAATTGCCATTGTAGCGTCGGAGGGCGCTCCCTATATTAAATCCGGTGGACTGGGCGACGTAATGGAGGCACTTCCCAGCGCCCTGCAGCGAATCCCCAGCAATGAAGTGGCGCTGTTTCTGCCTTACTACGGAAAAATCCGCAACAATCCCGCCATTAAAACCGAGCTTGTGAAAGCCTTTTACGTTTCGCTCGGCTGGCGGCAGCAATACGCCGGCATTCTGCGGCTTTCAGGCCGAAATGATGGCGTACAGGTCTATTTCATTGACAACCTCTACTATTTCGGAGATCGGGATGGCGCAATTTACGGCCACGGTGATGACAGCGAACGTTTCGCTTTCTTCTCCAAAGCCTGCCTGGATGCGATGGTGGCGCTGAATTTTAAGCCGGACGTCATCCAGTGCAACGATTGGCAGACCGCTCTCATCCCCACCTTCCTTTCCGCGCAGTATTCTCCCCTCTTCCCCGGCACTAAGTGTATGTTTACAATTCACAACATCGAGTACCAGGGTTGGGCAGATATGGGTTTCTTTGACGATGTGCTGGCGCTGCCTGAAAATTACCGGGGAGTACTGGATATGAACGGCGCGGTAAATATGATGAAAGGCGCAATTGAAACCGCCCATCTTGTTACCACCGTTTCCGAAAGTTATGCCAAGGAATTGATGTATCCCTACTTTGCCCACGGCCTTGACGGTGTGATTGCCCAGGCAGGCTGGAAGCTGACCGGCATTACCAACGGCATTGACACAAACACCTTTAACCCCGAAACCGACCCTGCGCTGCCTGCCCATTACCACAAGAAGGCCTTCCGCCGCGGCAAAGCCCAATGTAAAGCCGCTCTCCAGGAGGAAGTGGGTCTCCCCAAAAAGGCAAACACGCCTCTGCTCGTTATGGTCACCCGGTTGGTGGGACATAAGGGCCTGGATCTTCTGTGCTACGCCATTGAAGACCTTTTGGCAAGAAATGACTTCCAGCTGCTCATTTTGGGCACAGGCGACGAGAAATTCGAGGACTTCTTCCGCACTCTTGCAGACAAGTACCCTGATCGGGTTGCAGCAAAGATTACCTTCAATTTGGGTCTCGCCTCCCGGATTTATGCCGGCGGTGACATCTATCTGATGCCCTCTAAGAGCGAGCCATGCGGTCTGAGCCAAATGAACGCCATGCGTTACGGCACTGTCCCCGTTGTCCACGCTACCGGCGGTCTTCGGGACACTGTTCCCGGTGTGGATGAAAACGGTGAAGGTGGCCTCGGCTTTACTTTTCAAAGCTACAACGGAGATGATTTCCGTCAAGCTGTGGAGAACTGTCTGCATCTGTACAGCCAAAAGCCGGAAGCCTTTAAAGGGCTGATTGCAAAGGATATGGCTCAGGATTTCAGCTGGGACAAACCGGCAGAAAAATATATGGCACTGTTTACCCAGATGTGCAATGCGTAACACCCATTGGAAGCGTGCCCTGCACGCTTCCAATTTTTTCATTTTCCTCACAGGAGGCTAGTATGCGTATCTTATATGACGCTCATAAGGAATGCTTCAAAGCTCCCTTCGGCACACTGGTGCCGGGGCAAATCTGCACGCTGCATTTGCATATTCCCACCTCCGTTCCCACGACCTTTGCGGAATGTGTGATTTGCCGGGAAAACGGGGAGGAATTTTTTTCCGTACCGATGGGACTTTCCCACCGGGAGGGTCTTTACGCCATTTACCGGGGCGAATTTTCCTTTGAAGCGCCCGGCCTTTTCTTTTACTTTTTCCGCATTCACAAGCCGGACAGCCACTTCCGTCTTTTTAAGCAGGGACACGACACCAATATGGAGTACGGCGACTGTTGGCAGATAAGCTGTATCCCGGAAGACTTTGTGACCCCCGATTGGGCCAAGGGCGCGGTAATCTATCAGGTTTTCCCTGACCGTTTTGCCAAGTCCGGTGATTGCGATCTAACCGGTAAACTGCAGCCTTTTATCCTCCACAAAAACTGGGAGGAAGAGGTTCTTTGGCAGCCCGATCCCCAAGGAAAAATCCTCAATAATGACTTTTATGGGGGTAATTTCCGGGGAATTACAGAAAAAATGGACTATATCGCCTCTTTGGGCGTGAATATTCTCTATTTAAATCCCATCAGTAAGAGCTTTTCCAGCCACCGCTACGACACCGCAGATTATAAATCCCCCGACCCTATGCTGGGAACCACAGAGGACTTTGCCGCCCTCTGCGATGCTGCCCACGCCCGGGGCATTCGGGTAGTGCTGGACGGTGTGTTTTCCCACACCGGCGCAGACAGCCTATACTTTGATAAATACGGAAATTTCGGGAAAAAGGGCGCTTATTGTACCGAAAACTCCCCGTATTATACTTGGTATCAATTCTACGATTACCCCGACCGCTACAAGAGCTGGTGGGGCTTTGATACCCTCCCCACAGTCAACAAGAACGACCCGGCCTTTATGGACTACATCATAGACAGCGAGGATTCTGTGATTGCCCACTGGCTGAGACTGGGCGCAGACGGTTTCCGACTGGATGTGGCGGATGAACTGCCGGACAGCTTTATTCTTCGACTAAAAAACCGTCTCCGTCAGTTAAAGCCAGACGCCTTGCTGATGGGCGAGGTATGGGAGGATGCCTCCTATAAAATTGCCTACAATATCCGCAGACGTTATTTCGTGGACGGGGAATTGGACAGTTGTATGAATTACCCCTTCCGCACCGCCATTTTGGAATTTATGCGGGGTATGGATGACGGACAGCGCTTCCGGGAACGGGTGATGACCATTTTGGAGAACTACCCGCCTCAAGTTATCCACTGCAATATGAATTTGCTGGGTACCCACGATACCCCCCGAATCCTCACCGCCCTTGTGGACAGCTTTGACGGCCCGCGGGAGGTGCTGGCTGAACGTTTTCTCTCTGCAAGACAGCGAAAATTAGCAGAAATGCGGCTGCTGGCTGCTTCCTTTTTACAATTTACCCTTCCCGGCGCGCCCAGCATTTACTACGGTGATGAAGCCGGAATGGAGGGCGGCAAAGATCCCTTTAATCGACGCCCCTACCCCTGGGGCAAGGAAAATCCCACAATTCGGGAGCATTATCGTCAATTAGGTCAGCTTCGTCGGCAGGAAGCGGCTCTGCGGACCGGTAAAACGGAATTTTGTTATGCATCCGGTGGCCTTCTCCACTTTACCCGGAAAGATAAGGACAGCAAGCTTCATATTTATGTAAACCGAAGCGATGAAAATTGGGATATTTCCCCCGATGATGTACTCTTCGGCAATAATATCACACGCAAACGCCCCGGCCTGCTTCGGTTAGCGCCTTTGGGATTTTGCATTACGAAAGAGAAATAAAATGGAAAAAGAGTTTTTTATCTCCGGCTATTGCCGCGCCTGTGACCAAAGCCGCACCGTCTGCGCGGAATTTGAAGACGGTAAGCTTAGCAGCGTTGATTGTGGCTTTCCGGGCTGTGTCTATGCCGACCGCTGCACGGTTGCGGGACAAATAAGAGAAACAGAAAAGAAAGAGGCAGAAAATGTTTAAGGGATATTCACCGGAAACCGTAGATTTCCTTTGGGGAATCCGTCTTAACAACAACCGGGAATGGTTTTTGGAACACAAAAAAGAGTATGTGACCTATCTTTACGAGCCTACGAAGGAATTGGGAAAGCAACTGTTCACGCCTTTTCTGGACAAGCCCGGAAATCTTTTGAAGGTCAGCCGTATTTACCGGGATGCCCGGATGCACCATCCCCTTCCCTACAAAGAAAGCCTTTGGATTTGCATCCGAAAAGATGTGGAATGGTGGGCAGAGAACCCTTGCCTGTATTTTGAGATCACCCCGGACGGGATCTCCTACGGCTTTATTTTGTGGCGTCCCAGACCGACCACGATGGAAGCCATCCGCCGCCATATTGCTGCAAATCCCAAGCCCTTTTTGAAGCTGATCCGGGATACGGAGAAAAAGACGGGGATTCCCATCACCGCAGAGCTTTACAAAAGGCCGAAACCCACAGAAGACCCTGCCCTGCTCCCCTATTTTTCCTGGAAGGGCAATATTGCCTGCGTTTGCAGTGAGGAATTTAACCCGGACACTTTTGGGCCTGAATTGGCTAACCGTGTAGGAGCGCTTTTGGAAGCCCTCACGCCCCTTTATGAATTTTTCAATCAGTTTTGCGTATAAACTATGGGACACCGCAAAAAAGCGCGGTGTCCCGAAAATTATATATTCCCTTTTCCGTTTAAGTGTGGTAAAATAAGAAAAAAGGTAATCCGAAAAGAGAAGGAGGAGAAACCTATGAAAAATACAATATTCAAGGGCATTGCCACTGCATTGGCCACCCCTATGACCGCGCAGGGTATTGATTTTGATTCTCTTGCCCGTTTGATTGACTTTCAAATTGAAAACGGCATCAATGCGCTGATCCCCACCGGCACCACGGGCGAAAGCGCCACTATGTCCCCTGAAGAGCGGAAAGAAGTGATTCGTTTCGTTCTTCGCCACGTTGACGGTCGCGTCCCTGTCATTGCCGGCACCGGCACCAACGATACCCGGTACGTTCTGGACTTTACCCGTTTTGCCTGCGATCACGGCGCTGACGGCGTTTTGGTGGTAACTCCTTATTACAACAAATCCACCCAAGGAGGTCTTATCGCCCATTACACCGCCGTTGCCGATGCATCGGACAAGCCGGTTATTTTGTACAACGTTCCCTCCCGGACAGGCTGTAACCTCCTGCCGGAAACGGTATCTGTTTTGGCTGACCACCCGAAGATCTGTGGCATTAAGGAAGCCAGCGGCAATATGGCGCAGGTAATGGAGCTTTTCGCCACCTGCGGTGACAGACTGGACATTTACTCCGGTGAGGACGGTCTTATCCAGCCTATGATGGCTATGGGCGCTATGGGCTGTATCAGCGTTGTTTCCAATGTGATGCCTAAAGAAACCGTGGCGCTGGCAGATAGGATGTTTGCCGGTGATTTTGCCGGCGCTGCCGCCCGGCAGCTAGAGCTGCTGCCTCTTATCCACAGCCTTTTCAGCGAAGTAAATCCCATCCCCGTCAAGGCCGCCCTTGCGGAAATGGGCTTCTGCGAAAATTATGTCCGTCTGCCCCTTGTGCCAATGACGGAAAAGAATAAAGAAATTATGTTCGCCCGTATGCGGGCGCTGGGGGTATTAAAATGAGAGCAATCGTTTGCGGCGCCAACGGCGCAATGGGTAAGCTGATCCGGGAAGCTTTGGGGGCTGAAGTTATCGGTCTTGTGAGCCTTGACGGGGAGAATAACGTACCAAAGACCTTCGGGGAATTGGGAAAGCGGTGCGGCGATGTGATCATCGACTTTTCCCATCACAGCGCGGTTGCAGATGTCCTCTCCTACGCCAAAGAAAACGGCTTTGCCGCCGTCATCGGCACCACCGGACACACGGCAGAGGAAAAAGCCCTGATTTTTGAAGCAGCCAAGGAGATCCCGGTGTTCTATTCCGGCAATATGAGCCTTGGTATTGCGGTGCTTTGCAAGGTGGCAAAGCAGGCCGCCGCCTTCTTCCCCGATGCAGATATTGAGATTGTGGAGACCCACCACAACCGGAAGGTAGATGCCCCCAGCGGTACGGCTTTGATGCTTTATAATGCCATTAAAGAGGTTCGCCCGGAGGCAACTGCCCATTGCGGACGCGCCGGTGAGGGCAAGCGGACGAAAGAGGAGATCGGTATCCATTCTTTGCGGATGGGCGGCGTAGTCGGTGTCCACGAGGTGCATATCTGCACACCCAATCAGACCTTGACGCTGCGCCATCAGGCAGAGACCCGGGGAATGCTGGCAGACGGCGCAGTAGATGCCGCCCGCTTTATGGTGGGCAAAACCCCCGGTCTTTACAATATGGAAAATCTGCTCGCAGAGGCAAAATAAAAAACCACCCGCGCTAATGCCTTCCCCTTTGGGGAAGGTGGCCGAGCGAATGCGAGGTCGGATGAGGTATAAAACTCACCCACCACTGCGTGGTCTCCCCTCTCCAAAGGGGCGGGGGCGGTGGAAGCAAGCCCCCGCCCTACACCGTTGTATATAGGTCCATACGATAAACCCCGCACCGCGATTTTTCGCGGCGCGGGGCTTTTCAATTCTTCAAAGTAGGCAAATAGTAGAGCAAAGACCTGATCTTTGCTTATAATTGCAACAATTTTGCAAATTACGAGATGCTTACCCAACCATTAGAGCAAACAACTTCCGTGGCCAGCATATTACTGCTCCAATTCCTTTCTAGAGACACCGTCTTCCATTGTGTCGTTGTGCCTCTATAGGTTATGCTGGTGAGTCTTTTACAACTATTAAACGAATAAGCACCAATTGTTTTCATACTGTCAGGAATAGTAATTCTAGTAAGATTTGTACAACCTGAGAACGCAAAACGGCCTATACTGGTGACACTTTCTGGAATGGTAAGGCTACTCAGGTTAGTACAACTATCGAACATAGAGGAACTGATATTTGTCACTCCGTTGCCGATGGTGGCCGTAGTCAAGCTTTCACACTTATTGAAGGTATAATTGCCAATACTAGTTACACTATCGGGAATGGTAATACTAACAAGATCTACACACCAAGAGAACACATCATCTCCGATAGTTGTTATACTGTTGGGAATAGTGATGCTAGTCAAAAAAGTACACCAATCAAAAGCACCATTACCAATGGTTGTAACATAGTCGGGTATGACAAACGATTGTCTATACCTACCTGGTGCATACCGTAGCAAACATGTTTTATCTTTATTGTAAAGAACTCCGTCTTCGGAAGAATAATACTTATTAGCTGCATCTACATTAATCCACTCAAGACGTGAACAACGACTAAATACATCATCACCAATACTGGCTATACTCGCAGGTATGAAAACTCTGGTAATCTCGGTGCAGGAGTTGAACGCACCACTATCAATAGTCGTTACACCATTTTCTATGGTAATACTGGTCAACCCGCTACAGTAACCGAAAGCACCATTACCAATGGTTGCCACACTACTCGGGATAGTAATACTAGTCAAGCCACTACAGGAAGAAAAAGCACACTGTTCAATTGTTGTCACACTGTGAGGAATAGTAATATTGGTCAGGCCTTTACAGCTATTGAACGCATTCTCACCAATGGTCGTTACACTATCGGGGATGGTAATATTGGTAATGCCATCAGAACCAATAAATGCACAATCACCAATGGCAGTTACACTATTGGCGATGGTAATGCTTGTAATGTTGGTACATTGCTGAAACGCACGATTGCCAATAGTTGTCACCGCATAGCCATTATATGTATTTGGAATAACAATGTTCGTATCGGTACAAATGCCAATTCCCGATACAGAATAGCTCACCCCGTCACTGTTCAATGTGTATTCGAGACCTTCGCTAGGTTTTGATACACCACAAAGATTGCACTGACCATTAACCCAGCTATGGTTACATGCAGGAGGTTCTGTAGTGGGAGATTCTGTTGCAGAAGGCTCTGTCGCGGGCGGTTCCGTTGAGGGAGATTCTGTTGCAGAAGGCTCTGTCGCGGGTGGCTCTGTTGTGGACGGTTCGGTTGGTTTTACGGATATTGAAATATCATATCCGCCGCAAGCGGTCAAAAGCAACATGCACAGGGTCAGGATAAGTACGGCGATCTTTTTCATTTTTTGTTTCTCCCTTCAAAATAAAAAGTGCGGCTACCGAAGCAGCCGCACAAAAAACGCAAACTCCGATAGTCGCCAAACCAACTCTGCGGAGAAATACCTATATCCCATACTACAGAATCGGAATTTGCATTTTTATCAAATTCCAATCATAGTATGGGCGAAAAAGAGTATACTACCCCTGTAAAAAAATAGTCCTCCGCATTATTTAGTTGGTTTGGCATAATCAGTATAACGCATTTTCTGCTCTTTGTAAACCCCTGAAACAGAGAAAAACCGGTCGGCATCTGCCGACCGGTTTTGATTTGGCCATATTACAGGTACTTCTTGATTTCCTCGGATGCCAGTGCGGGATCGTCGGAAACGGTGATGGTGATCTCCATCTTGTTGGCCTCAGCGAATGCGGCGCACCACAGAATGAACTCTTCACCTGCAGCACGGTCATTGCCGATGGTCTTATAGAGATTGTCGATGTACACATTGGTAATATCGTAGTTGCCTGCGTGCAGACCGCTGAGCAGACCCTTGAGCATACAGGGATTGCTGATGCCGTATTCCTTAGAGTCTACCAGACGAACCTTGTAAGGCAGGTCATATGTCAGCTTCTGGCCATACTCGACGCAAACCACGTCGCCATTGGCGCTGGAAACAGCCTCTTGAATAGAATCGATCATTTTCTTGGTCTTGCCGGAACCCTTCAGGCCCATAATCAGATGAATCATCGGAAACTCCTCCTTTGCTTGCAGCTTAGTTAGCTGTATATTGATTTTAACAGTTTTCTTATCGTATTGCAAGGGGCAATACAAAGATTTTGCAAAAATTTTGCAATTAATAGCCGGGTTTGCCCAAGAGCTTAAACATATTGCGCTTGTAGAACTCAACACCGGGCTGATTGAAGGGATTGACACCCAAGGTGTAAGCGGAAACGCCGCAGGCAAGCTCGAAGAAATAGAACATCTCGCCCAGCTTCTGTGCGTTCAGCTCGCCCATATCCATGGTGATAACGGGGACATTGCCGTCCACGTGGGCAGCCAGCGTGCCGAGGAACGCCTGCTCGTCCACAAAGTCCAGGGTGCGGCCCTCCAGGTAGTTCAGGCCGTCCAAATTCTTCTTATCACCGCCCACGGTGAAGGTCTCCTCAGGCGCATCGAAGCGAATCATTGTCTCGAAGATGTTTCGCTCGCCCTGCTGGATCATCTGCCCCAAAGAGTGGAGGTCGGCGGTAAATTCTGCGGTTACAGGGAAAATACCCTTGCCGTCCTTGCCCTCGCTCTCACCGAAGAGCTGCTGCCACCAGCCGCCCATCATCTTAAAGCCAGGCTCAAAGGACTCCATAATTTCAATGCACTTACCGTGGCGGTACAGAAGGTTTCTTGCTGCGGTGTACAGCCACACGGGATTTTCAAAGGAGCGCAGGTCGTAGTCCTTCTTCGCCTGCACAGCGCCGGCCATAACCTCCATAGGATCGATGCCGGCAACAGCCATAGGCAGCAGACCAACAGCGGTCAGAACGGAATAACGGCCGCCTACATTGGCGGGAATGACGAAAGTCTCCCAGCCTTCCTCCATAGCCATTTGCCGCAGAGCGCCCTTGCAGGGGTCGGTAATGGCGATGGTACGGGCGTTGGCTTCGTCGATGCCGTACTTTTCAATCAGCATAGCGCGCAGCGCCCGGGTAGCGATGGCAGGCTCGGTAGTAGTGCCGGACTTGGAGATGATGGCAATGGAGAAATCCTTTCCGTCCAGCAGCCGCTTCAGCTCGTTAAAGGCTCTGGTGGACAGGCCGTTACCGGCAAAGAAGATCTGGGGGTTGCCCTTACCCTTGCCGATATTGTGGTTCGCGCCCTGCAAAAGCTCGATGGCTGCGCGAGGTCCTAAGTAGCTACCACCGATGCCGATAACTACAAAGACATCGGAATTTCCCCGAATGCGCTTTGCAGCGGCGCGGATGCGGATCATCTCGTCGGTCTCTTCGGTACTGGGCAGGTCCAGCCAGCCGATAAAGTCGTTGCCCTCGCCGGTACCTTCGGACAGGGTCTTATGGGCGGCAAACACTTCCTTTTCCAGCGCCAGCAAATCCGGCAGCGAAAGACTGCCCCAGATGTTAGATATATCTACTTTAATCACAGGTATATACCTCCTTATGTTTTTAGAACATTTTACCATAGGAAGCGCCCAAAGACAAGGGACTACTTTCTTATTTTTAGGTAGCTTTTTTGCTTTTTTTGTAGTATAATAGGTGTAATCTTATAAAAATACGGAGGCGTTTATTATGCGCTACGGCTTTGGTGTTGATTTAGGCGGCACAACGGTGAAGCTCTCCTTTTTTGAGGAAACCGGTTCCTGCCTCGATAAATGGGAAATCCCCACAGTAAAGGAAAGCAGCGGCGCGCAGATTTTGCCGGACATTGCCGCATCCGTTCTCACCTATTTGGAAAAGCATCAAATCCCCAAGGATAATGTCCTCGGTATCGGCATTGGTGTCCCCGGCGCCGTAGATGGCAAAGGCATCGTATTTAACTGCATTAATTTAGGCTGGGGCAAAGTAGACGTACCCAAAGACCTGGGCGACCTCACCGGACTGCCGGTAGCCTGCGGCAACGATGCCACCCTTGCCGCTTTGGGCGAGTGCTGGAAAGGCGCAGGCGCAGAAAATATGGTATTTGTAACCTTAGGTACAGGCGTAGGCGGTGGTGTCGTGTGTGACGGCAAGATTATTGCCGGTGTCCACGGCGCCGGTGGTGAAATTGGTCATATTCCTCTCGTTCCTGAGGAAACCATTCCTTGCAACTGCGGTAAATGCGGCTGCGCAGAGCAGTACTTATCCGCCACAGGCATCGTTCGGCTGGCAAGAGAAGCCCTTGAACTCCCCCATCCGGTCTCTCTGCTGGATAAAGGTGAATTGACTGCCAAGGCGATTTTCGATGCCGGTCGGGAAAAAGACGCTTTTGCGCTTACGGTGCTGGACCGCTATTTTGATATGATGGGGCGTTTCCTCGCCATCCTCTGCTGTGTGGCAGACCCGGAGGTCATCGTGCTGGGCGGCGGCGTTAGCAAAGCGGGACAGATGCTTTTGGATGGCGCGATTGGGCCTATGAAGAAATATGCCTTTGCCCCCTGCCGAACCACCCGGCTTTCCATTGCCACCTTGGGCAACGACGCCGGTATTTACGGCGCATTTAAGTTGGCGCTACAGAATTTCGCATAAAAAAGATGTGCCATTGGACAATGGCACATCTTTTTTACCCCATTCCTGATAATTTCCAACAAATTTCGATAAAAATCATTTTTTTAGGTGACAGATTGATTTTTATATGTTATACTTAACCTCGTAATGCGCTTTTTATAACATTATTGGAATGTTTATAGATACAAGGAAGGTGAGAGAGTGGAAAACTATACCAAGTATGCGCTGAAAAACACCGACGAGCTGACCGCTCTGTTGAAAGGCAAGGACAATCTGTTTGTTATCAGCTGCAATAAGTGCTACAAAGCGTTTGACACCATAAATGAGCCGGAGTCGGAAGAATTTCTGAAGCTGGCAGAATGCTTAGGCAAAACCATAGTGGGTACAGCCAAAGCGGATTTTCTCTGCAATGAATGGAAAGCCAAAAACGGTCTGCCGAATAGACTGCCCGAAAACGCAGAACATATTATCGTCATTTCCTGCGGTTTGGGTGTGCAGACAGTGGCGGCAATTGCCGATATTCCGGTCTATACCGCCACCAATTCCATTCACTATACCGGTCATCACGGTATGGCGCTGACTAAGAAAGCCTGTGATGCCTGCGCGCAATGCTATCTCACTATGACCGGCGGTATCTGTCCTGTGGTAGATTGCTCCAAGAGCTTACTTAACGGCCAGTGCGGCGGCGCAAAGGACGGAAAGTGCGAGGTTTGCGCCGACAAGGACTGCGCCTGGGAAAAGATTCAGCAGCGCTTGGCTGCTCAAGGCCGTCTGCAGGAACTAACCGCGCAGACGGTACAGGTTCGTGACTATTCCAAGGTCAATTTTAAGGTTATTAACGAATATGTAAAGGAAATCCGCGAAAAGCGGCTGGAGGGCTGGTACGGCGGTGTTCATCCCGTCGAGGGAAAAGAGCCTACTGAGCATAAAGCGCTTGTGCGTTTTCCCGCCCCTAAGATCGCGGTATTCCCTCTTAGTATGCACTTAGGCGCGCCTGCAACGCCTATCGTGGCTGTTGGTGACCACGTAGACATCGGACAGAAGCTTGGCGAAGCTGCCGGCTTTATTTCCGCGCCTATCCACAGCAGTATCAGCGGTACCGTCATTGCCGTTGAAGAACGTCCTCACGCCACCCGGGGTACTTGCCTGAGTATTGTGGTGGAAAACGACGGCAAAGACACCATCCATTCCTCTGTACAGCCCGCAAAAGCCCTGGAGGAGCTGACACCTGCCGAGATTATTGAAATCGTCAAAAATGCCGGCATTGTCGGTATGGGCGGTGCAGGCTTCCCCACTTACGTGAAGCTGAATCCCGGCAAGCCTATCGATGCCGTGCTGGTCAACGCCTGCGAGTGTGAGCCGATGCTCACCGCTGACCACCGGGTACTTTTGGAGTTTGCCGATGATATTATCTTCGGCCTGCTGGCTGAAATGAAGACGGTCAACGCCCCCAAGGGCATCATCGTCATCGAAGAAAACAAGCCGGATGCCATCGCGCTGCTGCGGGAGAAGACTGCGGATATTGAGAGCATCGAGGTTTTGGAGGTTGCTACCCAGTATCCCCAGGGCGGTGAGAAAATGCTCATTAAGCGGGCAATGGGACGGAGCGTACCCAGCGGTGGTCTGCCTGCCGATGTGGGCGCTTGCGTCAGCAACGTTTCTACCGTCAAGGCCATTGCCGATGCGCTCAAGACCGGTATGCCCCTTGTGGAGCGCGTAACCACCGTCACCGGTAAGTACATTCCCAATCCCGGTAATTTCATTGTCCGTATCGGTACGTCCGCTTCCGAGCTGGTAGAAGCCTGCGGCGGCATCTCTGCCGAAGATGTGCTGGTAAAGGCCGGTGGTCCGATGATGGGCTTCCCCCAGACTACGCTGGATACTCCTATTATGAAGGGCTCTAACGGCATCATTGCCATCGATAATGATGAAACCGAGCCGAATGAATGCATCAAGTGCGGCCGCTGCGTCGATGTATGTCCTATGGAGCTGAAGCCTCTGCACTGCTTTAAGCTGGTAGGCGCGCAGGACTGGCAGGGCTGCAAGGATATGAAGATTATGGACTGTATGGAATGCCGCTGCTGCGAATATATCTGCTCTTCCAAGCTGCCCCTCGTCACAATGATTAAGATGGGCAAAAATGGCGTAAGGGGGATGAAATAATGCTGATTACCCAACTAAAAAGCAAAGAGATTATTAAAACACAGCTAACAGGAAAGGTCTTCGTCCTTGTCTGCCACGGCTGTAAAGAAATCCACTTCCCCGAACGCGAAGCCAACGAATTGCTTGCAGAACTGAAAAGCAGCCACAACATCACCGGCACATTCGTGACCGACTACATTTGCAATGTGGAGAATTTGAAGCTGCGTTTGCAAAAGCAGCCTGCTATCGAAGAAGCAGACACTATTTTGGTGCTGTCCTGCGGTGTAGGTGTTCAGACGGTTGCAGATATGTTCCCCACAAAGCGCGTCTGCGCCGGCTGCGATACCTATGCCCTGCCCGGTTTTCAAGGCGTGACTCCTTTGCAGTATAACTGCGCCCAGTGCGGTGAATGCTTCCTGAATCTTACCGGTGGCATCTGCCCCCTGACCGCTTGCTCCAAAGGCCTTGTGAACGGCCAGTGCGGTGGCGCAAAGAACGGTATGTGCGAGGTCGACCCCGATATGGAATGCGGCTGGGAGCGCATCCAGAAGCGTCTGGAGAAAATTGGCCGTTTGGACGCGCTGAAATGCCCTGTGCAGGTGCGAAATTACGCCACCGACGAGCAGGCTTAAAGAACGAAAACGAGGTGCTAAATAATGAGAATTACTGAACTTTTTGATAACGGTCAGTTCGTTGTAACCGCAGAGGTTGGCCCTCCCAAGGGTATCCACGTAGACCACTTGGTGGAGGAAGCCAAGGAGTACTTAGGCGGCATTACTGCTGTGAACGTAACCGACAACCAGTCCTCCGTGATGCGTATGGGCAGTCTGCCCACCTGTGTCGCGCTGAAGAACGCAGGTCTGACTCCCATTTTACAGCTTACTTGCCGTGACCGCAACCGCATCGCGCTGCAGTCCGAGCTGCTGGGCGCCGCTATGCTGGGCATTGACAACATTCTGTGCCTCACCGGCGACCACACCAAGATGGGTGACCATCCCGGCGCAAAGCCTGTTTTTGACCTGGACTCCGTTTCCTTACTGCATACTGCTTGCCAGCTGGAAAAGGGTGTTGACCTCGGCGGTCAGCCACTGGTGGGTGAGCCGCCCAAGTTTGCCAAGGGCGCGGTTGTCTCCCCCTGCTCTGACTCTGTGGATGCCCAGCTTGCCAAAATGGAGCGCAAGGTAATGGCCGGCGCTGAATATTTCCAGACTCAAGCTGTTTTTGATTCTGAGAAGTTTATTCAGTTTATGGAGAAGGCAAAGCAGTTTGGAAAGCCGGTGCAACTTGGTGTTATCATCCCCAAGTCTGCCGGTATGGCAAAGTTTATGAACAATAACGTTGCTGGTATCCACGTGCCTCAGCATATGATTGATGCGCTGGCGGCCGACAAGGAGCGGGCAAAGGCCGGTATCACCGGCGTAGAGATCGCCGCCCAAATCATCCGCGAGTGTAAGCCCTACTGTCAGGGTGTGCATATTATGGCCTTGGGCTGGGAAGCCAAAGTCCCCGAGCTGCTAAAAATGGCAGGTATCTAAATGCTTTAATGGGCTACCCTTTGGGTAGCCCATTTTTTACGGAATGCATAAATGCATTCCCTACTTTACTTTGCGGTATGAATGCCTTATAATGGTTTTATTCTATTTTTCGAGGGATTTTGTATGATTGAAATATCGCACCTGAACAAAATCTATAAATCCAAAAAGCGGAAGAAATGCCACGCGCTGAAGGATATTAATCTGAACTTGCCAGATAATGGCTTGGTGTTCGTGCTGGGCAAAAGCGGCAGCGGTAAAAGTACGCTTCTTAACCTCATTGGCGGCTTGGATAGCATCACCAAAGGCAAGATTACGGTAGACGGCAATGACCTTTCCAAGTTTGGTGAACGGAAATTCTGTAACTACCGCAATACCCACATCGGCTTTATCTTTCAGGACTATCACCTGATTGACGAACTGACTGTTTATGATAATATCGCTCTTTCTCTCAATCTGCGGAGAATTAAGGACAAAGAAGCGGTTTCCAAAGCATTGGAACGGGTCGACCTTGCAGGCTATGAAGACCGTTATCCCTCGGAACTTTCCGGCGGTGAGCAACAGAGAGTTGCTATTGCAAGAGCCATTGTGAAAAAGCCCCGTATCATTTTGGCAGACGAGCCTACCGGCAACTTGGACACCAATACTGCAACGGCTATCGTAACCTTACTTAAAGAGCTGTCCAAGGATTGCCTGATTTTAATCGTTTCCCATAACATCAACGATGCAAATAATTATGCTGACCGCATTATTGAACTCCGCAAAGGCGAAATCATTTCCGACAAGTCCAGAAATCCCGAATTTCTGGACGAAATGAGCCTATTAGATGGCAAATTGGTCTATCCCCAAGGTCTTTCTCTCAGTGACCGCGATATCGACTTTATTAACCATAATAAGAGTATGGATATTGTCAAGCGCACGGACAAATTCATCCCTACCGCTACTATCGAGAAAGAATCGAAAAAGCTCAAAATTGAGAACAAAGGTCTTTCCCTTTTTAAGAAGCTCCATCTTTCCGGCAAATTCCTAAAGAGTAAAACCTTCGCCATTTCTTTCTCTGCCATTATGGTTGCCATCATTATGGTCATTATGTCTATGGCGCAGACCATCATTAATTTTGATGCC
>JAZOMT010000005.1:0-37186 GCA_045654085.1 Faecousia sp. | reverse complement strand
CAACTGCGGGCATGATGTTTTCCATGGCGTTCTGGAAGACTTCCAGGCCATTCTTGCCGGTCTTGGTTTCCACGATTTCAAATGCACCGTAAACGACCTTCTGGGCTACACCCTTCTTGCCGTCGAGCATAACGCTGTTTACGAGCTTGGTAACCAGAACGGAATTATACTGAGGATCCGGCAGGACCTCTCTCTTGGGAACATTACCTCTTCTGGGCACTTTGCTTCCCTCCTTCATATAAAAAATGATTTCATCGGTACTCGAAAGATATACCTTTCGTTGTGCCTGGCCAGAGGTTTCATATATAAAAAACCATCTTGGCAAGGCGAAGCCTTGCGAAAGGGCTTGGGAATAATTCAATGTTAGTTTCGGACGGAAAAATTACTTCTTACCGGCCTTGGGACGCTTTGCACCATACTTGGAGCGGGACTGCATCCGGTTCTGTACGCCCTGGGTATCCAGAGTGCCGCGGATGATGTGGTAACGCACACCGGGAAGGTCCTTTACACGACCGCCGCGGATCAGCACCACAGAGTGCTCCTGCAGGTTGTGGCCAACACCAGGGATATAAGCGGAAACTTCCATACCGTTGGTCAGACGCACACGGGCGATCTTACGCAGAGCGGAGTTAGGCTTCTTGGGGCTGGTGGTACGAACAGCAGTGCAAACGCCACGCTTCTGAGGGGAAGGCAGATTGGTAGCCTTGTTCTCCAGGGTGTTCAGACCCTTCTGCAGAGCAGGAGCGGTGGACTTGTAGGTGGACTGCTTACGGCCACTTCTAACGAGCTGATTAAAAGTAGGCATTCTATTTCTCCTTTCTTTGATTCTCGCCATAAGGCGGATATATTCTACGGCAGAGCCGTTAGAACCAAATTATTTTACGGTTGCCGCGGCAGCCGCACCGACCTCGATACCGCAGGCCTGTCCAAGCTCTGTCTTGGATCTGACCCAAGTAAAGGGTACATTGTAGAGCTGACAGAGTTCCTTAATCGGCTCCGTCAGTATGGGGTCTGCGTTTCTTGCCAGATAGACCTGCTGGGCGGAGCCGGAAAGTAAGGCTTTTCGGAGCTGCTTTGCTCCCACGACCACACGATGCCGGGCCATCTCGCAAGGACGTATGTCCCCGGTAGATTGACAGTCTGTTTGCATATCCATACAGCTTCTTATTATACGCAAAAACTTAGAAAAGTCAACACTTTTTCTATATTTTTTCTGTATATTCTGTATTTCCCCAAATTTTATACCACGTCTCCCCTTCCCTGTCCGCGTAACAACATTTTTCGGTAATTTCAGCAAGCAACAGGCACAAAACGCCCTCCGGGAAGCCGGAGGGCGTTTGATTAGGGATTATTCTTCTTCGGTCTCGGCGATTTCCTCTTCGTCACTTTCCTCGTAAGCTGCCTCGGCAGATTCTACGACCTCAACAAACCGGCTGTCCTCGTCCATATTGGACTTGAAATCCCGGTATGCCATCAAGCCGGAACCTGCAGGGATCAGCTTGCCGATGATGACGTTCTCCTTCAGACCAACCAGATGGTCGACCTTGCCCTTGATTGCGGCATCGGTCAGGACTTTGGTGGTCTCCTGGAAGGATGCGGCGGACAGGAAGGAATCGGTAGCCAGAGAAGCCTTGGTAATACCCAGCAGCACAGTGCTTGCGGTGGGCAACTGAAGATCCTCTTCACCGGCATCGATCCGAGCCTGAACAGCAGCCAGTGCGTCCTCGAACTCAAAGACATCGATCACAGTGCCGGTCAGCAGCGTGCTGTCGCCAGGCTCTTCTACCCGGACCTTACGCATCATCTGACGGATAATGACCTCAATGTGCTTATCGTTGATTTCTACGCCCTGCTGACGGTACACAGCCTGAACGGACTGCACAAGGTAATCCTGAACGGCTTCCACACCGGAAATACGCAGAACATCCTGGGGGTACAGCGCGCCATCGGTGATGGGCTCGCCCTTCTGGACGACCTTACCGTGCTGAACCTTCAGGCCGACGGAATAAGGCACCTGATAGACCTTTACCTCGCCGTCTTCTGCGGTGATGGTGATGTTACGCTGAGCGGTACGACGGGTATCGTCGACAGCAACAACACCGGTGACCTCAGCAATTTGCGCCATCTTCTTAGGACGGCGGGACTCGAACAATTCTTCAACTCTGGGAAGACCCTGGGTAATATCGTCACCTGCGACACCACCGGAGTGGAAGGTACGCATAGTCGGCTGGGTACCAGGCTCACCGATGGACTGCGCAGCAATAATACCGACGGCTTCGCCAAGGTCAACGCTCTTGGAGGTAGCCAAGTTCATACCGTAGCACCGTGCGCAGACACCGCTTCTTGCGCGGCAGCCCAGAACGGTACGGATATAAATCTTCTCAATGCCTGCGTCCTCGAACTTCTGCGCATCCTCGGGCATCATCATAACATCCTTGGAGTGCAGCAGCTCACCGGTTACGGGATGCAGCACGTCATTGACAGGATAGCGGCCCTTGATACGGTTGCCGAAGGTGTCGATCACATCGCCATTCTGCACCACAGCACCGACCCAAATACCGTTTGTAGTCTTACAGTCGTGCTCACGGATGATAACATCCTGAGAGACGTCGACCATACGACGGGTCAGGTAACCGGAGTCAGCGGTACGCAGAGCGGTATCGGTCATACCCTTACGTGCGCCTCTGGAGGAAATGAAGTATTCCAGAACAGACAGACCTTCACGGAAGTTTGCCTTAACAGGAATTTCGATGGTACGGCCAGCGGTATCAGCCATCAAGCCACGCATACCGGCAAGCTGACGAATCTGCGCCATAGAACCACGGGCGCCGGAGTCAGCCATCATATAGATGGGGTTGAACTCGTCCAAATTGCCCTGAAGTGCGCCGGTAACATCAGCGGTGGTACGCTCCCACTGCTGAACGACCAAGCGGTAACGCTCGTCATTGGTAATATAGCCCTTGCGGTAGAACTGTTCGATCTCCACAACCTTGGCTTCTGCTTCCTTAACCAGCTCATACTTACGCTCAGGAACGACCATATCCGCAATGGAAACGGAGATAGCGCCCTTGGTAGAGTACTTATAGCCCAAGGCCTTTACGCGGTCCAGCATTTCGGTCGCAACGGTAAAGCCGTGACGGCGGATACACTTGTCGATGATCTTACCCAACTGCTTTTTGCCAACCAGGAAATCAACTTCAAGGTCAAATGTCTTGGCGGGGTCCGTACGGTCTACAAAGCCCAAATCCTGGGGGATAGGCTCGTTATAAATCAGGCGGCCAACCGTTGCATTGATCACACGATACTGCATCTCACCGTCAATCACCTTGCCATAACGGACACAGATAGGTGCATGGAGACCGACTGTACCGGCCGCATAGGCGGCAATAGCCTCATTTACGCTGGAGAAATGCAGCTTGGGACGGAAGCTGGCCTGGGTCTTACCATCAGCCTTTGCCTTCTTGTTAGCTGCTACAAATACATCCGCATCTACAAGCTCGCCCACAGGCAGTTCGGTATCACCGGCATTGGTAACAAATACCTCCTCTGCGCCCTTCTCAGCCTTGCCAAGTCTGGTGTAGGTCAGGTAGTATGCGCCGAGGATCATATCCTGGGTGGGAACGGCAACAGGCTTGCCGTCCTGAGGACGGAGCAGGTTGTTGGCGGAAAGCATCAGCATTCTGGCCTCTGCCTGTGCCTCTGCGGACAGAGGTACGTGGATAGCCATCTGGTCACCGTCAAAGTCTGCGTTAAATGCAGTACAGCCCAGGGGGTGCAGCTTCAATGCGCGACCCTCAACCAGAATGGGTTCAAATGCCTGAATACCCAAACGGTGCAGCGTAGGCGCACGGTTCAGCATAACAGGGCGGTCCTTTATGATCTCATCCAGCGCATCCCAAACCTCGGTGACGCCCTTGTCAATCATCTTCTTTGCGGACTTAATGTTATTGGTCAGGCCGTCAGCAACCAGCTTCTTCATAACAAAGGGCCGGAACAGCTCGATAGCCATTTCCTTGGGAACACCGCACTGATAGAGCTTCAGCTCAGGTCCTACGACGATAACAGAACGACCAGAGTAGTCAACACGCTTACCCAGCAAGTTCTGACGGAAACGGCCCTGTTTACCCTTAAGCATATCGGAAAGGGACTTGAGCGCGCGGTTATTTGCGCCGGTAACAGCGCGGCCGCGGCGGCCATTATCGATGAGCGCATCCACAGCCTCCTGCAGCATCCGCTTCTCGTTACGGATGATGATGTCGGGGGCGTGAAGCTGAATCAGCCGCTTCAGGCGGTTGTTACGGTTGATAACACGGCGGTACAGATCGTTCAGGTCAGAGGTTGCGAAACGGCCGCCGTCCAGCTGAATCATAGGACGGATATCGGGCGGAATAACAGGCAGAACGTCCATAACCATCCAGGCAGGATCGTTACCGGACTCCCGGAATGCCTCTACGACCTCCAAACGCTTCACAATGCGCAGCTTCTTCTGAGAGGAAGCCGTTTTCAGCTCAGCACGCAGTTCCTTGGAAAGCTCCTCCAAATTGATCTGCTGCAGTAGCTCCTTAACAGCCTCTGCGCCCATACCGGCCTTGAAGTCGTCCTCGTACTTTTCACGCATATCGCGGTACTCTTTTTCGTTGAGTACCTGATTGCGCTGCAGGGGGGTGTCGCCGGGATCGGTCACGATATAGGCGGCAAAATACAGAACCTTCTCCAAAATCTTAGGAGAAATATCCAAAATCAGGCCCATACGGGAAGGGATTCCCTTAAAGTACCAAATGTGGCTGCAGGGCGCGGCCAGCTCAATGTGACCCATACGCTCGCGGCGCACCTTGGCGCGGGTAACCTCAACGCCGCAGCGGTCACAAATCTTGCCCTTATACTTGATCTTCTTGTACTTACCGCAGTGGCATTCCCAGTCCTTCTGGGGTCCGAAAATACGCTCGCAGTAAAGACCGTCACGTTCAGGCTTCAGGGTGCGATAGTTAATGGTCTCGGGCTTCTTAACCTCACCGAAGGACCAGCTACGGACCATATCGGGAGATGCAATGCCAATTCGAATGGCATCAAATGTTACATCAGCCATACTCTCGCCTCCTTAATCTTCATAGTCATCGGCATCTGTATCCACAGCGCCAAGTACATCCATAATATCTTCCGGACCATCCTCATCAATGATGAAGCCGGATTCCAGCACTTCGTCGGTATCTACGACCATCTGGCTTCTCTGGTCGGGAGTGTAGATGATATCCTCATCCTCATCCTCGTCCTTCAGCTCGATTTCGTTGCCCTGCTCGTCAAGAACACGAATATCCAGACACAGCGCCTGCAGTTCCTTAACAAGAACCTTGAAGGACTCAGGAACACCGGGCTTGGGAATGTTGCTTCCCTTAACAATAGCTTCGTAGGTCTTGACACGGCCAGTCACATCGTCGGACTTGACCGTCAGGATTTCCTGCAGGGTGTAAGCAGCACCGTAAGCCTCAAGAGCCCAGACTTCCATTTCACCGAAGCGCTGGCCGCCGAACTGGGCCTTGCCGCCCAAGGGCTGCTGGGTAACCAGTGCGTAAGGACCGGTGGAACGGGCGTGGATCTTATCATCAACCAGGTGGTGGAGCTTCAGGTAGTAGGGATAACCAACAGTAACCAGGTTATCGAAAGGCTCACCGGTACGGCCGTCGTACAAAACGGTCTTGCCGTCCTCACGGAGGCCTGCCAGCTTCAGGGTATCGCGGATATCCTTCTCGTTGGCACCGTCAAATACGGGAGTTGCGACCTTCCAGCCCAGTGCCTTGGCAGCATAACCCAAGTGGACCTCCAAAACCTGACCGATGTTCATACGGGAAGGAACGCCCAGGGGGTTCAGTACAACATCAAGCGGTGTACCGTCGGGCAGGAAGGGCATATCTTCCTCAGGCAGAACGCGGGAGACAACGCCCTTGTTACCGTGACGGCCGGCCATCTTATCGCCAACAGAGATCTTACGCTTCTGGGCGATGTAAACACGGACAGACTTGGTAACACCGGGAGCCAGCTCATCGGAGTTCTCCTTGGTAAATACCTTAACGTCCACAACGATACCGCTCTCACCGTGGGGCACCTTCAGGGAGGTGTCACGGACTTCTCTTGCCTTATCACCGAAGATGGCGCGCAGCAACCGTTCCTCGGGAGTCAGCTCGGTCTCGCCCTTAGGTGTGACTTTACCAACCAAATAGTCACCGGAACGAACCTCAGCGCCAACACGGATAATACCGTTCTCATCAAGGTCCTTCAAAGTGTCTTCACCGACATTGGGGATGTCGCGAGTAATCTCTTCCGGTCCCAGCTTGGTGTCACGGGCTTCTGTCTCGTGTTCCTCAATGTGGATAGAGGTAAACACGTCCTCACGAACAAGGCGCTCGTTGAGCAGAATGGCGTCCTCGTAGTTGTAGCCTTCCCAAGTAACAAAACCAATCAGCACGTTCTTACCAAGCGCAATCTCACCGTTGGCGCAAGAGGGGCCGTCAGCAATAATCATCTCATTGGATACACGGTCACCGACCTTAACGATAGGACGCTGGTTGATGCAGGTACCGGCATTGTTACGGGCAAACTTGGTCAGACGGTAGGTCTTGACCTCGCCGTCATCATAGAAAACAGTAATTTCGTCAGCAGAAACGGCTTGTACAGTACCTTCTCCCTCTGCCTTCACACAAACCTCGGAGTCCACAGCGGCTGCGTGCTCGATACCGGTGGCAACGATAGGCGCCTCGGTGGTCAGCAGCGGAACCGCCTGACGCTGCATGTTCGCGCCCATCAGCGCGCGGTTTGCGTCATCGTTCTGCAGGAAAGGAATGAAAGAGGTTGCCACAGAGATCATCATTCTGGGAGAAACATCAAGATAGTCGATCACATTGCGGTCAACTTCAATAATTTCGCTCTTATGGCGGCAGCTAATACGCGCGTTGGCAAGACGGCCCTCCTCGTCCAAAGGCTCGCTTGCCTGACCGATATAGAACTCGTCCTCCACGTCAGCAGACATATAGTCAACCTGATCGGTGACCTTGCCGGTCTTCTTGTCCACCTTGCGGTAGGGAGCTTCTACAAAGCCATACTCGTTAATCTTTGCAAAGCTTGCCAAATAGTTAATCAGACCGATGTTAGGACCTTCGGGAGTCTCAATGGGGCACATACGGCCATAGTGGGTGTAGTGAATATCACGAACATCCAAAGATGCGCGCTCACGGCTCAAACCGCCGGGGCCAAGCGCGGACAGACGGCGCTTGTGGGTCAGTTCGGCCAGGGGGTTGTTCTGGTCCATAAACTGAGACAAGGGAGAGGAGCCAAAGAATTCCTTAATAACAGCCGTTACAGGACGGATGTTAATCAGGCTCTGGGGTGTAACCGCATCCAGATCCTGCACGGTCATACGCTCGCGGATCACGCGATCCAAACGGCTAAAGCCAATGCGGAACTGGTTCTGCAGCAGCTCACCGACACAGCGCAGACGACGGTTGCCCAAGTGGTCAATGTCGTCGGAGGTGCCGATACCCATCGCTACGCAGTTGAGGTAGTTGATGGATGCCATAATATCGTCGGCAATGATGTGCTTGGGGATCAGCTGGTCGATGCGCTCAGCAATGGCTTCTTCCCAACCGTCGGCAGGAACAGTCTCCAGCATTTCCTTAAGAACTGCAAAGCGAACCTTTTCCTTAATGCCGTAGGTCTTGGGATCGAAATCCACGAAGCCAGCCATATCAACCATACCGTTGGACAGCAGCTTCACACTCTGGCCGCCCACCTTAACAACAGCCTCATTCACGCCCTTATCGCTGAATTCCCGGGCCATAGCGCGGCTGATAATCTCGCCGTCCATCGCCAGAATTTCACCGGTCATAGGATCTACGATAGGCTCTGCCAACTCCTGCCCGGACAGACGGGCAGCAATGTCCATCTTCTTATTGAACTTATAGCGGCCGACAGCGCTCACATCATAACGGTGGGCGTCAAAGAGCAGGCCCTCCAAATGGGCTGCAGCAGTCTCTACTGTGGGAGGCTCACCGGGACGCAGCTTGCGGTAGATTTCCAGCAGGCTCTCTTCCCGGGTCTTGCAGGTATCCTTCTCGATAGTAGCCAGAATACGGGGATCTGCACCGAACATCTCCTTGATCTTTTCGTCGGTGTCTACACCGAGGGCACGGATCAGACAGGTAATGGGTAGCTTGCGGTTCTTATCAATGCGTACCCAGAACACATCGCTAAGGTCGGTCTCATATTCCAGCCATGCGCCGCGGTAAGGAATTACCGTTGCGTTGTAGGTATGTTGGTCAGCTTTGTCCACCTCGTGGCCATAATACATACCGGGACTACGAACGATCTGGGAAACAACGACACGCTCAGCGCCATTAATCACAAAAGTGCCGCCGTTGGTCATAATGGGGAAATCACCCATAAAGATTTCCTGTTCCTTGATTTCGTCAGTCTCCGTATTGCGCAGGCGCACACGGACCTTAACAGGACGGGCATAGGTGGCATCCCGCTCCTTACATTCCTCGATGGTATACTTGGGCTTGTCGTCCATAGAATAATCCAGGAAGCTCAGCACCAGCTTACCGGAGGCATCGGTAATCACGCCAACATCCTTGAACACTTCACGAAGGCCCTCATCCAGGAACCACTGGTAGGAATCCTTCTGAATCTTCAGCATATTGGGCATCTGCAGAATTTCTTCGTACTTTGCGTAGCTCTTACGCATGGTCTTACCAAACATTTGGTCCTTGACCATTGCCATAGAATCATCACAGCCTTTCTTTCGGCTTTCGCCGGAATCTACTTTGATACGCGTGGGTGGGTTGTCAGTATTTCGTTATCCCGTATTGACAGAATTGCAAATCCGTGGTAACATACTGGCATAAAGGTTCGTATGCCTAAAGGGCATACTCCCACAATATTCTGTTCGATTTTACCACACTTCCCTATTCTTGTCAATAGGGATTTTTATGTTTTTTGTCCTTTTATACGGCAAAAATCCACCCTTACGGGTGGATTTTTTCATATGCCCGGTTGTTTACAGTTCCGAGTAGCCGTAGCTATTGACAACAGCATCAATTTTCTGTCCCGCCTTGCAGTAGGGGCAGCTTTGATACTCGTAGCTTGCATAATCCGGAATATCCTGAATGCTGTAAACAGAGCGAACAGGATAACCCAATATCTCGTCCACGGCGCGATAGATTGCTGCCACACCGGCAATTCGACCACCGTAGTACTCGATAGCCTCGATTGCACGTTTTGCCGTATAACCAGTGGTAACAGAGGCCATAAGAACCAGCACGTGCTTATTACGCATCATCGCCTGAATATTGTCCCGGAAGATAATATTGGAGGATGCGCTGAATTCCGGTTCTACCACATAAATGGTCTTATGTTCATTAATTGTACAGAAACCTGTCTTTGTCAACTCCTCCCCAACAAAGGTTCCCAAAACCGCAGTGCCGTCCAGACACAAAATCGTGTCAACCGGCGTATTGTTGATAAAGTTGGAGACCAGCGCCCTGGCGCTTTCCTTTGCCTCACTGAGACGGGTCTTTTGATATGTAATGTCAATATAGTAATTGATATGACTGTGATTGGTTGCAAAATGTCCCTTGGCAACTCGAAGCGGTACGCCTCCACGCTTAATAGGCCAATCCATAATTTCGATCATAACGAATCCTCCTAAATAACAAAAGCGTTTCTTCGCCCGGCAACAGCGTTTTACCGGGCAGAAAAAACGCTTTTTCTTATCATAACCCAAATTGCCTGCACTTGTCAAGATTTTTGTTCACTGCGCGAACGCAATGCACCTTCAAAGTTCAAAAACTGATGGGCGATAATTTTACACATTTTCCGCTTATGAATCAGCATATGAATTTCATCGAAGGTAAACCATCGGCAATCCACGGTTTCCCCCGGCTGCAAAACAACATCATCGATAGAAATTTTCCGCTTCAGGCAATAGTGGTCAAAATGCAGACGTCGCCTTGTAGTGGAAGCAAGCAGTTCAAATTCCCGGGCTTCCGCCTGAATTCCCGTCTCCTCAGACACCTCCCGGACAATTGCTTGCAAGGAATCCTCCCCTGCCCTCACCGCGCCGCCGGTGTTTTCCCAAGTACAGCCAAAGGACTTTTCAGGAGCCCGCATAGTAAGCAGCAGTTTTCCCTCTCCATCGTAGATCCATACACAGACCACCAGACCGTATTCACCGAAACGCCAAGGCGTTCCGCGCCGATGTACCCGTCCGGTGCGACGTCTGCTTTTATCGTAAATATCATTAAATTCTACCATGGCAGGATGCTCCTTTCTTATTTAGTCTAAGCCTTCTCCCGCATCTTTATAGCTGCTGTCCATAGGGCTCTTTATATCGGTTTCATTTTGGTATCTGCTTACAACATTGGCCGCCAGCTCCACAGGCAGCAGCGTACCCGCGCCAGCCACACAGCCACCGGGGCAAGCCATGCCCTCCAAAAGGTAGCCGTTATACTTACCGGCTTTTGCCAAGGTCATCAGCTTTCTGCACTCACGCAGGCCTTCCGCGCGGGCAGTATTCACCTGAAGCTCCGGATGGTTTTCCGCAATCAGGTCGTTTACCGCTTTGGCGACACCACCGGATACCGCAAAGCCACGTCCTGCGGCAGAGCCTTCATTCAGGTCGAACATAGGCTCGATAGTCTCAAAATTAATTTCCTTTGCTTCGAACATACCCTGCAATTCCTCGAAGGTCAGCACGAAATCCACATCAGAACGAATATCCGCCCGGATTGCCTCCAGCTTCTTTGCGGCGCAGGGGCCTACAAACACGACCTTACAGCCGGGATATTTCTTTTTCATCAATCGGGCGGTATAGACCATTGGCGTCAGGGTCATAGAAATCTTGCCCGTTTCACTGGGATAGAGTTTATGAATCATAGAATGCCACGCAGGACAGCAGGAGGTTGCCATATAGTTTTGCTGGGCAGGTACTTTTTCTACAAAATCCCTGGCTTCTTCGATGGTACACATATCCGCGCCCACAGCCACCTCTACAATCCGGGCAAAACCCAACTGCTTCATTGCGGCAATGAACTTTCCGGGCGTGGAATGTTTGCCAAACTGGCCGATGAATGCTGGCGCGACAATGGCAATTACCTTATCGCCCTTCAAAATGGACTGGATAACCTGAAAAATCTGACCCTTATCCACAATAGCACCAAAAGGACAGGATACAAGGCACTGACCGCAGGCTACACATTTATGCTGATTAATGATCGCACGTCCCTCTTCATCAGAAACAATGGCGTCCATACCGCAGGCAACCTGACAAGGCCGCTGCAAATGAATAATGGCATGATACGGGCAAGCCTTCTCACACTTGCCACATTTTACGCACTTATCCCGATCAATAAAGCTTTTTCCGTTAACAAAGGAAATCGCGCCTTTGGGGCAAACTTTTTGGCAGGAAGCCGCCAGACAATTCTGGCAGGATTCCGTCACACGGTACTGATCCGTAGGACAGGCGTGGCAGGCGTAAGGAATGATATTGATAAGAGGCGGCTCATAGTATTGCTCTGCAACCGCGGCTGCATCCATACCTTCCGTCATTAAGTGACGGCTCTGGATAGGACGGATGTTAAGACCCATAGCAAGGCGCACACGCTCGCTGGCAATTGCGCGCTCCAAAAAAACAGACTCCCGGTGGAGCGGCCGGTCACCAGGTACAATAATGTAGGGAAGTTCGTCAACGCCCTCGTAGCCGCGGCCGGAATACGCCATTCGCGCTACTTCAGTGAACACATTCTTCCGAATATCAGTAATCAAGGACGGAATACCGCGCATAAATAACCTCCACAGGTGTTAAAAAATAAAAACATCACCTCTAAGTATAACATTTTCCCGAAAATAGTCAAGTCATATTCCCCGCCAAATATTAGAAAGTCCCACTCTGACCTGGGCAAAATACTCACTTTTTTGTAAGGCGGTTCAATATTTTTATATTGCAATATATTGTAGTATCTCATATAATCAAGAAAATAGGCTGAAACAGAGGTAAATACAGATGCTTCGAAGACCGGTAATACTGAGTAAGGCAGATATCCCGTCAGAATTTCACATTTATTTGGACGGCGCAGCTGTATTTGACAGCAGCTGCTCCAATGCCGCGCAGGTGTGGTTTTTGGACAAAGGGCCTGGCTTTTACTTAAAGAAAGCGCCCAAATACACCCTGCAAAAAGAAGCCGCATTGACCGCATTCTTTTCTTCCAAGCATCTTGCGCCCCAGGTCCTGGCATATGAGAGTCTTAACGAAGATTGGATGCTGACTGTTCGTGCCAGAGGTGAGGATTGCCTTGACCCGATATACACAGGCGACCCAAAAAGACTTTGTGATACCACCGCCCAGCTTTTGCGGATGCTCCACGAAACGGATACCACTAGCTGCCCGGTAGCGAACCGCACAAGGGACTACCTCACCACCGCAGCAAATAACTTCCGGCTTGGACACTACGATGTCAGTCTCTTCCCTGATAACTGGGGCTATGCCACAGCAGAAGAAGCTTGGCAGGAACTGGAAGCAAACGGCAAATACTTAAAGGCTGATACGCTTCTTCACGGTGATTACTGTCTGCCCAATATTATACTGGATAACTGGCAGTTTTCTGCCTTTATCGATCTTGATACTGCCGGTGTTGGCGATAAGCACGTGGATCTGTTTTGGGGAATGTGGTCACTTCAATTCAACCTGAAAACAGACGCCTACCGGGAGCGTTTCTTAGACGTTTACGGCAGAGAGGATATTAACCCAGACATTTTCCGCACTGTTGCGGCAGCGGAAGTATTTGGATAAGGACAGCAAAACGCCCCGGATTATCCGGGGCGTTTTTGTCTACTGATAGGCTTTTACCTGATGCTGGGCATCCTTCACACTTTCCGGGTGGTAGGTAGGAACGATCTCAGCCACAAGATCACACATAATATCCTCCCGCCCCTCATAAGCCGCGGCCATCAGCTTAGGCAATTCCGCCATAAAAGCACCTGCATCAAATGGCACAGGCTTGCCGATATGAATTAGCTTGTTAGGTGTTGTCCGGAGGCCTTCTTCGGACATCAGCTTTTCTTCATACAGCTTCTCGCCCACACGAAGTCCGGTATAGACAATTGGTATATCCACATCCGGTTGTAGACCGGAAAGCCGGATAAGGTTTCGCGCAAGAGTATCGATCTTTACAGGCGAGCCCATATCCAATACAAAAATCTCACCGCCATCGGCATAAGTACCCGCTTGCAAAACCAGTGTTGCCGCCTCAGGAATAGTCATAAAGTAACGGATAATATCCGGATGTGTAACCGTAACCGGGCCACCCTTCGAAATCTGTTCCTTAAAGCGTGGAATGACAGAACCGTTGCTCCCCAATACGTTGCCAAAACGAACAGCAACAAATTTCGTCTCAGCCATTTCTGCATGCACTTGCAGTTCTTCCACAAGCTTATCGTCCTCCGGATGTATATGGATGGGATGAATATCTGTATGTTTACCATCCCGGATCATCTTATCAAAGGATTGGATAATCATTTCACAAAGCCGCTTGGAAGCGCCCATAATATTGGTGGGATTTACTGCCTTGTCTGTGGAAATCAGCACAAACCGCTTACAACCATTCGCCATAGCCGCGTAGGCAGTCTTATAGGTGCCGATGGCATTATTCTTAATAGACTCGCAGGGACTATCCTCCATAAGCGGAACGTGTTTGTGGGCAGCAGCATGGTACACAATATCCGGTTTATACTTCTCAAAGACCTGCATAATACGCTTACTGTCCCGAACAGATCCAATCAAAACCTCAAGGTTCAGTTCCGGATATGTATCCCGCAATTCCAAGCCGATTGCGTGGGCATTATTTTCATAGATATCAAAAATAATCAGCTTATTCGGTCTGTTTTTCGCCACCTGACGGCAAAGCTCGCTACCAATAGAGCCACCGCCGCCGGTCACAAGAACTGTCTTTCCGGAGATAAAATCGTAGATTTCATCCATATTGACCGATACAGGCTCTCTGCCCAACAAGTCTTCCACATTGACGTCCTTCAGAGAATTTACAGTCACTTTACCAATAGCCAAATCCGAAAGGCCGGGCAAGTTCTTCATTTCGCAGTCAGTATCCTTACAGATTTCCAGAATTTCCTTCCGCTGAACAGCAGTGGCACTCGGAATAGCAAGGAATATTTTATCAATGTCGTATTTCTCTACATTTTCAAGAATTTTATCCCGACCGCCAACTACCGGTACACCATCAATATACCTGTCCCATTTGTTGGGATTGTCATCGATAATACAATAAACACGATTGTTAATTTCGGTGGTATTGTGCAGATCCCGCAAGACCATCTGTCCTGCAGAACCCGCGCCAATCAGCATAACACGACTTTCCTTTACCTCAGGCGCTTTGCTGTGGATTTTCCGCTCCAGGTTCACAAAGCGATAGGCAAACCGAACAAAGAGAACCAGCATAAACTGCACAAAGGCGCCAATTAAGTAATAGGATATAGGCATTCTTCTGAACAGCATCGTGATTCCCACAGTATGCAAAACCGCAGTAATGACAGCACCGTAAATAACCTTCTTCAGTTCTGTAAAGCTGGCAAACCGCCAAATGCTTTGGTACAAATGGAGCTTCCAGAAAACGAAAAAGCTTGCGATTATATAAATCGGAGTAAATGACAGCCAAGACGTAAAATACTTGGCAGGGATTTCCGTCATACGGCAATCAAACCGAATCCATAGCGCGAAGAAATAGGACGCCGCCATCACAAGGGCATCATAGGCTACAAGACATAGAACAACCTTATGCCAATGCAAGAGTGCAAAACGTCTATTCTCTTTTTTCTCTCTTAGAGGCTTGTTACCCATAATGGCACTCCTGTGAATTTACTTAACTATTAATAACCAAATTTATGTTTCTGCGTCAGGAACGCAATTGCTGTGACAATAAGTCCCATAATTTCCGAAGCGGTCAACGCCAACCAAACACCGTCCAGTTCCAGCAGCATTGGCATAACAATGATGCTGATAACCGGGAAAACAATGACGCGGAAAGCAGTCAGCGCCGCAGCCATAGGGCCTTTATCCAGCGCAGTAAACACGGTGGAAAGATATGTGTTGAACCACATAATAAGGTAGGGAATCATACAAATAACGAAGGCCCGGGTTGTCATGTCCAGCAGTCTCCAGTCATAGCCAACAAATATGGCTGAGAACGGACGGGCGAGCAGACTGGCCAGCGCCACCAGGGAAGCCGCAGCAATTGCCAGCATTGTCAGGCTCTTTTTGAATACGTTACGCATTTCTACACGGTTTTCTGCGCCGTAATGATAACCCATAATTGGAGAAGTACCCACAGAATAACCGGAGAAAACCGCTGTAAACAAGAAGGATACGTACATCACAACACCATATGCCGCAACGCCGTCCTCACCGGCATAGCGCATCAGCTGCATATTGTACAGCATACCGATTACAGAAGCGGAAAGCGAGGAGATTGTATCGGCAGAGCCGGTAATACCCGCCCTTCTCAAAACATCCCACTCAAGGCGCGTCCGTCTAAAGCGCAGAGCAGTGCGGTTATTGCGGCCCATAAACCAACCGAGAGCCACCAATGCAGTCGCCAACTCGCAAATGCCGGTAGAAATTGCCGCGCCCTTGACGCCCATATTCAGGAATGCCGGATGTACAAAAATCAAATCCAAAACGATATTCGCCATACCCGCAATCAGCATAATCTTCAGCGCAAAGCGAGGCTTTTCTGCAACAACCAAATACTCTTCCAAAATACGCTGGGCCAGATATACTGTATTGAAGATAAGACAGATACCACCGTAAGTCACGCAGTCCTCAATCATCTCCTCAGTAGCGCCAAACAAATACGCCATAGGACGAAGCGCAATCAAGCCTACCGCTGTAAACAGAAAACCGCCAATCAGCGTAGCGGCCATCGTCATGGTAAAGTAACGGCCGGCCTTATCATTTTCACCGGCACCCAAGGCGCGGGCAATCAGGATACTGCCGTCCGCGCCAAGAATAACACCCAAGCTGCCAACGATCTGCAAAAAAGGCAAAATCAGGTTAACCGCGGCAAATGCGGTCTTACCCACATAGTTGGAAATAAAAAATCCGTCAACCACACCAAATATGGTCGTGCAGATCATCATAATGATAGACGGCGTTGCAAAACGGACAAGCCGCTTGTGGGAAAAGTGATCTGAAAGCTGGATCTTGTCATCCAATTCGTCTGGACTATAATAATCGTAATAATTCATAAGGAATCCCCTTATCCTAAGACGGAATTCTATTCTCCGCCCTTAATTTTAGTTTAATCGTTTGCTTTAGCTGACCGTTTCTTCCGGTGATTCATCCAATTGCGGAGCAACAACCACCGTTTCGCCAATGTCATAGAGGTGCACCGTCAGGGTTTCCTGACCGGTGATCTCCGTCTCTAATTTTACAAGCTTGCCGTCCTCAAAATACACCTTACAGTGCAACGTTGTAGGGTCAGTCTCCCCTGTTCCGGGTTTTTGGGACGTGATTACGTAGCATTTTTCTTCCGAATGATAGGTAGCCTGTCCAAATTCGCCTTGAAGGCCAGACATTGCGGTATCCACATAGTCCGGAAGCTTTTTGGTCAGCAAGTCGTCTACGCCTGCGACCTTTCCTTCGTAGGTTTCCCATTTACCTGTGGAGTACTGCCATATGTAACTGATAAAACTCCCCTCTGATGGAACACAGATAAGTTTTCTATCCTTTGCTTCGGAATCCAGCATAATGCCGCCGCCTGCTGTTGCAAGAAGCATTGGCTTTTCCTGCGTCCCGTCGCCAATTTCCACAGTCACATTTCGATAGATTGTCTGGATGTGGGCGGCATCTCCAAAGGCAGCCTCCCATTGCTGGGCAGTTACCGCATATAAGTCCTCTTTACCGGACCATTTAATAACAGAAAGCAGAAGGACAATCACAATCGCCACGGTCAGGACAAACCCAACCCGAATCAAGCCTCTGCGCTTCATTCCTTCTCCTCCCCATCACATAGTTACGAACATTATACACGAAATCGGTTTTTCTGTCAACTAAAAGGAGTTGCCCGCCGCTGGAAATAGCCGTAGGGAATGGATTTATCCATTCCATCGGTGGCAACAAAGGAAAGCGGAATGCATAAATGCATTCCCTACTTTACAATCGTAAGTGGATGGCATATAATGGTTTTATTCTGTTTTTCGAGGGATTTTTATGATTGAAATTTCGCACTTAAATAAGATTTATAAATCTAAAAAGCGGAAGAAATGCCATGCGCTGAAGGATATTCATCTGACCTTGCCGGATAATGGCCTTGTGTTCGTGCTGGGCAAAAGCGGCAGCGGTAAAAGTACGCTTTTAAACCTCATCGGTGGCTTGGATAATATCACCAAGGGTAAGATCACCGTGGACGGGAATGATCTCTCCAAATTCCGGGAAAGGGCGTTCTGTAATTACCGTAATACCCACATCGGCTTTATCTTTCAGGACTATCACCTGATTGATGAGCTAACCGTCTATGATAATATCGCCCTCTCCCTCAATTTGCGGAGAATCAAGGACAAGGAAGCTGTTTCCAAGGCATTGGAACGTGTTGACCTTGCAGGCTACGAGGACCGCTATCCCACAGAACTCTCCGGCGGTGAGCAGCAGAGGGTTGCTATTGCCCGTGCAATCGTCAAAAAACCGCGTATCATCCTTGCAGACGAGCCTACCGGCAACTTGGACACCAACACCGCAACGGCTATCGTAACCTTACTTAAAGAGCTTTCCAAGGACTGCCTGATTTTAATCGTTTCCCATAACATCAATGATGCAAATAATTATGCTGACCGTATTATAGAATTGCGGAAAGGCGAAATCATTTCCGACAAGTCCAGAAATCCCGAATTTTTGGACGAAATGAGCCTATTGGATGGCAAATTAGTTTACCCCCAAGGTCTTGCCCTCAGCGATGAAGACATTGCTTTTATCAACACAAATTTAACCAAATTCGTTAAGAAAACCGATAAATTTATCCCCACGTCGGCGCTTGCAAAGGAAGCCAAGAAGGTCAAAATCGAAAATAAGGGTCTTTCCCTTTGGAAGGAATTGCACCTTTCCGGCAAATTCCTGAAAAACAAGGCTTTTACCATTGCCGTCAGCGCATTTATGGTGGCTGTGATTATGATCATTATGTCCTTAGCGCAGACCATTATCACCTTTGACGGCTCCCACATTATTGCGGAGGAAATGGCAAAAAGCAAGCAGACCTCCCTGCTTATGGCAAAGGACTTAGACGATGAGACCCGCGCGCTCCTGTCCACCCAGTATTCCGTCACCGTGGGAGAAAAGGATGTGCAGGCCTTTTACGATGCCGGTTACGGCGGCAAAATCTACCCCGTTTACAGCTACACCCTGCCCATCACCACCTTTGGCAGTTCGTGGGGTTTAGGCGACGGCCATTTTAAGGGCGCTTATATGACTGAGCCTTTTGGCACGATGATCGTGGATAACAACTTTTTGTCAAGCAAATTCGGCAGCATAAAATATGCAGCCAAAGCCGACAGCTTCCACAAATGCGGTGTTGTGATCACCGACTATGTTGCCGATTCCATCCTGCTGCTAAACAGCAAATATCTGGGTAAAACCTATGAGGATCTGCTTGGCTCATATTACTATCCAGTATTTACATATCCCAGAGGCTCTATTAACGCCATCATCGATACAGGATATAAAGATCGGTATAAGGATCTGTTTGATCTGATCGGTTCCGGCAATACTCTCTCTCCCCAAGAGCTTTATGAAAACGAGGATTTCCAAAAGTTTTCCGGTGAGGTCTATGACCGGCTGGGTTACTGCTATACCACCAACCCGGATTTTTTAAGTGACCTTGCAAGCTCCAGATATGCTATTTATCCACCCCACTATAAGCTGGTATTTAACGATGTTCTGGAATATACTACACGGTCTTATCCCTATGTGAGTCTATCCGGCGGTGGAGCAAATGTGCCAAGTGATGCAAAAGTAATGGCCCGAGACTGGATGTACACCACCCAGTGTCCCAACATTCCCAAAGGTGCGAAATACATCCGGGTTGTCTTTAACGAGGGCGTTGATGATGTGGACGGAGCAACCCACCCAGTAGCTACCGCCAAGAGCGCGACTCTTAAATTTAGCGACGGCACCTCGGTCTCGTATAAGACGCTGACGGCGATTCACGGAGGCGGTAGTTATATTGACCCCATTGATGGCTCGATTGTCCAACTGAATCGGGGCATTGGTTATAGCCAACTGTCCGATTATATATTGATCCCCAATGGCGCAAAGATCACCGCTTTTTCCTCCATCGCTTTGGAGGGATACGCGTTCTGCGCGTTCTATGACGCCGACAAGAACTTCATCAGCGCAGTTACCGCTCCAAGAGGCGAAGTGCTTCCACCTAAATCGATCAGAATGAATATGTCAAAGTACAACGAGATCTTCGGCACAGATTATACTGCTGAAACGGTTGATAAATTCATCCCGCACAAAGTAAAGCTGACCCATTACGACTATAACGATGTGGATAACAGTGACCCTTTGTTCACTGCAGAGGTAACGATCGTAGGTCTTGGAGATAGTACAATGTCCCGAACGATGGATGTCTCCAAAGACATATACGAGCTATTCCAAAAGGATGGCATTCGCGTCTATTCCCTCTATTTTGACGGCACAGAGGGGGCTGGTACCCTCTTTGATATGGCTGACGAGCTAAACTATCAGCACCAAAGCTATGCGATGGAGGGCATCCACACGATGACCAAGGTGGTTGATACCTTTGTGCCTATCTTTGAGCTTGTAGTGCTGTTCCTGTGCGCCGGTGTGATCTTCGTGCTGGTGAATTTCTCCTCCAAGATGATTGGAGATAAGATGCACGAGATCGGCATCCTGAAAGCACTCGGCACAAAGAACGGCACCATCGGTGTGGTGTTTGGTTTGCAGGTATTTTTGATTGCCATCCTGACTTGTATCCTTACCACAGCAGGGTATTATTTCCTTATTGACCTTGCCAACGATGTGTTGATCGAATCGCTCCACCAATTTGCCAAGAAATGGGTTGTTCTCGACTTGAAATTTTTGACCTTCAAGCCGGAGATCGCTGCTATCAACTGCGTGCTGACTATGGCGCTTGCTTTGCTCTCTCTCGTATTCCCGATGGCAAAGATCAAAGCCATCAAACCGGTGAAGATCATCAAAGCAAAAGAATAATACGCAAAACGGAGCGGTGGAATTTTCCACCGCTCCGCATTTTTTATTTCTTAGTAGGCTACGCCCCAGTAGATCATCTTTTTGGCGGGTTTGCCACAGCAAGCGCAGGTCTCGCCCAAGTTTTCCTGTGCGAAGGGAATGCAGCGGGAAGACATACCGGCTACTTCCTTCATCTTCAGCTCGCAATCCAGTTCACCGCACCACATGGTCTTAATAAAGCCGCCGTTTGCATCCTGCAGCTCCTTGGCTTCCTCAACGCTGTGGGCCTCATAAATATGATCCTCAAGGTTCTTCTTTGCCTTTTGGAACATACCCTGATGAACCAGCTCCAACTGCTCTGCCACAGCAGTCTCCAAGTCCTCTAGCTTTACGACGGTCTTTTCCCCATCGTTACGACGAACCAGCACAACCTGACCGTTCTCAAGGTCGCGGGGACCGCACTCAACACGCAGCGGCACGCCCTTCATCTCATACTCCGCGCACTTCCAGCCCATGGAGTTGTCGGAGTCATCCAGCTTTACACGGAAGCCAGCATTCACAAGACGGTCCTTCAGGCCATTTGCAGCCTCCAAAACGCCCTCCTTGTGCTGGGCAATAGGCAGGATAATCACCTGAATGGGGGCAACCTTAGGCGGCAGAACAAGTCCGTTATTGTCACCGTGGGTCATAATGATACCACCGATAAGACGGGTAGACACGCCCCAAGAGGTCTCGTGGGGGTTGGTCTTCTGATTGGTCTTGTCGGTAAACTCAATACCGAACGCCTTGGCAAAGCCATCACCGAAATAGTGAGAAGTACCAGCCTGCAGAGCCTTGCGGTCGTGCATCATACACTCAATGGTGTAAGTAGCTTCTGCGCCGTTAAACTTTTCCTTTTCGGTCTTCTGACCGCGGGTAACGGGCATTGCCAGCACATTCTCGCAGAAATCGGCATAGACGTTCAGCATTGTCTCGGTAAATGCCTTTGCCTCCTCTGCGGTGGCGTGAATGGTGTGACCCTCCTGCCACAAAAACTCTCTGTGGCGCAGGAACGGACGGCTCGTCTTTTCCCACCGAAGAACGCTGCACCACTGATTATATTTCATCGGCAGGTCCCGGTGAGACTGTAACACATTTGCAAAATGCTCGCAGAACACGGTCTCGGAGGTAGGACGAATGCAGTAGCGCTCCTCCAATGGCTCGCTGCCGCCCATCGTGACCCAAGCGCACTCGGGCGCGAAGCCTTCCACGTGATCCTTTTCCTTCTGTAAAAGGCTTTCAGGGATCAGCAGCGGCATATAGACGTTCTCAACGCCCTGCTTCTTGAACTCTGCATCCATAATTCGCTGGATGTTCTCCCAGATTGCGTAACCGTAGGGGCGATAAATGAACACGCCCTTAATGGAAGAATAATCAATCAGTTGGGCTTTCTTGCACACGTCGGTAAACCATTGGGCAAAGTCTACCTCCATATCGGTGATCTGTTCGACCTTCTTATCTTTTGCCATAATTGTAACCTCTTTTTCGCTTTATTCCATTTATCTATTTTAGCACACCTGTCAAGGGCTTGCATAGTATGAAATAAACATTTATGGGCCTGCGGGAGGCATTATATGACCCAAGTAACGATTTTGTTAGAGCCGTCCGTGGCTCTGTTTTATTCTAAGGTTGCCGCAGCTGCGGAACTACCGCTAGAAAAAGTGCTGTCCGATGCCCTTTTTAAGCTGGCAGCCGAATTAAGCCTGGAATCTCTTAATAACAATTACTTACAGAAAACATTATAAATCCATAAAATCCCGATAACCTCCTATGGCACAAGGACTTTCGGGATCCTGACAAAAATGTATCTCCATATATCTCCATGCATCACAATGCCAAAAAGGTGTATGGAAATAGTGAAACTACTGAGGAAAAAGCCAATGCAACAAGGTTTAAGCAGCGACCTGGCTAAGCCGGACCGCTGCTTTTATTTTTGTGGATCAATAGTGCAAATTACTCCCATTGGTCCGAACACGCCTTATCCTAACAACTCTGTTAGGAGCTGTGTCATATTCTTTTTACCGAATAATACCTTATCATCGTTTATAACCATACACGGCACACTCATTACCTTGTATTGATTTTTTAGATTTTCAAAATGGCGGATATCATATACATTGGCAGTTACATTGGGATTTACAGCGGCGATTCGCTGTGCCGCTGCCACCAGTTCCGGACACATGGTGCAGGAAAGTGTGACCAGTATCTTCATATCGGTTTTGTTCGTAATGGCTGCGATCTGTTCCCGGGTGGCTTCGTCCAATGTCTGTCCGGGGCCTGCCGCATTGTATAGTCCCAATACAAAGGAAGTAAACTCATGACCGCTGGGTACACCGTGAAAAGCAAGTCCTGTGGGCGCGCCATCTGCCCGGCACACTTCCACGCAGGGAGCAAAGGCTGCATCCGCTTGTCTGTCAACCACATCCATTGCCAGCTTATCAGATAGCGCGGTAAGGGCTGTGATAAACTGCTCCAATTCTTCAGAAACCGGACGGTTGTCCAGATACAGCTTCAGCAGAAGCGTTTTTTCCATTCGGGCGAAAACGGCATCTAATTGCTGCCGCATTTCTTCGGTGAAAAGCTCGCCAGACTTTGCAGTGTCGTGCACATCAACAGTAATCGTTGCTTCGCTCTGCTTTGGAGCGGGGCTATCGGCACGCAGTCCTGTCTTTCGGTGTACTGCAGCCACATACTTCTCCAGTTCCGTTGCAGCTAGCGCGCCGTCACTGGTGGCTGTTACCACCTGCCGCAAGGGTTTAATGCATACATCGCCTGCCGCATAAACACCCTCTGCGCTTGTCTTCTGGGATGCATCGGTGACAATATATCCCTGCTCGTTCAGCTCTACGATGCCTTTCACAGCTTCCGTTGCCGGTGCATACCCGGCAAACACAAAGACACCAAAGGATTCTTCGCTTTTATACTCCGTCACCTCTCCGGTGGCGGTATTTTTGTACCGGGCGTAGGTCAGTCCGTTTTGGCCTGACACTTCCTCCATCACTGTGTTATACAGTACGGTGATCTTTTCGTGATTCTTCGCTTGGTCTGCCACAGATGCAGCGCAGGAGAAATCGTCTTTCCGAACAAGGATCGTCACATGACTGGCAAATTTCGTCAGAAACACACTTTCCTCCGCTGCGGCATAGCCCCCGCCGACCACAAAAATTTCTTTTCCTGTAAAGAACTCCCCATCGCAGGTGGCGCAGTAGGCAACACCCCGCCCCTTGTGTTCTTCCTCGCCTTTGAAGCCAACCATTCTCGGATGGGCGCCGGTTGCCAGCAGGATGCCAATGCAACGGTAATCGCCCTTATTGGTGTGTACCGTCTTGATATCCCCGCTAAGGTCAAAGCCTGTAGCTTCCGCCAACTGGAATTCTGCCCCAAAGCTTTTTGCCTGCTGCTGAATGGTGTCGGTCAGGGCTTTGCCGCTGGTTTTGGCAATGCCGGGATAGTTCACCACTTCGTGGGTAATGGAAATTTGACCGCCAAATTGTTCCTTTTCCAACACCAGCACCCGATATTTTGCCCTGGCAAGGTACAGTGCGGCGGTCAACCCCGCAGGGCCACCGCCGACAACGACAACATCGTACAAATTCTCCATTACAGCTGACCAACCAGATCCAGACTGGGCTTCAAGGTTTCGGCACCGGGCTTCCAGTTGGCGGGACAAACCTGATCGCCATGGGCATGGACAAATTGACAGGCCTGTACCTTACGAAGCAGTTCCTCTGCGTTTCTGCCCACATTGCCGGCAGTTACTTCATAACCCACGATCTTGCCCTCGGGATTGATAATGAAAGTACCGCGCTCGGCAAGGCCGTCTGCGTCGATCAGCACCTCAAAGTCTTTGGAAATGCTGTGAGTGGGGTCGGCCAGCATGGGATAATTGATCTTTTTGATTCGCTCGGATGCGTCGTGCCAAGCCTTGTGGACAAAATGGGTATCGGTGGATACGGAATAGACCTCACAACCGATGGCGCGGAACTGCTCGTACTTGTCCGCCAAATCCTCCAATTCTGTAGGGCATACAAAGGTAAAGTCCGCAGGATAGAAGAAAAACACGCTCCACTTACCTAGGATATCTTCTTTGCTAACAAACTTGAAATCATTTTCGTGATAGGCGTAGGTGCGGAAATCAGAAATTTCCTTGTTGATCATAGACATACTTACTTCCTCCATAAATCGTGTTGATTGCAAAACGCGTACACCGCTCGGACTTCATCTCCGTCGCAGATGGAAAACTTTGCTTTGGGTTTATCGTCTGGGTCGAGGTGGGCATACTGGATGCCATGCTCCGTTTCCATGCATACCCATTCGATATAGTGTTCCTCCGTCATAGGATGCTCCACAGAACCAACAGTTACATGGACGGTATTTTCATCCACCTCGTATACCGGGATATGTTTCTCACCGGATGCTTCCGTTGTACCGGGAATCAGCTCCTGCATTTCTTCCCCACAGCAGTAGATGGGAACACCCTTATCCCGAATCATGGCGACAATATTGCCGCAATGCCGGCAAATTAAAAATTTCTGCTTCATGTTCGATCCCTCCTACGAGAAAGTGTGTCCAAACAAAACGCAATAATGCATAAAAGTCTGGACATACTAGCTGCAAAAGGATGTGAACAGATGGCATATAAACGCAGATTCATTCCATACGCATTGGCTGCACTTTTGATCGGTTTAGTCGGTGGTTTTTCCACGGTTTTAGGACCGGCTTTTGTGCAAGACATCGGGATTGCCTATAACAACACAACATGGACTGCTCTTGCGCAGGCTATGTCCACCGCCGCCTGTGCGCCCATTCTTGGCAAAGTCGGTGATGTGATTGGGCGCAGAAAGACACTCCTGCTGGGCATTGCGGTATTCACCTTAGGAAATGTGCTGTCCGCTCTGGCAAACTCCCTCTCGTTTATGATGGTCGCCCGGTTTATCGTGGGTATCGGCACGGCGGCAATGGGTCCCGTAATCCTTGCCTATATTGCAACCGAGTTTCCTCAGGATCAAATCGCAAAGGGATTTTCCCTGTATATGCTGCTTTCCAGCGCGTCGGTGGTCATTGGTCCAACCATTGGCGGCTTGATCGTTTCCTCATATGGATGGCGCACTATGCTGTGGGTATGTGTTGCCATTTGCGCCGGTATCTTTGCCGGCTGCGTCCTGACTTCCCGCAATCAAGTCTCCACGAAGAAGCCACTGCAAGATTTTGATGTGTCCGGCGCTGTTTTGATTTTAATCTTCTTTAGCCTGCTGCTGTGCATCCCCTCTTTTGGGCAGAATTTTGGTTGGACATCTACACCGTTTCTCGTTGTGCTGGTTCTTGCAATCGTGAGCCTAATCAGTCTTGTTCTTGCCCAGCGAAAAAGCAACTATCCAATTCTTTCGGGTCGCTTTATCAAGCGCAGCGCTTTTGTTCTTAGCGTTATTGCATTGTTTCTCACCCAGGGATTGATGCAAGCGAATATGACCAACACCATTGTCTTTGTCAATTACACCCAGCCGGAGAATTCCGCTATCTCCGGCTACGCTATTTCTGTGATGTATGTGGGTATGTCTTTGGGCGCCATCATTTTGGGACCGTTGGCAGATAAGTTTGAGCCTAAAAGAATTCTGGTTGGCTCCTTCCTGCTGACAGGAATCGGGTGCGCCATTTTGCTTCTGTTCACAGAAATCACGTCCGTTTTCTTGCTGATGGCATCCCTGGGAGTCCTCGGTTTTGGCTTGGGGGGAAATGGCACCATCTTTATGAAAGTTGTCCTATCCGGATTGACACCCCAGGCGGCAGGCGCGGGAACAGGAACTTACGGATTGTTCCGGGATCTGGCCGCACCTTTTGGTGTGGCTGTGTTTGTCCCGTTATTCACCAATCAGATTACGGGCAGAATTGCAGCAGGCACGGCCGAGTCCACTGCTGCAGTTGCATCTGTTCATTTTCTGGCAATCGCCGAGCTTCTGTGCATAGCATTAGGTATCATTGCAGTTGCCTTTCTTCCAAAACGAAAAGTCATAAAGGAGTCCTAATATGAGATTACACGATAAAGTCATTCTGGTGACCGCCTCCACCCGGGGAATCGGCCTTGCGATTGTAAAGAAATGCGCAAAAGAAGGCGCACAGGTTTATATGGCCGCCCGGGATATGGAACGGGCCTGGGAAATCGCAAACACCCTAACCTGTGTAAAATGTGTGTACAACGACGCCACCAAGCCGGAAACCTTTCCCTCTATGGTGGAGGGCGTGGTGCAAGATGCCGGTCGCATCGATGTATTGGTCAATAATTTTGGCACTTCCAACCCGGGTAAAGACTTGGATTTTGCCAATACAGATCCGCAGGTGTTTTTAGACACAGTTAATCTGAATCTGAGAAGCGTCTTTATGGCAAGTCAGACCGCAGCCAAGCATATGGCGCAAAATGGCGGCAGCATCATCAACATTTCCTCTGTGGGCGGTCTTGTACCGGATATCTCTCAGGTTGCCTACGGCACCAGCAAGGCAGCAATCAACTATCTGACAAAACTAATTGCTGTCCAAGAGGCCAAGCACCACATCCGATGCAACGCAGTTCTTCCCGGTATGACTGCCACGGAAGCCGTGGAAAAGCATCTATCTGACGATTTTCGAAACCTGTTCATGAAACATATCCCCTTGGCTCGTATGGGCCTTCCTGAGGAGATCGCAGAAGCTGTATGCTATTTTGCCAGCGATGCCTCTGCATATACTACCGGTCAAATTCTCACTGTCTCCGGTGGTTTCGGTCTGGCAACTCCGGTCTATGGCGATTTAGCAAATAAGGACAGCAAACGATAATACAGCAAAAACCATCCGCAAAGAATAGATGCATTTTATAACAATTAGCAAACAAAAAGGAGCAACCTCCGTCTGCGAGGTTGCTCCTTTAATTCGTGTCCAATCATTTCCACTTATCAATCAGGTTGCGGATCTGAGAGGCAAGCTTGGCGTTATCCTTATTGGTACGGCCTTTGCAGGTTTTAACAAAGTCAAGGAGTGCTTCTGCAGCTGCAAGTAGCTCTCCGTAGACCGCCCTTGCTCTGGCAGAACCCTTTGTCTGTTCTTCCCGGCGAATGGGGTTGGCGTCTGCATACACGGTCATTCTGCTTGTCACCAGATCGTACTCAGCACCGCTATAGGGTGCGTCTACGTGGTAACCCATCTGGGTCAGCAGCTTCTGGAAAATCATACAGGCAGCATCGTCCCCGTGATTGACAAAGACCATTTGCGGCTTCTCCTTGAATCCGGCAAGCCATCTGATGAGGCCTGCCTGGTCAGCGTGACCGCTGGTGCCGCGGAGGGCGGCGATCTCCGCATTGACAGAAATGTCCTCGCCGAACAAACGGACATACTGCGCGCCATCCTGCAGTTTTCTGCCCAAAGAACCTTCCGCCTGATAGCCGACGAAAAGGATGGTATTTTCTTCTCCCCACAGGTTGTGCTTCAGGTGGTGGCGAATACGGCCTGCTTCGCACATACCACTGGCAGACAGGATTACCTTGGGGCGCTTATCAAAGTTTATCTGCTTGGATTCGTCACTGGTTACGGACAAGCAAATATCGTCAAACCATACAGGGTTGATACCTTGCCTGACCAATGCGGCTGTTTCTTCATCAAAACAGCTTTGGTCGCATTGCAGAAAGATACCTGTGGCTTCCACAGCCAGAGGACTATCCACATATACCGGAAAACCGTCGTGGCCGCTGACCATACCTTCCTGCTTGATCTGGCGGATGGCATAGAGCATTTCCTGTGTTCTGCCTACCGCAAAGGACGGAATCACCACATTACCGCCCCGGTCTAAGGTGCGCTGCAGGACATCAGCCAGTTCTCCAACTGTATTTCCAGACTTTTCGTGGAGACGGTTGCCATAGGTGGATTCCAGAACAAGGAAGTCCGTTTCCTCCACAGGAAGCGGATCTTTGATCAATGGCTGATCGATATTGCCTACATCACCGGAAAAGACGATTTTCTTGGTCGCACCGTCCTCAGTTAGCCATAGTTCGATGCAGGCAGAACCCAGCAGATGTCCGATATCCGAAAACCGGACAACGATGCCTTCTTCCGCTTGAATCGCCTGACCGTACTCACAGGGACGGAACCGGGAGATTGCGCCAATGGCATCTGCCATAGTGTAGACCGGCACTACCAGCTCGTCACCGGCACGCTGCGCTTTCCGATTCTGCCACTCCGCTTCAGATTCCTGAATGTGGGCCGAGTCCCGCAGCATTATGTTACACAGATCGCAGGTGGTTGTGGTTGCATAAATACTGCCCCGGAAGCCGTCCTTATACAGCTTCGGCAGCATACCGGAATGGTCAATGTGAGCATGTGTCAAAAAGACCGCTTCAATGGTATTGGCAGGCACAGGAATCGGCACATTCTCAAACACATCGATCCCTTGCTCCATACCGCAGTCCACTAAGTACTTCTTACCGCATACCTCCAGCAGTGTGCAGCTTCCGGTGACCTCATGGGTCGCACCGATAAATTGAATCTTCATAGCAGTTCACCTCTTTCATTTTTATTATATCAAAACATAGATAACTTTTGAAGATAAAATGTAAATATTCCGCATATTGACGGTAAGGCAATGAGAACGTATAATACTATCAGAGGTGAAAAACTATGGGTATTTGGTTCATGATGCTCGGTTTTAATCTGCTGATCCCGTCGATAATGCTGGTTGCCGGCAGGCTTACGCAGAATGCTATTTCAATGCTTCTGATTCTTAACACATCTGTCGAAGTGGTATCTGCAGTCGGCTGCATTGTTTGTTTGCGCAGATGATCCCTGTCATTGCCGTTATCCTCCACACTGAGAAAGCCCTGCGCAACACCTTTGATAGAGACGGAAACAGAAAGGGTGAAAAATCACCGCATATTACGAACCGGGTCGCCCGGATATATATGCTGTCACCGTATTATGGTTGCCAAATATTCAAATCACATAATTGACGAAGACGATATTGCGGAGTCGTTTAGTATTTTCGGCTTGATATGTCAAATCTTTATCGCCGATAGTATTGCTCTTAATTATATTGCTTGTAAAAACAAATTGTCTTGTAAGTCAGTTTTTAATAGCTTACTTTTATCTATCATATATCCATATAAGATTTTTCTCTCTGTCTTTGTAGCTTGATCTGTTTAAACTCGCAAACGCAGTTTTGGTAGAATATCATCTTTATGCGCAGAAATGATACTCATAAATCTCTCACGACGAGCTGTATTTTCCCACATATAATTGGAAAAATCAACCTTTTAATTCAATCTGAGTGCTTGAAATAAAGAAACATATACAGTATAATGTCTTTTTGAATGAATAACGCAAACATCAGACGCCAAAAAGCCAATACTGCACAGCTATTTGAACAGCTTTTGCATTAATTGGTGTCAAAATGGTGTCAACCCCCTCACCAAAACCTTGAAAAACGTCCAAAACAAAGGAGATTTAGAAATATATGAAATTAGGTATCGTAGGACTGCCCAACGTAGGCAAGTCTACCCTCTTCAACGCTATTACCAATGCCGGTGTTCCGGCAGACAACTACGCGTTCTGCACCATTGACCCCAATGTAGGCGTGGTCTCTGTCCCCGACGAACGACTGAATTGGCTGGCAGATTTGCACAATCCCAAGAAGCTGACCCCCGCCGTCATCGAATTTGTAGACATTGCCGGTCTTGTTAAGGGCGCATCCAAGGGCGAAGGTCTTGGTAACAAGTTCCTCAGTAACATCCGCACCACCGACGCCATCGTTCACGTTGTCCGCTGCTTTGACGACAGCAACGTGACCCACGTGGAGGGCAATACTGATCCCCTCCGCGACATCGACATCATCAATTTGGAATTGGTAATGGCAGATATTGAAATGGTTGAGCGCCGCATTGATAAGGCGCAGAAGGCTATGAAGGGCGGTGACAAGCGCTTTGCTCACGAGGTAGCGCTGTTTACGGAACTGCTCAATCATCTCAATCAGGGCAAGCTGGCACGCACCCTTGACTGCACCGACGATGATAAAGCCATCATTGCAACCTCCGATCTGCTGACCCTGAAAAAGACCATTTATGTTGCTAACCTGGCAGAAGCAGAAATCAACGAGCCGGAAGAAAACCGTCACTATATGGCCGTCAAGGCATTGGCAGACGCGGAAGGCAGCCAGCTCATCCCCATCTGCGCGAAATTGGAAGCGGATATTGCCGAACTGGACGATCCCGAGGAAAAAGCAATGTTTATGGAAGAGCTTGGCGTGAACGAATCCGGTCTTGACAAGCTGATTCGCAGCAGCTATGCCCTCCTTGGTCTCATCTCTTTCCTGACAGCTGGCAGCGACGAATGCCGCGCCTGGACAATTAAGAAAGGCACAAAGGCTCCCCAGGCCGCCGGCAAAATCCATACCGACTTTGAGCGCGGTTTTATTCGCGCCGAAGTTATCGCGTTTAACGATATGAAGGACTGCGGCACGATGGCTGCCGCTAAGGCGAAGGGTTTGGTACGCAGCGAGGGTAAGGAATATGTGATGAAGGACGGCGACATCGTCAACTTCCTCTTTAATGTATAATCAAGCAAACAACCGGAAGGCGTATGCCTTCCGGTTGTTTTTATGCTTTCAAAATCGTCTTTATAATGCTTCCGATTTTGGGAGCATTTCCGTACATCAGGACACCTAAACGGTAGATTTTCGCCGCAAGGAAGCCAATGCCGACGGTTGAACCGAGCAGAACCGCAATCGAGATTGCAATCTCATACCAGGGTACTGTACTCATTGCAATACGGGTAAACATCGCCATTGGCGAGGTAAAGGGTACATAGGAGCAAATCCGCATCAGTACATTGTCCACTTCACCGCTGGACATAGAGAACATAACCACCATAAACCCAAAAATAAACAGATAGGTCACCGGCTGCACAGCCGTGTTGATATCCTCCAGCTTGGAAACCGTAGAAGCAATCGCACCGTACAAAAAAGCATAGATAAGGAATCCCAGCAGGAAGAATACCAGCATATAGCCAAGCAATTCCGGTGGAATGTTAAAGATGGAGTCAATGATTTCATTGCCGCCCCAGTAAGACTTGTTTACATTGTAGAACAGAAGCGCAGAGCCAAAAATAGCGATCAGCTGCGTAAGACCGGCGATGCAGGAGGCCAGCACCTTGCCGAACATCATACTGACGGGTTTCGCACTTGTAATCAGTACCTCCATCGCGCGGGAGCTCTTCTCCGTGGCAACATTCATCGCTACCATCTGTCCGTAGAGCAGAATGACCATATACAGCGCAAAGATCATAATGTAGGTATAGAAGAAATTCTGCATTTGATTCTTGCCCAGCATTTCCACCTGACTGGTGATTTGAATATTCATCACCTCTCCTGCCTGCTCCGGTGTCATACCGCCGCCAATCATTGCGTTCATCTGGTAAATTCTTTGAAGCACCTCATTGGCGATGGCTTCATTGGCATCGTACATAGAGAGGTTATTCACATAATAGGTGTAAGAAGTCGGGCCTGTCATTACAAACGCGCCCTCAGCATTGCCGGTGGTAATTTGCTCCTTGATATAATCAATGCCCTTATCGGTTACCTGCACATTATAATCGGTAAATGCCGCAGCAAAGATTTCCTGTACCATTTCTGCTTGGGCAGTATCCTCTGCTTTCACCAGCAGGGTCGGCAGCTCACCGGGCGCATCCCCGGTTTCTATCAAGTCGCCAATTCTGGGGAGGAACATTACCACCGCGATTGCAACCACCAAAAAGATCGTAATACCCACGAAGGCCTTGTTCTTCATATAGTTTCTAAGTTCAAAATTGAGGATCTTTCCAAACTGTTTCATTTTTCGCCCTCCACCGCGGCATCACCGGCATACTCTACGAAAATATCGTTAAGGGACGGCTCAAAGACCTTGACCTCATCAATGTCGTAATTCTGAACCAAGCGCGTCATAACCGTTTTCTTTTCCTCTGGGGCATTCAGACGTATCAGCAGATCTCCGTTTTCCATCACCCTGCAGGCATCACCGAAATCAGAAATAACAGCATTGGGCGCAATTGTACGCACAACCAAGCGGTCACGGGGATAGTCTCTCTTGATATCCCGCAAATCACCGCTCAGCGCAACAACACCGCGATTGAGAATTGCAATACTGTCACAGAATTCCTCGATATAACTCATCTGGTGACTGGAAAACAGCACGATCTTCCCTTTCGCGATCTGCTCCCTTACCACATCCTTTAAGAGCATCGCGTTGACTGGGTCAAGACCGGAGAAAGGCTCGTCAAGGATCACAATATCCGGGTCGTGGGCAAGGGCGGTAATAAGCTGAATTTTCTGCTGATTGCCTTTAGAAAGTGTATCCAGCCGTTTGTTGCGGTACTCCATCATACCCAGTCTTTCCAGCCAATAGTCAATGGCATTTACCGCATCTTTGTGGTGCATTCCCTTCAGTTCGGCAAAATAGACAAGCTGATCGATAATAACCTTTTTAGGGTACAGGCCTCTTTCCTCGGGAAGATAGCCGAATCCAACCTTATTGTAATCAATTGGCTTACCGTCGATCAGCACCTCGCCGCCATCAGCAGGAAATACATCCATTAAAATGCGGATAGAGGTGGTTTTACCGGCGCCGTTTCTGCCTAGCAGTCCAAAGGCCTTGCCGCCCTCTGCCCTAAAAGACACACCGGTAAGCACCTTCTTCTCGCCAAAGGATTTTTCAATATTTTTTAGCTCTAAAATCACTTTGTCGCATCCTCCTTAAACAGCACGTTGATCGCGCCAATCCCACCGTTGATTTCAACTTTATTTGTTCCGTTACCGCTGCTGCCGTAATCGTTTACCTTTTGTCCGTCCACGGAGAGGCTGCCGAGACCCTTGCTAACCTCTAATTGATAGTCCGCTTTACTGCCGATCAGGGTTATATTGGACTCGCCAATGCCCAAATCCATTTGACAATCGCCGGTCAGTGCGGAGGTTAGGTTCAACTGACCTACACCCATTCCCAGCTCCAGATTTTTCAGCATACCACCGGAGATCGTAATCCGTCCTGCGCCACCCTCTATCTGCGCAGATTTTGTAGCAGTCAGGGAAATAATGTTCACTTCCCCTGCGCCCAATTCGAAATCAAGGGTTTGCGCAGATAGTTCTCCAACGGTCAATCTGCCTGCGCCAGTTGTCAGTTCCACGTTATTCAACTCCGCGCCCGATGGAATATACAAGGTAAGCACCGCATTGGCATATGTGCCGGAAAGTTTCCGCGTTTCCCTAATAGATAGGGTGTTCCCCTTCTCCTCGACCTTAAGATGCTTCAAATTGCTCTCAACAGAAAATACGTTTCCCTCTTTGATCCGGAAATCCGCCGCATTGATCTCGATCTCTAAATTGCGGATCTCGGTACTTACGGGATAGGATGTCAAATTCTCCAAAACCGCCTCATCATCAAATAGACCACCAAAGAGACCTACCGCACCAAGCAGGCCGCCAACAATGGCGACAGTCAGGAAAATCGCAAACCCAATTGCCAAATACTTGACCACTTTTTGAAAGGTCGTCATTTGATCTCCACGCCTCCAAACATACTCAGACCGCTGACATAGATCGTAGGCGCATCAGGATAGACAGCGGTTTTATTGGAAACCCCACCGAAAATGCTGTTGGAGCGGACCTTTACATTGACACCCTTGGGCACCAAAATGTCCACGCCGCCAAAGATTGCCGCTACCTGAATAGCGCAATCCTTTTCAATCACCGCATTGCGCAGATCGCATTGAATGCCGCCAAAAACTGCCGTAAGCTCTGCGCCCTCAAACACTTCACCGTCAAAATCCATATCATAGCCGGAAAATAGAGAGAAAGCGTTTTTCGGTGCTTTGCCCTCGACCTTCATTTTTACAATAATCTCATTTGCCTTATTGCCAAAAAGACCCGTAAGCACCATTTTGAGACCGATGATTACAATGACAGCAGGCACAAGAAGCTTCCAGAATATAGAGAAGCTTAATACGTCCTGACAGCACAGAAGGAGGAATACACCGATGGCAATACCGATCAGATTGCCGGTTTTCTCCCGCTCGGTAAACAGTCCAATGGTGCAGGGAACAATGATAAACAACGTCCACCAGCCGTCAAAAAATACGTCAATATCGGTGATATTCAGCGCATTAAGCGCAAAAATCACACCTGCTGCCACTAGCAAAATACCCCATAAAATACTACTTGTTTTCTTCATAATCTATCACCCTTCTTTGTTAATTGAATATGCAGCCTATCTCTGTAACCAACGGGCAATGGCTGGAAGTACACGGCAATTCCGGGCGAATACGCTGTAAATCTCCCGCATTGCAAGGGGCGAATCGCTGCGTCCGATCTCAATAGTGAGCGATGGGATTTCCAATTCATCCATCACCCAATCCTTATAGCCGCCTGAAGAACCTTCGCTGTTATCCACCAGCGGATAACCGGAGATTTTCCTAACTGCCTTGCCAAGGGATTTAGAAGCGTCATTTACGTCCCATTTCTTGCCATAAGCATAGTAAATAAGATCGCCGGAGGAATGGTAGCTGATGGTGGTATCAAAATCATAGCTAAGTGTATAATCTCGGAGCGCAGCCGTTTCTGCCGCGGAGAAAGGTGCCTCGCCCTGATATTTCTGTGACGAAGGACCGGTTCTGTCGTCGATGTCCTCCCAGCCGGCGGGGAAGTTGCGGTTAAGGTCTATGCCAAGCCCATTGGCTTTCCAATCTTTTGCATAGGCGGTCTTATTGCCCGAGGCAAAACCCTTCTTTTTATCGCTAAGATAAATCTCATTTTGTGCGTCATTCAATTTACCGCTTTGAGAGATGGTCACGCCATCCGGGTTCACCATAGGAATGATATGGTAGCAAACATCTCCGTAACTCAGAATGTCCCGTTCCAGCCAGTAATCTATCATAGCCATCAGAAGCCACGCCGTCATATGCTCTCTGCCGTGAATAGCGCCTTGAATTAAGACATTATACTTCGCATCGGCCTTTCCAATACGGATAACCGGGAGATTTCTGCCCAGTTCCGAAACACCGATAGATGATACCTCTATCATACCGGAATATTTTTGCTCTAAAAGCTTAATATCCTCCAGCATTTGGTCATATGTATACATATTTGTAGGCGTGACCGTGCTCAGGTTCTTTTTAAAGTAATCCGCGTCAGCAGGCATAATATAATTCGTCGCCACATAGCCGGTCATACCATTATAACTAACTTTTGCAGAGGTATAGTCCCAGCTAAGCAGCTGCATCGTCTCCCCTTTGGGAATCCGGGCGAACACCTTACCGGAAGCATCCCACATACCGATAAATTCATTACAGTTGGGTGTCCAATATCGAGGGATAACCGGATCAAAATTCTCCTCAATGGGATAATCCTTACTATCCTCAAAGTGCCACCACTCATTAGTGTAGGGCTTAAAGCCGTGCTTTTCCATTAACTGTTCCAGAATTCGGGCATTTTCCGCAGCTTCCGGGCTGCAATCACTGTAATCCCGGTCAGCAAGGGCGGTAAAATTGTCAAACTCCGTGGGCATCTCCAGTTCCTTACCGCTTTCTAATTCATAAAGAGAAATGTCCACCGTGTTGCCCCGGCAATGGGTACGTCTGCCGGATGTAGGACTGGATACATAATTAGGGTCCGGAAATACGTCCCACAGCTTTTGCTGAGCGGTAACTGGGCGGAAAGCATCCCAAATGATGAGACCAATCCCCTGCTTTTCCAGCTCTTGGCTAACCTTTTGCAGCTTTTTTACCGTGCCGTAACGCAGATAGGCATCTGTAAAGTCATAGATTCTTGTGCCGGTAAAATTATTGGCTGTGGCATAAGGCAGCGCCACCTTGGCGCTTGGTATGTAATCGGTAATAAGAACAAAGTCCTTATCCTCCGGGCCGGATGGCTTTACAGGCATCTCCGTAGGCTTCGGCTCTGTGGGCGGTTCAGTCGGCGGTTCAGTAAGCGGCTCTGTTTCAGGTGGAAGTGTTACCGGAGAATCGGTAACAGGCGGCTCCGTCGGGTCAGTTGGTACAGTAGGCCTTTGCAGAGACGGCTCAGTGGGAAGCATTTCCGCATAAAAAAGCGGTATAGATGCTGCCAGCAGTGCGATAAGCAAAGCCACCAATATTAGGGCGGGAATTTTCTTTTTCATATATCTGCTCCATTAGGGAATAGCTAGAATGTTCGAGATAATTATACATCATTCCAGGTACAGAATCAAGATACTTTCGCACCTATGACACAACAGAAAAAGAGAGCAAAGAAGCAGCTTACTCCCTCTTGCATTGCATAATAAAGTATCGCGCTATCGCGCAAAGTGAAGTTAAGTGTGCCACCTACGCCCGCAGGCACTTCACGATGCGCAGCATCGCTTCGCGCACCGAAGGTGTGCTTCTCGTGCCGCAAGGTACACTTAGTTGAAAAAGAAAACGCACACCGGATGGTGTGCGTTTCTTTTTGGAGGTACCGCCCAGATTTGAACTGGGGAATGAGAGTTTTGCAGACTCTTGCCTTACCACTTGGCCACGGTACCATATGAAATTAGGAACGCCATGCGTTCCTAATCTTTTTCTTGGAGCGGGTGACGAGGCTCGAACTCGCTACCTCCACCTTGGCAAGGTGGCGCTCTACCGGATGAGCTACACCCGCATCTCGGTTCCCGATTGGGAACCGTGGTGCCACCGGACGGAATCGAACCAACGACACGTGGATTTTCAGTCCACTGCTCTACCTACTGAGCTACAGAGGCATATTGAGCAGAGCATGAAGCTCTGCTCAGATGCTTTATTTGGCGACCCGGAACGGACTCGAACCGTCGACCTCCAGCGTGACAGGCTGGCGTGCTAACCGACTGCACCACCGGGCCA
>JAZOMT010000004.1:0-58683 GCA_045654085.1 Faecousia sp. | reverse complement strand
CTATGAGTATAATATATGCGGAAAACGACGGTTTTTCAAAACATCATATCATAAAACGAAAATTTCGTTTTTAAAGAAAGGAAAATTGCTATGATCTACAGTGCAGAAGTACAGCATATGTGCTCCGTGGCCAAGGGCGCTTATCACGGCCCCGCTCCCATCCCCGAGGAGGGCAAGTGGGTTCAGGTCAAGGAAATTAAGGATGTCAGCGGTTTCACCCACGGCATCGGCTGGTGCGCTCCCCAGCAGGGCTGCTGCAAGCTGACCCTGAATGTGAAGGAGGGCATCATTGAAGAAGCTCTAGTCGAGACTCTGGGCTGCACCGGCATGTCCCACTCCGCCGCTATGGCTTCCGAGATCCTCATCGGCAAGACTTTGCTGGAGGCTCTCAACACCGACCTGGTGTGTGACGCTATCAACACCGCTATGCGGGAGCTGTTCCTGCAGATCGTTTACGGCCGCAGCCAGTCTGCGTTCTCCGAGGACGGTCTGGCAGTTGGCGCTTCCCTGGAGGACCTGGGTAAGGGTCTCCGCTCTCAGGTTGGTACTATGTTCGCCACCAAGGCTAAGGGCCCCCGTTATCTGGAAATGGCTGAAGGTTACGTTACCCGCATTGCTCTGGATGAGGACAATCTGATCACCGGCTACGAGTTCATTAACTTAGGTAAGATGATGGACTTCATCAAGAAGGGCGATGACGCCAACGAGGCTCTCAAGAAGGCAAAAGGCTCCTACGGCCGTTTTGCTGACGCCGCCAAGTACATTGACCCCCGTCACGAATAAGAGGAGGACACGAAAATGGCTCTGTTTGAAGGTTACGAAAGAAAGATTGATAAGATTAACGGCGTCCTCGCTCAGTACGATCTGGCTTCCGTGGAAGCTTGCCGTGAGATGTGTGTCGCTAAGGGCTTTGATCCCTACGAGATCGTTAAGAACATTCAGCCCATCGCTTTTGAAGATGCCGCTTGGGCATACTGCGTTGGCGCTGCTATCGCTCTGAAGAAGGGTGTTAAGAACGCTGCTGAGGCTGCTGAGGCTATCGGCATCGGCCTGCAGGCTTTCTGCATCCCCGGCTCCGTTGCTGAGGATCGCAAGGTCGGTATCGGCCACGGCAACCTGGGCGCAATGCTGCTGCGGGACGAGACCAAGTGCTTCGCATTCCTGGCAGGTCACGAGTCCTTCGCTGCTGCTGAAGGTGCAATCGGCATCGCCCGCTCCGCTAACAAGGCTCGTAAGGAGCCACTGCGCGTTATTCTGAACGGTCTGGGCAAGGATGCCGCACAGATCATTTCCCGTATCAACGGCTTTACCTATGTAAAGACCCAGTTCGACTACTACACCGGCGAGCTGAAGATCGTTGAGCGTATCCCCTACTCCAAGGGCGAGCGCGCTGCCGTTAACTGCTACGGCTGTGACGATGTCCGTGAGGGTGTTGCTGTTATGCGTTACGAGGGTGTTGACGTTTCCATCACCGGTAACTCCACCAACCCCACTCGCTTCCAGCACCCCGTTGCCGGCACTTACAAGAAGGAGTGCATGGAGAATGGCCGTAAGTACTTCTCCGTTGCTTCCGGCGGCGGCACCGGCCGTACCCTGCACCCCGATAACATGGCTGCAGGTCCCGCTTCCTACGGTATGACCGATACCATGGGCCGTATGCACGGTGACGCACAGTTCGCTGGCTCTTCCTCCGTCCCCGCCCACGTAGAAATGATGGGCTTCCTGGGCGCAGGTAACAACCCCATGGTCGGTATGACCGTTTCTGTGGCTGTTGCTGTGGAAGAGGCACTTAAGTAAGCTGTTATTTTTGAAAAAGCACCACGGGAAACCGTGGTGCTTTTTTGTGGACCGTCGAGGATGCCGGTCCCTACTTGCCCTCATCCGTCACGGCTACGCCGTGCCACCTTCCCCAAAGGGGAAGGCATATAAAAAAGGAGCTGCGAGAGCAGCTCCTTTTATTTGGCATTATGTGGGGAAAATCAATAGAACTTTCTCTTGTTCTTACGGGCAGCTTCAGACTTCTGCTTACGCTTCAGGCTGGGGCTGACATAATGCTCGCGCTTCTTAACCTCAGCGATCACGCCCTCCTTGGCACAGCTACGCTTGAAACGACGCAGAGCGCTCTCCAGAGATTCGTTCTCCTTTACGCGAATTTCAGACATTGATTTCCCTCCCTCCGATGTCGTCCGGCTCTATCCAGGACGCTTTCAGGGCCAATACGGCTTGATTATTATATCCGTTTCTAAACAAATTGTCAAGAACAAATTCGTATTTTGGCAGATTTTTGTTATTTTACGATCAAGTTGACCAGCTTGTTCTTAACGACGATAGTCTTAACGATATTGCCGCCGTTCTTTTCCAGGAACTTAGCAATCTTTTCGTCAGCCAGTACATTGGCAATAACCGCATCGTTATCGAGATCGGCATCCATTACCACCGTGCCACGCATCTTGCCGTTGACCTGAACCGCCATAGTCACCTCGGCATCCTTGCACTTCTCTTCGCTGTAAGTTGGCCAAGGCTCAAAGGCGATGGTATGATTATGACCCAGCAGTTGCCAAATCTCCTCGCCCACGTGAGGAGTGATGCAGGAAATCATCTTAATAAAGCCTTCTGCGTACTCACGGGGGCAAGTGCCGTTTTTATAGACCTCGTTGACGAAGACCATCATCTGGGCGATGGCGGTATTGAAGCCAAGAACTTCAAAGTCGTTTGTAACTTTTTTCACGGTCTGGTGGTAGATTTTACCCAGCTTGCCCTCCTCTTCCTCGGTGATGTTGGCAGGCTCGGTAAAGAAGTTCCAACCGCGGTTGATAAACTTCTTCGCGCCGGCAACAGCGGTGGTGGACCAAGGCTTACTTACCTCCAGCGGGCCCATAAACATCTCATAGAGACGCAGAGTATCTGCGCCGTAGTCCCGGACAATGTCACTGGGGTTGACAACGAACTCAGGGAAGCGCTTACCCATCTTGATGCCGTTTTCGCCAAGGATCATACCCTGATGGACCAGCTTCTTGAAGGGCTCCTTCACAGGAGACAGGCCATTGTCGTACAGGAAGCGGTTCCAGATACGGGAGTACATCAGGTGACCGACGGCGTGCTCAGGGCCGCCAATGTACAGGTCAACGGGCATCCAATGCTCTAACAGCTTGGGATAGCAAAACTCCTTATCATTATTGGGGTCAATATAGCGCAGGAAGTAGCAAGAGGAACCGGCAGAACCGGGCATTGTGGAGGTTTCCCGCAGGCCCTTGATGCCGTTCGCATCGTAGTGCTTCCACTCCTCTGCGTTCTCAAGGGGCGCTTTGCCGCCCTTGCCCTTGTAGTCTTCCAGCTCGGGCAGGATGAGAGGCAGCTCGCTGTCAGGCAGGAACACAGTCTCGCCATCCTCGGTATAAACGCAAGGCACAGGCTCGCCCCAGTAGCGCTGACGGGCGAAGATCCACTCACGGAAGTGGTAATTGTTCTTCCGTCTTGCCACGCCCTGCTTTTCCAGCTTGCAGGTGATGGCTTCCTTGGCTTCCTCTACGGTAAGGCCGGTAAACTCCTCGGAGTTAATAAGCTTGCAGCCCTTACCTAAGTAATCCTGCTTCTCAAAGGCGCACTCGCTGACATCGCGACCCTCGATGACCTGAATCATAGGGATATTATGAGCGATGGCATACTCAAAGTCGCGCTGGTCGTGGCTGGGAACGGCCATAACCGCGCCGGTGCCGTAGTTAGCCAGCACAAAATCACCGATAAATACAGGCACTTCCTTGCCGTTTACGGGGTTGATAGCGTATACGCCCTTTAAAGGACAGCCGGACTTGGTTTTGTTCAGCTCGGTACGATCCATATCGGACTTTTTGACGGTCTCGGCAATGTAAGCCTCTACCTCTTCCCTATTCTCTACGCGATCTAAAAGGCTGGCAGTGATCTTGCCATCGGGGGCGAGAACCATAAAGGTGATACCGTAGATGGTTTCGATACAGGTGGTGTAAATGGAGAAGCTGCCGCCACCGACAAGCTGGAAGTCCACCTCTACGCCGGTGGATTTACCAATCCAGTTGCGCTGGATCTCCTTGGTGGATTCGGGCCAGTCGATTTCATCCAGACCCTCCAGGAGCTTTTCTGCAAAGGCGGGCTGGTCGATGACCCACTGCATCATATTCTTCTTTACAACGGGGTAACCGCCGCGCTCAGACTTACCGTCGATGACTTCGTCATTGGAAAGAACGGTGCCCAGTTCCTCGCACCAGTTAACGGGCATTTCTATCCGCTTGGCATAGCCGGCTTCCCACAGCTTCTTGAAAATCCACTGGGTCCACTTATAGAAAGAGGGGTCAGAGGTAGCCAGCACCTTAGACCAGTCGTAGTCAAAGCCCAACTCTTTGAGCTGATTCGAGAAGGTCTCAATGTTCTTTTGGGTAAAGCCGTTGGGGTGGTTGGCGGTGGGAACTGCGTACTGCTCTGCGGGCAAGCCAAAAGAGTCGTAGCCCATAGGGTGCAGAACATTGTAGCCCTGCATCCGCTTCATACGGGACATAATGTCTGTTGCGGTATAGCCTTCGGGGTGACCTGCGTGCAAGCCCACGCCGGAGGGGTACGGGAACATATCCAGCACATAGTACTTGGGTTTCGAAAAGTCCCAAACATCGGTATGGAAGGTGTTGTTTTCCTCCCAGTACTTTTGCCACTTCTTCTCAATGGCAGAAAATTCGTAATTCATTTTCTATCCTTCTTTCATTCCGGGAGAACAATGTCCCCAATATCTACTTTTTCAGCGTCGGCCCAAAGGCGCTCCAAATCGTAAAATGCTCTTGCTTCCTCGGTAAACACGTGAACAACGATAGAGCCAAAATCCAAAAGCTCCCAAGTGTTGCCGCGGTGGCCTTCCCGACCCAGCTTGTTTTCGCCCAGCTTTTCAAGCGTATCCTCAGCGATGTCGCAGAGGGTACGAACGTGGGTATTGGAAGTACCGGTACAGATAACGAAATAATCCGCCAGACTGGAGACCCGGTCAATCTTCAAAAGCCGCAGCTCCATGCCCTTCTTGCTGTCCAGCATTTTAACAACTTCACATGCAATTTCTTTTGTTGTCATATATTAGCTCCTCTCAATTTATGTCCTGTAAGGCCTCAAGAGACTCTTTGGAGATGGTCTTCCCTTCCCTAGTAAGGAGAGCAATCGTCATTTCCAGCCCCATCTTAAGGGCCTTATTGATATCTGTAAATGCAGCTTCCCGGAGGGCATCCACACCGTCAAAATCTCGATTTGGCTCCATATAGTCTGCCACGTAGATAATCTTTTCCAATATGTTCATTCCGGCTTTTCCGGTGGTATGGCTGCGGATAGCGGAAACCACCGCTTCATTTTCCCCAAAAATCCGCTGCGCCACCATCGCGCCCGTATGGGCATGCAAGGTCTTGGGGTACGCCCGGGAAAAATCATCCGGTTCCATACCGTACTGCTGGCATAGCGTCAGTTGCAGCGGACCGTCGAGAGCCTTTGTAATATCGTGGAGCAATGCCGCTCGCGCCGCATCGGTCTCATCCGCGCCCCACCTTTTTGCCAGCTCTACCGCTGTATCCCGGCAACCCAGGATATGGGCCACACGACTGGGTTTTACCAGGCTTGTTACCACTTTCTCCAATTCCTCGATGGGTAGGTTTTTGTAGTTTTTCCCGGTATCGTAAAGCTTATTTTGCAGAATGTAGGTGTGCACCTTTTCGTTCAGGAAAGGCGCTGCACAATCAAAAACAAGCATTCTTCTCAGTTGGGTAGAAGAAATTTCCGTAATCGGGTTTTCCATCACAATGGCGGAGATGCCATTTTCTGCGAAGAAAGCTTTCTTTTCCTCTATCTGCGTCCGTTCCCCCTTATCGCCCCGGTAGAACACCACCGGTGTAACCATACGAAGAAGCATTTCTGCCTCGCGCCAACAATCTAAGGTAAGGAACATATCCGTCCCCATCATCAAATAGAGTTGGGCATTGGGATGTTTCTCCCGCAGGGTGAGTACGGTTTGGTATGTGTAGCTGGCGCCGCCACGGCAAAGTTCAATATCCGACACAGTCAGGTCGGTATTTTCTGCCGCAAGGGTCACCATTTGCATTCTCTGCTCAGGGGTGGGCGAGCCAGCAGGAATCTCCTTATGGGGAGAGATATGGGATGGGATCAGGTATAGTTTATCCAAGCAAAGCGCAGTCTTCCCATAGACAGCCGCCTGGATGTGTCCCAAGTGAGGTGGATTATAGGTTCCGCCGAAAATACCGATCCTTTCCATATGTTACCTCCCTGCTCAGTCTGCTTCCCGAAGTTTCTTCTCCCGTTCCCGCTCGATGGCCTTATCGATGGCCATCTGGCGGAAATACTCGTTGCGCTGCTCGCGCACCTTTTTTGCCGCCTGACGACGGGCTTGGGCGCCCTTACGGACGGGATTGGATTTCGCAACAGGCGTTGCCTTCCGCTTGGCGCGGCCGGTCTGATTTCTCTGGGCCTGCACTTTTTCACTAAACCGGTAGATGATAAATTTTGTACCGATGACACCGATACCTTCGGCACCGGTGGCCTCGCAGATTTCGTCACATACTTCCCGCGGGGTCATCATCGCGCCTTCCAGCACTTTGCCTTTGACCAGCTCCCGGGAATCCAGTTGATTCTCCGCTTCTGCGATTACCGCATCGGTCACACCGCCCTTGCCTACCATCAAAGTAGTATCCAAGGCGGTTGCCTGACTTCTCAGCTCGGCACGCTCTTTACTTGTCAGCATAGCCAGCCTCCTTTAATTTCTTGTAAAAAACTTTTAGCGCGTTTGCGCGGTGGGAAACTTCATTTTTCTCTTCCTGGGAAAGCTCTGCTGTGGTCTTCCCCAAAGGCGGGTAATAGAAGATGGGGTCGTAACCGAAGCCGCCCTCTCCCCTCGCCTCTCTCGTCAGCTCTCCGTGGATCTCGCCCCGGGCCTGAATAACCTGTCCGTCCGGTGTTACAAAGGAGATGACACAGACGAATTTTGCCTGCCGCTGACCGTCCGGTACGTGCTCCGTGTTCTTAAGCAGCAGTAAAAGTCTTCCCCAATCGTCTAAGCTTTCGTCAAAGCCGTAACGGGCAGAATAGATGCCAGGCGCACCGTTTAAGGCATCTACCGCGATGCCGGAATCGTCTGCCAGCGCCGGGAGGCCTGTGGCTTTCATTACCGCTTCTGCTTTAAGGAGCGAGTTTTCCTCAAAAGTAGTACCGGTTTCCTCCACGTCAATGTCCACGCCAAGCTCGCTTTGGAGCACCAGCTCCATATCGAACTTTTCCGTAATTTGGCTGATTTCTTTCAGCTTATGCTTATTTTTGCTTGCCAGTACGACCTTCATTAGATCAGCGCCTCCACAAATGCCGCAGCATCAAAGGGCACAAGGTCGTCCACCTGCTCGCCCACGCCAATGAATTTCACCGGAATTTGCAGTGTATCCGCCACCGCAATAACGATGCCGCCCTTGGCAGTGCCATCCAGCTTGGTCAGCGCCACAGCAGTGACACCGGCAATGTTCTTAAATTCCTTTGCCTGAATAAGGCCGTTCTGCCCGGTAGTGCCGTCCAGCACCAAAAGCACCTCCCGGGAGGCTTCCGGCAATTCCCGCTCTACGATGCGGCTGATTTTACCCAGCTCGTTCATCAGGTTCGTCTTATTGTGCAGCCGACCGGCGGTATCGATGATGATCACGTCGCTGCCCTTTGCTTTGGCGGAACGGATGCCGTCAAAGACCACAGATGCCGGGTCTGCGCCCTCGTTTTGGCGGACAATGGCTGCGCCGGAGCGGCCTGCCCAAATTTCCAACTGGTCGGCGGCGGCGGCCCGGAAGGTATCTCCTGCCACAAGGAGCACCTGCTTTCCTTGCTTTGTCAGCTGGGCGGCAATCTTGCCAATGGTGGTGGTTTTGCCTACGCCATTGACACCGATGACCAAAATCACAGCCGGATTGGTATCTAATTTCAGGGCGGTATCCCCTACCTGCAGCATCTCCACCAAAATGGTTTTCAGAGCACTGCGGGCTTCCTCGGTGGTCTTGAGCTTCTGCTCACGCACGGTTTTTCTAAGGCGGTCAATGGCCTTTACAGTCGTATCTACGCCCAAGTCTGCAAGGATCAGGCTCTCTTCCAGCTCATCGTAAAAATCATCGTCGATCTCACTAAAGCCGGAAAACACACTACCGATGGTGTTAGACAGGGCATCTCTCGTTTTGGAGAGGCCTGCCTTAATTTTATCAAAAAAGCTCATCTGCTTACTCCTTTACTCAACAATGCCCAATTGCTGCTCCATCTGGTTGAGATCCAGCCGCAGCAGCTTACTGACACCCTGCTCCTGCATCGTTACACCGTAGAGCACATCAGAGGCTTCCATAGTGCCGCGACGGTGGGTAATGACGATGAACTGGGTCTTTTCGCCCAAATTCCGCAGGTAAGTGGCAAAGCGCTCTACGTTCCGGTCGTCCAGCGCCGCGTCGATCTCGTCCAGCATACAGAAGGGCGTGGGTCGAACCTTCAAAATGGCGAAATACAGGGCGATGGCCACGAAGGCCTTTTCACCGCCGGACAGAAGCGTAATGGTTTTCAGCTGCTTTCCGGGGGGCTGTACGCGAATTTCGATGCCGCAGGTCAGCGGATTTTCCGGGTCTTCCAGCACAAGCTGACCCTTACCGCCACCGAACATTTCCTCAAAGGTCTTGCCAAAATACTCGTCAATCTTCTTAAACTCGGTGACGAAGATGGTGGTCATTTCAGACGTGATGTCCCGGATGATGCTCTCTAAGTCCCGCTTGGCTTCCAGTACATCGTCCCGCTGCTCGGCAAGATAAGTGTACCGCTCGTTAATGCGGGTATATTCCTCAATAGCGCCCAGGTTGGGTGTGCCCAAGGCGGAGATTTTTCGTTTCAGTTCTGCGATAATCCGATTGCCGGCAGTAACAGATTCAATTTCGCCCTTTTTCTGCTGGGCAGTACCGGGCGTTAAACCGTAGCTGTCCCACAGCTTATCAATAATGGTCTTTTCTTCAAAGTCCGCCTTTTCCTTTTTCGATGCCAAGTGGACACAGGCCTTTTCCGTATTGACAATGGATTTGTTCAGCTCCACAATGTCGCTGTCGCACTTGGCGCGGCTGGCTTCCATCTGGGCATAACGGGCGCGGGCGGCTGCCATTTCTTCTGTGGCCACGTTAAGCTCCTTTTCGTTTTCCAGGCGCTTTTCTTCCTGCTCGGCAATAAGCGCCTCCTGTCGACGGGTGTCCTCCAAAATAAGGTCAATATCCCGCAGCTTTCTTGTACGGTCACCCTCTGCCGCCACATAGAGCGCCCGCAGGTCAGCAATGTGATTTTGGGCGGTAATTCGCTCTGCATCCAGCGCTGCCATATCGGTACGCAGCTGCTGCATAGCGCTTGTGACTTTCTCCACAGAAGCATCTGCGTCAAGCTGATTGCCCTCCAAGGTTTCGCGCAGGGTCGCGGTTTCTGCCTGCTCCCGGGCCATTTGGGTGAGCGCGCCACGAATTAGGGCGCATTGCTCACGATCTGCCTTTTCCCGGTCACCGAGGCCTTCCAGTTCCCGCTCCGTTGCCTGCACGGCATCAGAGATGGCTTGCAGCCAAATTTCAAGCTGCTTTTCCCGACCCTCTTGGGTCAGGACTTCCTTTTCTGCGGAGATAAGCTCTTCCTTTGCCGCGGCAAGCTGGAATTCCACCTCATCCGCCTGACGGCGAGCCTCTGTATACTGCTCCTCCAAGGCTGTCAGCTCATCGCTGAGTTTTTCCTCCCGCGCTTTCAGCTTTTCAAGTTCGTTTGCGCGGCTGAGAATGCCGGCCTCCCGGCTCACAGAACCACCGGTCATAGAACCGCCGGGGTTTACGACCTGACCGTCCAAGGTGACGATCTTAAAGCGATTTTGGTACTTCTTTGCCATAGTGATGGCGTTATCAATATCCCGGACAATAACAATTCTGCCAAGGAGGTTTTCAATGATGCCGTGGTACTTTTCTTCGAAAGTAACCAGTTTGGAGGCAACACCGATAAAGCCGCTGCAGGTCTCAAGGCCTGTTTCGGTCAGGGTTTTGCCCCGGATCACACTCAGCGGCAGGAATGTGGCTCTGCCGCCACCGGTGCGCTTCAAATAGTTAATGCAGTTCTTACCGTCCTGCTCGGTATCTACAACGATCTGCTGCATACCGCCCGCCAGAGCGATTTCAATGGCAACGGTATATTCATCCTCGGTACGGATAAGCTGGGAGACCGGGCCGTGGACATTATGGAGTGTGCCCCGTTTGGCCTCCTGCATAACCATACGCACGGATTTTTGATAACCCTCAAAGTCCTGCTCCATTGCCCGGAACACCTGCACCTTGGCCTGTACGGACTCCAAAACGCTGTGGAGCTTTTGCACCTCCGCCATAAGGTCATCCCGGCGCTTTGCCCGGGTCGTCTGCCGGAGGGTATAGCCGGCGATGGTGTTATTCACCGCTGTTACCTGCTCCCGGGCGGCAGTTAAGGTCTTACGGCAGGCGGCAAGTTCTGCTTCCGCTGCCGTCTCCCGCTCCTTGCCGCTCTGGAGATCGTCACGCAGTTGCTGGGCGCGACCGCCGTTCTCCCCGAGAATGTTCTCAAGGCCTCGGAGGTCTGCTTCTTTGGCGGCGATCTCGGTGGCGAGTCTTGCTTCCTTTTCCCGAAGCGCCATATACTGGCGGGTAAGGCCTTGGGCGGCGGCGGTCATTTCTGTCAGCTCCCGCTGCAAGGTATCCAGTCCCTCCCGCTTTTGGGAGAGCATTTTTTCAATTTCCGCAATGCGGGCATCGGTCTGCTCCATCTGGGCGGAGATACCGCTGCTGCGCGCCTCCTGACCCTGCAGGTCCTCCTGGCTGCGGCGGATATTTAATTCGTTATTTTCCACATTGCCCCGGAAAACAGCGATCTGACCCTCGATCTGCTGGCGAATGCCTTCCAGCATACTTAAGCGGACACGATGGTCTTCCATAGACTCATTATGGGTACGCAGTTCTTCCGTAAACTGGGCAGATTTGGCGTAAAGCTTATCCAAATCCTCGTGGGCCTGCTGGAGCACAAAGCTGGCAGAAGTATAGTCCTCCTCCGCCTTTTTGGCATCGGCAGAAAGCTTTTCCAGCCGATCAAGCCAAACGGCAACCTCCACGCCCATAAGCTGATCCTTCAGCTCCAGGTATTTCTTCGCCTTTTCTGCCTGCACACGGAGCGGCTCTAACTGCAGTTCCAATTCGGAGACCTTGTCACCGATACGCAGCAAGTTATCCTCTGTTGCCGCCAGTTTCCGCTCTGTCTCCTCTTTGCGGTGACGGTACTTGGAGATACCGGCGGCTTCTTCGAAGATTTCACGACGGTCAGCGCTCTTGAGGGAGAGAATTTCGTCAATTCTGCCCTGACCAATGTTGGAGTAGCCCTCGCGACCAAGACCTGTGTCCATAAACAGCTCGTGAATGTCCTTTAAGCGGGCAGACTGCTTGTTGATATAAAACTCACTGTCACCGGAGCGGTAGTAACGGCGGGTGACCATCACCTCGTTGCTGTCGTAGCTCAGCGCCCGGTCAGTATTGTCCAAAAGCAGGGTGGCTTCCGCGAAGCCCACAGCGGCGCGCTTTGCCGTACCGCCGAAAATGATGTCCTCCATTTTTGCGCCACGGAGGGTCTTGGTGCTTTGCTCGCCCATAACCCACAAAATGGCGTCGGAAATATTCGATTTGCCGGAGCCGTTGGGGCCGACGATGGCGGTAATATCATCGCCAAAGCGGATTACGGTTTTATCCGGGAAGGACTTAAAGCCCTGCACTTCCAAAGATTTTAAGTACACGGTGAAACCTCAACTATTATCTATATTTTAACTAGTTTATTATACTGACAAAGGACCTAAAAAGCAAGGATTTCTTGCAGATTTTTAGAAAAAAGAAAGAGGAGGTTTCCCTCCTCTTTCGGTTATTTTACATAGTCCATTGATATCCAGCCTTGAGAAATCCGACCCCAGCGCATACTGCCCACGGTTTTGGTTTCCAGGATCGTCACTTTCGCGCCCTTATTCAGGCGGGCAGCCACATCGTAGGTTGTGCCCGGACCGCTGCGGACACGCAGCACATCGGCAGTTACCGTCTTGATAACGGCTTCAGGCGCAGGTTCGTCCATCTGCACATATTGCAGGCTGATCCAGCCCTTGTCGGTTTTGCCCCATTTGACATCGTCCACCATCTTGGTCTCTAAAATGGTGACCTTGGTGCCGCGGACATAGTAGCCCAAATACCGGCCGCTGGTACCCGCTTCCGCGCGGATATTCAGCTTACTGGCGGTGGTGGTGCCTGTCTGCTGGGGTTTAGGCGGCTCGGTGGGTTCGGTGGGTTCGGGTTCTGTGGGTTCAGGCGGTGTGACAGGTTCTTCCAGTTCCACATAGGAAAGACTGACCCAGCCCTTATCGGTTCTGCCCCACTCCATACCGTCTACCGTCTTTCTCTCCAGAATGACGATTTTGGTATTACGGACATAGTAACCCAGCCAGCGGCCGTTTGTACCCGCCTCGGCGCGGATATTGAGGGTACTTGCGGTGACCTTGCCGTTCCACTGGGTGACTGGCGGCTCGGTAGGTTCGGGCTCGGTAGGCTCCGGCTCGGTAGGTTCGGGTTCGGTGGGTTCGGGTTCGGTGGGTTCAGGCGGTGTGACTGGTTCTTCCAATTCCACGTAGGAAAGACTGATCCAGCCCTTATCGGTTCTGCCCCACTCCATCGTTCCTACGGTCTTTCGCTCAAAAATCGTGACCTTTGTACCACGGAGATAGTAACCCACATAACGACCGCTTGTACCGGCCTCTTCGCGGATGTTCAGACTGCTTGCCGTAACCTTACCGTTCCACTGCGTTTTGGGAGGTTCGGTGGGTTCGGGTTCGGTGACCTCAGGTTCGGTAACCTCGGGTTCGGTAACCTCGGGTTCGGTGACCTCGGGTTCTGTAAACTCAGGCTCGGTGACCTCGGGTTCGGTGACCTCGGGTTCGGTGACCTCAGGCTCGGTGACCTCAGGTTCGGTAACTTCAGGCTCGGTGGGTTCCGAGGGCAATGCAGCGTAGACCTCGTTAAAATTGGTGCTGCTTAAGGATACCCAGCCTTTGTCCGTTCTGCCCCAAAGCAGGTCGCCGGACTTGACGGTTTCTGTAATCAGCAGCGCATCGCCTTTTTTCACAGCCTTGCCGGTAAGGTTGTAATCGGCACCGGGACCGATGGCAAAGCACAGCTCATCGGCGATAACGGTTACGGTCACATCCACAGTATCCGTCCAGTTTTCCATCTCCTGGGTGTACAGCCATTGGGCGTACAAGGTCATTCCCTTGACAGAGGCATCCAGCTTTTCTACTTTTCTGCCGCCTACCTTTTCCGTAAACCAACCGGCAAAGGCATAACCGTTACGGGTGGCAGTGCAAAGAGGCAGCGCGGGTAAATTGGAATCAAAGACCTGACTGGAACGGTCGATGGTGCCGCCGTTGCCGTCAAAAATAATATGACCATAACTTTCAGGCGGCTCCTTGGAATAGACACCGTTTAAGTAGAGGTTCGCCTCGCTCATACGGCGGCGAAGCAGGTAATTCTGAATCTGACCGCTTGCTTTACACCAAAGGCCGAAGGCGCGGATGAGGTCATTTCCGGTAGCGCCGTTTGTAATAGCCTCAAAAATCACGCTGGAGGTATTGGTTGTCCAGCTATGTCCTACATTGTAAGAAAACAGCGCAATGGCATCGTACTGATTCTGGGTAAGTACAATATTGTACTTCTGTATGTACCGGTTGAGGTTATCTTCCATATCGGCCATATAGTCCTTCAGGAGCGCCTCCGCCTCTTCGTGGGTAATGCCGTATTTTGTATAGTAATCGACCTTGTCGTCCGGGCAGCGAGTACCGAAACCGACAGTATATTGCTTCTTATCCCAGTAGGGATACTGGCTGAAGCCCTCCTCGGCCTTTAACAGTTTCATACCCTCGTCACTCATAGTCATATCCGTATGTAGCTCCTCGGCGGTAACCGCGGCAACCACAGTGATACAGCTGACGATCAGTATAATGGCAAGCAGCCAGCTTGTCATTTTCTTCATTGCAGGTCGTTCCCCTTTCGTTTTATGTTACCCAAGTATTATAGCAGACAAGATGTACCATTGCAAGAATTTTTCTTTCAAAGCCGTCGCCAATTTATGGATACTACTGCCCATAATTGCCATTTGCTTTTTGCTTTTCTTTATGATAGACTAAGCAAAAAAGGAGGCGAGGATATGAAAAAAGTAATGGCTGCCCTCAGTGGCGGTGTGGATAGTTCCGTTGCTGTATTGTTGCTGCAAAAAGCAGGCTACGATTGCGCGGGCAGCATTATGACCCTTCACGCGCCCTCGCCGGAGAGTGTTTCTGATGCCAAGAGCGTTGCGGATCGGCTGGGAATTCCCTTTTATGTGATGGAATGTCAGGAGATGTTCCGCAGGTGTGTCATTGAGGACTTTATAGCCGCCTATGAACGTGGAGACACCCCCAATCCCTGTATTGCCTGTAACCGCAATCTCAAATTCTCCCACTTTCTGAAGGAAGCTGAAAAATTAGGCTGCGACGGGATTGCCACCGGGCATTACGCCCGTATCCGCAAGGATAACACTACCGGGCGTTATTTGCTGCTACGGGCAAAGGACGAATTAAAAGACCAAAGCTATTTTCTCTATATGCTGAACCAAGACCAGCTTTCCCGGGTGCTGTTCCCCCTTGGAGAGCTGACAAAACCGGAGGTGCGGCAGATTGCAGAGGAAAACGGTTTTGTAAACGCAAGGCGCAAGGACAGCCAAGACATCTGCTTTGTGCCTGACGGTGATTATTTTGCCTTTATAGAACAGTACAAGGGGCAAACATATCCCTGCGGTGACTTTTTGGATTTATCCGGCAACCGGGTAGGCACCCACAAGGGCGCGGTTGGCTATACCCTCGGTCAGCGAAAGGGTTTGGGGTTGGCGATGGGCGCGCCGGTTTATGTCTGCGGTAAGAATATGGAAAAGAACACCGTGACTGTGGGACCCGAAGAAAACTTATTCTCTACCACCCTCATTGCGGAAAACTGCAATTGGTTTCCCTTTGATGCTTTGACCGCTCCCATTGAAGTGACTGCAAAGGCCCGTTACCGCCATAAGGAGCAACCCGCCACCGTCTCTTCCCTGCCGGATGGACGTGTAAAGGTTACATTCCACACACCTCAGCGGGCGCTGACCACCGGACAGGCCGTGGTCTTTTATAATGGAGAGACTGTTATCGGCGGCGGCACGATATGTGAAATAACATAACCTAATGCAGAGTATTGTAGGGCGGGGGCTTGCTCCCGCCGCCAACCATAAAAAACAACCGCAACACCAAACCCAAACATAGGTGTTGCGGGTACTATTTTGATAAATCGGAGAATTGTAAGAAATAAGGCGATAGTAACGGCGGGAGCAAGCCCCCGCCCTACAAGATTATACTAATGCGGAGCATCTATTTCGGTAATACTACACCGGGAAAATATTCGGTCGCAAAATCCACCTTGTCCACCTGAAATGTCCTTCCATCCAAATAGGACAGCATTCCTGCGTCTGTGGAGAATTTAAAGGTCAGCTTATAGGAATAAAGCGCCTGAAAATTCCGGTCGTAATTTTTATTCAGCTTGCCATACTTGCCGTCACCTAAAAGAGGGTGGCCTGCGTGGGCAAACTGAGCGCGGATTTGGTGGGTGCGGCCGGTAATCAGCTCGCATTCCACTAGGGAAAGTCCCTGACCCGTAGCAATCACCCGATAATTGGTCTGGCAGGATTTTGCGCCGGTTTGGGGCGTATCGGTGACGAATACCCGGTTTTTCTTAGCATCCTTGAAAAGATAGCCTTTTAGACTGCCCTTTGGGGGTCTTGGCGTTCCCTCCACAATGGCAAGATACCGCTTGTCCATCTCCCGGTCCTTGATTTTTTGATTGATAATCCGAAGTGTCTCCGCGTTTTTTGCAGCGATGACGATGCCGCCGGTGTTCCGGTCGATGCGGTTACATAGGGCAGGCGCGAAAGAATTTTCGCCCCGGGGACTCCACTCCCGCTTTTGGTAGAGATAAGCCTGAATGTGGTCAATCAGCGTTCTGCCGTATTCCGCCCCATCGTGGGGATGAACTGCAAGGCCGGGGCGCTTGTCCACAAGAATGATATTTTCGTCCTCATAGACCACCGTCAGCTTGGGGGTGGCGACGGTGAGGTAAGCGTTATCCTCCCGGGGTTTGTCGAAAAATTCGTCGTTGATATAGAGCTGGAGCACATCTCCCACCTGGAGCCGCTGATCCCGCTCTGCCCGGGCGCCGTTACATTTGATCCGCTTGATGCGGATATATTTTTGCGCGAGAGAGGCGGGCAGCAGGGGCACCGCCTTTGCCAAAAAGCGGTCAAGGCGCTGACCCGAATCGTTTGCGCCAACGGTCAATTCTTTCATTTTGCCATACTTTCCTTTTTCTCCTGGGCGTGACGGTCTGCCCGCTCCGTAAACTCCAGTGCGGGATTGTAGCCCATTTTTCGCTGACGGTTACTCATAGCCGCCACCTCCAAAATCACAGCCAGGTTACGACCGGGGGTAACAGGAATGGTATTGACCGGAATGCGGACACCCAGAATTTCCTCAAATTGCGCCTCCACGCCCAGCCGGTCATAGGTCTGATTCTTTTCCCACGGCACAATTCGAACAATGAGGTTAATTTCATTTTCCGCCTTAACTGCGCCCATACCGAAGAGGTTTGCAACGTTGACGATGCCGATGCCACGCAGCTCCACATAATTTCGAATCAGGTCAGGGGCGCTGCCCACAACGCTGCTATTGGAGATTTTGCGGATTTCCACCGCATCGTCGGCAATCAATCGGTGACCGCGCTTAAGAAGCTCCACGGCAGTCTCACTCTTACCGATGCCGCTGTCACCCACCAGCAAAATGCCTTCGCCGTAAACCTCCACAAGGACACCGTGGACAGAGGTCTGGGGCGCCAAAGCCGCCTTTAAGTAAGCAATGATGGCGGAGACCACCGTACTGGTGGCTTCTTTTGTGGAAAGGATAGTTACGTTATGCTTCTTTGCCATTTGCAGGCACACCGGGTCAATAGCGTTGCCCCGGGCAACCAACAGCGCCGGGAATTTATAACCGAAAAGGCGGTCAAAGGTCTTCTCCTTTTCTTCCTCGCTGAGTCGCTCGATATAGCTGGCCTCCACATTGCCCAGTACCTGCAAGCGCATAGGCTCAAAGTGGTCAAAATAGCCGGCAATCTGCAAGCCCGGACGTGAAACATCTTCCACCGTCAGGCGGATCTTATCATAATCTGTGGAGGAATAGACCACATCCAGCTGGAAATCCTTTACAAGTGTGCGCAGCAGCACACTGTTCATAGCGATCATACTATCACGCTCCCTGATGAATTTGCCTCTATTATAGCTGTAATAAATGGGAATAGCAATCTTTTTTTCAAAAAGTCAAAATTTTTTCTAAAAAGTACTTGCTTTTTTTGTAATTCTTTGGTATCATACTGGGGCGACTGCGTAAGTCGTCTTAAATTGCGTTTTATGCGGATAGGAGGTGCAACGTATGGCAAAGTGTGATTATTGTGGCAAGGGCGTTACTTTCGGTATCAAGGTTTCTCACTCTCACAGACGGTCCAACCGTACCTGGAAGCCCAATGTGAAGCGGGTTAAGGCCATTGTCAACGGTACTCCGTGCCACGTGTATGCTTGTACCAGATGCCTCCGTTCCAATAAGGTCGAACGGGCCATTTGATCGCATACGAAAAAAGGTGTCGCTCAGGCGGCACCTTTCTTTTTTGCAAAAAACAGAAGGAATACACTTGGGTCAGCAGGCGCCGACCCCCACAATTTCTTGCGACAATGCATATATAATTAACCATTGTCAATTGAAAATAAAAACAGGAGGGTCTTCCCTCCTGCTTTTTAATGTTCATAGAGTGCTTCTGTGGCAACAGGACGCGCCAACATATCGACCAGTTCCCGTCTTGCGTCGCCGCCTTCGTAGAGAACCTTATAGGCAGCAGCGCAAATAGGCATCTCCACACCGTAGGCATTTGCCAGCTCGTATGCGGATTTTGCCGCATAGTAGCCTTCCACCACAGCGCCCACCTTTGCCATCGCTTCCTGGGCATTCATACCCTGACCAATGAGGATGCCCGCCCGGCGGTTTCTGGAATGCATAGAGGTGCAGGTAACAATCAAGTCGCCAATGCCGGCAAGACCGAAGAACGTCTCCTGCTTGCCGCCCATCGCGATGCCCAGCCGGGCAATTTCTGCCATACCCCGGGTCATCAGCAGCGCCTTTGTATTATCGCCGTAGCCCAAACCGTCTGCAACACCGGCGCAAAGGGCAATAATGTTTTTCAGCGCACCGCCCAGCTCCGCACCTACGATGTCGTCGCTGGTGTAAATGCGGAACACATCGTTACAAAATGCCTTTTGGACAAATTCCGCCTTTTGGATGTCGCCGCAGGCAGCGAGACAGCCGGTAGGCATTTCCCTGCCAACCTCTTCTGCGTGGCTGGGGCCTGTGAGAGCAACCACCTGCCGTCCGGTCTCTTCCTCTACGATTTGACTCATACGAAGCATCATTCCGGATTCCACGCCCTTGACAACGGTGGCCACCACCGCATCTTTTCCCAAGTAGGGTGCAACCATACGACTGCTGCTGCGGACAAAGACAGAGGATGTGGCAATAACCACAAGGTCACAGTCTTTTACGCAGTCTGCCTCCGCAGATGTCAGCAGGTTTTCATTAAGGGGGACGCCCTCCAGCATAGGATTGACGCCCTTTTCCCGCATTTCTCGGGCAAGGGCAGCATCGTGACACCAAAGGACGGTATCAAAGCCGTTTTTGCATAAACAATTTGCCAGCGCAGTGCCCCATGCACCGCATCCAATCACTGCTGCTTTCATTGCTTTTTCTCCTTTGAACTAAAAGAAAATTTACGCTCCGTGCCACTGAGCAGTCGCTTAATATTCTCTCTATGCATCCAAATGGCAAAAATACCGATAATCGCCGTACCTATCTGCAGAGAAACATTTCCCCAATAGCGTAGCGCAAAGCCGATACTGAAGGCGGCGGCAACCAGAATGGAGCTAAGGGACACATATCTTGTGATAAAAAAGCAGGTAAAGAAGATCACGGCCAGTATCACAAAGACGTGCCAGTCCAGTATCGCCGCGATCGTAGCACCGCAGACGATGCCCTTGCCGCCCTTAAAGCCAAAGAGCGCCGGGAAATCGTGACCAAGGCTAACTGACAGCGCACCCAAAACCTTGCCTTCTGTTGTAAATCCGTAGGGCGCCAGAAGCGCACCGCCCAAAAGGCAGGCTCCCACTGTCTTACCTACATCCAGCAAGATGACGAAAATCGCCTTTCCCGTCCCGAAATTACGGACAAAGTTAGTAAGGCCGGCATTGCCGCTTCCCTTCTCCCGCACGTCCTCGTGGGCAAAATACCGAGCGGTAAAGATGGCGCCGTTTAAATTACCCAAAAAGTAGCCGACCACGGCGGCGATAATAACTGCAAGAAGCATTTTACTCCTCCTTGTCACCCTTCTGCCGGATGGTAATCCGCACGGGGGTGCCTTCCAGACCAAAGACTTCCCGGATCTGATTTTCCAAATATCTCTGGTAAGAGAAATGGAACAGCCGGGCAACGTTACAGAAAATAACAAAATGTGGGGGCTTTGTGCTGGCTTGGGTCATATAGTAGATCTTTAAGCGGCGGCCCTTATCCGTAGGCGGCTGCACGCGAGCGGTAGCGTCCGCAAGAACGCTGTTGAGGGCGCCGGTGGTGATGCGGCTGGTGTTCTGCTTGTGCACATCCTGAATGACACTAAAAAGCTTGTCCACCCGCTGACCTGTCAGCGCCGAGAGGAATACCACAGGGGCATAGGTCATATAGCTAAGACCGTCGCGGACAGTCGCTTCCTTGTCCCGCATTGTGTTGGTCTCCTTGTCCTCCACTGCGTCCCACTTGTTGACCACGATGATGGCGGCTTTGCCCGCTTCGTGGACAAGACCGGCGATTTTGGTGTCCTGCTCGGTAACACCGTCGTTGGCATCCACAAGGATCAAGCACACATCTGCCCGTTCAATGGCGCTGATGGTACGCATATTAGAGTACTTTTCGATAATATCATCGACCTTGCTCTTACGTCGCATACCTGCCGTGTCGATAAAGCAGTACTTACCGGTCTCGTTTTCAAAATCGCTGTCGATGGCATCCCGGGTGGTGCCGGCAATGTTGGAGACGATAACGCGCTCCTCACCGAGAATACGGTTTAAGAGGCTGGATTTTCCTACGTTAGGCTTGCCCACGATGGCGACCTTGATGGTGTCACTTTCCTCTTCCTCCCACTGGAAGTCACCGAACTGCTCTAAGCACCAGTCCAGCAGGTCGCCTGTGCCGTGGCCGTGGATGGCGGAGACTTCAAAGAGATCGCCGATGCCAAGAGAGTAAAATTCATATACATCGGGATTGACCGGGCCAACAGAGTCGCACTTGTTAACTGCCAGGGCTACGGGCTTGCCGCATTTACGAAGCATCGTCGCCACGTCCACATCGGCAGCGGTCATGCCTGTACGGACATCCACCACCATAATGATGCAGTCTGCCAGTTCGATGCCAATTTCCGCCTGACGGCGCATAAATTTCAGCATATCGCTGTCTGTACCCGGTTCGATACCGCCGGTATCCACCAAAGCGAAGGTCTTGTTGCACCATTCGCAATCTCCGTAGATCCGGTCCCGGGTGACGCCGGGCGTATCCTCAACGATTGAGGTCCTGCGACCGGTGAGCTTATTAAAGAGCATAGACTTGCCCACGTTGGGGCGGCCTACAATGGCCACCAAGGGTTTTGCCATAGCCGTCACTCCTTTCTTTTAAAAAACACATTTTCCATATTATGCCACAAATTCTGCCGTAAATCAATAAATAAAATGTAAAGAAAAAAGGGAGGGTACACCCTCCCTTGATTTTCTCGCCTTAGTCAGCCTTGGCAGCCAGGACCTGACGGCCATTGTAGTTACCGCAAGCCTTGCAGGCCCGATGGGGCATGACAGGCCCACCGCACTTGGGGCATACAGCAACGCTGGGAGCGGAGAGCTTCCAGTTGGAGCCACGACGCTTATCGCGACGAGCGCTAGACACTTTACACTTAGGAACAGCCATGGTTGACACCTCCTTGGTCAAATCTGCTTGGGCAGCATCATTTTAATCTTTATTGAGAAGCTGCCGCAGGGCAGCAAAACGGGGATCCGGCTCTTTCTGGCAACCACAAGGACCGTCGTTCAGATTTTTACCGCAACGGCAGCAGAGGCCTTTGCAATCTTCACTGCACAGAAGCTTTGGGTCCATATTCAGCACGAATACTGTACGGACGATGTCTTCCAGGTCAGCGCAGTCGCCATTTAAGAGGAACACCCATTCGTCTTCGTTTCCGTCATCGGCAAGTTCTGTCACCAGTACCACATTAAGAGGCATATCTACATCCCGGGTAAAGTCTTCCGCGCAGCGGTCGCACACACCGTGAATGCAGGTTTTGATACTGCCTGACATTTCGAGAACGCCCGCTGTATTGCGGACCGTACCCTCTGCCAGAACCGGCGCAGTTACCGGGTAGCAGTTGCCATATTTCAGGTCGCTCAGATCGACAACCGTCGAGAAAGATACGCTCTCGCCGGGACAGTTAATGATCTTACCAAGTTCCAGCAGCATATTTTTTGCCTCCTCGCAGTCGTACCTTGCTATTATAACGGCTCTCCCCCGATTTGTCAAACATTATTTTATGAAAAATCAGGGAAAATCAGGGAATTTTCTCTGATTCTATGTTGACATACTATGTATAGATGTTACAATATAAATGAAGATACAAAAGACACACCCGGCATCGTATTTGTTATGTTTTTGCAAATAGGCGGTGGTCTGTGCCATATCGGTAATTTGTGAAAAGATAGCGCGTAGGTTTACGGGGTGATGTGCCCCAAAATTCCTGCGCGCTTTTTTAGTTTTATAGGCATTAAAGGAGGTATTTTCATGAAAAAATCTATTGTAAACAAACGACAAAGCCGCGCTCTTAGGGTATTGCTTATCTTGCTGATATTTAGTCTGCTCGTTACCGGGTGCGAGTTAAATAACCAAGATGGTGGTTTTTTTGATAGCTTAAACGACAAATATAGTGTATATCCTTCCATTCTTGATTATTATGACAGCACAGAATATTCTTCATTTATAAAACTACAGGTTAACACTGTCTATGATGAATTATACGGCGACAGCAAGTCGGCTTTCTATATTCTGCTGGAGGGTGTTGTTGTTGAAGATTACTATAATAAAATACCAAAGAATACCCTTGTAACGATTCCCATTGTACTAAACTGCCAGATTTTATCAGACGATAAATACATCTCGTCCTTATATGATACGAACGCAGTTAAGAATTTTTTGCAAGAATCTGAGTATTTATTTGTTTATTTGTACGCGGGAATGAATGACTCCAAACACATTTGGTCACCAAGCGAGGAAATATTGAAAGAAATTGATTCGCTGAGCTGCAGTTGCGTTCTTTCAAATTACGATATTTTACCGATAAATGAAGGAAAATTAACGATTAATAGTTTGGATATGTTCCTCGAAAACAGCAAAGCCACCTATTTTCCTCATAATTTAATCCGCGGATTTGACACTATAATCTACGAAAATCGAGAAGAAACAGCATTTATTAAGGACATAGAGGAAATGTATGCCTACTTTAACAGTCAATAAGGAGGTTATTATGAAAAAGCAGCGAGTATTAAGTATAATACTAAGTGTGGCTCTATTATTATCTTTCTTTTCATCAAAAGTTCATGCGTCTGATGAAACAGTTACACCAACAACATCAAAAAAATTGCCAAACGAGAGTATTATTTCTGAAACCCTTGAAGATTACAAAGTCGAAAATATATGGCCTTTCGAGAACGCATTGTCCGTTAGTGAACAAATTGATAGTCTAATAATAAGTCCGACAATTACTTTTTCTACAAATATGACATCATCGGATATTGTTTCCTCAATAAAAGAAGGTCCTGATATTATTATTGAAGGAAAAGTTATTGACGGAGTAAAAGAATTTGACATTAATGAATACTACGATTTTTCAAGTACAAGTAGATATCACGTTGCTCAGTGGGCATATTCTGCCGATCTAATATCCGAAGTTGAAAAAATAGATTGTTTTTGCGATTTAATTTTGAGCAGAAATTTCGATAACATCGATTGTTTAGAGGGCGTGTTTGATGCCATTCAGCAGTATCAGCTAAACAATGTATTATCGAATGAGTTAAACGAAAAGATCAACGAAATACTTTCCGTTCCGTTTGATAGCGAAGAATCAACAGCCTCTACGCGGTCTATCTCTAATGAAGCAAAATATTCCACAAGTAATTTTACAATTCATTACGATAGCGGTAGAACCACGTTATCAGCTGCAAAGTCTGTTGCTGACTATTTTGAACAAATACGTACCACCTATCTTAATCTAGGATTCAGCACTCCAATATTAGAACCATTTAATTCCAAATATCACGTATATTTAGACCCCGATTCGGATCCTAATGGTAAGGCAGCAGCTACTACAACAAAATTTATAACTTTAACTAATGTGTGTGCAAGCCATATCACAATATACAATTTTAACTCACTTACAACAGGCGTTCAGGAACGCATCGCTCACGAATATTTTCATGCTATTCAAAATGCATATAACCATCAAAGTAGTTGGTTTAAAGAAGCATGTGCAAATTGGGGCAAAATTATTGCAGGTGGGAGCTCTACAACTTGCAACTGGCAAATTAATTCTTTTATAGGCGGCACAACTCCACTGCCGGAAACTGATGGTTATGGTGCAGTTATGTTTCCGTTAACCATACATCTTAAATACGGTGGAGCAAATGCTATTTTATCAATATACGAAGTATATAACGACTATAGCGCTTTCATTAGTCAAAGTCAGTTAAGAGATGTTATTTCGCTTGGAATAAATAATACAGGAGCGGCAGAAGGATTTAAGGTTGCTTACCGATATATGGCTTCATATTTATATAATCCAAAATATTGGTACTCTTCTATCCACTCAGGGGCATCAGCTTGGGTAGGAGCAACAAAAACCATACTTGCAATTTCAGATAGTTCTACGACAGTTTCTAATCCTTCAACGTCAACTTCCGGATCTTTGACATATTTAACGAACAAATACTATAAACTAAGTCTACCGACAAGCTTCGAAGGTGCCGTCAGGATAGATGTTGATTATGACGATTCAAACGGGCAAGTACAAATATACACCGAAACATCGGCCAATCAGCATTCAGTAAAGTACCTTTCAACAGATTCTAATGGAGATACAACATTTGTGCAAACAGGTGTTGGCAGTAGCATCACATCAGTAGGCATAATACTGACAAATTTGGCAGAAAGCAGCAGTATTAATTTTAATGTCAAAGTTACTTTGTTGCCTTCGGAATCATCGTTATTATTCTCGCAATCATCAAGATATATGGAACGGTGTGGGTATATTGCTGCGGGCAGATATATGGAATACAAAACTACTTTTGCTAATGGTGGCAATAAAGTGTTCCAAACATTTGGAACTAAAGATACCCAAATATATTTATATGACGAAGATGGCGTGTTGCTGGCTTCAAATGATGACTCGGGATACAATTTGAATGCTTTCTTATCTTACAATGTTTCCCAAGATACTGTGTATACTATAAAAGTTAAATTTTACAGCAGCAGTCAAAGCGGTGACGTAAAATTAGCTATAATGCCAACAGCAACATATTCCACCTATGAAAGTACACTTTCGTGCACGACGAATTGCGGTGCCAGTATGCGCGCATTGGCTCTTAACAACGTGGATCTATTGCGTTATACTGTGCCAAGTGCAATGACGGTAACCTTTACAATGGACGCAACCTATGACACCTATTTGTATATAATTGACCCGCGTTCAACTGCGCCAATATCCTCCAGCGCAATCCAGCCATCTACATACAACGACGACGGTGGCGGTAATCTCCAAGCAAAAATAACAAAAACACTGGATGCAAATGTGCCGTATCTCGTTATTATATCGGCATTCAATCCGGCAACACAGTCAGGTGTATATAGATTATATTTTGGTTACTAAATTACATTGCGTAAATCTCACCGTATCAAATCTTACTTTCAGGGGTCGATGTCTGCATCGACCCCTTCCCTTTTGGGCTGTCTTTTTTAATTGCTTTTTGATGATTGCGCTCTATTTTGACTCCCTGAGAAATTTCCAGTCTATTTCCCTTTCCGTGGACATATTCTTTCGTAGAACATGCAGGAGGAGGCTGGCTTATGGAAAATATGTACGCAAACATTGCCGCCCGAACGGGAGGTAACATTTACATCGGCGTGGTGGGTCCGGTACGCACGGGAAAATCCACCCTCATCAAGCGGATCATGGAGACAATGGTCATTCCCAACATTGAAGACCCCTACCGCAAGGAACGGGCAAAAGACGAGCTACCCCAAAGCGGCTCGGGAAAGACCATTATGACCAGTGAGCCAAAATTCGTGCCGGAGGAGGCGGTGGAAATCTGCCCCGATGGAACGACCCGGCTGCGTGTGCGGATGATTGACTCGGTGGGCTATATGGTGGAAGGTGCGGTAGGCGCGACGGAGGACGGTGTACCCCGGATGGTCACGACGCCTTGGTATGATTATGAAATTCCGCTGGTAGAGGCTGCAGAACTTGGTACACAGAAAGTGATGCAGGAGCATTGCTCTGTGGGATTCGTGGTCACCACCGACGGTACGGTGACGGACATAGACCGGGCGGATTACTTAGAGGCCGAGGGGCGGGCAATTAATGATATGAAAAAGACGGGAAAGCCCTATCTTGTCATCATTAACTCCGCCTCCCCCGCCGGAAACGCGGCAAAGGCGGTACAGGCGGAGCTGAAAGAAAAGTACGGTGTGGATAGCTTTATCTGCGACTGTCAGGCGCTGACGGCAGAGGATATTAACAACCTTTTACAGGAACTGCTCTACGCCTTCCCGATGCAGCAGCTTGCGGTTTATCTTCCCCGGTGGATGGATGCGCTGGAAATGGATCACCCGGTAAAGAGCGCTCTGTACACCGCCCTTTTGCAGGTAGCGGAGCAGATTGCCTGTCTTGCCCAGGCGGAGGGGACACTTGCCGCCCTTGGGGAACTGGAGGCGGTGCAGGATTTTAAGATTCGTTCCATTGACCTTGGCACGGGTACGGTCTCCTGCGTTCTGACATTCCCGGAAAAGCTCTTTTATGAAATTCTCAGCGCCAAGGCCGGACTTCCCATCGAAAATGACGGACAGCTTCTGTCCCTGCTCACGACCTTGTCGGAAACCAAGCGGGAGTACGATAAGATCGCCGACGCCCTCTCCTCTGTCAAAGCCACGGGCTACGGCATTGTTATACCCGGCGCAGAGGAGATGAAGCTGGAAACGCCGGAAATTCTCAAAAAGAACGGCGCATATGGCGTAAAACTGAAAGCCGGCGCGCCCTCTATTCATATGATTCGTGTGGATATTGACACGGAGATTTCGCCGATGGTGGGCGATGAAAAGCAGTCCCGGGATTTGATCGGCTACTTAGCGGGCGAGTCCCCGGAAAAGCTGTGGCAGAGCAACATTTTCGGCAAGAGTGTCTACGCCCTCATTCAGGAGGGGCTCAGCTCCAAGCTGATCCGCACCCCCGACGATGTCCGCAACAAATTCCGCGGGTGCCTGACCCGGGTAGTCAACGAAGGCGCAAATGGCGTTATTTGTTTGATTCTATAAAATGCAGGGACACCCCAACCGGACAATCCGGTTGGGGTGTATTTACAAAAAACTCAGATTATTGGTATGGGGTGCAGAACAGCTAAGATATGTTTGATCTGAAAGAACGGACGAACTCAGCTATTTCCTTCTTCGTGGTATATTCTGGCCTCGGTGTCTTGAACACCGCCGGCAGATGCCGGCCATGCGGTGAAACGAACGTAGGCAATCTTTTGGTCTGTTGCCGCTTCGATATCAGCAATTGAAACGCGGTTATTGCTGGTTGGTGTACGAAATGCAGCTTGTCCGCTTGCTCTGATGAGAGTAAATCCAAAATCCTTGTACCACAGCGGTGCAATTAAGATTCCTTCCTCATCATAGAATCCACCCACTGCGTGCATTTCTCCTGCATAATATACATACTGAATCCATACGCTGTCGGTGGATTTTACAGGAATCAAATCCGTGGATCGAGCAGAAGACCCTTGTTCCTTCCATATATTCTGGGGTTTTGAAACGGAGATATTGTTGACAAAATCTTCAGCGCCTATATAGGAAGTGCGTGGTGTTCCATCGTCTTTGTCCTCGATTGGCATTCCCTTGATATTTTCTTCCTCCAAAATAGGGTCCAAGCCCAGATGCAAAATGCGGTGAATGTTCTTCGCAGACCGTTCCGCAAAAAGTTGGAATGCCTTTTCGTTGAAATGTTGATTGTTCTTTCCGGTCAGGTAGCTATCTCGGCAATTCTCATATTCCTCAGAGGGCTCATCGAGCCACCAATTACTTGTCGTTGTACCGGGATAGGGAATCAGGCTGGGTGCACGGGTAACAATATGGCAGTTTTCGTTCTCTGCACAGAAATCCTCCTGCGCCTTGATTACGTTGAGAATGCCCGTATTTCCCCAATAACCAACCCGCAGTACAAAGAAATGGGTAAAACCCTGATCCTGCAAATGCTCCCAGAGAACTTGCATTTTCAATTTGTATTCCATATAGCTAAGACCGGCATCGCTTTCGCCTTGCAACCACACGAAGCACTTGTTTTTTATGGTTTTGTCTGGTGCGAAATTTGCGTAATCCTCAAGCATTGAAGTATATTTATCATCAAATGCGCCACCTGCACCCGACACAGAAGTCAGCGTTCCATAATTCGTTCCATTGGCAGCATTATATGTAGATATCAGGGAGTTATATTCCGCCTTCATTTCTTCAGTGAAATAATGCGTAATCTTTACACCGCCCTTTGCTATGTGGGCATAGATACTGGAATGTCCGTATTTTTCTGCGTACTCGGTTACAAAGTAGGGAGCGAGAGATGCGCCCGCGTATGTATTGGCTTCGCTCTGATTGCCAAAACCCGTTTGTCCGCTGCTCATCGCAGGGCAAAAATGGGTGCTGTTGCTATAATCATTTACTGTAGATTTATAGGACAGATCATACAAATTTTCACCATAAGCCGCATTCATATCCTTATAATGCCATTCGCCGGCAGGATTTTGAGCAGACACAAAGCTACCAGTTTCTTGTCCTCTTAGTTTGGGCATATATTTGTATTCCAGCGCTTTGTCAGTGAAGTTATTCATTTCAGGCGGCAAAATAGGCGCACCCATCATATTGCTTTGTCCTGCAAACACAAACAGATCAATATTAGAAGAATCAGAAATATTCGGTAAAAACCCATACACCCACAGCTTGCCATCACCCGTGTTGAACAGCAAAGAATCATCCGCAGAGGGGAGCATTGCCTTTAGGGCCTCTACATTACTGTTGTACACGCCCTTGGGTGCGCCGTTGTGTAGGGCGACGAAGCGGCCGTCTGCTTCATAAAGCATATATTCCGGGGCGGTGCCGCCGTTTTCGATCATATATTCCGTGTGGGCGTTCTTGGCTTCTTGCAAGGCTTTGCTGTCGTTGGCTTTACCGACCAAGCCGGAAAAGGTGGGTATCAGCACCGTTGCGAGTATGGCAATCACCGCAATGACGATCACCAATTCTACTGTGGTAAAGCCTTTTCTGTTTCTTTGCATATGTATCCCTCCATATAAAAAGTGCGCCAACCAAAGCTGGCGCACCGAAAAACGCACAGCTCCATTGCTGCGACACAAAGTTCCCCATTTCTCCAAAGAGTATGCGAAATTCGAGCCTGCGTTTTTACCGAAATAAAAACGCACACTCTCGGAAAAACATATGAACTTCATGTCGCAAGGTTATGGTATCATACCGGTCAAGAAAATGCAAGGGAAACACGGCGATTTTTTCGTGTCTCGGCGGACATCGGATAAGGTTACGGCCTCATCCACCGCAAGCGGTCCCCCTTCCCCAAAGGGGAAGGTTTTATCCCGCTGTCTGACCCGGGTGGTCAATGAGGGCGCAAATGGGGTTATTTGTTTGATATTATAAAATGTAGGAACACCCGCGGACGGGTGTCCACCAACATTGTATCGATTTTCGGACACCCCGGGAGGGGTGTCCCTACGATTACGGTGGAGGTGCAATTCATTTTTTTCATAAAACCCTTTACCCTTGGGGAAATATATGGTAAACTTAAAAAAATTGCCTGTTTTGGAGGCCTTGCGATGAATAAGCTTCGTTTACCGAATATTTCCAAGCTCACCAAGGGAGACGTATACATCTCTCCCCTGCTTGTCGCCTTTTTTCTGCCCTTTATCGGGATGATTTCCGTGATGCTCGTCCGCCAGATCCATCCCTTTGGCGTTGGCTCTTTCCTTTCCTCTGACGCATACTACCAGTACTATCCCTTCTTTGTGGAGATGCGGGATATTCTGGCCTCCGGAAAGGGGCTGCAATGGACTTGGAGCGTAGGTCTCGGACTGGACTTTTTGGGGCTTTTTGCCTACTATTTGGGCTCTCCCCTCAACTGGCTGTCCATCCTCCTGCCCAAGAGTATGATGATGTTCTATTACTCTATGCTCATTCCCATCAAATTTGGCTTTGCAGGACTGTTTTTTGCCCTGTTCCTAAAAAAAGTTTTCGGCCGCAATGACTGGTCTATCGCCCTCTTTGGCGCATTTTACGCCACCTGCGCCTGGGCCTTTGGCTATCTGTGGAACATTATGTGGCTGGATACCTTTGCGCTGCTGCCGCTGGTGATCCTCGGTATGCTCTCTCTGCTTGAAAAGCGGAAATTCGTCCTTTATACGCTGGCGCTGTTTTTGGCAGTGGTGGTCAATTACTATATTGGCTTCTTTGTCTGCATTTTTGTCCTGCTCTCCTTTTTCTGCTACGAGATCTGCCGCTTTCAGGATTTTAAGAAGTTCTTAATTGACTTGGGGCTGATGGCGGGCTTTTCGATACTGGCCCTTTGTATGACGGCTGTACTGACACTCCCTGCCTATGGTGCGCTGCAAAACACCTATGCATCCAACAATAAGTTCCCGGAAAATTTTGCGCTCAATATGGTTTCCGAGCATACTTTTGCCGGTCTCCTGGAGGCGATGGGAAAGGCGGCCGGTAATATGAATGGCGGCCTCAAGCCCACCTTTACAGAAGGTCTTCCCAATCTTTACTGCGGCATCTGCTCCATCGTTTTGGCATTTCTGATGCTGAGTGCCAAGGAGGTAAAAGTACGGGAGAAGCTTTGCACGGCGCTGCTGCTTGTATTTTTCCTTCTCAGTTTTGCCATCCGGCAGCTTGACTATATCTGGCACGGTTTCCACTTCCCCAATATGCTCCCCTACCGGTTCTCGTTCCTGTTCTCTTTTGTACTGCTGTTTATGGCTTACCGGGCATTTACGCTGCGGGACACGTTCCGTCCTATTCAGATTGTCTTTGCCGCCATTCTTGCTGTAATGCTTGTGTTCTTATCGGAAAAGAGCAGCGAGGCGGTCTACCTTATTTTTAATTTCGTCCTCATCGCCCTTTACGCAGCGGTTCTGCTTTATCAGACCGTCCCGGTCAAGGCTGCGAAAAAGGCCAAAAAGGAAGAAGCGCTCCGTCTGCAGGCAGAGCACCGTACCCTATGCGCCCGCACCCTTGCCGGTGTGCTGTTTGTGGAGCTGATCCTCAATTTTGTAAATTTTGGTCTGCATTATTCTCCTGTCAATATTTCCGTCTATCCCAAAAACCAGACGGATACCGCCCAGGCAATCGCCCTTATGGAGGAACTGGAAAGGGACACTCCTTTCTACCGGGCAGAAACCACCCACACCCAATCCTTCAACGACGGCGCCCTCAACGGTTACAACGGCATTACCACGTTCACAAGTTCTGCCTTTGTAAATGTGACCCAATTTATGCAGGCCCTTGGTTACAGCGCCCAGAACGACTTTAACCGATACCTCTACGAAGAAAGCTCTCCGGTTGCCAACCTGTTTTTAAATCTCAAGTATATGCTGGAACGGGACGGCCAAGTAGAGGAAAACAGCTACTTTGATGAAGTAGGGCAGTTTGGCAGCGTAGCGCTTCTTGAGAACAACGCCTATCTTCCCTTAGGCTTTCTGGCAAACAGCGCCCTTGCGGACTTAGATTTCCCCATCGGTGGCAATCACTTTGCGTTCCAGAATGAACTGATAAAGACGGCCACCGGTGTGGAAAATGTATGGTCCTCTACCAATAACCTGACGATTACCGCGTCCTCCGGTATTACCCTTACCGGCACCAACAGCAGCGGCGACTGCAGCTATAATGCAGGGAGCGCCGGCAAAATCACCTACACCTATATGCCCGAGGAAAGCGGCTTCTTCTGCGTGGACATCAGCCGCGGCAGGCGCGTCAGCTTTAATTTCTACGTCTATAAGAACGGTCAGTATCTCTATACTGACTATTACAGAAGTCTGCCCCAGATGATTTCTGTTTCCGATGTAGAACCCGGTGACAAGATTGAGATTGTTATCAATGTCAAAGCGAATGAAAACATCTCCATCAGCTTGGATAACGGCATCCTAAATGAGGAAAAATTCCGGGAGGCGCACGGCATTCTGAATGCCTCCACCCTCTCCCTTACGGAATTTAAAAACACCGCAATGTCCGGCACAATCGACTGCAACCGGGACGGACTGCTCTACACCTCCATCCCCCAAAACGGCAACTGGGTCGCAACGGTAGACGGTAAGGTGGTGGAAACGGTGCAGGTTGGCGGCGCAATGCTGGGCATTCCCCTGACAGCGGGCGAACACACCGTGGAGATTGTTTATCAAAACAATGCATTTCGGGCAGGTGCCTGTATAACAATCATCAGCTTCCTGCTCTTCGGTGGTATTTACGTTCTTTGGTACAAGCCCTATCAGAAATTCCGCAAGGAAGAAAATGTATAAGAAAGTACGTCATTGCGAGGAGCCAAAGGCGACGTGGCAATCCGCACCCCAAAATCACCGTTTCTAACCAAAATTCTCATAAAAACGCAATCCTTCAAGAAACGGATTCCCACGGCTTGCTCGCAAGCCTCGGAATGACGTGGATTTTTGCAGACTAAAATGGGTCAGCTCGGTGGAGCTGACCCATTTCTTATTCATTGGGGATATTTTTCATTGTAAGGCTGATGCGCTTGCGCTTTTCGTCCACATCAAGAACCGCAACCTTTACCACGTCACCGACCTGCACCACCTGACTGGGATGGGCGACCTTTTGCTTTGCCACCTGAGAGATATGCACAAGGCCGTCCTGATGGACGCCGATGTCCACAAAGACACCAAAGTCAATGACATTTCGCACCGTGCCGGTGAGCACCATACCAGGCTTCAGGTCCTTCATTTCCAGTACGTCGGTACGAAGCACGGGAGGTGGCAGCTCGTCACGGGGGTCACGACCCGGCTTTTGCAGCTCCTTTACCACATCGTCGAGAGTGGGAACGCCCACACCACAACGGGCGGCGGCTTCTTCCTTGCCGAGGGCTTCATAACGGTCAGAAAGCTCGCTGATGTTACCGGCTTTTACGTCCTTTTTGTCGTAGCCGCACAGAAGCAGCAGGCTTTCTGCCGCCTTGTAGCTTTCGGGATGGACGCCGGTATTATCGAGAATTTCCTTACTCTCCGGCACGCGGAGGAAACCGGCGCACTGCTCGTAAGCCTTAGGGCCAAGCTTGGGCACTTTCTTTAGCTGGCTGCGGGCGGTAAAGGGGCCGTTTTCTTCCCGGTAGGTCACCACGTTTTTGGCGATCGTGCCGTTAAGACCCGAGACCTTTTGAAGCAAACTTGCAGAGGCGGTATTGAGGTCAACACCTACCGCATTGACGCAGTCCTCTACCACGCCGCCAAGGGCTTCGTCCAGCCGCTTCGGGGGCATATCGTGCTGGTACTGACCAACACCGATTGCCTTGGGATCGATCTTTACAAGCTCAGCCAGCGGGTCTTGCAGCCGTCGGGCGATAGAGACAGCCGAGCGGAGGTTCACATCATAATCCGGGAACTCCTCTGCCGCCAATTTGGAAGCGGAATAGACGGAAGCGCCGGCTTCGTTTACGATCATATAGCTGACACCGGGAAGACCCCTGAGCATTTCCACAGTCATCGATTCGGTTTCCCGGGAAGCGGTACCGTTGCCGATGGCGATATGGCGCACGCCGTGCTTTTTCGCCATTGCCGTGAGTACACGGATGGCCTCAGAGCGCTTAATTTGGGAGAAGGTGGGATAAACAACGGTGGTGTCCAATACGCGGCCTGTGGGGTCAACCACCGCCACCTTACAGCCGTTCTTATAGCCGGGGTCAAGACCCATGGTCACGAAGCCCTTAACAGGGCGCTGCATCAGAAGCGGCTTTAAGTTCAGGGCAAAGTTACCGATGGCAGACTCTGCCGCCCGGTCGGTCAGCGTACTGCGAAGCTCCCGCTCGATACTGGGGGCGATGAGCCGGTTAAACGCATCCTCTGCGGCAGCGCGGACGAACTGGGAGACGTGCATAGTGGGCTTCAGCGCCATCCGGCACACCAGCGCCTGTCCCTCAAGGCCGGGAAGCGCGGCGGTGACTTTCAAAAAGCCTTCCTTTTCGCCACGGTTGATAGCGAGAATTTGGTGATTTTGCAGGCGGGAGACCGGGGTCTTGAAGTCGTAGTACATCGTGTACACGCTTTCCTTTTCCGGGTCGTCAGCTACTACGGTGACTACCGCGCTGCGCTCCATCTTTTCGCGAAGGGCTTTGCGGATATTTGCGTCATCGGAGATGATTTCCGCCACGATATCCGATGCGCCTTGCAGGGCATCCTCTACAGTCTCAACGCCCTTTTCGGGGTCGATGTAGTCATTTGCCAGTACTGCAGGATCGCTGCCATCCTGCTCGAACAACGCAAGCGCCAAGGGTTCCAAACCCTTCTCCTTTGCCACGGTGGCACGGGTACGGCGCTTCTGCTTATAGGGGCGATAAAGGTCTTCCACCTCCGCAAGGGTAACCGCTGCCAAAATTGCCTTTTCCAGTTCCTCGGTCAGCTTCTCCTGACCGGCAATGGATTTGATGACCTCCTGCTTTCTCTCCTCCAAGTTACGGAGGTATTGCAGGCGGGTCTCCAAGTTGCGAAGCACAGTATCGTCCATTGCGCCGTGCATTTCCTTGCGGTAACGGGCGATAAAGGGAATGGTATTTCCCTCGTCAATCAGATTAACGACATTCGACACATACTCGGTCTTTTGTCCCAGTTCTTCTGCTAATTTTTGAATGATAGGGTCCATAGGCATCTCCTTACTTTTGTATGGAAGCATTATAGCACAAAAACAGAAAAATGTACACCGCACTTTTCGGTTTTTTATGGATTTATATCGGACATAAATGTAGGGCGGGGGTTTACTCCCGCCGCCAATTACAACCGTACCAAAACGGCGGGAGCAAGCCCCCGCCCTACGGCGTTGTACGGTGGTGCGTCAGACCTTCCCCTTTGGGGAAGGTGGCCGAGCGAGAACGAGGTCGGATGAGGTACAAAAACCTCACCCGTCTTTTGCTCGTCCCTCGCAAAATCCACCCTCCCCAAAGGGGAGGGTTTTGGGGCAGAGAAAGGCCACCCGGAGGGGAAAACTCCGGGTGGCTGATAAATTGGTTGGTATTATTTAAGGCTTACCTTGCCGTCGGAACAGATGACTTCTGTTATAGAAGAATAGCTATGCCAATATGTATCAAGAGATAGCTTTTTCCACTGTTCCATTGTACCTTTGTAGGTAATGCGCCGAAGGTCGGTACAACCTTGGAACATATTATTGCCAATGCTCGTCAAACTGTTTGGAAGTGTGACACTTGTAAGTCTGGTGCAACCTTGGAACACGTTATAGCCAATGCTCGTTAAACTGTTTGGAAGCGTGATGTTCGTAAGGCTGGTGCAACCTCGGAACGCATTATTGCCAATGCTCGTTAAACTGTTTGGAAGCGTGATGTTCGTAAGGCTGATACAATCTTGAAAAACAAGTTCACCAATACTAGTCAAACTGTTTGGAAGTGTAATGCTTGTTAGGCCTTTGCAACCGTAGAACGTAGATTTCCCAAAACTTGTCACACCATCAGGAATTGCGATGCTCTTGAGACTCTTGCAACCGAAAAATGCAGCAGTACCGATACTTGATACACTCTTTGGAAGTGTTATGCTCGTAAGGCTGGTACAACCCTCGAACGCCCAACTACCAATACTCGTCACACCATTGGGGAGAGTGATACCGGTAAGGCTGGTACAGTTTTTAAATGCAGAGTCACCAATACTCGTCACACCAGTAGGAATCACAATGTTCTTAAGGCTGGTGCAACCGTAAAACATACTGGCACTAATATTCGACACACTATCAGAGATGGCAATACTCTTAAGGCTCGTGCAACTGTTGAACGCACTATCCCCAATGCTCGTCACACTATTTGGAATCGTGATGCTCTCAATGGTGCTTTTGCTGAACGCCCAACTACCAATGCTTGTCACACTGTCCGGAATTGTTACCGACCTGATTTGGTCATAAGTGGTTTTACGTATAAATGCTTTATCTCCAATTCCCGTTACCGGAAGGCCTTTGTAAGAGCTAGGTATGACAATATCTTTATCTCCGCAGTTGCTAGCATCCGTAACAACGCAATGATCCTTATATACAGCAAATAGCAAGCCCTCGCTGGGAGTTAGCGGCTCCTTGGGCGGTTCTGTAGGTGGGGTGGTGGGTTTGGGCGGTTCGGTTGGGGGATTTGTAGGTGGTGTTGTAGGCGGTTCGGTGGTTGGTTCAGTAGGGTCTTGGGGGTCTACGCCGCCGTATGTACATTTTTCTACCAGCTTTGCGCCACCTGAGGTGATCTCATAGTGCCACAGGGTCTCCGAATCGGATTCGATCAGCGCGCCTTCTTTATCTATCAGCTTGAAGCTCGCCTTAATTCCGATCTTATTTGCCAGTGTTTTTACGTCCTCCCCTACCGCCAAGCTGACAACCGGCGAGTAGGCATTGCCGTCCACGCAGATCACGGGGATATTGCCGCCGTCCCGGTAGAGTGCATTGACATCCACCGCTGTGCCAACCTTAGCGGAGACATCAATCATCGGCAGACCCCACACGGTGGGGATGGCCTCGGCTTTTACGCCGGAGGAGAAGCCTGCGCAAAGAGCGCCGGAGGGGGTAAATTCCGTACTCTGCACAGTTTTAAAATTCTTGCCCCGGTAGGACAAATTGGAGGTATGTACCAATTCCGCGCCGATGACGGCCTCACCGTTCATATCGGCATAGATGGAGAAAATGACCTTTACGCAGATGCCATTGGGGCCGGCAATCTTCGTCTCATAAATGGGGATCGCGCCCTCTAACTTTCCCTTAACTGTCAGGGAGCTGTCCACCTCAAAGTGAAGCTGGCAGGTAAAGGATTTCAGGTTTTCCTTGCAGCTTGCCTCTGCGTACAGATTTTTCACCGAGAGACTGCCGGTGATCTCATAGCCGCCTGTATAGCGGGGAATTTGGTCTATGCTTCCGTCCTCCCCGATGGCGGTATGGGAATTTTTCAGGGCTTCCAGGGCTTCGTCGGACAGGGAGTTCCCAAAGAGTGCGGCAAATTTATCCGCCGCGTTCTTATAATAATCCGTATAGGCGGGGTCGGTCTTCAGCGTTCCCTTTGCGATATTGAAATCTACATTGAAGCTGAGGGGGTCTGTCTTGCCGCGGGCGCGCATCACCGTGCCTGTGCTGAGGGTCACGAAGGGGGAATTTCCGCAAAAACCGCTGCTAAGGGCAGATGCGGTGCTGCCAGCGGGGGTGATGGTGATACCGCTATGCAGGGGGAGAATGTCCTCCAATTTAGGACCGGCGGTGAAGCTGAAGGAGACGTTATCAAAGACCTCTTCTATCTCGGGGGTTACGGTCTCGATCACCGTCTGTCCGTTGACGGTTTTTACAGAAGCGGCCTTGACCGCTGTGCCATAAGGCTCACCGGGGACGATAAAGACCGTACCTACTGCGATGTCTGCGCTCATATCCTTGGGCATAACGACTTTGCCGTCTTTCATCTGCACATCCTCGGAGGCGCTGTAATCAGCCACCGTGTCTTTCACAGTGATGTCGGCATACTCTGGCACTTCATAGGTAAGGCGGCAGTCCTTCGCGCCAACGATGGCACGGACGCAATCCTCTGCTGTCATCTTATCCCCGGTTTTTCCAGAGGATACAATCCCATTTTCCACAGCTAAGCGCAAAAGGGTCTTGGTATCCTTTTCCCCGAGGGAGGTATCGTAATCGGAGAGGGCAGTAAGGAGAGCCGTCTCTGCTACAAAGCCTTTTGTGGCAGGCGCATTTGGGTCAAATGCGCCCTCTGCGCGAAGAATCTCCCACTCCCGGCCGGCTTGCACATAGGAAAATACCGCGTGGTCGGCAGGCACATCTGCATAGTAAGGCGCTTCCTGCTGATAGGTGGTCAGCCCGAAGTTTCTGCCCAGCAGCGCTATCCACTCAGCCCGGGTCAGATAGTCATTTTCCGATGCGCTGCAGCCGCAGGCGCTCAAAAAGACCATCACCGCTGCCAAAACAGCGCAAAGGATGAGCTTTTGCAAGATTTGCTTTTGCTTGGTACTCTTTCTCATAGTCTCTCTCCTAATTTGTCGGTATTTTGCATTCTATTACCAGTATATACCTTTCTTTTCCATCTGTAAACCCCAAAATTCGACCAAACCACCCGGGAGAAGATGTAAAAACCGCGCCACGGAAATCCGTGGCGCGGTGTCAGAAATACATTTAGAAAAATACGCTCTTTGCTTTTTCCTTGATCTCCTTGGAGGCGATAAAGGGGATGCGGGTGGTGTAACCGTTCTTGGCAGCAACGATCTTCTTGGTGGGCCAAGCGAAGATGTCACGGTTCCACTGGTCGATGGTATCGTTATACAGCTCCCTTGCGGCAGTGATTTCCCGCTGCAGGTACATATTCTGCTGCATAGCGTCGGCAATTTCCCGATGGGCAGCAAGATCGGGATAGTTTTCTACCGCCACGTTAATGTCCCGGGAAATATTCTCGATCTGACCGCTCATTTCATTACGGGCGCTATCTGCATCAGCGCTCCCGGAGCGGTACTTTGCAAGTTCAACAAAAGTACTCTTATCCAAATCGATGGCCTTATCCAAAAGTCTCGCGCAGTTTTGAAGCACCATCACACGCTGCTCTAAGTAGTTATCGATCTGAGAGGCATTTCTCTGAATTTTCTGCTGGAGCTGATCAAAATGCTTTTGGGCGTTGGTTTTCATAAAGAGGAATACCACACCAGGGATAATGCCGCAGACCCACAGAGCAATCTCAAAAATTTTAGAGCCGACGCCTACCTCTACGGGAATTTTCTTGACAATAACGTTGGTATCTAAGCCTTCTTCTCTGATTTCGGGATTGAGTTCATCTAATTGATTTGCCATTTTTATTTCTCCTTTTCATTACTTAAATATACTTAAGCCGTTCCGGCTTGCAATCGGTGCTGTCGCCTTATCGTGCTGGGCAACAAAGAAATGGTTTTCTGCTTCCAAAGGCAGGTAGTCATCCCACTCTACCGGCACACTGTGCATCCGCCCGTCACCGCCCAGCATAGGCACAATCTCCAGCCGCTTCGTAATGTCGTAGGAATAGGCGGTGATACAGGTCTCATCCACACCGTCTTTGGAACGGACAAAAGAAGATTTGAGAATTGCCTCCGTCTTTGTTCCGGGATGAACCACAAAACTGCTGTCTACCGCGTTAGCAAGGGTCTCAAACTGCTTCAGCGAGTATTGCTGCGACATATCCGGGATAGGTTTCAGGGAATGGACAGGCCGTTCCTGGTACATAGGGATAGCCAAAAGGGGCGCGAAATCAAAATACACCGCTTTAAAGAAATCCGCATTTTTGCCTTCAAAATTGCTTTTAATAATATCGTAGGCATAAGAGGTGTACTCTCCTGGCAGGAGCGTAAGCGCTCTGCCCTGACTGTGATGGGTAATGATTCGGTTTGTGCGTTTCTCTTTCAGGAATGTGAAGTCATCGCCGTAGCCGGTTTTCGACAGCAGCAAATCCACCATATTGGTCTGGGCCAGAGGCGTGAAGAGTGTACGAAACTGCACCTCATTCGTTCTGTCCAGCGCATCAAACAGCACCTCAAACTCGGAATTGGACATACTGGTAAAATCATCGTTTTCCTCCACCGCTTCCTCGTTCAGCTTTTCCAGCTTCTTTTCACCTTTTCTCACATACCGCTCGATTTCCCGTTCGCTCTTTTGCTCTAAGTGCGTGGCATCCCGGGTGAAGGACAACTCCGGGCCACCTTGGGCACAGTAAGAAAGCACCACTTGGGTATGGTAATAGGGCTTGGGTTTCGTAACCGTGGCATGTAGGGTCTGGGAGCGGGTACGGGTGTGCCAGTTCCCCTTGCTGTCCCGGTATCGCTCTGTCCAATGTATTGTTTTGTAGCCGTGGTAAGTCTCCACGCCCATGGTATGAATCCGTTTCTTCTCAAACAGAAAAGGATTTTCGTTATAATGGCCTGCCAGTACATCTATGGAGGACCGCTCGGTATCATCCTGAATAGAAAAATCATAATTGACCCTCATATCCGTTTCCTGCTGGGCAGAGAAGCAAGGCGCAAAGATAAGAAGCGGCATTGTTTCTTCCGTCAGGCGCAGCGCATCCTGATCGGTAAAAAGCCGATTTAGCGGTGCCATCTGCCGATGCGCTTCGTTTAGAAGTTCTTCCGCACGCTTATCCGCTTCCTCAATCTCTTTTTTTAAAGCGCGGATCATCGGGGTCAGCTTCCAAATCACCAGCGGTATCAGAAGAATGGTGATGCACGCCAGCACTCGGAAAAACCGCAGCCAATTCCGCTTGGTGGTGAGCTTTCCCACATTTTCCCTGCAAGCGTTATACTGCCGCACAGTTTCCCGGTTTTGCTCGATGTCCACCTTGGATTCCTGCACCAGCTTCTCAAAAAAGCGACTGACATTCTCCCCATGCTTTTCCCGGAGTCTTGTCTCATAAGCCTCCAATGGGTCAAAGATTGCCGTTTCCATCCTATCCCCCCTTTTTACGACATTATACAGCATTTTTCGCCCTGTGTAAAGTTTTGATTATAGAATAAACCTTGTAAAATATATGCAAAAACGACCCTTCCGGTGAGAAGAGTCGTTTCGGTTTACTTTTTGAATACAAAAAACTTACTGAGCGCATAGTTAAACACAATGACAAATACCGCAAGAATCAGCTTCATCACGTTACCGTTCCACCCGAGAATATCCACCGTCAGCAGCAAGCTTACTGTTTCTACCAATCCGGAAGCTACACGGCTTCCCACAAACCGTGCCAGTTCTCCAAGGACACCGCCGTTCCAGCTTTTGCTCTCAAAGACAAAAAGCTTATTGGTAACGTACGCAAAGGCCACCGCCGCCACCCACGCAAGGCCGTTACAAACCGACGCCGGCAGATGTGCAAAATTGTAAAGAGGCAGATAGACGGCATAATTAACGGCCGTTGTCAGCACACCGAACACTAAATATATGACCGCACTGCGGTGTTTCTCATACAAGACCTTCAGCTTTTCGTACACAGTAAATTCCTCTCTTAAAGGCCTAAGTCCTCGCCTACCAAAATAAATTTGATACGACCTACCGGGCGGCAATGGCGGGTAATGACAATTTGGTTGCAGATACAGCTCACACTCTTGCAGTCCGCGCAAGTACCGGTAACGGTGCAGGGATTCTCCAGCTGGAAGCGCTGCTGATTGGCAGGTGCTGCCACCGTCCGGGCGCGCTTCACCGCATCGTGGATGCTGTCCGTCACTTTGTTCATACCGGCAATGACCAGTACGGTTTTAGGGCCATAGATAATGGCAGCTACCCGGTTTCCCATACCGTCAATATTGACCATTTGACCGTCAATGCTCATACCGTTGGCGCCGGTGAGAAACACATCCGCGCTGAGGCACTTGGCAGCTATCTCATCCCGTTCCTCTTTCGTGGCGCAGGTTTCCCGGTCAAAGGCGGTATACGGGCCGCTGCGCACGGCATCGATAAGACCGATCTGCTGGGCAGACATTGCGCCGCCCCAGCCAACGGTTGCACCCTCCGGGATCCAGCTTAGCGCCTTTTTGAGTGCCTCCTCCCGGGTCGCGCAGTAACAGGCGTCAAAATGCCGGCTCTGCAAATTCTTTACCAGCATTTTGCCTCGTTTTTCGTAATATAATTCCTTTGGTGTTGCCATAGGAATATCCTCACTTGTTCATCAGTTTTTCCAACGCAGCCAGCTTCAGGCAGGTACAGAACACATCCATCGCCATCTGCAGTTCCTCCACCGGGGGCAGGCTGGGCGCAATACGGATATTGCTGTCATTGGGGTCGATGCCATAGGGATAGGTGGCGCCGGCAGGGGTCATTACCACGCCGGCTTCTTTGCAGAGCGCCAGCGCCCGCTTGGCTGTACCGGGCATTGTATCCAGGCTCACAAAGTAGCCGCCCTTGGGATTCCCCCAGCTGCCGAAACCACAAGGCTTCAGCTGCTCCTCAAGAATATCTGCCACCACTTGGAATTTAGGCGCCATAATGGCCGCGTGCTTCTTCATAAGTTCCAAGGTATGCTTTCTGTCCTTCAGGAAACGGACGTGCCGCAGCTGATTGACCTTATCATAAGAGATCATCTGCACAGAGAACAGCTTTAGGAAGTAATCCACATTGGCTTCCGAGCAAGCCAGCACAGAAACACCGGCGCCGGCAAAAGTAATTTTAGAGGTGGAGGCAAATTCGTAGACCATGTCCGGATTGCCGTACTCCTCGCAAAGACCGATAATATCCGGGAATTCCACATAGTCGCCAATAAACTCGTGGACACAGTAGGCATTGTCCCACATAATGGCAAAGTCCGGCGCGGCAGGCTTCAAAGCTGCAAACCGACGAACAGTCTCATTGGAGAAGATAATACCGGTGGGATTGGAATACTTGGGTACGACCCAAATACCCTTTACTGCCGGGTCTTTGATATATTCCTCCACCAAGTCCATATCGGGGCCATCCGGGGTCATAGGCACGGTAATAAGCTCTGCGCCAAAGAACTCGGTAATACGGAAGTGTCGGTCATAGCCGGGCGCAGGGCAAAGGAACTTTACCTTTTCTTCCTTGCACCAGGGGCGGGGACTGTGCAACAGTCCGTGGCTGTATGCCCGGGAAATCACATCAAAAGCAAGATTTAAGCTGGATGTGCCACCGAGTACGGTCTGCTCCGGCTTACAACCCAGAATATCCGCCCAAAAGGCTCTTGCGCTAGGCATACCTGCAAGCTCACCGTAGTTACGGACGTCTGTATTATCCGCATAACAATCCTCCACGGTACTAAGGGCAGTCAGCAAACCGCTGACTGTATCCAATTGGGCCTTTGCAGGCTTACCGCGCGCCATATTCAAATTTAAACCTTTGGCCTTGCAGGCTTCGTAATGGGCTTTTTCCTTTGCATAAGCAGTTTCTAACTGCTCACGGCTCATTTTTTCGTAGACTACCATACAACTAACCATCCTAACTTATAATAGAATTGTTATAGGTATTATACATATATGCTATATAAAAGGCAATGACTTTTTTAAGAAAAAAGAAATATTTTGGTATTTTCGTAGGTATATACAACAATTCCCTTTTCCTAGCGGGAAAATTATGCATATTTATCCTTGCAATCTACACTTTCATCCGTTAAAATAAGAAAATCAAAGTATTGGAGGAGAGATTATGGCCCCTGCTGTAAACATTCCCGCGCTTTTCGGAAGTGATGTATTCAATGAAGCCACTATGCGCAGCCGCCTAAAAGGCGAAATTTTTGACGCGTGGAAGCAATGCATCGAAAACGGCACTTCCCTTCCTCTGGATGTGGCAAACGAGATTGCCGTGGCTATGAAGCAATGGGCCATCGAAAAAGGCGCCACCCATTACACCCACTGGTTCCAGCCTATGACCGGTATCACCGCAGAAAAGCACGACTCCTTCATCACACCTGCGGATGACGGGACAGTCATTATGGATTTCTCAGGCAAAGAGCTGGTGCGTGGTGAGCCGGATGCTTCCTCTTTCCCCTCCGGCGGCCTGCGGGCAACCTTTGAAGCCCGTGGCTATACCGCCTGGGATCCTACTTCATTTGCCTTTGTCAGAGACGGAAGTCTCTATATTCCCACCTGCTTCTTCTCCTACACCGGAGAGGCGCTGGACAAAAAGACGCCCCTTCTGCGCTCCATTGACGAAGTCTCCCGGGAAGCTGTCCGTATTTTGCGGCTCTTCGGGGATCAGGAAACCCACCGGGTCATTCCCTGCGTAGGCGCGGAACAGGAGTATTTTCTTCTTCCCAAAGACTTGTACGCCCAGCGGGAGGATCTGCGGCTTACCGGCCGTACTCTCTTTGGCGCGCAGCCGCCCAAAGGTCAAGAGCTGGATGACCATTATTTCGGCACTATCCGTAACCGGGTATCTCGGTTTATGCAGGACCTTGACGAGCAGCTTTGGCGGCTTGGCGTCCTGTCCAAGACAAAGCACAACGAAGCCGCGCCCTGTCAGCATGAGCTTGCGCCTATCTACACCGCGGCCAATAATGCCTGTGATACCAACCAGCTTATGATGCAGGTGATGAAAAAGTGCGCCGCTAAGCACAGCCTTGTCTGTCTGCTCCACGAAAAGCCCTTTGCCGGTGTCAATGGCTCCGGCAAGCATAACAACTGGTCTCTTTCCACAGACGGTGGAAAAAACCTCTTTAGTCCCGGGCAGACCCCGGCGCAAAACGCCCGTTTTCTGCTGTTTTTGACCGCTTTTATCCACGGTATCGACGAATATCAGGAGTTTCTGCGCTGCTCTATTGCCGGCGCAGGCAATGACCACCGTTTGGGTGCCAACGAAGCCCCTCCTGCTATCGTGTCTATTTTCCTCGGTGACGAACTGACCGCTGTCGTGGAATCTATCATCCACAGCACCAGCTATGAAGGCCCGGATAAGAGCCTGATCCGCATTGGCGTGGATGTTCTGCCCCCCATTCCCAAGGACACTACCGACCGAAACCGCACCTCTCCCCTCGCCTTTACCGGTAACAAATTCGAGTTCCGTATGGTTGGCTCTTCCCAGTCCATTGCAGGACCCAATATCGTTCTTAATACCATTATGGCTGAGATCCTTGCCCGGTATGCGGACGAATTGGAGCAAGCTGAGGACTTTGAGGCAGCATTGCACGCCCTTATTTGCCGCAGCCTGACCGCTCACCAGCGCATCATCTTCAATGGCAACGGCTATTCTCAGGCGTGGGAGGAAGAAGCCGCCCGCCGCGGTCTCAGTAACCTCAAGTCCACCCCGGAAAGCCTTTCCGCTTATACAATGCCCAAAAATATCGCGCTGTTCAAAAAGCACGGTATCTTTACGGAAAACGAGTTCCACGCCCGGTATGAGATTTATCTGGAGGCCTACTGCAAGATTATAAACATTGAGGCAAGAACCAGCGTAGATATGGCGTTACATCAAATTCTTCCTGCCGCCACCGCTTACTGCGCCGCCCTGACCCGCGGCATTGTGGATAAAACCTCCGCAGGTCTTTCCTGCAAAGCAGAGACTGCACTGGCGCAAAAGCTCTCCGTTGCGGCCGATAAGCTATACGATGCCTGCGAAAATTTGGAAGCAATGCTTGATAGTGTTCCCGCCGATAAGCAGACCGCTGCAGAGTATTATCATAACACCGTCTGCGCCCAAATGTCTGTGCTCCGCAGCTATGCGGACACCTTGGAAAAGTACACCGACAAAAAGTACTGGCCCTACCCCACCTACTCCGACCTGCTTTATTATTAATATCAAATCCCCGACCGCATCGGTCGGGGATTTCACTGTTTATTTTCCTGTTGAGCCGAAGCCCTGCGCTGCGCGGACGGTGTCCGTCAGCTCCTCCGCCTCTACATAAGCAGGTGTGAGCACAGGAGTAATGACCATTTGCGCGATCCGCTCCCCGTTTGCGATCGTCTGGGGAACACTGCCGTGGTTGTGAAGCACCACGATGATTTCGCCCCGATAGTCACTATCCACCACGCCAACCTTATTGGCAGGGGCAAGACCCCGCTTGCAGGCAAGACCGCTTCGGGCATAGATCAGTCCTGCGCAATGCTCCGGCACCTCCATTGCAATACCAGTCGGCACAAATACCGTCTCTCCGGGCGCAATGGTGATCTCCTCTTCCAAACAGGCGTATAAATCTGCGCCGGCGGCGTAGGGTGTTCCATATGTAGGAAGGGTCGCGCCCTCCCGCAGTTTTTTTACGCGAATTTCGCTCATATCTCTACCTCAAATATCTTTATTCATATATTTCCGCAAGAAGTCCATAACCCGCTTCCGATAGCCGGGAGTATCAAACAGATAACTGATGGCGTGCCCGGCTTCCTCCACAAGAAACATCTCCTTTACGGAGGTACAAGCCGCATAAGCCTGCTCGGTCATTTCACAGGGGACAAAATCATCACCTTTCCCGTGAATGAGCAGCACCGGCAAGCGGCTTCTTGCCAAACTTTTCCGGGTATCCCGTTCATAAAAGCTAAAACCGGCAAGTACCCGGGCGAACAAGTCAGCCGCCCACAAAAACGGCCCTGCGCCAATATGCACCGTATCACGGAATACTTTCGCGATGATCTCCTTAGGAGAGGTAAAACCGCAGTCCGCAATAATACCCTTTACATTTTCCGGGAGCCTCCTGTCCGCCAAATACAGCACCGTGGACGCGCCCATAGAAAGGCCGCTGAGAATCACCGGGTGGCTGCCAAAATGTTCATTATGGAATGCTACCCATTTCTGCATATCCCGGCTTTCCAGTACACCGAAAGTGATGTACTTTCCCTCGCTGCGGCCGTGACTGCGCTGGTCAAGCAGCAGCAAATTCACACCAAGATTATGGTACAACTCATAAATCATCCCGAAGTCCAGCAGCTTCGTGCTGCGGTAGCCGTGGGCAAGGATCACCGTACCCTTGGGGTCATCTGCCGGTATCCAATGGGCGTGAAGCTTCAGGTTATCGTGACTGTCTGTCCACACATCTACAACCGTATGGGTATCCAACCATTTTTTTGCAGCCTGAATATGATCCGTATATTTTTCATAAGTGGTATTCTGCAACGCCAACGCATCCAGCCAATCCGGCTCTGCTCTCCTTCCGCAGGCCATATAGAATGTATACCCGCCAACTGCCAGAAGAAGCGCAACCACAGCCACAGAAGACCACAAAAGCCACATACTCTACCCCTTATTTCCCAATCTTTTAAAGAATTTAAAAGACAGTGGCCAAAGGATGCCGGCAACAATCACAATGAGGAAATACCGTACAGCAGAACCAACCTCCGCGCCTACCAATGCGTTTATAGGCGCTTTCAATCCGCTCTTGACTGCAAGCACAAGTCCAAAACCGATAGCGACCTTTAGTACCTGCGCCCACCAAACTGCCTTTACCTCAAAGTGTAACCAATTTTCGTCCACGATATACACGATGGCAAAGCCGATGATAGCGCCCAAAAACTTATAGGCGTTGCTGATGCCGGATGCATAATTGTGGGCATCGATGTCTGCCGGGAAGGGGAAAAATTCCACATATGCCCAGAAAGCCACCGCGCAAAGCACCATCGCGCTGAGAATCCACGGCATCCACTTGCCGCTTTTCGCGCCCGTGATAGGCTTCAAAAAGTAAATAAGCAGCACCGCGATAGCTGCCGCCACCGTTACATCCAGTGGCGTATGGACACCGATATACATTCTGGAAATCGGCACAAGAATACAAATCGCAACGCACAAATACTTTACCACCCGGTTTTTTGTGGTATAGGCAATGCTGCCGAACGTGCCTACCGCGGTCTGGGTGTGACCGCTGGGAAAGCTGTAACCGGATGCCGCTTCCCTCGCCTGCTCCAAAATGGTAAAATTCTTATCCTGCACCCACGGTCTGGGAATCCGAAACGCCAGCTTCAAAAACTGATTGCCAATCAGTCCCAAAAATCCCACCGCCAGCAGATAATAGCTTCTGCGTTTATCCGAGCACCAAAGAATGGTCAGCGCCGCCACCAAAAACAGCGTTTCCTCACCAAACTTGGTAATCAGCAGCATAAATTCATTCAGTACCGGAATGCGGATGCTTTCCAGCCAGTATAGTATTTCCATAGCCATACCTCCTTACATTTTGCTTATTATACACAGAATTTACAAAAATGTAAAGTTCTTCCCTTCCCCTACTCTTGCAAATTTCCGCAAATCGGGTATAATAAAAGCATCTAGCAGAAAGGAGAAAACTTATGCCTTTTATGTATTATTACGGAATTGACTGGACATACATCGTCCTTGTCCTTCCTTGTGTCATCTTTGCCTTTGTGGCAAGCGCCCGTGTAAATTCCACTTTTAAACGGTATTCCACCCAATTGTCCTCCCGGCATATCACCGGTGCGGAAGCTGCCCGGCAGGTACTGCTCAAAAACGGTGTTACCGATGTCCGCATTGAGCGGGTCTCCGGCAACCTGACAGACCATTACGATCCCAAAGCCAATGTAATCCGGCTTTCTGACAGCGTGTACGACAATACCTCTACGGCCGCTATCGGTGTTGCCTGCCACGAAGCCGGTCACGCCGCGCAGTATGCCCACAAATACGCCCCCATTCACCTCCGTGCCGCCATCATTCCGGTGACCAACATCGGCTCTATGCTGGCAATGCCGCTGATTCTTATCGGTCTGCTTTTCACCTCAGAAAGTGTGACCTCCTCCGGCTTCATTTATGCCGGTATCGCCTGCTTTGGTCTTTCCGCTGTGTTTCAGCTTATTACGCTGCCGGTAGAGTTTAACGCCAGCCGTCGGGCAATGGCCGCCATCAAAGACGGCGGACTGCTGACGCCCGAAGAACAGACCGGCGCAAGAAAGACCCTGACCGCCGCTGCAATGACCTATGTAGCTGCGCTGGCTGTCTCCCTTGCCCAGCTTCTGCGTCTTGTCCTCCTCTTCGGCGGCAGAAGAAGAAACGACTAAGCAGTTGATAATTGATAGTTGACAGTTGATAATTGTTTTCGAAGCCTTGTATTATCTCGTAGGGCGGGGCCTTGGTCCCGCCGCCAACGATAACCGTACAAACCGGTGGGAGTAAACCCCCGCCCTACGCATTCTATCGACCATACCTTTTATTCCGTCCGCAGCGCGGACACCATAATTATCAATTCTCAACTATCAACTCTTAATTCACAGGAATATCCGCTTCCGGTATTGACAACCGGGGCGGTTTTTATTATACTTACGTTTGTGTGAAAAGTATGAAAAGTAGGAATTGGAGGCGATGCTATGGCCGGAGGCAAACACATATATGGCAAAGGAAAATCCCGACGGGTATTCGGCACTGCCAAGGTCGGTGACCGGGGGCAGATCGTGATCCCCAAGGAGGCCCGTGAGCTATTTAAGATCCGCCCGGGAGACACCCTTCTTATTTTAGGTGAGGAGGAAACGGGACTGATCGTTTCCCGCCCGGAAGTACTGAGCGATATTGCAAACCGTATGTTTGATTCAATGAAAACAGAGGAGAATTAACCGTGGAACAGTTTTTAGAAATGTATAAAGACCTCGGTGTGAGCCGCGAGGTCTATGAATATGGCGAAAAGACTTTGAAAAACCTAGAAGCACGCTTCGCCACCATCGATAAAATTGCAGAATATAATCAGGGCAAGGTTATCGCGGCCATGCAGAAGAACCGTGTTTCCGCTGCCTGCTTTGCCGGCACCACCGGCTACGGCTACGACGATATGGGCCGTGACAACTTAGAGCGGGTCTATGCGGACGTATTCCACACGGAAGCCGCCCTTGTCCGCCCTCAAATCACCTGCGGCACCCACGCGCTGACCGTTGCGCTGTCCGCAAATCTGCTGCCGGGAGATGAGCTGCTCTCCCCCGTGGGTCTGCCCTATGATACCTTGCAGGAGGTCATCGGCATCCGGGAAAGCCCCTGTTCTCTTAAAGAATACGGTGTTTCCTATCGGCAGGTGGATCTGCTTGCTGACGGCACTTTTGACTACGACGGCATCCGCGCTGCAATCAACGAGAAAACAAAGCTTGTTACCATCCAGCGCTCCAAGGGCTACGCCACCCGCCCCACCTTCTCCGTCAACCAAATCGGTGAGTTGATTGCCTTTGTGAAGAATATTAAGCCTGACGTGCTGGTGATGGTAGATAACTGCTACGGCGAGTTTGTAGAGACCATCGAGCCTTCTGATGTAGGCGCAGATATGGTGGTCGGCTCTCTCATTAAGAACCCCGGCGGCGGTCTTGCCCCCATCGGTGGCTACATCTGCGGTACGCAGGAATGTGTCAATCGCTGCGCGTACCGGCTCACCGCTCCCGGTCTTGGTCAGGAGGTTGGCGCAAACTTAGGTCTTATGACCTCTCTGTATCAAGGCTTCTTCCTTGCGCCTACAGTAGTTGCAGGCGCAGAAAAAGGCGCAATCTTTGCTGCCAATCTCTATGAGCCTCTCGGCTTCCGCTGTGTTCCCAACGCCACAGAAAGCCGTCACGATATTATTCAGGCGGTAGAACTGGGCAGCGAAAAGGCAATGATCGCATTCTGCGCCGGTATTCAGGGCGCAGCGCCGGTAGATGCTTTCGCCACGCCCCTGCCTTGGGATATGCCCGGCTATAACGACAAGGTCATTATGGCAGCCGGCGCATTTATCCAAGGTTCGTCCATTGAGTTGTCTGCCGACGGCCCGATCCGTCCTCCCTATGCCGTTTATTTTCAGGGTGGCCTGACTTGGTGCCACGCAAAACTGGGCATTCTCAAGAGCCTGCAGGAAATGGTAAACGCAGGCCTTGTGGAGCTATAAAAGAGAAAAGAAAGAGAGATTAGATTTATGAATTGGTTTATTTTTGCGATCATTGCGCTGCTTTGCTGGTCCGGCTCTGACTTCTTCTCTAAGATCGGTTGCCGTGATGCAAAGGACAAGTACAGCCACCTGAAAATGGTTATGGCTGTTGGTGTGGTTATGGGTCTGCACGCCACCTTTGAGATTTTCGTCAACGGCGTAGAGATCAATTTCAATATCATCCTCACCTACCTGCCCGTCTCCCTTCTGTACATCCTGTCTATGGCGATGGGCTATATTGGTCTTCGCTACATCGAGCTGTCCATCTCCTCCCCTATTTGTAACGCCTCCGGTGCGCTGGTAGCTGTCGCCACCATCGTAATGGCCGCCTTCTCCGGCGAAGCACTGGATATGGTACCGATGCAGTATGTAGCTGTAGCACTGGCCTGCGTAGGTGTGGTCGGTCTTGGCTTTGTGGAAGCCAAGGAAGATCCCGAGCTGCGCGCCGCCCGGCAGGAAAAGTCCAACTATAAGTACGCAAAGAGCTGGCTAGCATTGGCACTGCCCATTGCTTACTGCCTGCTGGATGCCGCCGGCACGTTTTCTGACAGTCTTGTGCTGGAAACCTTCCATATGAACTTTATTAACGCCAATGTTGCACCAGAATTTGCAAGTCTGTTCCAAAACGGAATCCCCGAATATTTAGTAGATACAGAGTTATCATTCTCCCCCGAGTTCCTTTCGCAGTTTACTGCGGAGCAGGGAGAATACCTGCGTATTTTTGTAGCAGAAATGGAGGAAGCTTCCTCTAACTCTGCAAACGTTGCCTACGAGCTGACTTTCCTTGCCGCCGGTGTATTCTGCTTCATTTACACTGTACTGATCAAAAAGCAGAAGCTGATTCCCAAGATGGAAGCTCCCAAGTATGTGGGCGCGATTTTCGAGACTGCCGGTCAGTTTGCTTACATCTATGCCCTGGCGGACGAGGAGCACGTGGCAATGTCCGCGCCTATCATTTCCTCTTACTGTGTTGCTTCCGTCCTTTGGAGTCGTCTATTCCTGAAGGAAAAGCTTTCCTGGAAGCACTACGCTGCCATCGCTGTCACCGTCGCCGGTATTATCATTATGGGTGTCTTTGATATGTAACATAAAAAATCCGACAGGCCGCAAAATCTGTCGGATTTTTTGTGGTTGCTTCGAGCTAGACCCGCAAAAGGTTGAAAAGTATATTGCTAACCGCACCACGAAAACCGTGGTGCGGATTTATTTTATTTTCTTCTTTTCCGAGGCTTTTGCAGAGAAAAACGGTTCAGGAGCTTATCCAGCAGGAAGAATGTGGCATTTCCCAAAATGAGCATCAGCGCAAGGCTGCCGTAGCCAAGGAAGGTATTTTCCACCACGATGGCTTCCAGTCCCAAAACCGCCACTACCACCGTGTACATAAACACAGTGATTGCATTGAAAAACACCAGCTTCCACAAAATCCGCAAAGGCAGTCTGTCCATTCTCGGCTTAATAATGGGATAATAACCGAAAAGTACTAAGATAGCCGCCGCTTCCTTGTCCGGGCCTAAGATCAGCGCCAAAAAGGATACCATAGCATACCATGCCCAAGCCATCCGTCTGCCGCAGAAGCTTTGCACCGTCTGCAAGATCAGCATACAAAGCACCGGGCAGATATAGGTGGACACCGGGATCAAGCCGCCTAAAAACAGAATAGTCACTGCCAGCGCGCCTAAAATGCCTCCCAGAGCAATCTGTTTTGTCCGTTTCATTTCTTTTTACGGTTTTTCAGCAGACTGTACTTAATATCCCACAGCTTCTGCGAAAGGTCCACATAGTAGGTATGGGGGTTATCAAACCGCTTGACCTCATCCCAAAGGGTATCTACCTGCTGTAAGCAGTAAGCCCGTACCTCATCCAAACTGGGGAACTTATAAACCAGTTCACCGTTCTTAAAGATAGGCACTAACATCTCTTTGGCTGTAAAGTCGTAGACAGTCTTGGTCTTCCAAGTGGCTTCGGGGTCAAAAATCTCCATCTTGCCGCTGTCGTCTACCGTCTCGTCATAGACACACAGATAGTCCGCGATGGCTTTTCCGGTGTCGTTGCCGTAAAAGCGGTAGAATTTCTTAAAGTGGGGCGTGGTGATCTTGCCCACATTCTCGGAAATCTTAATTTTCGGCAGCACAGAACCGTCTTCTTGCTCCACGGCGCACAGCTTATACACACCGCCAAACACCGGCTCGCTTCGGGCAGTAATGAGCCGTTCACCAACACCAAACATATCAATCTGGGCGCCCTGATGCAAAAGGTCTGCAATCAGGTACTCGTCCAGAGAGTTGGAAACAGAAATCTTACAATCCGTCCAACCGGCATCATCCAGCATCTTCCGTGCTTTCCGGGAGAGGTATGCCATATCACCGGAATCCAAGCGAATGCCGCACTTGGTGATGCCCATAGGCTTTAGCACCTCGTTAAAGGCGCGGATGGCATTAGGCACACCGGAATTGAGGGTGTCGTAGGTATCCACCAAAAGGGTTGCGTTATTGGGGTACATCTTACAGTAAGCCTTAAACGCATCCAGCTCTGTATCGAACATCTGCACCCAGGCATGGGCCATCGTACCGCCGGCATAGACACCGAAAAGCTGGTCGGAAATGGTACAGGCCGTGCCGTTACAGCCGCCGATATAGGCCGCTCTTGCGCCCAAGATAGCCGCGTCAGCGCCCTGAGCGCGACGGGAGCCGAATTCCAGCACAGTACGACCCTGTGCCGCCCGAACCACACGGTTCGCCTTGGTGGCGATCAGGCTCTGGTGGTTGACAGACAGCAGAATGAAGGTCTCAATGAGCTGCGCCTGAATGGCGGGCGCACGAATGGTCATAATCGGCTCGTTGGGGAAAATGGGCGTACCCTCCGGCACCGCCCAAACATCGCCGGTAAAACGGAAATCCTTCAGATATTCCAAAAATCCCTCAGTAAAGAGATTTCTGCCACGGAGGTATTCGATATCCTCCTCGGAGAAATGGAGATCCTGAATGTATTGCGCGATCTGCTCAAGACCTGCCGCAATGGCAAAGCCGCCGCCATCGGGGCATTTGCGGAAAAACACATCGAAATAGCACATTCTGTCCTTATAGCCATTTTCGAAGTAACCGTTGCCCATTGTCAGCTCATAAAAGTCGCAGAGCATTGTGAGATTCAGCTTTTCATAGACGCCCATAAGAAGCACCTCTTTCGTAAATTTGCCTATATTATAAATCACCTGTCAAAAAATAGCAACCCTTTCTTGACACCAATGTCATTTCGTTAGGCCCTGTTGTCATTCCGAGCCAGCGCGCACGCTGGCGTGGGAATCTCAAGCAACAGCTCTATACAAGAGATTGCCACAACCAGTTTGCGAACTGGTTTCGCAATGACATAGTTCATTTAATAACATTGTTTCTTGACACCTGCCTATTTTTTCATTATAGTGTAGAAAAAAGGAGGATATATTATGGAAATTATTGTTGGAATGAAAGGCACAGCCTATACAGAAGTAGAGCGTGAGGACACCGCCTTGGAAGTCGGCTCCGGCAGTCTGCTGGTCTATGCCACTCCCTGTATGGTAGCGCTGATGGAAGGCGCCGCCTGCGAAGCCATTGCAGAAGCCTTACCCGAGGAAAAGACCTCAGTCGGCACAGAGCTTAACATCTCCCACATCTCCGCCACTCCCGTTGGTCTGGAAGTACGGGCAGAGGCCGAGGTCATTGCAGTAGAAGGCCCGATCGTCACCTTCCGTGTAGAGGCTTTTGATGAGGCAGGCAAAATCGGTGAAGGCACCCACAAGCGGGCAGTCATTACCGCCCAGCGCTTCTTGGACAAAACCTACTCCAAACTATAAAAACACAACCGTAGCACCTATCAAATCGGTGCTGCGGTTAACTATTTGATAAATTGGCATTTGTTAAACTAATTCAATCCAATATCTTTGATTAATTTCTCCATCCTCATCTACAAATTCATTTTCTAATATTCCACCATTTTTTATAATGGATTTTGCTGAACCAATATTAGACTTATCGCAAACCATTAATACTTTATCAATTCCTAATTTTTTGCATTCGATTAATGATAAACGAATCATTTCAGTAGCATATCCCTTTCTTCTTTCAGATGGTCTAATGCCATCTCCAATATGCCCACCAAATTGTAATAGGTAATCATTTAAGTAATGCCTAATATTTACAGCACCTAATAAAATGTCTCTTTCAACATCTAACAAAAAGAATACTGAATCGGGCACTTTGCCGTCTTTTGGTTCATTAATTTCTAAATTATCTAAATAATAATCAAAGTCATGATAATCATTCTTAAAGATTGCCCAAGGAGAATGATTGGTTTGATTTACCTCATGGTCTAACCTCCATTCATCAATCATTTCTGATAATTGAGAATAATATTCTTTTGTTAATTTGATTAATTTTACATTCATTTTTCTCACCTGCAAATTCAAGTTTACCGTTTTGAATGATAGTAAAAGTTGTACGTTCTATATTTCTTTACAAGCGGTGCAGAAGCTCTGCACTACCTGTTCCCTTTCCGCTTCTGTATAATAGAAATGGGTGGAATTTGGCAGCGTGTGGACTTCCACCTTGCCGCACTTTTGTAAGACCTTAATAGAACGGCGAGATACCAGCTCGTCCTTCTCCGACTGCCACGCAATGGCCGGCACTTGCAAATCCTTATAGAGCCTTGAAACCGCTCTGCATTCTTGCAATAGCTCCACCATCCGCGGGATCCAAGGGATGTATTTCCACAGCATTGGGGTCAGCTTCATACCGCAGGCAACTGCCATTGCGCCATAGTTGGGCGCTTTTACATTTTTTATGCCAAATGCCAAGCCTACCGCATAGAGCGCAGCCAGAGGCCGCACAAAGGGCGGTGTAGGCGCTGCCACCATAAAGAGAAGCTTCACCTTTTCCGGCCGCCGCAGCGCCTGTCGAACAGACAAAAGCGTACCCATAGAATGTCCCACAAGGACAATACTTTCGTATGTATCGCAAAGCGCCTCAAAAAGGCTTTCCGTCTGGGCTTTCCACTTTTTCATCCCGCTTTTGCCGAAAGCGGGCACATCCTGACAATGTCCATCCAAAACGATATTATACAGCGACCAATCCGCAGGAACAGCAGCCTCCAAAGGTAGCAGCGCCCGGAAATGGTTGGGTGTGCCGCAGATGCCGTGGATCATCAGCACCGCCGTTTTGGCGCCGGGAACAATCCGTACTGTCTGTGAATTAGGCATAATAACACCTCCAAAAAAGCAGAAAAACCGGGGAAAACCCCGGTTTTTATCATATTTCTCGTCTGCCCTCCAAGGCCCGGGAAAGGGTTACCTCGTCGGCATACTCAAGCTGACTGCCAACGGGCACGCCGTAGGCAAGTCTTGTCACCTTAATCTCCATTGGCCGCAGCAGCCGGGAAATGTACATTGCCGTGGCTTCGCCCTCCGTATCGGGGTTGGTAGCCATAATGATCTCACGGATCTCACCACTTGCCACACGGGCAAGAAGTTCCCGGATGCGGATATCCTCTTGGGTCACGTGATTCAGCGGCGAGATCACACCGTGAAGCACATGATACACACCATTAAATTCCCGGGAGCGCTCCATAGCAATCACATCCCGAGGGTCTGCCACCACGCAGATAAGACCTTTATCTCGACTGGAATCGTCACAAATGGGGCAAATCTCTCTATCCGTCAGGTTTTGACAGACGGGGCAGGTATGCACCGCTTTTTTTGCATCTAAGATGGCCTCTGCAAAGGCCTGCGCCTCCCCTTCCGGAAGACTGAGAACATAAAACGCCAGTCTTTGGGCAGTCTTGCCGCCAATGCCGGGCAGGCGGGCAAAATGATCGGTCAGCTCCTGCAGAGCTGCGGGAAAGTACTGCATCAGAACAGACCGCCTAAGTTCATACCGCCGGTCAGTCTTGCCATATTATTTTGAGACTCGGTCTCGGCAGCGCGCATTGCCTCGTTGATGGCGGCAATGATCATATCCTGCAGCATCTCCACATCATCGGGGTCAACTGCCTCGGGCTTAATCTCCAAACCCTTCAGCTCCCGGCTGCCGGAAACGCTGGCAGTTACCATACCACCGCCTGCGCTGGCAGTAAAGACCTTATTTTCCAGCTCTTCCTGCATACGCAGCATATCCTGCTGCATCTTCTGGGCCTGCTTCATCATTGCCATCTGGTTCATGCCGCCACCGGGCATACCACGAAATCCACCTTTTGCCATACTTAAAAACTCCTAACTATCGTTTATTTAATATGAATTTGGTCAGGATGCTGCTGGGAAAGCTTCACAAAATGCTCCATCCCATCGGTTACCGCGCTGTTTTTATCCACCGCTACCGCTTGCACCGGACGCCCTAACACGCTGGATGCCTTTCGGGCTGCCAGCTGCAAGATCTCCGGCTTATTGACAAAACCAAGCACAAAGCTATTATCACACCGCAGCTCCAGTCGGTCCCCTACCAAAACGCCCTGCACAGCCGCATTGGGATTGGGCGCAAAATAGCCCTTTACTGCCGGGGCTGTCAGTTCCTGCCGAATTTGGGTCGCCACCTCTGTCCAGAAGCCCACAGGTGCTTCTACCGGCACTTCCTGCTTAGGAGCAGATACAGCGACCGCTTCTGCTTTCGGCGCAGAAACGGGTTTTTCCTTTTTCTTTTCAGGCGCGGGGGCAGCTGCTGCCGCAGGGGCAAATGCTACACCGGCGCGAATCTGTTCTTCCAACTTAGAAAGGCGGGCATTGAGCGCCTCCGCCTCCAGGCTCAGCTCCGGCTGGCACAGATTGATGATGCACATCTCCGCATCCATCCGACGGCTACTGCTTCTTGTAAAGCCGCTGACAGTCTGCTGGATAAGGTTCAGCATCCGGGTCAGTTCCCCGGCAGAAAAGGCATCCGAAAGCGCCTTTGTCTCCTCATCGGAGGCCACACCGGAAAGGAGCGAAATCCCCTCTTTCGGCGCTGCTTTCAAAACCATAAAGTCCCGGGTCAGGCACGCCATTTCATCCAGCAGCGCGCCAAGTTCTTTGCCCTCCGCATAAAAACGGTTCAGCAGCGACAGCGCGCCGGCCGTATCGTGCTTGGAGATAGCGGCCATCAGCTTGCCGCATTCCTGAATGCCGGCAATACCAAGGCAAGCGTATACCCGCTCGGGATTCAGTTCGCCCTGGGTTGCAGAAGCGCACTGGTCCAGCAGGCTCAGACCGTCACGCATACCGCCGTCAGCCAGACGCGCCAGTACCCGGGCGGCAGAATCGGTCAGGTCGATATTTTCCTGATAAGATACATATTGGAGCCGGGCGGCAATGTCCTCCTGACTGATGCGGCGGAAAGAAAACCGCTGACACCGGGACAGGATAGTTGCCGGAACCTTGTGCAGTTCCGTAGTCGCCAAAATAAAAAGTAAATGCTCCGGTGGCTCCTCAATAATTTTCAGCAGCGCGTTAAATGCCGAAATGGACAGCATATGCACCTCATCGATGATGTACACACGCATCTTTACCTGGGAGGGCGAATAAATCGCATCATCCCGCAGATCCCGGACATTGTCTACGCCGCTATTGGATGCGGCATCGATTTCCAGCACGTCCATACAAGCGCCGGAATCGATGGCGCGGCAGGAGGGGCAGCAGTTACAGGGATTGCCGTTTTGTGGGTTTTCACAGTTAACTGCTTTCGCCAGTATTTTGGCGCTGCTGGTCTTGCCCGTACCGCGGGAGCCTGTAAACAAATACGCGTGGCTCAGCCGTCCGGATGCCACTTGGGTCTTTAAGGTCTGTGTAACCGCCAGCTGACCCACCAAATCGTCAAAGGTCTGGGGACGGTATTTTCGGTACAATGCCTGATACATATGCTGCCTCCTTTCTCTTTTTATGCAGAACCGGCTCGTAACAAGATCGCACACCCACATTTGAACGAGCCAAACACTCGGTTTCCATACAGCCGGCTCGGGAACGGCAGCCCCGCGGCACACGGAAAGGTCCGCTTAATGCTGCTTGGTTCCCCACCTGACATGGTTCACGGGGTTCCGTTGCGCAAGACCGTTCCTTCAACGCCACTTATATGGTCCGGACAGCACTTGACTGGCCCGGGTGTGGGAATTCACCCCTGCTATAGCGGATTGCAGGTACAGGGCACCGCTATCTCCCCGACTAGTGCGACCTTGTTATAAACCGGTCCGTTGTAACAAGGTTATAAATATTTAGTTCAGCTTAGACTCAACAAACTCAGCCAATTCACCGAAAGTAGAAATTTTCTGATCTTCCATCTCCAGCTCAACGCCCAGTTCAGACTCCAGATCCATAATCATTTCCACAATGTCAAGAGAGTCAATACCAAGGCTCTCGAAAGTGCTTTCGCGAGTGATCTCCTCAGCATTCAGCTCCAACTGCTGTGCGGCATAAGAAACCAACTTTTCGTACATATTTTTCTCCTCCAAATATCTTTTTTCTTTGTTAAGATACTACCACATATTTTAATATATGGCCGTATGTTTGTCAATGGATGTTTTTCACGTCGGAGCCTGCCAAATAGGCAGTTGCCCAAGCAATTTGCAAGTTGAAACC
>JAZOMT010000003.1:0-12901 GCA_045654085.1 Faecousia sp. | reverse complement strand
GCAACTACACCGAGCTTGCACAGAAGAACATCGATACCGGTATGGGCCTGGAGAGACTGGCAGTTGTCTGTCAGGATGTAAATAGCCTCTTTGATGTAGATACCGTTATGAACATCACCCGTCACGTGACGAAAATCACCGGCGCGCAGTACGGTCAGAGCGCAAAGACTGATGTGAGCCTTCGTGTTATCACCGACCACATCCGGGCATCTACCTTTATGATTGCTGACGGTGTGCAGCCCACCAATGAAGGTCGCGGCTACGTGCTTCGCCGACTGCTGCGCCGCGCTGCCCGTCACGGCAAGCTCTTGGGTGTAAACCGTCCCTTCCTTTTCGAGGTCGTGGAGACTGTTATTCGTGAGAATGAGAGCCATTACACATATCTGCGTGAGCGTGCGGAGCACATTATCCGTGTCGTTCGCAACGAGGAAGAAAACTTTAACCGCACCATCGATACCGGTATGCGTATCTTTGGCGAAAAGCTGGCAGCCCACAAAGCAAACGGCGAAAAGGTATTCTCCGGTGAGGATGCCTTCCTGCTGGCAGATACCTACGGTTTCCCCATCGATCTGACCGCAGAAATGCTGGAAGACGAGGGAATGACCGTGGATATGGAGCGGTTCACCGCCTGCCGCGAGGAGCAGAGAGTCCGCGCCCGTGAGGCACGGAAGGCTTTGGGTGACCTCGGCTGGGCTGGTATCGACTTCGGCTCCGAGGTTACTGCTACCGAGTTTGTAGGCTACACCGAATATAACTGCGAGGCAAAGATCGTTGCCGTCTGCATTGGAGAAGAAGTTACCGGCTCTATTGCCGGCGGCGAAAAGGGTGTCATCGTTTTGGATAAGACCCCCTTCTATGCAGAAATGGGCGGTCAGGCTGCTGACCACGGTGTACTGATGATGGGAGATTCCCGCTTTGAAGTTACCGATGTCCAGAAAGATAAGGGTGGCAGATACCTCCACACAGGTACGCTGACTCGTGGCGCAATGAAGGTAGACGATGCTGTTTGCGCTGCCATCAATGTGGAACGCCGCAAGGCCATTATGCGCGCACACACCGCGACCCACCTGCTGCAAAAGGCGCTGAAGGCTGTGTTGGGCGACCACGTCCATCAGGCAGGCTCTTTGGTTGAGCCTGACCGTCTCCGCTTTGACTTTACCCATTACTCTGCGCTCACGCCTGAGGAACTGGCAAAGATTGACAAGATGGTGCAGGATGCATCCCTTGAGGGCTACGGCGTGGATATTCGCGAGATGCCTATCGAGGAAGCCAAGGCGCTCGGCGCAATGGCGCTGTTCAGCGAAAAGTATGGCGATACTGTCCGCGTTGTCAATATGGGTAATTATTCCATTGAGCTTTGCGGCGGTACGCACTTGGATAATACCGCCAAGGTCGGTCCTTTCTGCATCGAAAGCGAAGGCTCTGTGGCTTCCGGTGTCCGTAGAATTGAGGCCATTACCGGCAAATTGTGCTTGCGGGAAATGGCGCAGAACCGTGAAAACCTCTATGCCGCCTGCGCTTCTCTCAAGACCAAGCCTCAGGGCTTGCAGGAGAAGCTTGCCGAGCAGTTTGAGGAGATCAAGGGTCTCAAGCGCGCTATCGAAACCATCAAGGCAAAGGAAGCTGCCGGTGAAGTAGATCGCTTCCTCTTTGCGGCAAGAAATATTTCCGGTGTTCACGTCATCACCGCGGCAGTCAATCAGGCGGATGCCAATAAGCTGCGCCAAATGGGCGACCTGCTCCGGGATAAGGATGCTTCCGTAGTGGCTGTACTGGCTACCGTCAACGACGGGAAGATCACTTTCCTTGCTGTCTGTGGTAAGGAGGCTGTGGCCAAGGGTCTCCGCGCCGGTGACCTTGTAAAGTTGGTATGCACCGAGTGCGGTGGCAGCGGCGGCGGTAAGCCCGACTCTGCGATGGGTGGCGGTAAGGATGCTACCAAGGTGGACAACGCCCTGGCGTTGGTTGACGATTTCGTCACCTCTAAGTTACACTAATCCGATGGGGTGCGTTATGAAACGCACCCCATCTTACTAAGGAGTACATTATGCGAAAGCTGGTATGGATTGCCATCGGACTTTGCAGTGGCTGCGCGCTTGCGGCCTACGCCTTTGGGAATCGCTTTCTGCTGCCGTTTGCTGCTTTGGCGGCTGTGGCAGGAGTCCTCTGCTTTGCCTTTCGCAAAAAGAAGCTGGCGCTTTGCTGTCTTGGCCTGATGGTGGGTATTTTGTATACCTGTGGGATCGGCAGTTATTATTTGGACGGTATTGAAAAGTACGATGATACAGTGCAGCCACTGGCAGTCGTGGTTGCGGATTATAGTACGCAGACAGATTACGGTCTCCGGGTTGAGGGCGAGTTTACCCTTTCTGATAAAACATACCAAATTATTGTCTACTGCGACCGGATTGTGGACTTGAAACCCGGCGACCGGCTGGAGGGGAAATTTCAGCTTCGACTGACGACATCCGGTGGCAGTAAGGAAACGCCCTATCTTGAAAGCAACGGTATTTATTTTATCGGTAGCAGCAGGGGAGAGATGGATATCTTTCTTGGCGATGGAGACGAATTGCGCTTCTTTCCCCAAAGGCTTCGCAGAGGTGTTCTGAACCGCTTGGAGGAAATCTTCCCGGCGGATACGGCTTCTTTTGCTAAGGCGTTGCTGCTGGGGGATACAACGGGACTTTCCTATGAGCAGGATATAGCGCTGCGAACCACCAGTATCCGGCATATCGTTGCCACCTCGGGACTGCATGTGTCCATTCTTTTTTCTCTCGTCTATTTGCTATCCGGCAAAATGCGCTCTATTACTGCGCTTTTGGGTATCCCGGTGCTGATACTTTTTGCTTTTGTGGCAGGACTTTCTCCCTCTATACTTCGCGCAACCGTTATGCAGATACTAATAATTTTGGCGATGCTGCTGAGGCGGGAATACGATCCACCTTCGGCGCTATCGTTGTCAGTAATCGTCATACTGCTTTTTAATCCTTTCGCAGTTACGTCTGCCAGTTTCCAATTGTCCTGCGGCTGCGTTGTGGGCATTTTTCTGTTTGTACCCCGGTTGCAAAACTATGTCTATAAGAAAATTCCGGGTTCTACCCGGACGGCAAAGACAGTACGCGGGATACTCAGTGGAATTTCCGTCAGCATAAGTACGATGCTTATGACTGCGCCGCTTAGCGCGCTGTATTTTGGCAATATTAGCCTCATTGGTGTTCTTACCAATCTGCTGACCCTTTGGGCAGTGTCATTTATTTTCTATGGGATTATAATAGCTTTCCTTTTGTCCTATCTATGGCTGCCGCTGGGTACGGTGATTGCCTGTGCTTGTTCGGGCTTCATTTACTATGTTCTGTTTGTGGCAGATGCGCTGCAATATGTCCCCTTGGCGGCAGTCTATACTGCCTCACCCTATATTGTGGTGTGGCTGATCGCGTGTTATGTTGTTTTTGCTGTCTTTTGGTTTCGCGGCAGAAAGAACCACGGCATTGTCGCGGCATCTATGGCTGTACTGCTATTGGCAGCGGTTGCTTTTTCTTACATTGAGCCACGTCTGGATGACTACCGGGTCACGGTGCTGGATGTGGGCCAGGGGCAATGTGTCCTGCTGCAAAGCAGAGGAAAGACCTATATGATTGACTGCGGTGGCAGCAGAGACAAAGAGACTGCTGAAATTGCGGTTTCCCATCTTCTCAGTCAGGGCGTAAACAGAATTGACGGTGTGATTTTGACCCATTATGACAGGGATCACGCAGGCGCGCTACCTTATTTCCTGAAACGAATTGCAGTCGATAATCTGTATCTTCCAGTTATAAATGGGGAGCTTCCCATAGAGTTGCCTGATGAACAAAGGGTTTCCTATGTGAGAGAAAAGACACAGCTGCCCATAGGCATCGGTCAGATTACAGCAGTACCCGGAAAAATCGATAAAGAGGGCCGTGCAGATAGTATCTGCATCTTGTTTCAGGCGGCGGATTATGATATACTGATTATGGGCGATAGAGATACCGGCGGTGAAAGGGATTTGTTAGATGCGCTTTCGCTTCCCAAAGTGGATGCCTTAGTGGTAGGACACCACGGTTCGGCATATGCAACGGGAATGGCTTTACTCCAAAAGACAAAGCCGGAAACAGCGATTATCTCTGTGGGCAAAATCAATATGTATGGGCATCCCAGCGCGGATGCTTTGGAAAGACTGGAATTTTTTGGCTGCCGCATTTTGCGGACAGACCGACACGGAACAATCATTATTCGGGGGTGAAAGGCTTGGCAAAAAAGGAAGCGTCTAATCAGGACAGCCTTCAAAAACTGAAGAAGGATATCCGGGAGAAAACCATCGGTAACCTGTACGTTTTCTTTGGCGAGGAGACCTTTCTAAAAACCCATTATTTGGAGTTGATTCGCCGCCAACGCACCGATGAAATCACCGAGAGCTTCAATTACCGAAAGCTTACCGGAGAAAATTTTACGATGCAGGATCTTATCGAAGGTGTGGAAGCGGTGCCAATGATGGCAGAGTATACCCTTACTGTGGTGGACGATGTGGACATTTGGAAGCTGAATGAGGATGACCGCACCCGGCTGAGCGAATTGCTTTCGGATATTCCTGACTACTGCACCCTGATATTCACATATGAAACGGTTGAGTGGAAGTTGGACGGGCGGTATAAAAAGCTTTGTGATGCGATCCGTCAAAACGGGGAAATTGTAGAATTTCCCAAGCAGGAGGCCCGGGATTTAATTCCTTGGATTGGACGGCATTTTGCGGCCGCCGGAAAACGAATTGCGCCTAACCTTTGCGGCTACCTGATTGAAATTACCGACGGTACAATGACCACCTTAGCCGGTGAGGTCGGAAAAATCTGCGCCTTTTCCGGCGCGGAGGAAATCACCAAGAGCGACATTGATGCAGTGGTTGAGCCGGCATTGGATGCAATTATTTATGAAATTTCCGAGCAACTTTCTGCCGGTGAGCCGGGTAAAGCGCTTGTGAAGCTTACGCAAGTGCTGAAAATGCAAGAGGAGCCAATCTCCATACTTGGCACCATCGGCGCTCATTTTCGTAAGCTCAGTACCGCACGGGTACTGCAGGACAGCGGTAGACCTTATACCGAACTGATGCCTCTTTACCGTATGAGCGACTGGGCAGCCCGGAAAACAATGCAGTCTGCAAGCCGCTTATCCACACGGTTTTTGGAGAAAACCGCGGCATTGATCGTAGAAACAGACAGAAAAATGAAGACATCCACCGATGACCCCAAACGGCTGTTAGAGGTGCTTTTGCTGGAGATTTCCCGGGAGGCAAGAAATGGTTAGTATCCGGGAGGCGATCGTAGTAGAAGGCCGCTATGATAAAAATACGCTTAGTCAGATTGTGGATGCGCCTATTTTTGAAACGGGCGGTTTTCAAATCCATAAGGATAGAGAAATGCTGGCGCTTTTGCGTGAGGCAGCAAAAAAACGCGGGCTCATCGTATTTACAGACAGTGACGGCGCAGGCTTCGTTATCCGCAATTTCTTAAAGGGAGCTATCCCTGCGCAGCATCTGAAGCACGCCTATATCCCTGATATTTACGGCAAAGAAAAGCGGAAAGTTGCCCCTGGCAAAGAGGGAAAGCTGGGCGTTGAGGGAATGACACCGGAAGTAATATTAGAGTCCCTCCGCCGCGCAGGCGCCACCTTTGAGGATGGCACGTTGACAGATAAAAAGGAAATCACCAAGCAGGACTTAATGGAATTGGGCTTGTCCGGTGGAAAGGACAGCAGTTTTCTTCGAAGAAAACTCCTTGCAAAGCTGTCGTTACCGGAGCGTATGAGCGCAAACGCAATGCTGCAGGCATTAAATCTGCTTTATACAAAAGAGGAACTTATGGCTATTATAAAGGCCATAAATGAGGAAAAATGATTGATATATCTATAAAAAACTTAACAAAGTTCTTCGTCATTGGTGAGAATCTCCTGGAAGACCTGAGTTTTGAAATTCAGGCAGGGGAGCGGGTCGCCATTTTAGGCCGTAACGGCTGCGGCAAGACCACCCTCTTTAAGATACTCACCGGAGAAATGGACTATGACGACGGTACTGTCTATGTAAATCCGGAGAAAAAGTTGGGCCTTATTTCTCAGATCCCCAAATTTCCCGAGGGCTATACCGTAGAGGACGTGCTGCGTTCTGCCTACGGACCGCTGCTGCGGATTCGGGAGAAGATGGAAAAGCTGACGGAGCAAATGGCTTACGACCAGTCCGCTGCCCTTATGGTAGAGTATGATGCGTTGGAAAACCGTTTTCTCTCCGGTGGTGGCTACGATATGGAGGTAGACTTAGATAAAGTCTGCAACGGTCTTGGCATCACTAAGGAGCAAAGAAGCCAGCTTTTTGCCAGTCTTTCCGGCGGTGAGCGGACGAGAATGAATCTTGCGAGATTGATTCTTGAAAAGACGGACATTCTATTACTGGACGAGCCGACCAACCATCTCGACCTCCGAAGCGTGGAGTGGCTGGAAAGTTATATTAAAAGCTTTAAGGGTACGGTTCTTGCGATCTCCCACGACCGCTATTTCCTAGATCGGGTGGCGGAGCGGGTCATTGAGATTGTGGACGGCCACGCGGAATTCTACTCCGGCAACTACTCCTTCTATATGGAGGAAAAACAAAACCGCTTTAACCTCCAGTTAAAGCAGTATGAGCAGGAGCAGGCAAAGCTAAAGCAATTAGGTTATACGGTGGAACGGATGAAGGGCTGGGGCATCAACAACCGAACGCTATACCGCCGGGCAATGTCTATTCAGCACCGTATGGAGCGCATCAAGAAAACCGAAAAGCCTAAAACCGAGAAGACAATGAAGGCAAGCTTCGGGGAAAAGGAGTTTGCCGGAGACTTGGTTTTTGAAACCAAAGGCTTTTCCAAAGGCTTCGGTGACCGTGTTCTCTTTGAAAATGTAGAATTGCGTGTGGGCGGCGGGGAACGGATTGCAATACTGGGCGATAACGGCACCGGCAAGACCACGTTTCTTAAATGTCTGCTGGGCGAAGAAGCGGCGCGTGGCAAATTACGTTTCGGTCCTACCGTCAAATGGGGATACTTGCCCCAAATCATTCACTTTGACCATCCTGAGCGAACGCTGTATGATACAATGCTCTATGAGCGGAACTGTACGCCACAGACCGCCCGTGACCGCTTGGGCGCATTTCTATTCCAAGGCGAAGATGTGTTCAAAAAAGTGGGTGACCTTTCCGGCGGTGAGCAGTCCCGTCTGCGGCTGTGTATGCTAATGGACGAAAAAATCAATATGCTGGTTTTGGACGAGCCTACCAACCACTTGGATATTGCTTCCCGGGAATGGGTGGAGGCGGCCATTGAGGAATTTGAGGGCGTGCTGCTCTTTGTGTCCCACGACCGATACTTTATCGAGAAATTTGCTGAACGCATATGGGTCTTGGAGGACGGCGCTATCCGGGATTACCCCTGTGGCTACGCCAAATACCGTTCTATTTTGGAGCACGAAGCTATGGCAAAACCGGTTGCTTCCCAAGCGCCTGCAAGGGAGAAAAAGGAAAAAGTAAAAGGCGGCACAAAAGAGTTAGACAAGCTGATTCGCCGCTTGGAGCGAGAGATCGAAAAGCAAGAAGCGGTAATCGCCGAAATAGATGTAAAAATCGAGCAGAGCGGCGCAGACTATACGGCGCTGACTCGGCTCTATGAAGAAAAAGAGACGGCAGAAGCCGTTCTCCTTGATCTTATGGAGCAATGGGAAGAAGCTCAGTCCTAACACCGAAGATTCGTCCCATATTGTAGGGCGGGGCCTTGGTCCCGCCGCCGATCCCTTGTTCACCAAAACGGCGGGAGTAAACCCCCGCCCTACGGATTCTTTCGGTGGTATATTTGTAATTTTAATTCTCAAAGGAGTGTATTTATATGGGTTCTTGTAGTGGAAACTGCTCCACTTGCGGCAGTGATTGTAAAGACCGCAAGGCGGAGAGCCTGCTTGCCCAGCTCAATCCTAAGGCAAGCGTTAAGAAAGTCATTGCTGTTGTCTCCGGTAAAGGCGGTGTCGGTAAGAGCACCGTCACATCTTCTTTAGCCGTGGCTATGGCGAAAAAGGGTCACAGAGTTGGCATTTTGGATGCAGACATCACCGGCCCTTCTATTCCCACTGCATTCGGTGTCACCGAGTGCAGCGGCGCAACTGAGGACGGCCTCTATCCCGCGATTACTGAGTGTGGTATTCAGGTGATGTCCATTAATCTTCTGCTGGATAACTCCACCGACCCTGTGGTTTGGCGCGGTCCGGTCATTGCCGGCGCTGTCAAGCAGTTCTGGACGGATGTTGTGTGGCAGGATGTGGACTATCTGTTTGTGGATATGCCTCCCGGAACCGGTGACGTACCGCTGACTGTATTCCAAAGCCTGCCGGTAGATGGCATCGTCATCGTCACCAGCCCCCAGGATTTGGTGTCTATGATTGTTGCGAAGGCAGTGAATATGGCAAATATGATGCATATTCCCGTGCTGGGCTTTGTGGAGAATTACAGCTACCTGGAATGTCCCGATTGCGGCAAAAAAATCGAGGTATTCGGTAAGAGCAAGCTGGATGATGTGGCAAAGAAATTTGACCTGCCCATCCTGGCAAGACTTCCCATCGACCCCAAGGTGGCGGAGTCTTACGATGCCGGTAAGATGGAAAGTGTGGATGTTTCCCGCGTAGAGGGTGTTCTGCCTGCTATTGAAAATGCATAATAAATCGGGCGAGGAAAAATCCTCGCCCGATTAATTCTTAGTTTCCTTTGTGCTTTACTTTTTCCTTCGTGCCGTCAGGACGGACAATGTAGGTATTTTCCAATTGTCCAACCAAATTTTGCTTTACGGAATCAATGTAGATTCTGCGGAGTTTATCCCGCTCTGCAAGTTCTTCGGCTGTTAATTCCCGAGTCTTTGCAAGGGCGGCCAGCTCATTGATCCGGGCAATGACTTCATTCATATTCATAAAAACTACCTCACACAAATTTTTCTATTTTCACAAAAATGCGGTCTTTCTTTGACCGGTTACCAATTTCTGCCAGTCTAATTTTCCCTAAGCCACGGACCGATACAGTCATTCCCTCTGCAATGGAGCGGTCAGGCTTTTCGCAGGGAAGTCCGTCAACAGCGGCTCTGCCGGCGGAGATAAACTCCGCAGCGCGACTGCGGGAGATGCGAAAACCGGACGCGATTACACAGTCTAGCCGTAAAGAGGGGAGAGTATCGGAAATGGTTTCTATCCGTTCTTCCGGGGGCGAAAACTCCCCAATCGGCAAAATCTCTAACCTGACTTTTGTCCGCCCTACCTCTATGAATTCCCGAAGCAGATGGTCAGATATTTCTCTTGTGACAAAGAAATCGCAAAAGCCATCCTGCACGCAAATATCGCCCAGGCAGCTTCTGCCTATTCCAAAGCCCATCAGCGCGCCCAAAAAGTCCCGGTGGGAGAGAATGTCTCCGGCATAATAGGTGGCTCTAAGACAGAGGATAGGGTCATCGCTGGGGATTTCGTACAGATAGTCGGGAAGATAAATAAGGCACTTGCGCTGGGCGGTATCGTATCCGCCCCAAAAGTGCAGCCCATCGGCATTACCAAAGAGAAACTGCGCCATTTCCTGCTCCCGGGGGGACAAAAAGCCGGTGCTTGCCAAACGGTTTTTGAAAATACCGGCGTTTATTTTATCCCACAGACGCGCCAATAGCACCCGGTCTTCCTCGGTTCTTGCGATTTTATCAATATTTTTCCTGTCCAAAACCGCACCTCATTCAATACCATAGAGGCGATATTTGAATCGCCTGTGAACCTTATTATACCATATCCTACTGCTAATGCAAGTTTTTCTTGTAAAGATACCGATTATCCGCTATAATGAGAGAAATGAAAGCAGGTGAAGCTATGATTATCGGCATTATTGGCGGCGGCGCGTCGGGTATGATGGCAGCGATTGCCGCAGCAAAAAATGAAAACGCGGAAATTCATATCTTTGAGCGGCAGGCACGATTGGGAAAAAAGCTTTCTGCTACCGGCAACGGCCGCTGTAATTTAACAAATCGCAATCCCGCGGCCTATGGTGGAGAAGATCCTGCATTTGCGGATTACGCACTTTCCAGCTATGCCCCTGAAATAATACTGGATATGTTCTGGAAGCTTGGCCTTTATACGGTAACCGAGGAAAGCGGTCGGGTCTATCCCTATTCCGATCAGGCAAATTCCGTTGTGGATGTTTTGCGTTTGGCGCTGCAAAGGGAAAACATTACCGTCCATACCGGCTGTGAAATTGAAAAGGCGACTAAAACAAAGGACGGTTTTGCTCTGAAAACGGCCGAAGACACTTATATTTGCCATAAACTGATTATTGCCTGCGGCGGCATTGCCGGTACGAAATTGGGCGGAACAATGGCGGGTTACCGCATTTTGGGCGCATTTGGGCATAAGGCAACCCGTTTACGTCCCTCCTTAGTGCAGCTTACCTCTGACCACCCGGTATTGCCTTCCTTGAAGGGCATCCGCGCCAATGCAAATGTCAGAATTTACCGGGAGGATAGCTTGTTTGCCGAAAGCACAGGAGAAATCCAGTTTACGGAAAAGGGACTTTCCGGACCTGTAATCTTTGAAGTTTCCCGGGATGTTTGTGAGGGAAGAGGGAAATGGACGGCAAAGTTAGATCTGCTGCCGGATTTTTCGGAAAATGCCTTGTTTTCAATGCTCGCCGTCCGGGCGAAAACCAATCTTTCTACGGATGAGCTGTTCACCGGTATTGTCCATAACCGCCTGGGCAGAGTGATGACAAAAGCGGCAGGTGTTGGCCTTTGTCCTATTGCATATCTCACAGATGAGGAACTGAAAAAGCTTGCCTATCAGGCGAAAAACTTCGCGGTAGAACTGACTGGCACATTGGGTATGGATGCCGCGCAGGTGACTGCCGGCGGTGTTTATACAAAAGATTTTGACCCTAAAACAATGGAAAGCCAACTTGTTCCCGGGCTTTATGCCTGCGGGGAGGTTTTGGACATTGACGGGCCTTGCGGTGGATATAATCTCCAATGGGCTTGGAGCTCTGGCTTTTTAGCAGGAGAAAACGCAGGGAGGGAGATTAAATGATCCGTATTAAACAAATTGCCTTCCCTCCGGAACACAATCCGGCGCAGCTTAGCTTTGAAGCCGCAAAACTCCTGCGGATTTCTCCTTCGAAAATACGGAGACTATCCATTGTTCGACGGAGCATCGATGCCCGGAAAAAGCCGGATGTAAAGATTGTCTATACGGTGGATGTGCTGGTTGACGGCAGTGAGAAAAGAATCCTCAAGGACAGCCGCTGTAAGCAGGCAGAAATGGTTTCAGCGCCCCGCTACAAGCCGCCGAAAAATCTTCCTGCGCCGGAAATTCGTCCGGTGGTCATCGGTTTTGGTCCGGCAGGTATGTTTGCCGCGCTGGTTTTGGCTATTGCAGGACAAAAACCTCTAGTGTTGGAACGTGGCGATGATGCCATTACCCGGAAACAAAAAGTAGAGGCTTTTTTTGCAGGCGGACAATTGGATACAAGAAGCAATGTCCAGTTCGGTGAGGGTGGCGCAGGCACGTTCTCTGACGGCAAACTGAATACAGGTGTCAATAATCCCCGGCTTGATTGGGTGCTGGAGCAGATGGTAAAGGCGGGCGCAGGGGAGGACATCCTCTTTGATGCCAAGCCACACGTAGGCACGGACGTGCTGCTGACAGTGGTGCAGAATATCCGGAAAAGAATTACTGAATTGGGCGGCGAGGTGCGATTTAACGCGCAGGTGACAGATATTTTTACAGAAAATGGCCGTTTATCTGCTGTTGAAATGAATGGAAACGAAAAAATTGACTGCCAAAAGGCAGTCCTTGCCATCGGCCACAGCGCAAGAGATACTTTTGAGAAGCTGTTAGCGCGCAATATTCCTATGGAGGCAAAGCCGTTTTCTATGGGTGTGCGTATTGAGCATAAGCAGGAAATGGTGGATTTTTCCCAGTATGGCTGCGAAAATCCCGCATTGCCTCCGGCCTCCTATAAGCTGGTGCAGCATTTAGCGGACAGAACGGTTTATAGCTTTTGTATGTGTCCCGGTGGCTATGTAGTGGCTGCTGCCAGTGAGGAAGGCGGCATCGTTACAAACGGTATGAGCAATGCCGCCCGGGAAGGCGAGAACGCCAATGCTGCATTGCTGGTTGGTGTCCATCCCGGGGATTTTCCTGTGGATGGCCCGCTTGGCGGTATGTACTGGCAGCGGGAGATCGAGCAAAAGGCATTTTCCCTTACAGGTACCTATCGCGCGCCTGCCCAAAGGGTAGAGGATTTCCTTATGGGAAAGCCCACGGCAGAGACCGGGAACATTACACCCACCTACCGTCCCGGTGTTCATTTTTGCGATTTGCACTGTGTACTGCCATCGGTTATTACCGATGCACTCAAAGAAGCAATTCCGCTACTGAATCGCCAGCTTCCCGGTTTTTCTGATCCCGACGCAGTCCTTACCGGCCCGGAGACCCGGTCTTCTTCGCCGGTGCGTATTTTGCGAGGAGAAAACAGAGAAAGCGTCGGCCTTTCCGGCCTTTATCCCACCGGTGAGGGCGCAGGCTATGCGGGCGGTATTATGTCTGCTGCTATTGACGGTATTTTGACGGCAGAAGCAATGCTGAACTGCAAATAAAGAATTATGAATTCTATGACATGCTGGTGCTTACAAAATAAATCGGTCACCTTTGAGGTGACCGATTTTTTTTGCTTAAAGAAAACCACCGGCAGTGCCGGTGGTTCCAAAAAGCTTTAGCTATGCCTAGTAAAAATATCCTCCTTAAGTTATAGTGATGGTGGTCTGCCAACCGCCATTACATAACTTAAGGAGGAATCAAGTCCAGATGA
>JAZOMT010000002.1:0-43485 GCA_045654085.1 Faecousia sp. | reverse complement strand
GGTCTTTCCCTTTTTAAGAAGCTCCATCTTTCCGGCAAATTCCTAAAGAGTAAAACCTTCGCCATTTCTTTCTCTGCCATTATGGTTGCCATCATTATGGTCATTATGTCTATGGCGCAGACCATCATTAATTTTGATGCCGGCAGAATTTTACAGGACGAGATGTGGAAGAACCAGCAAGAATCCCTCTGGCTTAACAAAGTTGCAAGCGCCGACATCCAGCAGCTTTTAGAGCGTAATTATCGCATTCCTGTTGGGAAAAATGACGTGCAGGCGTTAAAGGATGCGGGCTACAAGGGTGATATTTATCCTGTACTCAACCATACTGTCGCTGTTACTTCGATGGGTGCTTCAGTGCTTGGTACAGGTGACTCATACTTTGGCAATTCTCCGTATATCACCTCTTCTTTTGGAACAATGATTGTGGGGGATGACTTCCTTGCCAAGAAATTCGGCAATTACGAATATGCCGCACGCGTGGATGATTTTATGCCCTTTGGAGTAATCATTACCGATTACCTTGCAGATGCAATCCTTGCTCTTAACGGCCACTATACGGGCAAAGCGTATGAGGATATTATTGGTGAATATTGTCCACATATCTATTCTATTCCAAACATCTATATCAACGGCATTATCAATACGGGGTATAAAGAAAGATACGCGGAGCTTTTTGAGAGGATCGCGCAGGACAAAAGCTTCAACATGACGAATTATATCGATGATGAAGACTTCAAAGCCTTTGTTAACGAAGTATATGACAAGCTTGGTTATTCCTTTACGACGAATGCCGATTTTGTCGAGGCACATAAAAATTCTCATCTTGCATCGTACCCTGCTCACTATAAACTCAATTTTAACGGACTCAAGGATTTCACAACCACACCAGACTCGTATATTATCAATTCGAAATATCAATGGAATTATATTAATACGGAAAATCTTTTCAATAAGAATTGGTACTATACGACTACTGCGCCTGAAATCCCCGAGGGAGCAAAATATATCCGCGTTACATATCATATTCGTTGCTACGATGCGGGGTTTATTGATCTGGAAATATTTAAAAAAGATCACTCAACCTTGGTTTTCAGTAACGGCGACGCTGTTTCGAAAGAGAAAATGAATCTTCTTTCCGGATATATGATCGATCCTTATGACGGAACTGTTGAAGCAAATCCAGGCTCCAGTGGATTAAGAGTGTCCGATTATATTGAAATTCCCGAAGGCTCCGTTATCACGGAATTTTCCTCCATATCACGCACACGATACGCTTTCTGCGCCTTCTATGATGAAAACAAAAAATTTATCAGTTCAGTTATGGCAGAACCGGGTGAGACTCTTCCCGAAGCAAGTATCAGAATGAATATGAAGCATTATAACGACATTTTTGGCACGGATTATACCGATGAAACTGTTGGTTCGTTTGTTCCTCACAAGGTGACGCTTTCACACTACCGCTACGATGACGTTGGAAATGAAAACCCTTTGTTTACGAAAGAAGTGACTATTGTCGGGCTTCTTTATGCCGGCAATCCTAGACCGATGGACGTTTCCGAGGATGTATGGGAGCTTTTCCTCAAGGATGCTGTTTTTGCTCATTCCCTCTACCTCGACGGCACAGAGGGGGTTGAAGCCGCATTGAAGTTGACCGACGAGCTGAACTACCAGCATCAAAGCATTGCCATTGAGGGTATCCACACAGTGACAAAAGCGGTGGATGTGTTTGTGCCTATCTTCGAATTGGTTGCCATTTTCCTCTGCTTGGGTGTGGTCTTCATCCTTGTAAATTTCGCTTCCAAGATGATTCGTGACAAAATGCACGAGATCGGTATCCTCAAAGCCCTTGGCACAAAGAACGGCGCAATCGTCATTGTTTTCGGATTGCAGGTGTTCCTTGTGGCGATTTTTACCTGCATACTCTCCACAGTGGGCTATTACTTCGTTATCGACCTTGCCAACGATGTGCTATTCCAGTCGATGCAGCAGCTTGTGCCCAGTCAGGTGGTATTGGACCTGGATTTCTTCGTGTTTATGCCAAAGGTTGCAATTATGGACTGCTTGCTTGTGCTGGCGCTGTCTGCCATTTCTCTCATAACCCCGATGCTCAAAATCAAGGCCATCAAACCGGTGAAGATCATTAAGGCAAAAGAATAAATAAAAAGGATGTGCCGTGTGGCACATCCTTTTTTATATCTCTTTGTACATCATGCCGGCATCGTCTTTACGGACGTTGTCGGCAACCTGAACGACCTCCACAGATACCGTCCGGGGACCCATAGAAATCTCCAGCTTGTCGCCCACCTTCACTTCATAGCTTGCCTTGACCACCTTGCCGTTAACACTGATGCGACCGTTATCGCAGGCTTCGTTGGCAACGGTGCGCCGCTTGATGAGCCGGGAGACTTTCAGGTATTTGTCAAGCCGCATTACTTAGCAATCAGATCCTTCAGGGTCTTGCTTGCCTTAAAAGCAGGTTGCTTGGAAGCGGGAATCTGGATAGCTTCCTTGGTGCGGGGGTTGTGGCCGGTGCGAGCTTCGCGCTTCTTGACATCAAAAATGCCAAAGCCGGAAACCTGAACCTTGTCGCCGTCAGCCATAGCCTGGGCGATGGTCTCAAAAGTAGCAGCTACGACGCGGTCAGCGTCCTTCTTAGTCAGGCCGGTCTTTTCAGCAACGGCCGCGATGAGTTCGGTCTTATTCATAGTAAAATACCTCTCTTTTATTTTTGGTGATTTGCTATCAACAAATTACCACATTTTTGTGTAAAATGCAAGGGTTTTTTTATTATAAGCGGAGAATTTTGGCAATTTTATCCCCTTTTGGCAAAAGGGCGCAGTCTTCTTTTGTAATTGTACGGGTTGCAATTACCATCACAAGATATACCACTACGCCTACGCAGACAGGCCCGCCGCAAAGAATGACCCGGCTGGAGATATGCAGAACATCTCTAAGCAGCCAAAGCGCGCCGTAAACTGCCACACCCATAGCCGCCGATGCAAGAACAGGTCGGAGCAAATTGCGAATCAGTTTGGGCTTCTGAGGCACACAACGGCGGATAGAGGCCAGATTCATAAGGGCAATGGAGGTATAGCAAAGAATCGTACCCATAGGCACGCCCAAAATGCCGATATTGGGATTTCCCGCAAGGAAATAGACTGCCACCAGCTTCACAATACCGCTGAGCAGCATATTCACCACCGGCACGTGGGCATAGCCGTGAGACTGGAGCACCGCGTTGGTGTACTGGATGACCGTGTAGGCAAAAATGCAGAAGCCCAACAGCGCCATCAGTTGTCCGGCAAGGACCAGTTTCAGCCCGGTATAACCGCCGAGCAACGCCATAACCGGTTCCGCAAGGATCACAAGACCTACCGCGCAAGGCATAGAGATTAGCCCCGTAATACGGGCGGCAGATTCCTCCGTGGAGCGTACCTGCCCATCCCGGCGGAGGGTCAAATGCTCCGTAATGGCGGGGATGACACTTGTGCCGATGGGGATGATAAAGGCGCAGGGCATATTGAAAATCGTCTGGGCAAAATTGTAAATACCTTTCAGGTTGACCGCAACCTGAGAACTGATCTGCTGGGCAGTCAGCCCGGGTGTTGCCTCCGTCACCTGTTGGCGGAGAAGGTCAATCAGTGGCCCGGTATAACGGTTTGTGTTCAGCAGGTCCACAATCCGATCCATATAAAGACCGGTTTCCACCACGGTCAGCAGCTGCAAGCCGGCAGAACCGATGGTGATGGGGACTGCCACCTTCAGCAGTTCCTTTGCGGTTTTAGAGAAGGTTTCCGGGGTCTCGCCGCTTTCCGGAAGCGCTTTATATGCCTTTTGAAGTTTGGTAACGAGGTAAGCGGCGGAAACGGCGCAGCTGACCGTTACGCCCAAGATTGCGCCGGCGGCCGCCAAGTGGACCTTAGAAGTGATCTGCATAATGCAAAACGCCAAGGCCAGACCGACGATGAGCTTAATGACCGCCTCCAGCATCTGAGAGCGGGAGGTAGGGCGCATATTGCCCTGTCCTTGGAAGAAGCCCCGGCTGGGAGACATAATGCCCATAAAGAGCGCGCAGGGCGCGAGACACAAAATAGCCGCCCAGGCATCGGGCTGCTCCATCACATTCGCCAGCCAGTGACAGCCCAGCACCATAACCAAGGTGCTGAAAATGCCAAGGCACAAAAAGACCGTCCGGGAAACTTGATAAATCTTGCGAACCTGATTGTAGTGTCCTAAGGAATTTGCTTCACTGATAAGACGGCTGGTGGCAATGGGCAGACCTGCCGTAGAAATCATCAGCAGCACAGAGTAAATATCATAGGCCGTGGTAAAGTAGCCATAGCCTTGGTCACCGATAATGCCCTTAAGGGGAATTTTATACAGCGCGCCGATAACCTTCACCACCGCCACCGCGATGGCAAGCAGCGCCGCGCCGTGGAGGAAGCTCTGCTTATTGTTATTCTTTTCCATTTTTGTCCCCCTTTATTCCGCTTCCCGGAAAAGTGTGGGAATGGCATATTCGGTAAGGGTCTGTACCACATTGCTCAGGTCTATGGTGGGGAACTGACCGTTTTGGTAGAGCACCTTTCCTCTTACCATCGTCAGCGCCACGTCGCCGCCCTTAGCGGAGAAAACAAGGCTGCTCAGTACATTGTGGCAGGGCATTAAATGGGGCGCAGAGTAATCTACGAGTACAATGTCCGCATCCATACCCACCTTTAGCATACCGGTATTATCCGCGCGGCCTTGGGCTCTTGCGCCGCAGACCGTTGCCATCATCAGCACCGCGGGAGCCGGCATTGCAGAGGCATCACCACCGGCAGTACGGGCAGCCATAGCCGTTTGCCGCATCGTTTCGAACATATCTAAGTTGCCACACTCTACCGCGCCGCCGGTGCCAAGGGCAACATTCATACCGGCTTTTACACAGTCAGAGATCGGAGTGGTTTTTTGACCCATTTTGCCATAGGCGATGGGGGTTGTCACAGCGGAAACGCCCTTTTTACCCAAAAGCTTCCGGTCTGTATCTGTCATCGCAACACAGCCGGTCGCCGTTGCGGGTACGGCAAAGAGTCTGTGGGCGGACAAAAGCTCAGCCTGAGAAAGACCGGTGCGGTCTAAGCAGGACTCCCCTTCTTCCTCTGTCTCGGCAAGATGAAGCTGCATACGAAGACCTGCGTCCAGCGCATAAGCGCCTAAGGCCTCCCACAGCTTGTAGTTACTGGTGTATTCGCTGTGGATGCCGCAGTCTACCATAATTCTGCCATCGTCGTAGCCGTGCCATTTCTCTACCACACGGCAGATTTCCTGACATTGTTCGTCGGTCTCAAAGTCAAATTCTTCGTTTTCGTCAATAAAACGGTTAGAAGACAGCGCCACATTTGCCTTGATGCCGCTTTCTGCCGCTGCCTCTGCGGTGGCGTTCGGGAAATAGTAAAGATCAGACACCGAGGTGATACCGAAGCGCAAGCACTCCGCAATGCCCAAAAGCGCGGAAGCCTTTGCCGCCTTGCTGTCCATTTTGGCTTCCTTTTGGAGAAGCTGCAAAAGGGCTTCTTTATTTTCCGCATCGTCTAAGAAACTGCGAAGCGCGGTAGTTGCCAAATGGGTATGGGCGTTCACAAGACCGGGGATGGCTACCATACCGGTGCCGTCGATAATCTTCTCCGGGGTCTCCTCCGGAGCAGAAGCGCCTATGTAGGTGATTTTTCCGTCGGTGATTCCGATGAAGCTGCCAAAGAGCACCTCCATCTTTTCGTTCATCGTCACGGTGGTTACATTGGAGATCAGCGTATCCACTTAAACACTTCCTTTCATCAGGGCAAACAGTTCTTCCTTTTGCCGCAGTACATCCTGTAGCTGTGCGATATACTGCTCGGGGAATTTGGGGTTATGGAAGCGCTGCAGCGCGCCACCCGGCAAATTCACCTTATTCATACCACCGCCACCTAAGGATAAGATGGGGTGCAATTCTTCCATCATATAAATATTATACAGACAGTCCTGCCCATCTTTACTCCAGCCTACATTTTCGAAGCTGCCGGACATATATTTCTGCCGATAGAGATAGTAAGGCTTATAGGAAAGGTCAGCAAGTGTCCGATTGGCGTATGCCACCATTCGGGAGACCTCTTCATAATCGGGGAGATTCGCCCGCTTTTCAAAGAGATCTGCACCCTTTTTCAGCGCTAAAGTATGCACAGTAATATTAGCAGGGTCTAAGGCCGCCACCCGATCCAAGGAGCGGCAGAAGCCGTCGTAGCTATCCTCCGGCAGACCTGCAATGAGATCCATATTGATGGCCGTAAAGCCTGCGTCTACTGCCTGCTTATAGGCGCTTTCCACATCTTCAGCCGTATGGGGTCTGCCGCAGGCGCGGAGGACGTGATCCTCCATCGTTTGCGGATTAATGCTGATACGGTCTGCACCGCAATCTCGGATGACACGGAGCTTTTCCGCATCCAAAGTATCGGGTCTTCCACCCTCCACCGTAAATTCTATGCAGCGGCTAAGACTTAAATTGTCAGAAATGCCTTTCATCAGCCGCTCCATTTGAGATGCAGACAGCGTAGTAGGCGTACCGCCACCGATATAGATGGTGCGCACTGTGTGACCGGAATCCCGGAGCAGCTTCCCGGTATGGGAGAGCTCACTGAGCAGCGCTTCCAGATAGGGGTCTAAGAGGGACAGGTTTTTGCCAACCGTACGGCTGACAAAGCTGCAATAGGTGCATCTTGTGGGACAAAAGGGAATGCCCACATAAAGCGACACATCTTTCTCTTCCATCTTTTCCACAGCCGAAACCGTGGAAAGGGAGCAATCGAGAGCCAGTTTCCGTCGGGCATCGCTTACATAGTAAATATCCCGCAAAAGGCGGTCAGCTCTTTTGGGTGTGCCGCCTTCCAGCAGGTGCTTTGTGGTGATTTTGGTAGGACGAACACCGGAAAGCGCGCCCCAGGCGGGGGCTTCCGGCAGGTGGGGAAGCGCCGCATTATAAAAACTCTGCTGCAAAATGCGGCGGCGCATACGGACATCTTCCTTTTCCGCCTGCATTTTCTTCACCGCCCGGGTCTTTTTCTCCCCGATGCAGATTTCTGTTACAGCCGTCAGCCATTTCTCCCCTCGATACAGACGGGAGACAGCGCTCCCCTCCGTCACACCGGGAAACAGCGCCATTTGCAGCTGAGAAACTGCATATTCTTCTGTATGGCCAATCAGCTCTAATTTCATAATTTTCCTCACATATAGGGGTTATTTTCTCTTTCGTAGGAAAGGGTGGTATCCTCCCCGTGACCGGGGAACACCCGATAGTCACCGGGAAGCTCTCTGAGCTTTTCGAGAGATACGACCATCTCCTTGGGGTCACTGCCGGGGAAATCTGTTCTGCCACAGGAGCCGGCAAAAAGGGTGTCTCCCGAAAAGAGCACATCCTCGCAAATCAGGCACACCGAGCCGGGGGTATGTCCCGGCGTGTGGAGAACGGCAAAATTAAGTCCGGCAACGGAAAGCTTATCCGCATAGCCGTCGGTGCTGTAAAGAGGCCCGGCAGTCATAAAAAAGGGCAATTTCTTTTCTTCCGGATGGAGATAGACCGGGCAGCCGGTTTTTTCTGCAATCTTTCGGACAGCGCCCACGTGGTCAAAATGGCCGTGGGTCAGCAGGATTGCGGCAACCCGCTTTCCCTGCTGCTCTACCGTCTCCAGTATTTTTTGGGGCGCATCTCCCGGGTCAATCAGCACGCAGTCTTCCCTCTCTGCCTGCCACACAATATAGCAGTTGGTTTGGTAAGATCCAACCGGCATTACAAGCATTTCCATACAATCACTTCCTGCGAGGTGTATCTAAAAGTACATCTGTATCTAAAATTAAAGTCACCGGGCCGTCATTGACGGAGGCCACCTGCATATCTGCGCCGAAAACACCGTGCTGAGGTACATAGCCTAAATCAGCGCAATCAGCAAGAAATTTTTCATACAGCCGGTTGCCCAGTTCCGGACCTGCCGCTTCCGTAAAGCTGGGGCGGCGACCCTTACGGCAGTTGCCATACAGGGTAAATTGGCTGACAACCAGCACCTGCCCGCCCACATCGGAAAGGCCTAAATTCATCTTACCGTTTTCGTCTTCAAAAACACGGAGCGAAAGGGCTTTTTCTGCCAAATACCGGCACTTTTCTTCGTTATCTTCCGGACCAACGCCCAAAAGGATTAAAAAACCCTTGCCGATCTCGCCTACCACACTTCCGTCAATGGTGACCGACGCGGATTTTACTCTTGTCAATACTGCGCGCATAATCGTCCTCTCAATTCTGACCCCGGCGGGCGCCTACCACATCCGGGATATTCAGAAGCTTATTGCGGATAGCTTCCAGCTCTGTCACATTCTTGACCTCAAACCGCACCGTAAAGACACTGTGTCCGCCCGGCAAGTCCTTGCCGTTTAATTCCTTTACCCGAACACGGGCGGTGGTCATTGTGGTTGCCACGTCCAAGAGAAGACCGTCACGGGTAATGCAGTCCAGTTCCAAGGTGGTATCAAAGGGCTGCGCTTCCTGATTTGCCCAACGGACAGGCACCCAACGGGCCGCCGTCTCCGGACTGTTTCTGTTGGCTGCATTGGGACAGTCCATCCGGTGGACAGAAACGCCAAAGCCCCGGGTAATAAAGCCGATGATGTCATCTCCCGGCACCGGCGTGCAGCACTTGGAGAATTTAATCATACAGGACTCAATATCCTCCACGATAACACCGTTTGCGCTGTGGCGGCTGTGCTTGGCGCTTTCACTCTCCGGTGTAAGGCGCAGCGGGCCGGTACGCTCGGGCTGGGGACGGGAGGCCTTGTTAATATCGTCGCGGACACGTCCTACCGCCTTGGTAGCGGTAAGTCCGCCATAGCCGATTGCGGCGTACATATCGTCCCAAGAGTCAAAGGCCAGCTTTTTCAGAAGCGCCTGCTCCAGTTCAGGGTCAGTCAACGCAGACATCGGCAGCATCAGCCGGCGCATTTCTGCTTCAAAGCTGCTGCGGCCGTGGAGGATATTCTCCTCCCGCTTTTCCTTTTTGAACCACTGCTTAATTTTGGTCCGGGCCTGATTGGATTGGCAAATATTCAGCCAATCACGACTGGGGCCTTTGGCTGTTTTAGAGGTGATTACCTCTACAATATCGCCGTTTTTCAGGGTTGTATCAATATTGCAAATTCGGTTATTGACCTTTGCGCCCACCATAGAATTGCCCACACCGGAGTGGATAAAATAGGCAAAATCAATGGGCGTAGAGCCGGCAGGCAGGGACACGATCTTACCCTTGGGCGTAAAGACAAAGAACACATCGTCAAACATATCGATCTTAAAGGAGCTGACATAGTCCTCCGCATCTGTATCCTGCTGGCTTTCCAGTAGCCGGCGAATCCACTCGAAGTCCTTTTCATCGCCCCCGCCCTGCTTATATTTCCAGTGGGCAGCCACACCGTACTCAGCAGTCTCGTGCATTTCCCAAGTGCGGATCTGCACTTCAAAAGGAATACCCTGCACACCGATAACGGTGGTGTGCAAGCTCTGGTACATATTGGGCTTAGGGGTAGAAATATAGTCCTTAAAACGACCGGGCACCAGATTAAACAGGTCGTGGATATGACCCAGTACGTTATAGCAATCGGGAATAGAGTCTACCACGACCCGGAACGCGTAAATGTCGTATAGCTCATCGATGGTCTTGTCCTGCGCATTCATCTTGCGGTAGATGGAATAGACGTGCTTAATGCGGCCATAGGTGGAATTGTGGATGCCCACCTCCGCAAGGCGCAGGCGGATTTTCTCCTGAATGGCCCGCATAAAGGCCTCATCCTTCTCCTTATGGTCCTGCAAATGGTCCATAATCTCCTGATAGGCCGCAGGATCAATATACCGAAGGGCAATATCCTCCAGCTCCCACTTGATTTTTTGCATACCAAGGCGGTATGCCAGCGGCGCGTAAATATCCATCGTCTCCCGGCATTTTAACAGCTGCTTTGCCGGAGACTGGTACTGCATAGTCCGCATATTATGCAGACGGTCAGCGATTTTAATCAGCACCACCCGGATGTCCTTGGACATTGCCATAAACATCTTACGAAGGTTTTCCATCTGCTCCTGCTCACTGCTGGTAAAGTTGGCCCGGGTCAGCTTGGTAACGCCCTCCACCAATTCCGCGCAGGTTTTGCCAAAAAGCTTTACAATTTCCTCATAGGACGCATCGGTATCCTCAATACAGTCGTGAAGCAAAGCGCCCAAAAGCGCTTCTTCATCCAAACCCAGCTCGGCCACAATCTCCGCCACAGCCAGCGGGTGGATTACATAGGGCGAACCATCCTTGCGTTTTTGGTCTTTATGCTTTTCACGGGCATATTCCACAGCCCGGTCAATGCGCTCCATATCCGCCGCCGGCATATGCCGGGCAATGGCAGTGCATAGGGACGCATATCGGTTTTCAAAGGTTTCCAAGGTTATGTTTCAACTCTCTTTCGCGCGCAGCAGTCGCTGCATCGTAGGACTTAAATTCAGGTCGGTTTTTTCTGCGTGCGTATGGGCCTGAAGCAGAATGTACTTATGCTGCCGTTTCAGGGTAAGCAGCTCCACATCCGCAAAAATGTCCAAAGTAACCAGCATTTTTTGCAAACTCAGCGACTTCCCGGACCAACGGATGATCTTCCGGCAAAGGCTCATTGGCGTCTCCTTAATAGGACCGCCCCGGGAGGCTAAATAACGCCAGATCACTCCCTGGGTCTCCCGGTCAGGCAGCAGTCTTTCTGCCCCCTCCGAAGTCAATGCGCCATTGCAGAGCGCCCGGTAACCGTCTGTCTCAGGATAACATTCTGCTTTGCAGCTGGGACGGATGTCCACTATATTCATCTGCACGGAGCGTTCACCCCGGTATTCGTTAATTTGAGCCGTAAAGGCAATGTCCACCATTTCTCCCGGGCAAATACAGGCTGTTTCTGCGGAAGCAGAAAAATAGATAGCCTGAAAGCTATACCGGCCGCTTCGGACACGCAAACGCATATGCTTGCCGCTGCCCACCTGACTGATTCGCTCAACAATCAGATTCTCCATCACAAAGAGCGGTTTTGGGCAGCCGGAGCCGCAAGGTTCCAATACTTTCAGCGCATCGATATTGGAAATGGTCAAAAGTTCCGGTGGGATCACGCAGTCACCGCTAAGGGCGGCAGACTCCCCTGCCTGTGCATAGTAGCGCTCTGCCGCGTAACATAACGCCTCCCGGAACATACCGATTTTGTCACGCAGAATTGTAAAACCGGCTGCCAATTCGTGACCGCCATAGCTTTCCAGCAAATGGGCATTCTCTTTGAGCGCCGAAAACAGGTTAAAGCCGCCATAGCTTCTGGAGCTGGCCTTTCCGTGTTCTCCATCCAAACAAATCAGCACCGCAGGACAACAGCACTCCTCTGCAATTCGGCTGGCGACAATGCCAACCACGCCCTGATGCCAAGTATCATCTGCCAATACGACGGCCTCCGGCAGCTTTTCAGACGGAAGCATTTCTATCGCCTGTTCATAAATGGTTGTCTCCACGATCTGCCGCTGGCGATTCAATTCACAAAGGCTTGCCGCAAGGGTCTCCGCCTGATTCTTATTCTTTGTAAGAAACAGCTCCACCGCCAAATGGATTTCCCCCATTCGACCGGCCGCATTGATACGGGGCGCCAGTACATAGCCCACGGAGGAAGCATTCAAATCCTGCGGATTACAGCCGCATACCTTCATCAGCGCGGCAATGCCCGTCCGGGGCGCGGTTTTCATTTGCGTAAGTCCATCCTGCACAAAACGGCGGTTTTCCCCTTGCAAAAGCATCACGTCCGCCACCGTACCAAGACAGACTAAATCGCCGTATCTCTCCAGCATCTGCTGCTGATTGCCATACAGCGCTGCTGCCAGCTTAAAGGCCACGCCTACACCGGATAGATTCTTATGGGGATAGCCGCCATCCGGACGATGGGGATCGATAACCGCCACCGCATTCGGAAGCAACTCTTTACATTCGTGATGATCAGTAATAATCAGGTCAATGCCCATTTCCCGACACAAATCGGCTTCTTCTACGGCAGTAATGCCGCAGTCTACCGTAACAATCAGTTCCACACCTTGCTCCGCAAGCTGCCCGATAGCCAGGCTATTAAGGCCGTAGCCCTCCTCCAGGCGCGCAGGAATATAGGGCACGCAGTCTGCCCCCTGTTCCCGGAGAAAATCCGTCAGCAAGCAGGTGGCCGTAATGCCGTCCACATCATAATCGCCAAAAACAGCAATTCGCTGACCGCAGTCAATGGCAGCACGAAGCCGCTGCACAGCCGGCACCATATCTGTTAACAAAAAAGGATCCGGCAGAAAGTCGCCGCAGCCCAAATACTGCGCTGCCTGTTTTTCGTCGGCAATGCCCCGGGAGGACAGCACCATCGCTGTCAGGGGCGCATACCCACAGCGCACCAATGCATTTACATTTTCCGCCTCAATTTTCGCCACATTCCAGATTCCGTATTTCAAAGCATAACACATCCATTATATCATTTTCTTTGTATTATAACAAAAATGTCAGCAATGCACAATAGGATTCTACATTTTTTCCGCATTCAAAATTTGCAAAACAGCGGCAGCTGCCATCGGCGCCAAAATAAGCCCCAAAAAGCCCCAAAACCGATAACCGGTATAAATAGCAAAAAGAGTAATAAGGGGGTCCAGTCCCAGATTTTTTCCAACCAGCCGCGGTTCCAATGCCGCACGAACACCGGCAGACAGCCCATAAATAATAAGATAAAGAAGCGCCCGGCTCCCCTCCCCCTGCAATATACTCACAATGGCGCAAGGCACCAATACTGTCCCCGTCCCCAACAGGGGGACTGCATCCACCAGCGCCACCAATATCGCCCAAGCAGGCGCAAAGGGGATACCCATAAACAAAAAGCCCACTGTTACGATGCCATAGGTTACAAGGCATAATAGAAGCTGCGCTTTGAGCCACCCCCAAAGGGCGCTGCGAATTCGTCTCATTGCCGGAAAATAGGTGCTTTTCCATTTCTCCGGGATACGCCGGGTCAAAAATCCCCGCAGTTCCGGCAGTCGGGCAGAAAACATAAAGCCTGCCAATATCCCTGTGCCGATCATCAACGCGCTGTCCGGCACTGCTCCCAACACAGCGCCCAAGATGCCGGGCAATCGGTCTGTCACCGCATCCATTACCGCCGTTCCATCGCTGAAAAACCGCTCCACCAACCCAGAAAGCAATGGCCGCACCCCGTCAGGCGCCAGCTGTGCCACACGCAGCAGCTGTGTCTGCGCCATAGAAACGCCATCCCGGGCAGTTTGCTGCAAATCCGGCAGCGCCCCCATCAGAACACCGATTTCCCGCACAATCACCGCTCCAAGCAGAGACAAAAGAACCGTCAACGACAACAATACGCTACAGACGCCGATGCCCGAGGATACCGCTCGTGGCAGACGTCCTTTTTCCGTGCAAAGAACAGTCAATGGCTCTGCTGCCAATGCCAGCAGTAGTCCCAGTAAAAATGGGAGTGTCACCGGCAAGACATAGCGAAGCCCTACCCAGAGCGCGCCAAAGCCCAATATGAGCCAAATTAGCCTTCCACCATAATCCTTCAGCATATTTCCCTCCCATTCCCTCCATAAAGACACTTGCATTTTATAAAATATATGCTACAATAGCTGTAATCCAGACAAAGAAAATTGTCGTTTATGCAGAGACAGGAGGCCCTATCATGGCAAATACCCCCAAATATTATATCGTAGAAGCGTCTGCCCTACCGGAAATTTTCCTGAAGGTTGCAGAAGCTAAGCATTTACTGGCCACCGGCCAGGCGGCCACTGTCAACGACGCCGCCAAAATAACCGGTATCAGCCGCAGCGCATTTTATAAATATCGGGACGCATTGCTGCCCTTCCAGAATATGACTTCCGGACGGATCATCACCTTTCAGCTGTTACTCCACGACAAACCCGGTATGCTGCAGAGTATTTTAGGCATCTTCTCCGAGCACAATGCCAATATCATCACTATCAACTCCATCGTACCTACCGACGGCTGCGCTGTTGTAACCATTTCTGCGGAAACCATACATATCGATACCGATTTAGAAGACTTGCTGCTGGCGCTGCGGGAAACTCCCGGTGTTATCAAAGCAGAGATTCTTGCAGGCTAACCTAAGCGAAATAAACGGACGTATTCACAAAATACGCCCGTTTTTTTGCACATGCCTATCCATTCTCCATAGAATGACACAGAGGTGATTTCTATGCGCATCGTACAAAAATATGGCGGCTCGTCCCTTGCCGATAAAAACAAACTGCAAGCTGCCGCCCAGCGGGTCAGTCAGCTTGCCCGGCAGGGTGTGCAGGTCATCGTTGTGGTATCCGCCCAGGGAGACACCACCGACGAGCTGATTGAAAAAGCCCGCCTAGTAAATCCCCGGGGTTCTGCCCGGGAAATGGACGCCTATCTCGCCGCCGGTGAGCAGCTTTCTGCTGCCCTTTTGGCAATGGCTTTAGGCGCTATGGGCATCCCCGCCGTCAGTCTTTGCGGCTGGCAGGCAGGTATTCTCACGGATGACATTTATGGCAATGCCCGGATTCTGGGACTTAGCAACGACCGTATTTTGCAGGAACTGAAAAAAGAAAACGTTGTGGTGGTTTCCGGATTTCAGGGTGTGAGCCAACAGAACAATATTACCACTTTAGGCCGTGGCGGTTCGGATACCACTGCGGTGGCGCTGGCAGCTTTTCTGAAAGCAGACCTCTGCCAAATCTTCACCGATGTGGATGGCATCTATGACCGGGATCCCCGCCGCTATCCCGACGCTCAGCGTTTTTCGGAGATCAGCTATGAGAAAATGCTCCGTCTCATCCAAAACGGAGCGCAAGTTCTCCACGACCGCAGCGTAGAACTTGCCCGGGCCTATGATCTAAAAATCGAAGTCCTTTCTTCCGCCACCGGAGCGCCCGGTACGATTGTTGGCTAAAGAAATCTTTACCCAAAGAGATATTTCTTATACCCGTTAAAAAACATCCACCAACTGCAGTAGCAGTTGGTGGATATTCTTTAATCTTTGAATATTTCCGCAAAAATACTGTTTTCCAAGAACAGTACATTCAGATCGGCATATCCCTCAATGCCGCTGACACGACCCTTGGCGGTATATTGCCACAAATCCACACGGAACTGTGTGCTTAAATAATTGCGGTAATCAGCATACCAGATACCGTAGGCTGCCAGCTCCTCAATATAGAGCTTATATTTTACAAGGTAATCCGCAGTATAGAACATAGGCGTGTAGCCGGCATTTTTGATGGTCTCGCAGAAAGCCTTGACGCTGTCTGTGGCATTGCGGCGGGACACATTCTCCACACGGGAAGAACCGCTGGTATACTCCCAGTCGCAGACCAAGGGCAAATCCACATCCCAGTCTTTTACGATATTTAGCAGATACTTAGCTTCTTCCTCCGCCTCTTTTACCGTTCTTGCCTGAGAGTAGAAATAAAAACCAACTTTTAGTCCGGCAGCCTTTGCACCATAGTAGTTCTGTTCTACATATTTATCTTTGTTGAGCTTTCCCGACCAGGCGGTACTGCGGAATCCTGCGCGAATCATTACATAATCTACACCGGCAGCCTTCAGTTTTACAAAATCCACCTCTTCCTGCCAGCTTGAAATATCCACGCCGATGGCGGTCTTTTCCGTCTTGCAGGAGATAAACTGACCGTTCTTAATAAAATCATCCGCATCAAAAGGATTGGGCTTTAAAACGGGAGGTTCGGTAGGTACAGGCGGCTCAGTAGGCGGCTCTGTGGGTGGCTCGGTAGGCGGCTCCGTGGGCGGCAAGCTGTCACCGATGTGGACATAGGAAAGACAAATCCATCCCTTATTTGTTCTGCCCCACCGGACACCACTAACGATTTTTTCTTCCAAAATGAATATCTCCGCGCCATAAGTATAAGAACCTACGCTTTGACTGGAGGTACTGGCGGTTTTACGGATATTCAGCTTTGCCACCGTGACAAAAGCACGCTGAGGCGGCTCGGTGGGTTCCGGCTCAGTAGGAGGCGGCTCGGTAGGCGGTACGCTGTCCCCGATATGTACATAAGAAAGGCAAACCCAGCCCTTATTCGTTCTTCCCCAGGAAACACCGTCTACCGTGGTTTCCTCCAAAATTGTAATCTCCGTACCGTAGCTATATGCATCCACACTTTGGCTGGATGCACTCGCATTCTTTCGAACATTCAGCCTTGTCGCCGTAACAAAAGCCCGTCTGGGCGGTTCGGTAACCGGTGGCTCTGTAGGGGTAGGCTCAGTAGGTCCGTCGGTAGGCGTGGCTGTAGGTTTCTCCGTAGGCGCATCCGTGGGATTCATTATCTGGGGCGGCGCAGTGGGATTTAGGCTGTCCCCACCGCCCGGCAGGAGTACCAGAACCAATGTGAGCGCCACAAGAACTGCGCCAATAATTGCAGAAGCACAAAGATATTGCTTTCTGTAATTCATTTTCATAAATATTTTCTCCCAAAAATTTTTGCATTACCGGGTAATTATACCATATCCCCCTTTTAAATGCAATCTTTTTGTCCCCGACATAGAAAAAGCCGCTGACCAACGGGTCAGCGGCTTTTATGAATTACTGAATGACCTTCAGGAAGGACAGAACGGAAAGAACAATACCCACTGTGGTGTAGATACCCACAACGGTACCGACTACCCAAGCAGCAATGCCGCCCAGCAGAGGAATAATGCCCAGCACTGCGCAAACAACGCCGCACAGAACATCCACCAAGATGTAGACCAGGATGGAAATCACCAGTGCCTTCACATTTTCCAGTCCAAAGGACTTAGGAAAATACTTCTTAACCATATCCATATGTAACACCTCCAAATCAAGATTGCTTTCGCAGTGTTTATTATGCATAAAAAACGCAAAATGTCAAGAAAAATGCGACCTCACTCGTTCCTGTGAGGCCGCATTTTTCTTTTTTATAGATTTTCAACAGCAGCCTGCTCTACCCGGAGCAGGGCTTTGTACTTTTCCATATAGGCATTAAAACCGTCGATATCCGCCTTTATCGGTGCCATAACCGTGGATTTCGCCTGAGAAAATACCCGGTTATTCAGGTAGTTTTCTAAGCTTTCACCGGGTGCTTTTTCGCCACAGTAGGCTGCCAGCAGCGCCATACCGTAAGGACCGCCCTCGCCTGCCGTTTCCATACAGGTAATGCTGGTATTGCAGGCCGCCGCCATATACTTTTGTCCCACACCGGGGGTCTTAAAGAGACCGCCGTGACCGGTAAGCGAGTCAATGGCTACGTTTTCCTTTTCCAAAATCTCCATACCTATTTTCAGCGTCGCCATTGTGGAATAAAGCTGGCTGCGGAAAAAGTTTGCAAGGGTAAATTTGCAGCCGGGCGCGCGGATTACCATAGGCCGTCCGGAATCCAGACGGGTGATTCCCTCACCCGCCATATAATTGCAGACCAAAATACCGCCGCAATCCGGATCGCCCTCCAAGGATTTTTCATAGAGCTTTGTAAAGAGTTCACCGCTTGATGGCTCTGCGCCAAAAAGGCTGGCAGTCTCCCGCAGAACGGCTGCCCAGGCGTTGGTATCATTGGTACAGTTGTTGCAATGAACCATTGCCACGTTTTTGCCGCTGGGTGTGGTCACAATGTCGATTTCCTCATAAACCTGAGAGAGGGGCTTTTCCAGCACAACCATTGCAAAGATAGACGTGCCTGCAGAGACATTGCCGGTTCTTGCCGCTACCGCATTGGTGGCCACCATTCCGGTGCCTGCATCGCCCTCAGGAGGCGCAAAGGGCGTACCCACCGGCAACAGCCCGTCAATTCGCCGGGTGCCAGCCTCTGTCAGGCAGCCGGCATTCTCGCCTGCAGTCAGAACTTTTGGGAGAATGTCCCGGAGTTTCCACGGCATAGCCTCAATAGCAGGCAATGCGTCGAATTTTTCCAGCATCCCTTTATCATAATCCAAGGTTTCCGGGTCAATGGGAAACATTCCCGACGCCTCGCCCACACCGATGACATTTTGGCCGGTAAGCATATAGTGGACATAGCCGGCAAGTGTAGTAATATGGGCAATTTGCGAAACGTGCTCCTCTCCATTCAGCACCGCCTGATAAACGTGAGCTGTACTCCACCGCTGAGGAAGATTAAATTGAAACAGTTCCGTCAGTTCCCTGGCAGCCTCCGCAGTAATGGTGTTCTGCCAAGTGCGGAAAGGCGTCAGCAAATTCCAGTCCTTGTCAAAAGCCAAATAGCCGTGCATCATACCGGAGATACCCACTGTATGGATCTTCTCACGGCAGTCAATGCCGGAAAGCGCCGTTTTTAAGCCTTCCCACGCCTGCCGGATATCATAGGTCCAAATGCCGTTTTCAAAGCTGGCCGCCCAAGTATAGTCCCCGGTGGACACCGGCTTATGATTTTCATCGATAGCCACCGCCTTGATGCGGGTCGAGCCTAGCTCAATGCCTAAATACCGTTTTTCCATAGTTTTCACTCCAAAATTTCTCTCAGCTTATCAAGGAATGCCTCCTCACCGAGCGTATTAACCTTAAAGAACATAGCTTGACTTCCACCGGAGGTGATAGCAGAAACCTTTATCGGGTCTGAACCATTTTGAAAAACCGTTACACTCAGGCTGACACGGTTTTGTCCAAAATAGCTGTACCGTTCAAAGACACGAACGCTGCAGCGGGCGTCGCCGCTATGAAAATCGCTGCTGTCCTCCAAAGAGGCGGTCACGCTTCCATTCAAAATGCCGTCTGTAATTTTCCGCAGAATTTGAGAAAAATCTCCTCGAACGGCGGTTTCATATTTTGCCATATGGATACCTCTTTATTTTTTCTTTTCCATTTTAAGGAGGAAGAAAGGATAGACAAGCAGAAGGACAACGGCTGCCGCCAGGAAAATGTTGGCATTGGGTACAAAAGAGGTGGTGCCGTCGTTATTTACGATGACTTCGGCATTTTCCAGCACCTTCTTGCCGATAGCAGGGCCTACGATGCCGGGCACAAAGACCTGAGAGAAGATGCGCACGCCCTGCAATCTGCCGGCTTTGCCGACAGGCGTATAGTCACGGATGACTGCGCCAAAGACAGCCATTCCCGCTAGATAACCGCTCATCATAAACAGAGAGCCGATAAAGACCGGTACAGTCGTTCTTGTCATGTACAGCACGATAAAGCCCACAAGGAGGGCAGAAATTGCCAAGAGGCCGGAGAAGCGGAAGCCCTTCTTATCGTACACTCTGCCCCAAAATGCGGTAACCACCGACGCAACGATGATGGCAGGCGCCATAATCAGCACATAATCCGTCATCTGCAGCGATACCTCATAATAGATAATGAGGTATGGCATATAAATCTGAATGGCGATATTAAAGAGAATATAGCCGATCATAGCTAAGTACAGCTTCTTATTCTCTCCAATGGTCTTGGGGCGGAAACCGTAGAGAATGCCGCCCAAGTAGGAATCCTTCACCGGCTGGATATTCGGCTCTTTAATAAGGAAAAAGCCCAAAATACCCACCACGGTCACAAGCGTGCCAATGACCGCAAAGATAACGCTCCAACTGGAAGACTGCTCCAAGTCGAAGAACATAAAGCCACCAAAGACAACCAAAATGCTCACCAGCGGCATCATAGCGTTGATGCCCTCTGCCGCGCCACGATTGCTGTCGTCGGTGGAATCGGTCAGCCACGCATTGAAGGCGGCATCGTTGGCGGTAGAGCCGAAGAAGGTCATTACGCAGTCTAAAATAATGGTCAGGCTCACACCCACGGTAGCTGCAGAAACCGCCATACCAAAGGTCTTGCTGATAATATCCTCCCGCAGGAAGATGAAGCTGAAAATGGAGATACCCCACATCAGATAGCCACCGCAGATAAAGAATTTCCGCTTGCCCAATTTGTCGGACAGCGGTCCCATCAGGACAGTGGTAAGGGTCGCTGTAACAGCGGAGGCCATTACCATATTGGAGATGTCCGCCGCGGACGCATTGAACATTTTGTAGATGAAGACATTGAAATACATATTTTCAACGACCCACGCAATTTGCCCCATCAGACTAAAAATTGTCAGGCACAGCCAAAAACGGCTGCTCAGCTTGGTTTTCATAAAAACCCCTCCTTTTTTCTTCAGTATACCGCAAACGTGCAGATTTTTCAATGAGAAAAATCAAAACCCTCCCAAAAGGGAAGGCTCGTAGGGACACCCGCAGACGGGTGTCCGCAAAATGGTAGCGTGTCGACGGACTATCAAATGCGCGTGTCATTCTGAGCGTGGTGCTCCGCGCAGCGAATCAAAATCTTAATGATTGCCAGTGGCAATCATACCTTGATTTATGGCGTTAGCGAAGTCGAAGAGTCCGCATCTTGGGGAACGGATCCTTCGACTCCCTTTGGTCGCTCAGAATGACAAGTACGGTGGTAATTGTCAATTGTCAACTGTCAACTGTCCATTATTCTCCAACGGGTTTGGTGGTGAGCATTGTGTGTACCATCTTCCAAAAGGCAGGCTTACCCATATGGGTGTCCTTTTCGCCTAAGATGAGGACGCGATTTTGTCCCTTTCCGGAGGCGATCCAAGTGGGCAGCTGGCCGCTCTTATTGGGGTTGCCGGTCTTTGCAAAATTACAAAGATAGGAAACCATCTGCTCACTCAGTTCATAGTCCTTTTGCTCCATAGGCCGCCAGCCGTTAGGCAGCGTGCCGAACCAATACCACAAATCGGAAGAATGCCAAGCGCCGCAGTCGTCACCGGGGAGCTGGCGGTTAAAATGCCAAGTATAGCCGGTTTTTTCCCGCTTTGCGATCCATTTTCTCGCCATTGCCTGCAGTACCGGCGGTGCCATATCCTCGCTGGTTGCGCCTGCCATATAGGGAAGGTTGTGGGGCTTTGCGCCATCTACGGTAAATACATCGTCTTTAATGGGAAATACCGCGCTATTTCCGCCCTTAAATTCCTTCTTTCCTGCATCCCAAGCCGCAAACAGCTTTTCGGGGGGAAGCGCGCGGAACTGGGCTAGGGTCTCGCAACCACATTTTGCCATAACTGCTTGCCAGAAAGCGCTGGACTTTTCTTCGCTGCCGGTAAGCATTCCGCCAAGTCCGCAACCGCTTGCCATAACGCCCTTTTGGAAAAGTCCAACAGTCAGGGGGCTGCTGCTAAGAAGCTGGACGCTGGCTGCGCCTGCGCTTTGTCCCATAACGGTCATATTCTCCGGGTCACCGCCAAAGGCGGCAATATTGTCCTTGACCCAGCGGATCGCCGTCATCTGATCAAAAAGGCCGTAGTTGCCAGTATGGCCCGCCTCCTCTTTTAGCTGGGGCAGACACAAAAAGCCCATCGGTCCAAGACGATAGTTCAGGGTCACACCGATCACGCCCTTTTGGGGCCAGACCGGGCCGTCGAAATGTTTTTCGTGACCGCTGCCACCGGTATAACCGCCGCCGTGGATATAGATAAGGACAGGTAATTTATCCCCTTCTTTTGCCGTTTCCGGGGTGAAAATGTTCAAAAACAGACAATCCTCGCTGTAATGATAGGTTCTGCCCTTGCGAAATTCGTTGTAGTAGAATTTCTTTTTCGGCAGCTCCTCCTCGTTGCAAAATGCCCGGGTCTGGTAGCTGCAAGCACCGTAGTCGGCGGCATCATAGATGCCCTCCCAAGAGGTGACTTGCTTGGGATATTCCCAACGACCGGCTGTGGCATAGCGAATGCCCTTATAGGCAACCGTTCCCTCTACCCGTCCGGGATAGCCCCGCACAGCGCCGCAGGGGGTATTTACAATGTATTCCATAAATAAACTCCTTACAAATATCGGCACGGCAAAGGCCGTGCCGATAAAATTTACAGATTTCTTACTCTACAGTCTCTACAGGCTTTTCTGCCTTTTTTGCTGCCATTGCTGCCCGGGTCTCAGGAGAAATGCGCCATACGAACTTAAAGGCCGCCCAAGAACCCAGAATGAAGATGGCAGGAATCAGCACGCAAAGGCTCTTAAAGCCGAAGATGGTGCCGGTGCTCTGCACCTCCAGCGCAGGCTGGTAGCCGATCCAGTCCAGCGCAAAGAAGCTGATGCCCAGACCTACGGTCTGACCGATTCGACGGGCCAAATTGAAGGTGCCATAAATGGAGCCCTCGGTGCGTTTGCCGGTGATGTACTCATTATAGTCGATGGCTTCGCCAACCAGACCCCATTGCATCTGAATGGAGACCATTGCCATACCGGAGCCAACGCCCAAAATAACGCCGTGTACCAGCGGAGGCACATCCATTACCATATGCAGACCGAAAAGCACAGCGCAGATAGCGCCGCCGATCAGCAGGCTGATACGGATGACCTTTTCAAGACCCAGCTTCTTACACATAAAGGGCACAGCGATCATAGAGCCCATCATAAAGGGCGCAGACAGCGCGGATGCGATGGTCTTATAGGTAACATCATTATAGACGGCAGAGTACATATACATACTGATATTCTCTGCCAGATACTGCATTGCGCAGATGCACACACCGTGGATACACAGGGCGATAAAGGGACGGTTTTTCTTTACAACGGTAAAAATGTCGGTCAGCTTAATATCATCAGCCTTGGTCTCCGCTTCCACCACCACACGCTCCTCAGTCAGAGCATAGTGCAAAAGGCAGACCACAAAGCCGATGGCGGCGCAAGCCACACCGGTGATCATATAGCCGGTGGATTTGTTTTCGCCGAACATACCGATGATGACAGGACCCACCATACCGGGGATCATATTACCGAACATAGAGCCAACGCCACGGGCAGAGGACAAAGATGCACGCTCAGAGTCGTTTTTGGACATTGCAGACAGCAGAGAACCCATCGGGATATTAAACATCGTGTAGGATGCCTCATAGAGGATCTTAAAGGAGAACAGGGCTACCAGCAGCGGGATGCCGTCCATAAAGGTAGGAACCGTCCACAGCGCAATGGCAGAAACTGCCAGCAAAGGCGTTGCCCGCAGGAGCCAAGGACGGAACTTACCGTGCTTGTTGCGTTTTTTAACAAAGGCCTTGTCCATCAGTGCGCCCATCATGGGATCGTTAATGGCGTCCCAAATGGTCCAGACGATGGTAAGAATACCCATTACGGTGGCATTGATGCCCAAAACATTTGTGCAGTAAATCGAGAAGATGCTGGCCATCAGAGCAAAGGTCATACAGCCGCCCCAGTCGCCAAACATATAGCCAAACCAATGCTTCTTGGTAAGGCCGTTTTTCGGTGCTTTAGACATAATTATCCTCCAATATTATACTGTTATCTTTTTTATCATAGCATATTGGAAACAAAAAGTAAACAGTTAAATATTTACAACTTAGGGCCGATCTGTAATTCCTCAGCATACTGCTTCATCGCTTCGATGCAGATTTCTGCCACAGTACGCACTTCCAGCCCCAGCATTTCGCAGCCCTTTGTGATGATGGTGCGGTCACACTTGGCCGCAAATTTCTTATCCTTAAACTTTTTCATAAAGCTGGAGATTTCCATATCCGTGATGCCCATAGGACGCATCCGTGCGGCCGCCTGAATGATGCCGGTCAGTTCGTCCACGGTATAGAGAGACTTTTCCAGCAAGGTCAGTGGCTCTACGTCATTACAATGCCCAAAGCCGTGGGCAAGGATCGCCCGAACCTCTTCCTCCGCCACACCGGCAGCCAGCAGAGGCGCCTCGGTAAATTGCAGATGGGCGTTGGGATACTGCTCATAGTCATAGTCGTGGAGATAACCAATGGCCATCCAATGCTCCGCATCTTCGCCAAAGTGCTTTGCAAGACCGCCCATAGCAACCGAAACATTTTTCGCGTGAAGGAACAGATGTTCCTCGGTGGTAGTGGTATTCAACAGTTCCTTTGCGCGTTCCAATGTCAACATATTTCTCTCTCCTTATATAGTGTTTAGAATCAGTATAGCACATACTTTTCCGTATTGCAACTTATAAGAAAACCGCCGGTCAAAAGACCGGCGGCGCATTATGTATGGAATTATTCCTGAGTAGACTTGCCGCAAACGGGGCAGAAAGCCATATCAGCGGTCAGCTTATTACCGCAGCCTGCGCAGTAAACAGCATCCTTGCCGGCAATTTCTTCGTAGAAGGCAGCCTGCACCAAACCGGCAAACAGAGGTGCCAGAATAACGAAACCAATATACAGCACAATCAGCGCCAAAACAAACAGAATACCCAGGTAGGGAATGCCGGACAAAATACCCAGTACGATCACAGCTGCAACGAAGATCAGCGCATACACAAAGTCAGCCAGCCACATCTGCAGCTTATAGCCGTGGGTCTTCTGCTTGGAGAGCTTGATAGCCTCGGTCACAGGAACATCCGGCTCAAAGACCAGAATGTAGGGAGTCAGGCGGTATTCATAGACACGAACAAGTGCAATGATGGGACCCACAATAGGGATCAGTGCCCAAAGAACGATCCACAGGTACATCCAGCCGAGACCCAGCAGAACGCGCTTAATGGTATTCCAGTCCTTGAAACACGCAAAAAGCTGTACTGCATTCACTTCTTCGCCACGGTAGCCCCGCAGGAATACGATGGTCATAGAAGTACTGATCAGCAGCCCCACAGAAATGCCCAGCACAGGGATCGCAAAGCCGCACAGCGCGCTGAGGATGGCGCTGAGGGTGATGGACAGCAGGGACAAACCCCACAGTCGGAAGGGCTTCTGAAGAACAACTTTCAGCGCCCGCTTGTAGATTGTCATTAACATAGCTTTCTATCTCCTCTCTTTTGGCGTGTTTCGCCATAAATTGATTGTAAATCTATACTTCTCTTTTGTCAAGAAAAACGGCTGAAATTCAGCCGTTTTTCTCTATTTAGAAATCATATTCATCCAATGTCTTAAATGTATAACCTTGCGCTTGGGCTTCGTCAATAATTCTGCCCAGACCCTCTGCGTTGTCCCGGGATATGGCGTGAAGCAAAAGCACCGCGCCGGGGTGAAAACGCTTAGTTACAGTTGCTACCGCCCGGTCTGCGCCCTTTTGGTTGTCTGTATCCCAATCGTCATAGGCAAAGGACCAAAAAACCGACTTAAAACCCAGAGAGGTCACCAACTCCAGCGCACAGGTAGAACTCTCCCCCTCCGGAAAGCGGAAATAGGGACTTGTGTAATCAAAATTTTCCCGAAGATAATTGTCAAGCCGCGCAATTTCCCTGGCCATCTGTATCCGGGTAAGGCCGGGGAATTTCGGATGGGTAGAGCTATGGTTGCCTACGATGTGCCCTTCGTCGATCATCCGACGCACGAGCTGGGGGTTTTTCTTAGCGTAATTCAGGGTAACGAAAAAGGCAGCCTTTACGTTTTTCTCTTTCAGCGTATCCAAAATTTCTGCGGTCAAATTTTCATATTCATACCCATTGTCAAATGTCAGGTACATAATTTTCTCGGTGGTCTTGGTATCCAGCGCCAGCGCCTGAACGCCGGAAAGCCTGTCAAATCTCTTTTGATTATCAATAGACATTTGCGGGCGCTGACCGTTTTTTGCAAGGCCAAACCCGTGGCCGAAACCTTTTGTGGAAAGTCCCCGGGCATTATCCGGATCGGTCACAATATACGTATGTTGAGACATTTCCAAGAGTACCGACCCACGCGGTTCCGTTGGCGGTTCTGTCGGTGGTTCGGTAGGTGGTTCTGTTGGTGGTTCGGTAGGTGGTTCTGTTGGTGGCTCCGTTGGAGGATTCGTTGGTGGATCAGTGGGCGGGTCGGTAGGTGGATCTGTTACCGCAGGTGATTCTGTCGGAGTTTCAGGTCTGTCTCCACCCGGAACAAAAATGAGGCAGCACAAACCGAGAAGCAATACGGCTCCGAGAATGCAGCCTATCAAAATCATTCTCTTTTTCATACAAAGAACCTCCTCTTGTTTCTTTGATTCTTTGAATTATTTTTATTATAACATTTTTATCTCTACTTTGCAATGCTAAGAAAGAACACCGCCCGGTTCCTAATAGAACTGTTATTTTACCATATACAACGTATCATATATTCAAGTCATAACAGGTCATCAGGATCCCAAATCATACTTTTTTCAACAACCGGTTCTTTCATACAAAGTACGCCTCTGCGTGCCGGAATATCTGTCAATATATACCCGTATTGTGTTAAAAGCTGCTGTATTTCCTCAGTGTGTAATACATATAGAGTATTCCAAATATGGATGATTCGCGCATTTTCCGCTACGCAGCTACACAGTGCTTCATAAGTCGACACACCAATCGGTATTATTATTTCATCCATTATCTTCCCTCCTAGATTTCGTGGCTCCCTTTGATAATACTATCTTAGGACTAATAGTCCTAAAAGTCAATAGGACATTGCGTCCTATTGTATTTTAATTTGGGTGATAAATATGAAACTTCGTATCCGTGACTTGCGGGAAGACAACGATTTGAAGCAAAAAGAAATTGCAGATTATCTGATGTGCGACCAATCTTTATATTCCAAATATGAGCGTGGCGAGCGAGATCTACCGCTACAGTATGCCACAAAGCTGGCAGATTACTACGGTGTCAGCGTAGACTATCTCCTCTGCCGCACCAACACCAAAACGCCCTATCCTAAGAAATAGCAGAATCCGCCGCTTAAGGGCGGCGCGCCATAGTGATGAATTGGTTTTGAACCGTCCCTTTTTCGCTTAACTTCACGAAAAATTCCCGAAATGCGTCAGCATTCCGGGAATTTTGTTATTTGTTAATCAAAAAAGTTACGACTTCAAAACTGCACAGCACCTGAAAAGAATGGAGATTTTTCTGAGATAAGGAAAAAACCGCAGGAATCCTTTGTGGATTGCGAGGATTTTTGACGCAATATCGGGAAAATCTACGGCTTTTCAGGCAATTTATCACTATGGTGCGCCGCCCAATAGCGGCGGATTTTTATACTCCGTATCTGCGCTTATTTGACGGCGATGGCTTCGATTTCGCACAATACGCCTTTGGGTAATGTCTTGACTGCCACGCAACTGCGGGCAGGTTTGGAGATAAAGTACTTGGCATAAACCGCATTAAAGGCGGCAAAATCGCCCATATCCGCTAAAAAACAGGTGGTTTTAAATACCTTTTCAAAGCCAATGCCGGCAGCTTCCAAAATCGCGCCCACGTTTTTACAGCTCTGTTCCGCCTGGGCGCTGATGCCTTCCGGCACTTCCCCGGTCAGAGGATTTACGGGAATCTGTCCGGAGGTGTATACAAAACCGTTTACTTCGAAACCCTGGCTGTAAGGACCAATGGCGCCGGGGGCATTTTTTGTTTCCAGTACTTTCATAGCATTTCTCCTAGCATTTATGGGTTAAAAACGTACTTGTCAAGTCTCTCAAAGGCTTCCTTTACCCGAGACAGCGGCAGCGCCAAATTCATACGGATATGGCAAGACCCGTGGAACATCCGTCCATCCTGCACCGCAACGCCTACATCCCAGGCCGCTTTTTCCACATCTTCGATGGTCTTGCCGTGGGCTTCACACCACCCGGTGCAGTCCACAAAAAGCATATATGTGCCTTCAGGGCGGGTCACCTCCACGCCTTTGAACCGGGCGCGGATGTAATCGACGGCATAATTGATATTGCCGGTGATGGTTTCACACAGTTCGTCTGTCCATTCATAGCCCTCTTGCTTATATGCGCCGATGAGGGCGTGCATAGACAGCACATTCATACTGTTATAGTGGCACAGCGAGGATTCCTTTTCGATACGCTCCCGCAGATACTTATTGTAGATGATGTGATAACTGCCGATAAGACCTGCCAAATTAAATGTCTTGGAAGGCGCGTAGACGGCAATCGTGCGGTTTCTGGCATCCTCGCTGACGCTTTGGGTGGGCATGTGTTTATATCCGGTGAGGATAATGTCCGACCAAATTTCATCGGATACCACATAAACATCGTGCTTTTTGAAAAGCTCCATCGCCTTTTCAATTTCCCATCTCTCCCAAACGCGGCCGCAGGGATTGTGAGGAGAGCAGAACACCGTGGCGTGGATTTTGTTTTCCACGATTTTCTTCTCCATATCCTCGAAATCCATCCGCCAAATGCCTTTTTCGTCCTTAATAAGTGGGGAATGGACGAGTCTGTAGCCGTTATCCGTAAGGCTTCTTGTAAAGCCGATGTAGGTGGGGCTGTGAACAAGCACATTGTCTCCCCGGGAGCAGAGGACATTCAGCGCGCTGACCACACCGCCCAAAACACCGTTTTCATAACCGATATGTTCTTTGGTTAGTCCCGTAACACCGTTGCGCTTTTCCTGCCAGCGAATGATGGAATCAAAGTATTCTTCCGTTGGTGAAAAATAACCGTAAGCCATATGCTCCGCCCGGGCAATGATTGCTTCCGGAATGGTTGGTACTGTGGGGAAATTCATATCTGCAACCCACATTGGGATTACATCGAACCCCTCTTTGGGCGCAGCAGGCGAAAAACCGGGCATCGTACCGATGCTGTCAACAGCAATGGCGTCCTTGCCGCGACGGTCCATAATGGAAGTAAAATCGTATTTCATATTGATTTTCCCTTTCTATTTGTTTTTCGTCATATAAATGCTTCCACTGGCATCTACCGTCTATTATATCAGCCTGCGACGTTTCTGCAAGTATATTTTTCCTTGGCACACCCAAAGAAAAGCCCGGCGTTGGTTAACGCCAGGCTTCGCAGATTCTTTGTAGATTTTACTTTGCAGACTTCCGGATGTGTTCTTCAATAAATGTAAGTACCGGAGTGGGGTCTTCCAAACCGTGGGGATGGTGCGCACATTCAGGCTTCATAAAGAAAGCAAACTCTAAGTCATTTTCCTCATAGGCCTTTTTCAGCATAATGCCATTTTCGTGGAACGGAACAACCGGATCACTGCCACCGGCAACCATAACGACGGGGATTTTGTTTTTTACCAGTTCGGGAATCTTATCCATAGGCATCTCCCGGTAGCAGATAAGCTGGGAAATGCTGTCCATCTTCAGGGCACTCAGAATTTCATCGATGCCGCCCACAAGCTCGTTGCCCTCGCCAAATCCACAGGGACAGCTCATAAAGTTCAGCACCGGCGCATCCAAGTAAAGCACAGCTACCAACTGGGGATGTCTTGCCGCGAACTTGATTGCAGTCAAACCGCCGCAGCTCATACCGACGCAGGCAATTTCCTTCTGCAGACCATATTCCTCCGTGACATACTGCGCAAAGCGAGCCTGCCGGTCCAAATCATCCGCAGCGCCCCACCGGAAATCGTGATCCACATAGCACAGGTGGAAACCTTTTTTCAGCAGGCCGATCTCTGCTGCCTCAGGGAATGCATCCCAGTAGATCATTTTCATTGCCAGAAATCCATTGGCTGTACCGGCTTCCGGGAAAACGATGTAGGCAGTCTTTCCCTCAAATTCAAAGCTTTTCATTTCAAAGCCATTCCAAAGCTCTTGCATCGTTCTTCTCCTTACATTACATCCTCTAACCGGGGCACACTGGAAATACCGCCGGGTTTGGTTGTGGAAAGGCCGGCAGCCTTACAGGCAAAGCCTACCACATCGCGCAGTTCTTCCTCCGTCAATGTATCAGGAGACTTTCCAGCCTGCAGTAGCTTCCACACCGCGCTGCCACCGAAGATATCACCGGCACCGGTGGTATCCACCACCTTAATACCGCTAAGGCCTGGCACATGACCGCTGGCAATGCGATTGCAGAAATAACAGCCGTCTGCGCCGCAGGTGACAAACACCAACTTCATATCAAAGGTATCCAGAATATACCGGGCGCCTTCCTCTACGCCAAGACCGAAGAGGAACTCCACTTCCTCGTCGCTGATCTTAACCACATCTGCCTGCTTGAGGCCCCAAAGCATTTGCTCTTTGGCATCCTCCAAGCTATGCCACAACGGCTTGCGAAGATTGGGATCAAAGGTCAAAAGCTTGCCTTTTTCCTTGGCATAGGCGACCGCCTTTTGGGTAGCCGTCTTTGCAGGCTCATCGGTAAGAGAAAGGGTGCCAAAATGGAGCACCTTTGCCTGCTCGATTAAGCCGAGATCTACTTCTTCCGCCTTCAGCTGGGTGTCTGCGCCCGGCTTTCTGGCAAAGGAGAAGCTCCGGTCACCGGTGGCATCCAGGGTCACGAAAGCCAGGGTGGTAAATACAGAATCATCCACCACCATACCCGATGTCCCAATACCGGCCTCATTTAATGTGTCAAGCAGCAGGTTGCCGAAGGCATCATTGCCTACCTTGCCGATGAGCGCGGTATTTCCTCCAAATTTGGAAACAGCCGCCAGGAAATTCGCCACCGCGCCGCCGGGATGGGCCGCCATAGTGGGGTATCCCTCAGCGTCTGCGCTGACCATAGTAAAATCAATGAGCAGTTCGCCCAATGCAACAACGTCCATCATTTTGCCTCCGGGTACTCGTTACACAGCAGTCGGTAGGGCGCTTCGTCCTCTTCAATGGTGGGAAAACGGCCTACGGGAGGATTGAAACGGTTGTCGGTGTTGTCATCATTACACTGGCTGACTTCGCCCAGCAGAACAGGACCGCTTCCCTCTTCCACAGAGAAATCGTGGTACATATACTGCTGCACGTGGATACTCTCACCGGGAGTCAAACGAACAATGCTGCCGGCAGGTACCGTGTAGGTGCGGCCGTCAGTATGTACAGTTACGTCGGATTCATAGTCAATTTCTTCGTTGGGCAGGCTGTTATATACCCGAATCAGCACATTGCCACCGCCACGGTTGATAATATCCTCCGTCTTGTACCAGTGGAAATGGTTAGGGGCATACTGACCCTCTTTCAAGTACAGCAGCTTCTCTGCGTAGACCTTGGGGTACTTATCTGCCATCGCGCGGTTGCCATTACGGATGGTGATAAGGCTAAAGCCGAACTTATCAAAATCGCCCATACCGTAGTCGGTAATATCCCAGCCCAGCATACAGTCCCGCACCTCGTCATATTCGTGGCCAATATTTTGCCACTGCTCGGGCGTAAAGTTACAGAAGGGCGGCAGGTAGCAGCAGTGCTTTTCGCACATTGCTTCCAGTTCTTTCAGCGCTTTATTAATTTCAGATCGTTTCATTTTCCAGAGTCTCCTTTCGTGAAGGGTAATTACTCGCAATATCCGGGAGTGGTGTAGAAGGCTACGGTTCTGGGTTCTGCGCGGCCGTACTGGGCCACCACAGGAACATCACTTTCCAGCATAATGGCATACTGTTCTTCGAACTTGGCAGTATAAGCGCCAAAGTCCTTTTCCTCGTTTGTACGGAGGCAGCGAACTCTGCGGGCGCCCACGGTGATATGGATAGCATCGATAGGCTCCTTGTCCGTGTAAATCAGGGTAATCTTAATGTGGGCGTCCTCGTCGCCGGTGTTGGTAATAATGATGGATTCATGGCCGGGAATCAAATTCACGCCCACAGGAGGCAGCTCCGCATCCGGGAAAATCCATACTTTCTTTCCGTATCCCATATAAATATTCTCCTTTATTTTAATTTTCTGATAACCTGGCACGGATTTCCGTAAGCCAGCGTGTTGGATGGAATGTCGTGTGTGACCACACTGCCGGCGCCGATAACGCAGTTATCTCCGATGGTGACACCGGGCAGCACTTTGACACCGCCGCCGAACCAGACATTGTTGCCGACCCGGATGGGTTTGGCTGTCTCCGCGCCGGTAGCCCGCATTTCTGCATCCAAGGGATGCAAGGCAGTGTAGAAACCGCATTGGGGGGCAATTTTTACGTCATCTCCGAAAACAATCTTGCCGGGATCTACGAAAACGCAGTTATTGTTGGCGAAGAACCGGTCTCCCGCTTCCACATTGTAGCCAAAGCCAAAGAAGACCGTAGGTTCCACATAGGGATCTGCGCCCAGCTTTCCGAAAATCTGCCGTAATATCTTTTCCCGGGTTTCCATATCAGAAGGCCTTGTCCGGTTGTATTCCCAGCATAAGTCCGCGCAGCGGAGATGTTCCGCTTCTCGCTCCGGATTGGTTGCGTCGTACAGAAGCCCCGCTTCACAGTCTTCTTTCCAACTCATAAAACGATTTCAAACTGCTCCTCGGGCTTTAAATCCACTACGGTGCAGTCATTGGCATATGTACATTCAGGCAAGATAATCATAGCAGCCAACTCGTCTGCATTGGCAGGCAGAGGCGCCAAATGCCATATGGCGGCATTCATCTTGATAAGGGTATTCTTGGGTACCAAGAACGCCTTTGTAAGATGAGTCACTGGCGTTCCGGCAGAGGCAGGCGCCACGTGAAGGATCATATCATCATTTAGTGGCATAATCATTTCCCAAGTAGTGGTGTGATATTCCACAGCGGTGACGGTCATTTTTTCAGGCTTCTTCACCAAAATAGGAGAATAGCCTACCCGGTGGTTGCTGTCAGCTACCAAACGGTCCGGGAAAAAACGGTGAAGCTCACCGCAGAGAGGATGGCCTTTGGGATCGGCCATAGCATAGAACTGACCGAAGGGGGCAAAGGCCTCACAGGTGAGGGCTTCTACTTTAATTTGACGCATATTGTTTCCTCCTTATTGAATGGCCTGGCGAAGCCACTCCAAAGTACACTGCACCATATGCTTGCCGGTCTCTGCGCTGGCTTCTTTTGCGCTTTGGGCAAACCATTCGGTGTTCCGCTCACAGCGGCTCAGGTCAACCAATTCGGGGTATGTACCCATCAGCAGGCTGGTCTCCCACTTGCCGGCATGGTCGAAGCCGCCGCACTTAATCTGCGCCTCTGCGCCGATGAGGGGGATGACCTTAATATAGGAGAAGGGATCATCCTCGGAACCCATATCCTCGTAGTAGGTTGCGTAGGCATCACTGCCCCACCAGCCTTTTCCCAGTTTCTCCTCCATATACTCCATCGTAACCTTTTTAGCGGCTTTATGGCACGCAATGGTCATAGGCATAAGGCCTGCGCCCTCGGTCTGGTGATGGGGAACCAAATAAATATTCTTATGTCCTGCGTCAATCATAGATTTGAGAATATAGTAAAGGTAATTGACATAGGCGTCCTCGTCCACATGGAAGTGGCTGGGTTTGGGGCCGCAGACAGCGTAGGAAGCCACGCCGTACCAAATGGGCGGGCACACCACGATTTCCTTTTCCTTTTCCAGTTCCCGCAGGCATCCGGTAACGACCAAAGTATCCGTACCGCAGGAAGCGTGGCGGGCATGGTATTCCAAAGTGCCAATGGGGATGATGAAAGGAACTTTTCGATCCACGGCATCCTGGATCTCGTCATAGAGCATTTCCAACATTTGCATAGGTATATCCTCCTCATTTTAGGAAACCGGCGCACAGGGCGTGCGCCGGTGATAAGTTATCAGAACAGAATTTCAGGACAGACCGCGGGAATCTCAGGAGACAGCATCTCAAAGCCATTCTCCTTAACAGCAATGCCCTTCTCCCAACGAGTACCGAAGGTATCGGCAGAGATGTAAGTATCAACCTGATAGGTCATATTCTCCTGCAGGAAGTAATCGGAGCTGGTCTCGCACCAAGGAGCCTCAACCTCGATGATGCCGGTGCCGTGGAGAGGACCGTAAACGTAGTTCTTCTCGTAGCCGTGGTCAACAAAGTACTTGTAGAAGCCCTTAGCGATGTCGGCGGCGTAAACGCCAGCCTTGACCTGCTGCTCGGACCAAGTGTGGGCCTCGCGGCAGAACTGGACGATGTCACGGCGCTGGCCTTCCAGCTTACCCAGGCAGATGGGGTAACCGATGGCGGCAGAGTAGCCGTCGATCTTAGCGCTCAGGTTCAGCTGAACGATGTCGCCCTTCTGGAACTCACGGTAGGAAGAGCGGGGGATTGCGTGACGGGGGGAAGCCTCGGAGAAGACGTACATAGGCAGGCCTTCGTACTCAGCGCCGTTTTCATAAACAGCCTTCTGCGCAACGCCAACCATCTGCAGCTCGGTCATACCGGGGCGGATAGCCTTGATAACTTCCTCAGTAGCGATATTAGCAATGCGATAGCCCTCACGCAGGCAAGCCAGCTCGTTTTCGCTCTTGATACGGCGCAGCTCAACCATAATGTGGCCGGCATCTACGATCTCAGCCTTGGGGAAGGCTTCACGAATTGCGTTGAAGATAACCACGGAGGTATCCAGATAGGAAGCCACACCGATGCGCAGGTGCTCACCGGAAATACCCAGGGACTTGAACACATCGTGGAAAGTGTCGGGCTTCAGCTCGGGGTAAGCGGGGTTTGCGCTCTCGCGGTAAGCCAGCAGGGTGAAGATCTTGTCCAGCTTATTGCGGTCAGCGCCAAAGATAGAAGACTCGGGACCTACCATCAGGGCAGCGTCGCCGTTGGCAGCGATGGCTACGCCGGCGCGCTCAAACAGGGGCCAGAAGCCGGAGAAGTAACGGGGGTTGGCATAGTCAGCCTCGTTGCCGTTAACGATGAGAACGTCCAGATTCTCACGGCGCAGGATGGCAGCGCAGCGCTGTACTCTTTCTTTGTACTCGTGATCGGGGATGCAAATTCTTGCCATAGTATTTTCTCCTTTTTAGTTATTCAGAATGTTACAGATAGAAATACGCATTCTTTCATAAGTTTAGTTTATCACTATTTGATTTCTATTCAATTTAAAAAATTTCGAATTGTTTTAGAAATTTCATATTTTAAGTATACATCTCCTATAATCCGGCTCTTTCCGCTTTATCGCAGGCGATGATTTCTGTTGGCATACAAGGAAGGCGCGCAGCCAAACCAGCTATGGAATTGCTTGGAGTAGTGCTGCACACTGGCATAGCCCAGGAGATCTGCGATCTCACCGATGCTCATATTCTGTTCGCTTAACAGGCTCTTGCTCTCTTCCAAACGGATGTGGGTGATGTATTTCGCCGGAGCCATACCCAAGTAGGTTTTAAATAGGGCTGTCAGCTGAGATGTACTGACATTTACCGCTGCTGCCAGGTCGCTGACCGTCAGTTTCCCATAAATCCCTTCCGACACGGTTTGCATAGCTTTATTCAGGATCATACGGTGCGCCCGTTCCGATGCGGGAGAAGGTTTTTTCAAAATGTCTTCCCCGCCCGGCAGCCGCAGAATTTGCAGAAGCAGCAATTTGATTTGAGCAATCAAAAATTCATCCCGCCCCGGTAAATCCTGCCCATACTCCCCCAAAAGTGACTGCACACTTTGTCCAATGGCAGAGGAAGCAGAAAGAACACGGTTATGTAGATGCGAAAAGTCATAACCCTCCCACAAAAAGGAGACCGTCAAAAAGCGCACATCCCGGTCAGCCTGCTGCATATGCCACTGATTTGGGCTAAATAGGAGAAACTCGTTGGGGCGCAGCGTAAATTTTTGGCCGTCGCAATAATTTTGCAGTATTCCCTTCTCCACAAATACAAGTTCCAAAGGCGGGTGTTGCTCCCCGCGGAAGAAGAGGCCATCCCTCCCCACCTGACGAAACAAAGTGAATACCTGAAGCCGGTCAGCTGTCGGGGAGTCACCCGGAAAATGTAAAATTTCCACACAGGCTGCCTCTGTCAGGAGGGCGCTATTGCCCGCAACCACACTCCCTCCCCCCAAGGGGCAAAAGCCAAAGCACACGCCGGCACGGACAGTCACAGTTCTATCCAGGTAATATTCTTCTCTCTGCGCATCATTTTGGATCACCAAAACCGTCATTCCCTCCACATAATCCCAGAGCGTATCAAAGGGAAAACGATACATACGCACTTCTTTTTGACCAATTACCGGAATCCTATCGAGTGTTCTGTTCTGTTCCTTGCCAAACCGCTCCACAATTCCATAGGCCGAGAAAGAAGGATCGATCATAGGTTTTATCATAATGGGCACCTCAAATCTCTTGTGGTACTTTTATTTTATCTATTTATGCACAAATTTGCAAGCATTTTTATATATAAGTATAATAAATTTATATATTTCGACACAGGAAGCTTTCAACGATTGATTTCAAAAACGGGGTGCGTTAAAATAAAAATGTTCAAATAAAAACATATTATTCTCAGGAGGATGATTTTTATGAAAAATCCAGTTCTTGTCATCATGGCTGCAGGTATGGGCAGCCGGTTCGGCGGTCTCAAGCAGATCGCGCCTGTGGACGACCAGGGACATATCATTATCGACTTTTCCCTCTTTGATGCCTGGCGCGCCGGTTTCCGGGATTTGGTCTTCATCATTAAGCCCGAGTTGGAGGCATCCTTCCGGGAAGTAATTGGCAGCCGTATGGAAAAGTATTTTAACATTACCTATGTCCACCAAACCATCGACAAGCTGCCCGCAGGTTACAGCGTTCCTGAAGGGCGCGAAAAGCCCTGGGGCACCGGTCACGCAGTTCTGTGCTGCAAGGATGTGGTAGATGGCCCCTTCACCGTCATCAATGCTGACGATTTCTACGGCCCCACCGCATTCTCCGCAATCTATGATTACTTGGTAAATAACGAGGACGAATCCCGATACGCGATGGTGGGCTATCGTGTTCGCAACACCGTCACCGAGAACGGCAGCGTTGCCCGCGGTGTCTGCGAGGTTGAAAACGGCTTGCTCACCGGCGTTACCGAGCGTACTAAAATCTTTAAGAACGGCGCTGACGCTAAGTTCACCGAAGATGGCGAGACCTTTACGGATCTGCCCGGTGATACCATTGTTTCTATGAATTTCTGGGGCTTTACGCCTAAAATGCTGCAGGAATTGGATGACCGCTTTGCGGCTTTTCTGGACAATGCGATCGTCAATAATCCGCTGAAGGGCGAGTATTTCCTACCCTCTGTTGTGAATGACCAACTGCAAGCCGGCACAGCAACTGTGCGGGTACTGCCCTGCGAGGAGACCTGGTACGGTGTGACCTACCGGGAGGATCTGGACTCCGTAAAAGAAGCCATTTCCAATATGAAAAAGCAAGGCATCTACGAAGAAAATCTGTGGAATTAAATAAGGAGTTATTAAAATATGTACATTCCTGAAAACGAAACCGTTCTGAGCGAAGTAATTGCCGCTTATGATTTCCCTGCCACCTTACTGGGCGCTGTCCGCTACGGCAGCGGACACATCAACGATACCTTCTGTATTGTCTGCCAGCCCCAGGAGGGCAAAGCTGTCCGTTTCATCCTCCAGGGTCTGTCCAAGGCAGCATTTCCCAAACAGGATGAGCTGATGGAGAACTTTATCGGTGTCACCTCCCACCTGCGGAAAAAGATTGAAGCCACCGGCGGCGACACTATGCGGGAGACCCTGAACCTGGTTCCTACCCGTGACGGCAAGCCCTACTACACCGATGCCACCGGCAAGGTGTGGCGGCTGACCCACTATGTGGAGAATACCCTCTGCCTGCAGAAAGCCACCCCCGAGCTTTTTGAAGCTTCTGCCCGGGCCTTCGGTCGCTTCCAGTGGCTTCTGTCGGACTATCCTGCAGAAACTCTGCACGAGACCATTGTAAACTTCCACAACACAGAAGACCGCTTCAACAAGTTCCTGGCCGCGCTGGAAGCAGATAAGCTCAACCGCGCCAAGGATGTGGCGGCGGAAATTCAATTTGCTATGGATCGGAAGGCAGACTGCTCCGTAGCTATGAATGCCCTGCGGGAAGGCAAGCTGCCCCTGCGGGTCACCCACAACGATACCAAGTTAAATAACGTCCTGATTGATGAGGATACCCTGGAAGGTGTCTGTATCATCGATCTGGATACCACTATGCCCGGTCTTTCCATCTATGATTTTGGTGATTCCATCCGTTTTGGCGCCAACCATACCGCTGAAGACGAAAAGGATTTGAGCAAGGTGTGTTTTGACATCGAGCTGTACACCCGCTACACCCGTGGCTTCATAGAAGGTGCCAAGGGCGGTTTGACCGAGGCAGAACTGGACTACCTGCCCTGGGGCGCTAAGCTGATGACCTTAGAGTGCGGTATTCGCTTCCTCACCGACTATCTGGACGGCGACCACTATTTCCACATCCGCTATCCCGAACAAAATCTTGACCGCTGCCGCACCCAGTTCAAGCTGGTAGCAGATATGGAAGGCAAGTGGGAGCAGATGCATCAAATCGTAAAGGAGATTGCAAAATGAAGGTTTTAGTCACCGGCGGCGCTGGATATATCGGAAGCCACACCTGCGTAGAGCTGATTGAAGCAGGCCACCATCCCATTGTTATCGACAACCTATGCAATTCCAACCCTGAGAGTCTGCGCCGTGTGCAACAGATTACAGGGCGGGAGATTCCCTTTTACGAAGGAGATGTGCGGGATGAGCAACTGCTGCGCAACATCTTTGCCGCCCACAAAATCGACTGTGTTATTCACTTTGCCGGTCTGAAGGCCGTAGGCGAATCTGTCGCAATGCCTTTGGCGTATTACGACAACAACCTCTGCTCCACTATGACGCTGTGCCGTGTTATGGCAAAATGTGGAGTCAAGAAGCTTGTGTTCTCCTCCTCCGCCACGGTTTACTCCGGAGACAATGAAATGCCCCTGCGTGAGACCTCCAAGACCGGAAACTGCACCAATCCTTATGGCTGGACAAAATATATGTGCGAGCAAATTTTGCGGGACATTGCCGCTGCCGACCCGGAGTGGTCTGTGGTACTGCTGCGGTACTTTAATCCCGTAGGCGCCCACGCCAGCGGTCTCATCGGTGAACACCCCAACGGCATCCCCAACAATCTGATGCCCTACATTTCTCAGACGGCCATTGGCAAGCGCCATCACCTGAATGTATTCGGCAACGACTATCCCACCCACGACGGCACCGGTGTCCGGGACTATATTCACGTGGTAGATTTGGCAAAGGGCCACGTGGCGGCTATTTCCCATTTGATGGTGTCCAGCGGTGAAAGCGTTTTCAATCTGGGTACCGGCACCGGCTACTCCGTACTGGATATGGTGAAGGCTTTTGAGACAGCCAACGGTGTTCCTGTTCCCTACGAGATTGCTCCCCGCCGTCCCGGCGACCTGGCCACTTGTTACGCAGATCCCGCCAAGAGCCGTGAGGTTCTGGGCTGGGAAGCCACCAAGGATCAGAACGATATGTGCCGCGACACCTGGAACTGGCAAAGCAAGAACCCCAACGGTTTCGATAAGTAACCAAAGAGGAGGAAATATAAATGCAATACTTAGGCATTGAATATCAGATGAAACACGCCCCCAAGCTGGACCCCACCTTTATTCCCTTCGGTGTGTGGCGCGCAGCTTATCTAAAAGACGCAAAGAAGCCTATCGCCATTGCTGTTGAACGTGACAAGGGCCGCGTTTCTGTCCATAAGACCTTTATCCACGGCACACCCGAAATGATGGAGGCCGACTATCGCTATGTAGAACGCTATGTAAAGTTCCTGCTGTGGTCCACCGGCGGCTTCCGCGTAACCGTCTGCGGCTGCAGCGATTTGGCGCAGCGTTTGCAGAAGGCGTATACCCCCGAGGGAGAGCGGCAGTTTGATGCGATGTTCTTCCATCAGGTGTACGAGAACACCTTGGAAGTAATCGATCTTCCTCTGGAGCAGTGCCCTGCAGCAAACGAGGTTGCCCAGCCTATGGGCGGCAATATGAACGGCTGCCGCATCGGCTTTGATGCCGGCGGAAGCGACCGCAAGGTTTCCGCTGTGATTGACGGCGAATGTGTCTATTCCGAAGAGGTTCTGTGGTTCCCCAAGCTGAATGAGGATCCCAACTACCAGTATCAGGAGATCCTCACCGCTTTCCGCACTGCCGCTTCCAAGATGCCCCGCGTAGATGCCATTGGCGTTTCCTCTGCCGGCGTATTTATCGGCAATGCCCCCATGGTATCCAGCATCTTCTATAAAGTTCCCCGGAGTAAGTGGGATTTTGTGAAAACGGTCTTTGACCGGGCCGCTGCGGAAATTGACCCGAATATCCCCATTTTGGTCGCCAATGACGGTGACGTTTCGGCCCTCGCCGGTGCCATCGGTTTGGGCAAGGGCAATTTGATGGGTCTGGCAATGGGCACCTCCGAGGCTGTTGGTTATGTGGATAAGGACCAGAACGTACTGGGCTGGATCAACGAACTGGCATTTGCGCCTGTTGACCTGCAGGAAGGCGCTATGCAGGACGAGTGGTCCACCGACTTTGGTGTTGGCTGCAAGTACTTTAGCCAGGATGCCGTTATTAAGCTGGCGCCTGTTGCGGGCATTGAAATCCCCGAGGATCTGTCTTTGGCGGAGAAGCTGAAATTCGTCCAGAAGCTGATGGAAGTCGATGATCCCCGGGCCGTAGCAATCTTTGAAACCATTGGCGCTTACCTGGCTTACACCACCGTTCTTTATTCCCAGTTCTATGATCTTGACTATATGATGCTGTTGGGCCGTGTAATGTCCGGTAAGGGCGGCGATACCATTCTGCGGGTCTGCAACGAGATTCTGGCTGATGAGTACCCCGAGCTGGCAGCAAAATGCACCGTCACCCTCCCCGATGAGAAGATGCGCCGGGTAGGCCAGTCTGTGGCCGCTGCAAGTCTCCCCGCCACCAATTAAGGAGGAAGCCCTATGTTTTACAAAAACGCCAGAATCTTCTGCCCTGACTTTCAGTTCCGGACAGGCGCTTTTGAGGTGGTGGACGGCAAATTCGGCGCAGTTCTTCCCGAAAATGTCCCCGAAGATGCGGTGGATTTAAAAGGCGCTACTGTCATTCCCGGCCTCATTGACGTCCACAGCCACGGAAACTCCGGCGCGGATTTCTCCGACGGTGATTACGAGGGTCTCAAAGCAATGGCCGCCTACTACGCCTCTGTAGGCGTCACCTCTTTTGCCCCCGCTTCTATGACTCTGCCCTACGAAGTATTGGAAAAGGCTTTTGGCAATGCCCGCCGTTTGGTGGACGAAGCCAACGAGGGTCTGTCTGTCCTGCGGGGCATTCAGATGGAAGGTCCCTATTTTTCTTACAAAAAACGGGGCGCGCAGAATGCGGATTACTTAAAAGAGCCGGATTTTGAGGGCTTCCAAAAGCTGCAAAACGGCTGCGGCGGTTTGGTGCGAATCGTAGACGTTGCGCCGGAGCTGCCCGGCGCGGCAGAATTTGTGGAAAAAGCAAAGGCGCTCTGCACTGTTGCCGTAGCCCATACCGACTCGGATTACGAACACGCAAAAGATGCCTTTGACGCAGGCGCTACCCACCTGACCCACCTGTTTAACGCAATGCCCGGTATCCACCACCGAAATCCCGGTGTCATTCCCGCGGCTGTGGAAAATTCCAATGTCCGGGCGGAACTGATTTGTGACGGTCTTCACGTCCATCCCGCATCTGTCCGGCTGGCTTTCTCTATGTTTGGCGGTGACCGGATGGTGCTGGTTTCCGACTCGGGCCGATGCTGCGGTATGCCGGAGGGCAGTAAGTTCGATATTGGCGGTCAGGAAGCCTGTTTGGAAAACGGCATTGCCCGGCTGGCTGACGGCACTATCGCCTGCTCTGCAGCTAATCTGTACAGCTGTATGGTTAACGCCATTTTCTTCGGCATTCCCGAGGAAGATGCCGTTCGCGCCGCTACCTGGAATCCCGCCTGCGCCATTGGCGCGGAAACTGTTGTCGGTTCTATTGCAACCGGCAAGCAGGCGGATTTCCTGGTTTGCTCCCCTGATTATACCAAAAAGCGCGTATTTATGGCTGGAAAAGCTCTGTAATGCGATAAGTGAAATAAATATTGGGGTCAGGCAATTATGCCTGACCCCAATATTTATTATAGAACCCGTAAGGATCTTACTGATTGCTAAAGTAATCACCTTCAGCAGGCATTTGCTCGACATTAATTTCCAAATCAATGTTTAGCCAAGCACCCTGATAATCGCCAGTAGCATCCTTATCCAAATAGATAGCCAGAATGAAATAGTCAGTCTCTCCAGCCTCCAGCGCTCCGTTGGGAGCAGCAACGACTTCGCCCAGAGGCATATCGCCGGTTTCCACGCCCTCGCTTGCGACAATCGTCTCCCAGCTTGTATCCTCAAAGGCAGCATCAAAGGCATCCTTGTCCATAGGAGAAAGGATCGCATAATCAAGCACAGCACTCAGAGGTGTATCGCCTTGTGTAATGTTAAGTACAATGTTGTAGTTGAAGGCAAGGGTGCCGGCATTCTGGACTGCCAGATAAGTAACCTTTGTATCACCTGGCTCCCACACGTCGTAGAACAGCTTATTTTCGCCAATACTCTGGTACAGTTTGTCATTCTCGTCGTATTTCAGCAAGTTCATTTCCACCGTACCTGCTTCGATACGGTTGCCGGTATTGTTCACTTTCGCAGTGAACCACGCCAGGGTTGTGCCAACCAGCATTACTATGCACAGCATAAGAGCAAGCATACACTTAGTCATTCCGAGTACTTTCGATTTCTTTATCATATCTGGTAACCTCCTCATATTTACCGGATGCAAAAGATTTTCTGCCTCGCTCACAGAGAATATTTACAAATAATTTCTACGGATTTGCAATCGGTACTGGGATAGCCAATCGCCATCGTCGTCTTCGATGTCGCTTCCTTATGAAAATCCAAAAATGTTACACTAATTTAAAAAAGCGCTCCACATATATTAGGCAATGCCAAAATACCCACTAAATTATACATTGCCATTATAACATAATTTCGCGAAATATACAATTATAACAATTAACGATTTTTATAAAAATTATGCTGCTTTCTTAATTTAACGGTGCAATGTCCACTCCCGGACCGTGGTGTTAATTTTGGTTCTATAATAATTCCAATCATAACCACCGGCCGTGCCGGTGGTATGCACTAGCCCCCTTGGGGCATGCCCTTGGCTGAGCCTATAGGCTCGTCGAAAAGTCTGCCAACCGCGCAGATTTCACGGGCTGCCCCTAAAGGGGCTTTTGTTTATTTGCCCTCTTTTACTGGCTGACCCGTGAACGGGTCGACATACTCTTTTATACTCATTTGGTCATCGGAATAATCTTCCTGTAGTTGATTTCTGATGTATTCTTGTATCGCCTTCTTATTTGCTCCTACTGTACTTACATAATATCCACGGCACCAAAAATTCCGGTTGCCGTACTTGTACTTAAGGTTGGCATATTTCTCGAAGATCATTAGACTACTCTTACCCTTAAGGTATCCCATTATTTGTGCTACACTGTATTTGGGCGGGATTGATATAAGCATATGGATATGATCTTTGCACGCCTCTGCTTCGATAATCTCTACACCTTTATATTCGCATAGCTTTCGTAGCATTTGTCCTATATCCATCTTGATCTTTCCGTAGATAATCTGTCGTCGATATTTTGGGGCGAATACAATATGGTATTTACATTCCCACTTCGTGTGTGCTAAACTGTTTGTGTCAAGTTTCATCTGGACTTGATTCCTCCTTAAGTTATGTAATGGCGGTTGGCAGACCACCATCACTATAACTTAAGGAGGATATTTTTACTAGGCATAGCTAAAGCTTTTTGGAACCACCGGCACTGCCGGTGGTTTTCTTTAAGCAA
>JAZOMT010000001.1:0-67611 GCA_045654085.1 Faecousia sp. | reverse complement strand
TACCACTTCTTCATTCTTTTTTCTCTTGTTCAGCTTCTTCTTTTCCTTGGCGTCTTCCGCTGTGAAGGGGTAGATCTTTTTGATGTTCTTCAGGGTTACAGTTGACATACTTTCTTAACTCTAAGCATACCGACTCCTCGCATATGCTCTCACCTGCACCGGGTATAACAGCGTAGGCTTTACGACATGTCTCCACTATGCCGCACCGTGAGTCATAACGGCTTTATCCTCCTTTAATTTGACAAATGATACCTATATTGGTGGAGTAGATACCATATGCCGGGATTACATAATGATGAGATATATTGCACATTATTGTGCTTATCAAAGCGATTCGTATTTTCCGTCCTTGTCCAAGATGTATTGAATATCCCAATTGTAGCGGGGAATCTCATTGTCCAGGACTTGCCGCACCTGACGGATCTTCCAATTCAGATGATATTCGCTGCCGATATATTCCATCGACGGCTCCCAGCCCAGGCAGGAATCTTTTTGCACCAGAGGAATTGTCTCCTGTGCATTTTTGATTTCCGCTTCGCCTATGGCAACCATTTGACGGTGCATATCCAGTATTTTTCTGCTGTCTGTTTCACTGCCGCACTTTGCGCGCAGGACTGCCCATTGTTTTACGTGAATGGTTGTCCGGGCGCAATGCTCCATAAAATGAACCAGATTGCAAAGACGTAAGCATTCCTGCTTCTGAACCTCCGGCAGCAGCGGGGCAATTTCTTCCAGAATTTCTCTGCCTTCGCCAAACAGTCTTTCCATCTTCTCAAGGCACTTTGCCTCTTCCGGATGCCGCTGTTGGATGCGGGCAGTTTTAATTTGGCCAAAGGCGATGTAGGAGAACACCTTACCGCAAGCGTAATCCGTAATGCAGATCGCGTTTCCGGGGAAATGCGCATACGGAACAGTGGGAATCTTGACATCTACCTGATACACCAGCGGATAGGCAGGACCTACACGGAACGGGCCATATTGGTCCTCGTTCGTGCAAATGTAGTAGTTCATACCGTCACTGATTTTTTGCCAAGCCTCCAAGGCGCGTTCCATACAGGCATCTCCGTACAGCTCTCTTGCCAACTCACGGATAGCATTGTCGCCCTCAGCACGGGGAGAAGTAAACATTCGCTTTTCCAATTTGCTGATAAACGAAGGCCAGAAGCCAAAATGGTGAGATTCCATAACGCCACACAGGCCGTACTTATCCTTCGCTTCAAGCATAGCGCGATAACGCTTTGCCCATTGGTAAGGGCACGGCTCGTAAGGTATCACGCCAAAGTCCCATGTCCGTCCCGCGCTATTAGCCTGTGTATACAGCCGAATGCCTCTTTCCTTTGCCCGCTTCGCCTCACTTATAAAGTAAGAGCCGGCCTCGGCAAAAGATGCGGTATAGTCACAAGCGCGTGTTCTCACACCATCTACAAGTTTCTCTTCGAACATTTCAAAAGTTGCCATCAAAGAAATGTCCGTGGGGAGGGAATCAATCAATTCAAGACGCTCTTTTTCAGGCGCATATCCCCAGTTGTAAGTCCAAAATACGATATCCGCATCCGGACGATACTTGCGGACAACCCGCTTCATACTATTGAGCCAGAGATAGTAGTCATTGCACGGGAACCATCCTGCTGTGGGCTTACCTGTGGGAATGCCATCCACAACATTGGTGGCGTGGGTCAATTTCGATGCCCGGGGATCTTTGCTGGGGAATTCAACAGACTCGCCCACAAGAACTACGCCCTTAAAACCAGGGCACTCTCTGAACAGCGCGCCGTAAGTAGCTTCAAATTCCTCTTCTGACCGGGGGTCATCCGGGTGGAAAGTACTGTGGAAATAGCTATAAGCGTATACATCCAGACCGTACTTTTCTGCCCGGTAAATCAGCTCATTGAAATCCATATACCCAGTGGGGGTCTTATTTACACCGCTGACAAAGAGGAGAATCGCATCCATACCCGCATGGGCAATGGCTGACAAATGCTCATTGGGGAATCTGTCCATCTGATAGCCAGAGTGTATCATTCGAGGCGAAAATTCCGGTGCATAGGACACGCAGCCGCAAGTCAAATACGGCGCCCGGATCACGTTCATCTGATCCTCAATCCGATAGCATCCCTGTGCGCAGCCCCGTTCATCGGTGCCGCAAACCACAACAGCGTCCTCTTTCACGGTAATGCGGTACGAAGCAGGGATTTTCTCTCCTTCCCACTCCACACCCATTCGCTCATAGGTAGCAATCAATAATGTTTTGGGCGGCAAATTGGTAAGGTCCATCCGTCGTTTGATTGCCACAGAAACATTCAAAGATGTCAGCAGATAGTCCTGAAGATCTTGCGCAGCATTCAACAAAACACGTCCACAATCCTTAGCAATAACAATGCTCCAGCTTTCATCAATACCGATCTCATCTGGCTTAGGCGCATACGTAGTATCCAGAACATCCGGACGATGTATCTGCAGCATTTCCTGGCGAAATTTATAACTTCCGTGCACGTTACGCTCCTCCATTTCGTTGATATGGTTGTTTTCTCAGTTTAAGTGAATAGAAGCTGTCGGTTGCATACGCCTCAATCCGGCATTTCACCTAAGTGCAAAACTTCAGCGTGTGCGCATTCTTCCACATATCTAGTTTAACACTATTTGGACGCTATTCAAGTTCAAAAATTTCGAATTATTTTAGAAATTTCATTTTTAAAATATATGCGTACAAGCCCTTTTCGATGCGCGTACTGTCCGGCAATCCAATTGTTCTGTTTACAGGCAGTTTGCTTTGCGATGCATTAAAAACCCGCTGCAAATCACGAATCTCTCGCAATTTGCAGCGGGTTTATATGATAGAAATTCACCGAAATCAAACTAGAATTCAGCTTAGTCGCTAAATGATTATTTTTTGCGAGCCTGCGCTGAGCAGCAGCTCTTTTTCACCATAGCGGAATACCGCACTAACGCCAGCCGGGATAGTCATATGGAACGCAATGTGGGTATCCTCTCTTTTCCAGCCCGATTCGACCCTGCCCCAAGGCGTTGTTATGCTGCCCGAGGCGTGATTCATATCCTGCGGTGTCACCGGCGCTATCAAAAGATTTTGATAGGTCGAACTATCATCCTGCGGACGAATACCCAGCAGGTAGTTCACAATTCCTACGACACTGCCTCCAAACATAGGATGGTTATTGGAGCCGCCGTGCCAATATTCCCATATGGTTGTAGCACCGTTTCTCTTCATATAGAGGTATGTTCCCATGCAGTCATTTTCCATAATGCCATTGATTACATCGCCGTACCCATTGGCGAACAGCACCTCGCAGAGAATTTTTGTGCCCAAGAATCCCGTATCAAACCTGCGGCTCTGACGGTATTTTTCCGCCATTGCTGCAATCATCGATGGATCCGCAAGTCCAACCCAAGCCGCATAAGCATGCGCGCCCTGATAATTATTACAGTATTCCCGGGTTTCTTTGTTGTAATAATTATCGCGCAATGCTTTACGCATAGTTTCAATCCATTGCGTATACTGTGCCTTCTCCTCCGACGGACGACGGAGAACATTTGCCATTCGAATCATAATTTCCAGTGTATGAATGAAGAAGCAAGTATTCACGAAAGGCACAGGCAATGCAAGTTTTTCAGGTGTACACCATTCGCCAAGACACCAGCCGCCTTCTTCTTCGCGGACGAGCAAGCCGTTCTCGCTTCTGCTTAGCAGGTATGCTGCCCATCTGCAAATCGCAGGATAGCATTTTTCTAATATTGCAACGTCTCCGAAGGTCTGATAATAGTTCCAGGGAACTATGGCTATCGCGCAGCCCCAGCCACCGGGTCCACCGCCACCGCCCATAAAGGGCGCCGTGTGCTGGACATGCCCGCTGGACGGGTCCTGACCATCCAAGATATCCTGAATCCATTTTTCATAGAATTTCTTGGAGTCCAGAAGAAGCATACCTCCGGCAGATGCCGCTTGTCCGTCGCCCGTATAGCCCAGTCGCTCTCTGTGGGGGCAATCCGAAGGAAAGCTTCCGTGCATATTGTCCAGTTGCGTCCTTAAAAATGCATCATACAGGAAATTCCAACCTTCGCTATCACTATCGAACGTAGAATTTACCGGTGTATTGCTATGGATAACCAGCACTTCCGGATTGATTCCGGGACCTTCAATTTCAAAATACCGGAATGCGTGCCACACGAATTTGGGAACAAAAGACCTTTCACGGTTACCACAGATGAAGGTGTCTTCCATAATTTGTTTACGTCCGGACCGGCAGGTATATTCTGCGCCGCATGCAGATGCAAAATTCAGTCCCCCGTCACTTATCTTTTCTGCGAAGCGAAGACGAATCGTATCACCGCTTTTTCCGTTTGCCCAAACGCGGACAACACCACTGATGTTCTCCCCTGCATCCCAAACAGAATGCCGTTCGTCACGGAATATACACTTGGGTACAATTGTGCGGATTACGTGATCTGCCGGAGCGGTCTGTTCTGTGAGAATGCTGTCCGGAGCCGGCAAAATCATCACTTGTCGAAGGATTTGGGTCTCCTCTCCAATGCGCGCATCGTGTACCTCTCCTGTGAATATTTGGTTTTCCACGATTTCACTGGGATACCACTGCTCACTGCCATCAGAAACCACAGCCTCTTTGTTCTGGATATCCATACGGTAAATTGCCTTAAGCTTTGACCCGTAACGGGTATCGCCTTCGGCTAAGCGTTCCGTCTGACGGTACCAACCATTGCCCAACTGGATTTGAAGGATATTTTCCCCCTTTTGCAGCAGATGGGATACGTCATATCGGCAATAATAGATCCGATGGGTAAAGGTATCGTGGACCGGGTAGTAGAACGTATCAAATGTATTGCGCCGTTCATAGTCAGATGCCACCGGTATCAACAAATCTGTCGTCACCAAATGACCATTCAACTTCACTTCAAAGTACCCAAGTCCCGTGATAAACAGTGTCGCAGAATCGACGCAATCAAGGGAAAAACGTCTTTCAATGACAGGAGACTGACAGTCTTCACAATCAGGGGAAATCCACTTTGCATCCCGGAATGGATTATAATTCTTCACAGGCATCGCTCCTCCTACACGGCACGCATAGCACAATTCCTGATGCTGGTGTAAGAAAGATTACTATCCTCTTTCTTCCTTTTAGTGCATTCTGAAATCCAACTGATACGGAAGCGGATACGCCTCAAGGACAGTAGCTTCCGTAACGCTCTCGGGAGAAACAGATTTTTCCTTTGCAATAACAAGGCGATACAATTCCACCCAAAGCTGGGAAATAGAGTACTCGCCTTCCTTCAGGTCGTTGACAACCAGCTTCTCCGTAAGCAGCGCTCTGGCTTCCTCCAGCCGTTCAAGCTTGATCAGACATACGCCAACAAAGAACTTGATACGACCATTTTCCTTCATCGTATTGCTCATATTGCCGTATACATCCAGGAATTTGGCGTACCGTCCGTCTGCAATCAACGCATCTGCGCAATCCCACAACAGCGGACGATAATCGGGGATTAACTCCACAGCCCGCAACATATTGTCTGCGGCAGATTTGGTATCCCCATAGACATTTTTCTGAATCTGCGCCATACAGCGAAGAGACCAGGCATTCTCCTGGAGCTGATTGGAGCGGGCAAAATACTCCATAGCATCATCAAACTGGCAGTCTGCGCAGTAGATTACGCCAAGCTGGTAGTAATCATACCAATTCTCCCGAAGATTCTTCTTCAAAAGATCCTTCCAGAACGCTCCGGAAACGTAGCTTACGACAGGCTGATTCACATCGTGATTGGGCAAAGCGCCCGTCTCAAGCAGCTGCATCCAATCTTCCTGTTCGACGCGAATGCTCTCCTGGGGGAAAGCATTGATTTGGCTGATGGACAGCGGACGAATCTTGTTTTCCACCGCACCCCAGCCGGAACCGAAATACACAGGCGTCTCCTGGCCGACAAAATCAAAGTGTCCTTCGTCCAGATAATCAAACTTGGCGGAAATTGTCTCCTCCAAGTGATCTGCAGCAGCATAGTAATCAGGATCGTGGAGGCGCTTTGCGTCTGTGCTGACACCGCAGTAGCCTTCCGTCCACTGGATTGTGGACTGCTTATCCATTACAAAGTGCTCAAGCTGAGTTTTGAGCAGACCCGCCTGGATCTCTACATAAGGTTTGTAGCCATCGGACAGCCATTCGTTCCAGTGGCGTCCACCCTGCTGTCTGCCCCAAATAAACAGCTTTCTGCCTTGGAGCAGCGGATCGGAGAACTGAACCAAGCCCGAACCATCCTGGTCCACAGCGGCTACCCACTTCTTTCTGTCCTTAGCAATCTTGTAGAAGAAGTCGCCGGAACGGTAAATCCGTTCAGGATAGCTGACATCCACCGGCTTCTCCATACCTTTGACGTGCATCACAGGAAGCGGTGCGGCATCCAGCACATAACCGGTATCGTCATAGTAGCTGACAAAGGTCTCCTTGGCCGGAGACAGGACACGCAGGCCCTCCTGCTCGTCCACAGCAATGTTGGACCACCAATACATATACTTTTCTTTGTCTTCTGTGTTCTCGATGATGGGATGCACCAGCAGTACATCATCCTTCAGTGTAGCGCAAACAGAATAGACAATGCCACGGATACGCTCATATTCGTACATTTTGAGCACCGGTTCACCATAGCGGTTCGTGCACTGGCATGCGAACATGGGCGAACAAGTCAAAGGGTTATGACCCTTGATTCCCACATTCCATTCCACGCCGCCGGAGAACCAGGCATTACGCAAAGAAAGGTTAGCAGGCTGGAACACAGCATTGCAGTACAGCAGTTCCTTTCCCTGTTTTTTGTCGATCAGCGACCAAAGACGGCCACCAAGAGAGGGCAGAAAGGTTGCCTTCAAATACTCATTTTCCAAGACGGCAGCGGGGAATGCGGTCATATTCCGCTCTCTGTCGTAGCCATCCTGAATACAGTAAGGAAGCAGTGTGCTGATCATACCTTTGCCGATCAGCTTACGCTCCTCCTGGGTAACATTATCTGTTACCCGGATAGGCGTATGGATATACTTATTATTCATAATATCCGGCAAGCAACTTTCCTCACCCAAGCTTGCCGCATCCATATAAAAGTTTTCAAACCGCAATTGTGTCATTTATATTACCTCTTATGTTGCATTGTTGCTGATTTTTGGGAAACCCTTTGTTCTATTTTGATTCATCTGCTGGCAGAGAACGAACAGAGGGTTTCTTTCCAAATTTACATCAAACTTCCCATCAGCCGATTATGACGGCAATTCTTCCAATTCTGATTCGTGAAGTTTTACACCGCTATTGCGAAGTCTTTCCTGAAGCGCGCAGACGGACAATGTTGTAAAATCACTCGTCATAGCAGCCGCTGTGCCTGCGGCTTGTCCTGTAACAGCGCAGGGAGGAATTACGCGAGAGATGTCCCACATAGGATCCGTCACGCTGATGCAACGACCCGCTACGATTAAGTTGGGCACCTGGGCATTATACAGCGTTGTCAGAGGAATTTCGTAAACAGGACCACGTTTTTTCCAGTTGGGAATCAAGCCCACACTATCGGAAAACTCCTTATGCAGTTCAGAATCATCCATCGTATACTGTCCCTCGAGTCTGCGGCTCATACGAACCTGCAGCATAGAAGGCAGCGTCACAATTTCATAGCTATCGTCGGTTTGTCTGCTCTGAAGCGCGCGATCCAAAACGATTCTGTGGGCCAACTGGATCATTTGGCTGTTTTCTTCGCCATTCAAGCCGGAGAATCTTCTGTCAGAAACATTTTGATCTTCCGGAGATGCAGCGGGATCATCCACAGCGCCTACTGTCTTGATTTTTACCTCGCCATTAAAAAAAGCATAGCTCCACGCGGCAAGGATATTCTTTTCGTCATATTCCTTAGTAGGAACGCCGGCATATTTACAAATATCTGCATCGCCGGAAGCGTCCACAACAGCATTGACCTGATAGGCTGTGCGGCCGGACTTATTCTCCACCACTACTGCAGAAATTTTGTTGCCGTCTTTGATGACATTACAAATCGTAGTATCGTAAAGAATATGGACATTTTCTTTTCTTAAAAGCTGCTCCATATCCAACGCAAAAGTCTGGGGATTGAACTGAACCTGGAAGCGGACTTTTTTCTTTTCTTCAAAGCTGCCGCCATTTACCCAAGGCTGCGGGTCATAATAATTGCTCAGTTTTCCGCAATGGGCCATAGAAAGCCGCAGCAGTTCCTCAGCAATACCATAGCTTACCTGGCGGCCCATACCGTCGCAGATTGCCAGATAAAAGGCGACCAATCCGGCAGTGGCCAAACCGCCCAGCATACAAAGCTTCTCCACCAGGATTACTTTCGCGCCATTTCTGGCAGCTGCCAAAGCCGCGCTGACGCCGGCTATTCCACCACCGGCTACCAGAACATCGTAATCCCCTACTACCTGCAATTCTCTCTCAGGCTCATATACTGTTTTCATCATTTGGGATTCCTCCTTTTGCTCAAATCAGGCGATACCAATAATCGGCATCTTAACCGTCAACGTACTTTTACACAGCTTCTGTTTCGGTATAGAATACTGTATAGTCGAAATTGTCAAAGTGAACCTGCAGTTGACCTTCTCCAATTTGGATAGGCTGACCCATCAAACACCGAATCTGCGCAGGCTTCTGGCTAAAGCGAATCGTAGCATCGGACGGTGTGTCGTGGGTATTGGCGCAGAACACCAAACGGCATGTCCGGCCGGAAATATCCTTATATTCATAGTAACTAAACTTTACGGCAGGATCAGATACGGTTGCCAATCCGGAATTCTCATAGAAGGGATGCCAATCCGCTCTCTCGATAGGAATCAAATCCAAAATCTTCCAAATCTTGTCCATAGCTTCCAAGGGCGTTCCCGCGTTATTGGGTCTCGGCATCAGGCCCAGCAGCAAGCTCAGGGACAGCGCACGACGGAAATCCCATTTCGGCGCATTTGCATAGCAAAGCATATAGAACGGCAAGCCAATACTGCGGAAATTAAACGCCGCCCGCATATATCCCTCCGGAATCTCATGGATCAAGCCGTTCAGGAAGGGAATCTGGATGGTCTCACCATCCCAAATAGAATGATAGAAAGACACTGCCGCGAAATTAAACACCATACCTGCGTGACAGTTGATGATACCACCTCTGGGGTCAATAATGGCGTAAAGCTCTCGCATTACCTGACGGACACCCATTATGGGATAGCTGACATGGCGCTTTCCATCGGAATCAATCCAACCACAGCCGTGCCGATCATTATAACAGCCCGCAGGGTAAGCAGTACCATCCAAATAGATACCGTCGAAATCAAACTTTTCGATCAGCTTGCGAATACCCTCAACCAGCAGCTTACGCATCCGGGGGTCATTGTAACAAACCCGGTATGCTCTCTGAGGCGGCTGACGATACCAATGCCAGCCGGCGCTATGGTCTCCGGCAGGCTTGTTGCCCATTTCCAAACCGTATTCACCCCAGAAGGGCGCAATCGTAGAAATCTCATAACCGAAATAAGGAATGACCTTGATTCCCCGCTTGTGGGCCTCGGTTACGATCTTCCGCAGGCGTTCAGCAGACTGCCGGGTGATATAGGGACTGTTCTGAATTGTATTCCACTTTTCGTGAATGTACAGAACTTTTACGCCCAAACGCTCAATGCGGTCAAAGGTCTTCTCATCATATTCCACTGCCGTTCCCGCAGGCGGAATGCCCGTGTACTCACCGGTGTCCACAAAATTATCGAACAGATAATTCTCATAATCCGAAAAGATCTTGTGACCACAGTCAATATGCAGACTGCGTTCTTCGTAGGGATTGGCGGGCAGAGGCTTCACCGGAGTTGCCATCAGCGCAAACTTAAAGGTAACGGGGTCCATATGCAGCCGGTCTTTTTCCGGGATACCACGCCAAATTTCCGGTTCACTGTCCAGCAAGTGAACTCTGAGGACAGTCTCCTCCCCCTTGCGAATGATCTCGATAGGCATATCATTATATTGCCAATGCTCCGCGCTTTCGCAAAGGAACGCCAGGCCGGTATTCTCACCGGACAGATACAGCTGGTAGCTAAACGGCAGCTCAATATGATCCTCAATCAGGCCGCACCGGGTCAACGTAGTTGCCTCCTGCTTCACACCGTTGATACGGTAACTATTCACAGGTGCAAAAGTGAAATAAGGAAACAGCTCTGTTTTCAGCGGAATTTCCAGCCAGAACCGGCTAAGATTGCAGGAATAAACCTCGTCTTCCTTAACGCCGCAGGCAGCCGCAACAGAAAGTCCCTGAGGGGCCACTGTTAAAGTCCAAGACATAAGTCCATCATACTCAACCTTACACGTGGTATCCACCAAAAGATCTTCCGCTTCTGCGCAGCAGCAGAAGGCCGCGGACTCCGCAGTGACCTCATCCATCAAGAAGCACTTGGCATTTTCAAAGGATACATCCTTGCCGTTTTCTGTTGCCAGCACACGGATAGGGCCTGCCAAAAGCTCCTTGCCCTGAGATATCAGGGAGGAGAGCAAGGGGCTGCCGGAAGCAGTATACTCTCTGCCCCACACGCCAATCTTGCAGGCATTGTTTTCTTCTGTTGCCTGAACCGGTGTCCAGGGTCTCATAATTTTGTCAGGGTTTGCATAGTACATAGGAATAACCTCCTTAACACATTTCGCCTGCCGTTCTATCCTTTGGACAGCAGTGCGAAAGCACACTGATACTTCACTTTTGAAGCAGCATTTTACGGGCTTATTTCTTCATTTCCACGCGGAAAATCGAACCGTCACAAGCGGGAATCTCCAAAGAATCGCCGTGAAGCTGTTCTACCTTCCAGCCATTTTTCACGGTGAAATCCGGCTTTTGGGGCGCATTGGAGTAGTTAATCGCAGTGATATATCCTACGCCATCGTCGCCCATATGCTGGGTAATGCCAATATAGGGATTGGCGGTTTGTATAACGTAGCTGTTAACTGCATCCTGGGCAAACAGGCGGTAAACCTGGTAATACGGCTGGGTTACATCCGGACGGTAGCCGTCTACAGCATTGCAAGGCAGCATTTCCAAGGGGAAGCCCAGGAACCAAATCTCGCCCTTGCCGTAGGGATTACGGGACATAACGATGTTGCCCTCTTCATTTCTGGCGATAACTTCCGCGCCAACAGATTCAAGCTGAACATTCCACTTGGCTGTATACTCCAGATCACCAAAGGGGAATTTGGCGGTATGACGCTGATGCTGCTGGTACAGACCATTGGAACGAAGGCCAAAAATCTCATCAATGCAGATGAAATCGCCGCCGTCATAAGTAAAGAGCACCTTAGCACCGTGATTCTTGGCGCGATCTAGTAAAAAGTCCACGGTGCGCTTTCTCATTACCGACCAGCCCTCGATACAGGGTACAATATAATGCTCGCTTTCCGGGATCACGGTATCTGTGCAGCGCATAGACAAATTGAAACCTGCCTCTTGCGCCAGTACAAAGGCGCTGGTTCCCTTGAGCATAGGATTGCCTTCGTGGGGCAGCACGCAAACTGCATCCACCTGCTTGGGAGGCAGCTTCGGCATCGTACTGACCAGTCGCTGCATTTTTGCCATTTCCAAGCCGGCAGGCTTAGGTTCCCGATTGATATCCAAAATACCAAGCTGCCGCTCCATAATAGACCAAGTATAGGGAGCCTTGTCAAGATTTATGTGTTCTGTTCCGCACCAATATAAATATCCGGTCAAATCGTTTGCCCAGGCAGACATCATATTGACACGGACAAATTGGGCCGCCATATCCCGGTTGCCGCGCATTTCAGAAAATACGCCCTGCTCCTGAATCATACAGGGCTTTCCGCCAAGACCGCTGTAGTATAGGCTTTGGGCGGTAGGCAGGATGGTGGTACGCAGGCCATTATACGGCTCAATATCACCGTTGATGGAGGGAGAGGGATAGGGGTGGGTGGTCATCATATCGGTTAGCTCACCCTGATCGGCAATGCTCCAAACAGTACCTACGCCAAGACCGTGCATACCGGAAGCGATCGGCCGCTTTTTATCGTCTGCCTGACGGATGGCATTGCGGACAAATGCTGTCCAGGTATATGCCTGCCAGCGGTTATCCGCAGCACCCAAGTTATTACATTCATTGCCCAAGTCCCACAGAACAATGTTAGGAATGTCCTTTACGGCAGAAACAAAGGTATCAATGAACCGATGGATAAACATCATTGCCTCAGGGTCGGTAATGGGGTTTTTCGCGTCAATGGCCACGGGCTTGAACTGGCGGCCACTCATCCAGCCGGTAAGAACGCCTACATTCAGCTTCATTCCGTGGTTATCTGCAATCTCAGCAAAGCGACGGAAACGGTCGATCATAACAGGATTGACGCCGCTGACATTATGTTCCAAACCGCTTTCATCTTCCGCATTGACATACTCGCCGAAACCATTCTTGCAGCTATACAGCTTGGCCACAGGCTGAAAATCCCGCCAGTTGGGGAAGACGCGAAGGCACTTGACGCCGCACTTTTCCAGCGCTGCCAAATCCTTCTCAATCACATCCTCATCCCAGTTTTTCCACATATCTGTGCCGGATGCGCTGTCCCAGTAGTTGCATCCAATTAAGAACTCATTCATTATATTCACGCACCTTTAATTATAGTGTATATGTCCACGACGGATAGCCGTCGGTGTGTTCAAATTTATTAGGATGATTTTTTAATATATCTATTGAGACGTTTCTAATGCGTAAGTTATCTATAAATGAACATAAGAATGAGGTGCTACTGCTACCTCGAGAGTAAACAGTAGCACCCCGAAAAATGCTTAAGTATTAAACTTTAGGTGCAAAGCAAATTATTTGCCGTACATGGAATCGTACTTCGCGCTAGCGGAAGTGAAGAGACCCATTCTCCAGTCGATGATCTGCTGAACACCAGCGTCCTTGCAGTCCTTAACCATATTGTCCCAAATCTGCTCGAACTGTTCATCGGACTCAGCCATAACCAGGAGCCAGCTCTGCTGGATAACCAGATCGTTGCAGGCTTTCTTAGCAGCATCCAGAGTGCTGGGCATCTTCTCGGAGTCAATCCACTTTCTGAAGTTGTCGTAAGGAGTAGAAGCAAGGAATGCATCCTCTTCTTCCAGCCACTCCATCCAGCTGAAGTGACCGGTGGTCTCCTGCCACTGCTTGAAAGTGGGATCATCCAGCTGCATGGAGATAACTTCGGGCCAACCATCAATAGACGTAGGCAGGTTCTTGCCGTTAGCATCCTTCATGGAGAGCTTGCCGGAATAGTAGACGGTCTTCAGGTTCAGAGAAGGAGTCCACTCAGTGCCGTTGCTGAAGGGGAAGCCGTTGATGGGGTTGCCGGCGCCACGCCACAGCAGGTAGTCGCGGGAAACCTTGGAAACGCCGTTCTCAGCGGTGTACCACATATCACCAGCAGGACCGTGCTCATACTCGAACATAGCGTCGGGGTTGCACAACATGTTGATGAAAGCCAGGCAGCCTTCCAGGTTCTCGGTGTCCTTGTTGATGCAGATAACTTCCAGAGGAATGTAATTAGCAGCCTTCTGGTAGATCTTGGTGCCGGGGACCAGGTACTCGTAGTAGCCACCGGCGGGGTAGCCGTACATATTACCGGCGGGGATCATGCACATACCGTTGTCAACCTTAGCAACCTGGGTAGACTTGTCGTTGACGAAGGAGTCGGGATCGATCAGACCCTTGCGGTTCAGGGCGTTCAGCCACTTCAGGCCTTCCTTGTACAGGCTGTTGTCGTCGAAGATGGTGGAAACGCTGGAGGTGTCCAGATTCAGCTCGCAGAAGTACTGCAGCTGGTTGTAGTGATAGCCGTGAGTGGTCATCCACCAGTTGAGGTTGGTGAAGTAGGTGGTGTCACCCTTGGAGCTGAGTACAGTACCGTACATCTTGTTGCCCTCAGCGTCGGTGGGCATTGCCTTCAGCATAGCATCCATAACGTCGATCAGATCGTCGAAGCTCTTGATCTCGGGAGCGCCGATCTTCTCGTAAGCTTCCCACTTCAGCTTCACGGGCTGAATGCCGGTGGAATTGATAACGGTCTTGGAGAAATCCTTGGTGCCGCACTGTACGGGAATGCCCCAAACCTTACCGTTGGTGTAGTCCAGCTCGTTACGCAGGTAGTCCAGGTTCTCATTGATCAGTTCAACATTCTTCAGCAGAGGAATGTCATCCAGGAGGTCGTCCAGGCACATAACCTTGCCGGTCTCAACCAGAGTCTGCAGGTGCTCGCCTACGGGAACATACATAATGTCGGGCAGGTCACCGGAAGCCAAGATAGCGTTGGTCTTCTCAGCGGAGTGTGCCCAGATTTCTGCCTTGACGCCGGCAAACTTTGCCAGAGCGTCGCCTTGGTAACCACCAATCTCGCCGGCGGACAGTACGTGGGCGGGATAAATGGTCAGGTCAGTCAGTTGCTTTTCGTTATTCTGGCCAAAATCACAGCCAACGAGCAGGCTGAGCATCATTACCAGAACCAGGGAGATGCTGATGAGTTTCTTCATTGTTCTTTGCTCCTTTTTAAATTTATTTAAATCAGGGTCAAACCTGATTTATTACGAAACGGAGTGGTTTAGCCCTTAACAGCGCCGATCATAACGCCTTTGACGTAAAATTTCTGTATGAAGGGATATACGCACATAATGGGCGTTACAGTTACCACGGTCAGCGCCATACGCAGGCCCGTAAAGCTGAGAGCCTGGCTGGAACCGCCCTCCTGCTCAAGCAGCGCCTTAATCTGCTGCAGCAGCTCGTAGAGCAGGTATTGCAGCGTGAAGAGCTTAGATTTGGTAATGTACATTCTCGAGCAGAAGAAATCATTCCAGTGGGCAACGGCCGCAAACAGAGCGGTGGTTGCAAGAATGGGCTTAATCAGCGGAAGTACGATTCTGAAGAAGCGGGTAAAGTAACCGGCACCGTCGATCATCGCCGATTCCTCCAGCTCTGCAGGAATGGCTTCGATATTGGTCTTGATCAGAATCATATTATATACGTTGAATGCGCCGGGGACGATGTATACCAAGAAATTGTTCAGCAGACCCAGAGAACGGTAGTTCAGATAAATGGGAATCATACCTGCCGTAAAGTACATCGTAATGGCTGTCATACGGTAGAAGAACTTACGTCCCCACATTTTTGTCTTTGAGAAGAAGTAGCCCGCATAGGCACTGACAAGAAGACTGAGGGACGTACCAGTGATGACACGGGTGACCGAAATCATCGCGGCTCTGCCGATATTCTTGTAGTTCAGAACCTTAACGTAGTTCGCCAGGGTAAAGCCCTTGGGGAGGAAAATAACCTGTCCAAGGTCAATGAATTTACCGGTACTAAGGCTGCCGATGAGCAGGTAGTAGAAGGGGTATGCGCAAATCAGCGCAAACAAAATGAAGATCGGTATTGTAATTGCGTGATAGACAACGTCTTCTGTGTGAAGTTTTTTTCTACGTTTTTCCATTGCTATGCCCTCCTTAGAATACACTGGTGCCGCGAATCTTCTTGGAAGCCAAGTTCGTAATAGAGAACATTATGATTGCTACCACAGACTGCATTAAGCCAACCGCAACCGCATAGGAAAGTCTGCCGCTTCCCATACCGATGTTATAAATATACAGGTCCAAGGTCTGGATGGACTCCATATTCATCGGAGTGCTGAAAATCATATACTGGTCGACGCCGGTGGTAATAATGTGACCTACGTGCATAACCAGAAGAACGAAATATGTAGGAATCAACTGGGGAAGGGTGATATGCCACATTCTCTGCATTCTGTTGGCGCCGTCCACGCTGGCGGCTTCGTAAATGGTCTGATCGCAGCCGGCGATGGCAGCAAAGTACACAATGGCACTCCAGCCTAAGCTCTTCCATTGCTGCAGCAGCACCTGGGTCAGCCAAACGTTATCACTGGACATCAGAATGTTGGGAATGGGATCCATGCCCAAAGAGGTGAGTACCGAATTGATGAAACCGTTGGAACCGAACATAGAGCTTGCCAGAGAGAACATAATAACCCAGCTAACAAAGTTCGGCAGGGAGGTAACGGTCTGCACAACCTTCTGGAATTTCTTGCTGCGGATCTCACTGAGGAACACAGCGAAGAACATAGGCAACGGAGAGAACAGATAGCCCAACAGGTTAATGCCGAAGGTATTCTTCAGCGCGTTCATCAGCTGTTTGAGCATCAACGGATTACTAAACAGGAACTTGAAATTCTCCAGTCCCACGTATCTGCAGTCCGCCAGGTCATAACCGGGCTTGTAGTCATACAGCGCGTAGGCCCAGCCTTCCAGAGGCTTGTACTTAAAGATCCAGATCAGCGCTATGCACGGAAGTACATAAAGGAATAACTTAAAATCCTTTTTGGACTTGTGACGCAGTGCTGCACCCTGGGTTTGCTTAGTTTCTCGTTTGGTAACGATCATAGGGGTAACACCTTCCTTTTCTTATATTATAATGTCAGCTACTTTCGTTTTAAATCACAAAAATTTACGATTGTTTCAATAATTAATGGCAATTCTGCCCATAATTTGTTTAACTGCTTTTCAGGACACATCTTCCTGACTCGAAACGGCATCTTCTTCCGGGTCCGGAATATACCTATCAAACACTTTTCTAAGAAAACGCGAATGCAGAAGCGCCACCGTAGAAAAGCCTAACAGCGAATACAAAAACAGAAAACTAATAACCTCCTCCCCCATAATTGAGATTAACCATATAGGTACCGCTGTGATTGCCAGGAGCGCAATTGTTGTAGGCAAGTGCCGTATCGCCAGAAGCAAAGAGAGCTTCAGCAGCCTTTTTGTCGTATTTTCGAACTTTGCCAACAGCGGATAGGCATAAGTGGCAGATACAACCAACACCAGCGATAAGAAGCAAGCGCAGACAAGCAGAATGTCATTCATTGCGCCGTGGCTCTGCACAGAATGGAGCGCAAACCAAGCATCCGCAACAAAAATAAAGGCGGCCACAAAATACAACAGGTGCAAACCGATCGCCTGGCGGAAATTCAGACGGAAGGATTTCCAAAATTCCTTAACAACGCCATCCTGTTCCTCCCGAACCATTTTCAGCGTCACATAGTACAGTGCGCTGGTTGCAGGTCCGATTGTTATAATCGGGATGCAGCACAGTAAATACACAATATTTAAAATAAGCAAATCCGCAATTCTGTTCATTCCGCGCATCAACGGACCATCATAATTGAACAGACCACCCATCCTTGTTTCCTCCACATATGATTATGTATATAGACAATCCTTTTTCTTCCACTGCATATTATACGTACTTGTCCCCAATTTGAAAATCTCAATTATTTAGAATAGTTTCAATTATTAAGTATTCTTTAACTATTTAAAAATTTTACGAAAATTATAAAAATTTACGTTTCGTTACCGCTCATTTACATTTGCGTCATATTTATGGTATACTGTATAGGTAATTGCGACAAATTTAGACGTGAGGGTTAATAATAATGTTTACAGTACTATTGGTTGACGATGAGCCTACTATGCTCGAAACCGTTAAAAACAGCATACAGTGGCAGCAGCTGGGCGTCCGCGCTGTGTTTACCGCGCCGGACGGACTACAGGCAATCGAGGTTCTTAAGGAAAATACCATTAATCTGATCATATCAGATATTCGGATGCCTTATATGGACGGCATCTCTCTTTTAAAATATGTACGCAGCAATTACCCGGATACCCACATCATTCTGGTATCCGCCCATTCCGAGTTTGAATATGCCCGTCAGGCAATTGCCCTTGGCGCGGAAAACTTTTTGCTAAAACCTGTTCAGAAAGAGGAGCTGGTAGAAAGCATTGAGCGGGCGCTCGACAACATCTATTCAAACAGGAACGCTTCCCAGCAGCTTTTCCGGAGCAATATCTTTATGCGGTGGGTCAAAGGCACTATTGCGGAGAACGAATTGGCTGACCGCGCGGCTATGCTGAAAATCAATTTGTACCTTCCAGAGTACCAAGTGTTTATTTTACAAAAGAACCGGCGGGATCTCTCCTTGTCCTCCTATTGTCTTGCGTGCGTGAAGCAGTTGGAGGGCACACTTGACATCTACCATTTTAAAGATGATTCAGAATGTCATATTTTTATTGTAGGCGGCAGATTTCTGGCAGATAGTCCTGTCATTTCCAATCTTACAGAAATTGCGCTTCGTATGGGGCTGAGCAATATGTTTACCATATCGGTGGGAAGCATTGTTTCAAGTTCTTCCAGCCTGTCCCAGAGCTTTTATGCCGCGCAAAATCTATTGGAAAGCGTTACGCCTCAGGACAGCAACATTGACAGTATCCCTGTGTTGCGTGAGGGTCAGGATGTCGAGCCTAACAAGGAATTGGTCGTTCAGCAGCTGAATATCCTATTACACGATGAGGATGACGATTCTTTCCCGGATAGATGCTATTCTTTCGTTGAGAACCTGATTCTCACCACTTCGCAGAAAGGTATTTCCTACGCACAATCTTTGTTAGTCCGCAGCATTCGCAATTTCTTCCATCAGGAATTTCCGAAACTTCCGGATGCGCAGGAGCAAATTGCCAACCGGGCGCGGCTGATTAAGGATTCGCCCGATTGGGACTCTTTACGGGCAGAAGCTGTCGATTTGCTGAATCACGCCCATTTTCTGTACCGTTACTATACCAATTTGTTCTCTCCCATAGTACAGTCCGCCATTCAGTACATCCACGCCCATTATTCAGAAAGTATCTCTATTCAGGAGTTTTGCAATATCAAAAAAGTAAGCGCTCCATATCTCGGTCATCTGTTCAAGCTGGAAACCGGTTCCTTTTTTAACACTTATCTAACCCAATATCGAATCAGCAATTCGATTCCGCTCCTGTTGGATTTTGATTTGAAAATTAATGATATTGCTGCGCGTGTGGGTTTTTCGTCTACAAACTACTATATAACCTGTTTCCGCAAACAGACCGGTCTGTCCCCCATTAAGTATCGGACACAGGCATTTACTGCCACTGGCGCCAATGCCACCTGAACCAAGCAAAACCTTCCCCATTACTTTATGAAAGGCGACCAATCCTTCTTCCCTATGCCCTTATTTACAAGGACGTCGAATGGTTCATCTCTATGACCTCAAAAAAAGACAGCGCGCATAAAGTATCTCGCTTTAAGCGTTATCCCTTTGGCTTCCTCTTCAGTTTTTATGCTATGCTCATCCTGATTACCATTCTGCTTCCCTGTTGTTTTTCCTATCAACGGTATCACAACGAGATTTCAACGCAAATCAATGGCGTATATACAAAACTCTCTGATGAATATAAACGTATCGTCAACAATGTTTGGCAACTGTATATGCCATTCTTTGAATACTCCTCAGATTCCTATGATGTGCTGCAAAATTACGTTACACCAGAATCGGATACGCCTTTAACGCCCATTGAGAAGCGAGACTTAAATAATACGCTGCAGCAGATGCTTCTGCGCAATGACAACGTAAAATGGATCGCCATCTATTGTGAGGAACGTTCCGATAACTACATTCTTTCCGGCGACGCCTCCGGGCTAAACCTCCTCCCTGGCGATTTTCCCTATATGGAGGAACTTCAGTCCGATTCTTATGCAATGGAAGTCTATGGCATAAAGCCATTATCTCAACCGAGTACAGGCGAAAGCACCTTCGCAATTTGCGGTGGTCTTCCGTATTTTATGGGAAAAGGAAAAATCCTCATAGGTTACAGCACTGCTTCTTTCCAAAGCATCTGCAACAGCACATCTTTTCATCTTGATAGTTTGTGCTATCGGCTCACCAGCCACGATTCCGTCATTTTTGAATATCGAGGCCCCAATGCGGTGCTGCCTGACAATTTGTCAAAAGTTCCAAACTTCAACAACTTATATCTTCAGGGCGGCAACCTTGTTACTTTCTATTCCGATACCTGCGGAAGAAAGGCTTCTGAACTTGCATATAGCGCTTCTCAGTGGGAAATATTCCTTTATTGCAATAGCGACAGCCCTCTGTTTATTCTCCTGTTTGTAGTTTTCGCCTCGGTCTCCATCTGGATATATACGCAGACGCTGAAAAAAATGTATCAGGAAGTGGCTGTCATACAGAATGGATTAGACCAGATTAGCGAAAACAACTTAGGATACCAAATAGACGACCATTTCCAGCAGGATCAGCTGTCCCAAATCGCCCAATCCATCAATCGTATGGCCCAGCGGCTTGAGAAAAATGTACACTTAGCCTATCACTACGAGATCAAACAGCGGGAAACGGAACTATCGGAACTGCAATCAAAATTTAACCCGCACTTTCTGTATAACACGCTGGAGATGATTCGATCCCGCTGTGAAGCTAACGGTGATGATGAAACTGCAAACCTCATTTCCGATATGACCAAGATTTTCCGGGGATTAATCAGCTCCAGAAACTTCGTTCCGCTAAACGAGGAATTGGCCTTCACAAAGCACTACCTTTCCCTGTTCAGCGCCAGATATGGTGACTCTGTACAGATACGCTACGACATTGACAGCGAGCTGTTTTCCTACGGAATTATCAAAAATATATTTCAGCCAATCATTGAAAACTACTTTGTCCACGGCTTTGATACCGCTAAGGCCAATAACTATCTTCTCGTTACCGGTAAATCTCTGGACGAGCACACCATGCTCTTCTCCATTGAAAACAACGGCTTAAATATGTCAGCGGAGGATATGCATAAGCTGAATGCAGAAATCCACAAACCCATCGACATCAGTACCGAAAGCTACGGCCTGAAAAACATTCACCAACGCTTGGTGTTGTTCTACGGCGCGCCCTGTGGTCTAAGCATAACCCGCAACACAAATTCCGACGGCATCTCTGTGAAATTTTTGGCCTCGAAAATGACCTGCTCAGAATATGAAGAATTAAAGAAACCGAACAAAGAACACCGGTAATCATCGCTTCCAGAGCTGGTTATCCAGAATTGCGAAAACCATAACTGCATTTAAACGGCCCCGATTTGTGCGACAGCACAAATCGGGGCCATTTATTGTTGCAAAGCGTTCGTTATCGGGTTAGATATTAGCCCTTGATGGCAGCCTGGGCGGCAGCCAGACGAGCGATGGGAACACGGAAGGGGCTGCAGGACACGTAGTCCAGACCAATCTTGTGGCAGAACTCCACGGAGACGGGGTCGCCGCCGTGCTCGCCGCAGATACCGTAGTGCAGCTGCTTGCCGGAAGCCTTGCCCTTGGCAACAGCCATCTCCATCAGCATGCCAACACCGGTCTGATCCAGCTTTGCGAAGGGATCGTTCTCGTAGATCTTGGACTCGTAGTAAGCGTTCAGGAACTTGCCTGCGTCGTCACGGGAGAAACCGAAGGTCATCTGGGTCAGGTCATTGGTACCGAAGCAGAAGAACTCAGCTTCCTGAGCGATCTGGTCAGCAGTTAAGCACGCTCTGGGGATCTCGATCATAGTACCGACCTCGTAGTGCAGCTCTACACCCGCAGCAGCGATCTCAGCATCAGCAGTCTTGACGACAACGTCCTTAACGTACTTCAGCTCCTTGACATCGCCAACCAGAGGAATCATAATCTCAGGAACATTGTTCCACTCAGGATGACGCTTCTGAACAGCAATCGCAGCGCGGATGACAGCCTTGGTCTGCATAGCAGCGATCTCGGGATAAGTTACGGACAGACGGCAGCCACGGTGACCCATCATGGGGTTGAATTCATGGAGAGATGCAATGATGTCCTTGATGTCCTGAACGGACTTGCCCTGAGTAGCAGCCAGCGCGGCAATATCTTCCTCAGTGGTGGGAACGAACTCGTGGAGCGGGGGATCCAGGAAGCGGATGCAAACGGGCATACCCTCCATAGCCTCATAAAGACCCTCAAAGTCAGCCTGCTGCATGGGCAGGATCTTCTCCAGAGCAGCCTCACGTGCTTCCACGGTGTCGGAGCAGATCATCTCACGGAAGGAGCCGATACGGCCTTCCTCGAAGAACATATGCTCGGTACGGCACAGACCGATGCCCTCTGCGCCCAGCTCACGTGCCTTGATGGCATCGCGGGGGGAGTCCGCATTGGTGCGAACCTTCAGGGTGCGGTACTGGTCAGCCCAGCCCATAATGCGGCCGAACTCGCCGGCAATCTCAGCGTCTTTAGTGGGGATCAGGCCGTCGTAAATGTTACCGGTAGAACCGTCGAGAGAGATGCAATCGCCCTCGTGATAGGTCTTGCCGGACAGAGTGAACTGCTTGTTCTCCTCGTCCATATTGATCTCGGTGCAGCCGGAAACACAGCAGGTACCCATACCACGGGCAACAACGGCTGCGTGGGAGGTCATACCGCCACGGACGGTCAGGATGCCCTGCGCGGCCATCATACCCTCGATGTCCTCGGGAGAGGTCTCCAGACGAACCAGAACCACCTTCTCACCGCGAGCAGCCCAAGCCTTGGCATCCTCAGCAGTGAAAACGATCTTACCGGCAGCAGCGCCGGGAGAAGCAGGCAGAGCCTTGCCGATGGGAGAAGCTGCCTTTAGAGCAGCGGTATCGAACTGGGGATGCAGCAGGGTGTCCAGATTGCGGGGATCGATCATAGCAACAGCCTTCTTCTCGTCGATCATACCCTCGTCAACCAGATCGCAAGCGATCTTCAGCGCAGCGGGAGCAGTACGCTTACCGTTACGGGTCTGGAGCATGTAGAGCTTACCGTTCTCAACGGTGAACTCCATATCCTGCATATCGCGGTAGTGGTCCCCGAGAATAGCGCAGACCTTCTCGAACTGTGCGAAAGCCTCGGGGAACTTGTCAGCCATCTCGGAGATGGGCATGGGAGTACGAACGCCGGCAACAACGTCTTCGCCCTGAGCGTTGGTGAGGAACTCACCCATCAGGCCGCGCTTACCGGTAGCGGGGTCACGAGTGAAAGCAACACCGGTGCCGCAATCGTCGCCCATATTACCGAAAGCCATGGACTGCACGTTAACAGCAGTACCCCAAGAGTAGGGGATGTCGTTCTCACGACGGTAGATATTTGCACGGGGGTTGTCCCAGCTACGGAAAACAGCCTTGACAGCACCCATCAGCTGCTCTACGGGATCGGAGGGGAAATCAGTACCCAGCTTGGACTTGTACTCAGCCTTGAACTGGCCAGCCAGCTCCTTCAGATCGTCAGCAGTCAGCTCAACGTCCTGGGTGACACCCTTGCGTTCCTTCATCTCATCGATGAGGACCTCAAAGTACTTCTTGCCGACTTCCATAACGACGTCGGAGTACATCTGGATGAAACGGCGGTAGCAGTCGTAAGCCCAACGGGGGTTGCCGGACTTGGTAGCCAGAACCTCAACAACTTCCTCGTTGAGACCCAGATTCAAAATGGTATCCATCATACCGGGCATAGAAGCGCGGGCGCCGCTGCGGACGGAGACCAGCAGAGGATTCTCCTTGTCACCGAACTTCTTGCCGGTGATCTCTTCCAGCTTTGCAACGTGCTCCATAATCTGCGCCTGAATGTCGGCATTGATCATACGGCCATCCTCGTAGTACTTGGTGCAGGCTTCGGTAGAAACCGTAAAGCCCTGAGGAACAGGCAGGCCGATATTGGTCATTTCAGCAAGGTTCGCGCCCTTGCCGCCCAACAGCTCGCGCATAGAGCCATTGCCTTCGGTAAACAGATAAACGTATTTGTGGGACATAGTATACTCCTTTCAGTATTTCCCGGCACCTTTGCCGGATGTTTTTATTGGATTTCTAAATAAGCGCAAAGATTATAGCACATTAAATAAAAAAAGTAAACCCGTTTTACTGTTTTTTCCTAATTTTTTGTCAATATTCCCGTACGACTGCCTTTACAACGCCGATAATCTCCGCTCCCCGACCATCAATGGGGGCATAATTATCATTCTCCGGCAACAACCATATCTCCCCGTTTCTGCGGCAAAGGCGTTTGACCGTCGCCTCATCCTCGATCCGTGCCACCACGATCTGTCCGTCATCAGCGGTTTGCTGCGGGCGGACTACCACTTTATCACCGCTTAGAATACCGGCATTTATCATACTGTCGCCCCGGACGCGGAGCGCAAAGCAACTGGGGTCACCATCCCAAGCCATCGTTCCCTCCCGGTTTTCCACCGCCAGAATCGGCACACCGGCAGTAACCACACCCACCACCGGGATTTGACCTGCGCGCTGGGCGGTAACAATCGCCCGCTTACGGCCCTTGCTGCCGGGAGATAGCAGCAGACCCTTTTCCTGCAACTGCTGCAAATGATAATTAACGGACGCCGTAGAACTGAGTCCCACCGCTGCGCCAATCTCCCGAATGGAGGGCGCATAGCCGTTCTCCTGCACAAATGCGTTCACAAATTCCAGAATTTCTTCGGCCTTATTGCTTCTTCTGGGCATAATGTCCCGCCTCTCTTTCTTCATAGTCCTGTTTATTATAGCACATATGAACGAAAAAGAAAAGAGGGAAATTCAAAATTACAAATTACCAATTATAAATTGGGGTTGAAAGCGGTTGTAGGGGTCGTGGTGCTCCGCGCAGCGAATCAAAATCTAAATGATTGCCAGTGGCAATCATACATTGATTAGATGCCTACGACGACCCGAAATAAAATCACCCATCGATGGGGTGATTTTATTCTAATATGGTAGTGCCTACCGGGAGATTGCCACGGGCATAAATGCCCTCGCAATGACAACGGGGGGACGATGGTGCAGAGAACAATTTGTAATTTGTAATTTATAATTTTCCGTAGTTTTCGCGCGCAGACGATCATATACTATATCTGTATGGATATGAAAGGAGCGATGCTTATGGATATCAATCAAAAGACACGGCAGGTTTGGCAACGGGTGCAGGAAAACACACCGCAGCCGGAGCTTCGGCAGCTTCCGGAGCTGATTGCGGAGGAAAAAGCAGATGCAGCCGCCTATTTACATCTGTCACACCGCTTTGGCGGCAAAGAGGGCGCAATGCTGCGAAGAATGTTTGAAGAGGAACAGGTACACATCTCCTGCCTTCGGGGTATTTTCCGGCTGCTGACGGGGGAGCGCTGTCAGATACATACAGCCTCCCAATCTCTCTCCGAAGACCCGGCAGTGCTGCTGCGGCGATGCTATGGGCGGGAAATGCGCTGTTTAGCTGCTTATGAAGCCCATGCCGCCAATCCGGAATACGGCCCGGTTTTCGCCCAGCTTGCCCAGCAGGAACGGGAGCACTGTAAAAACATCCTGCATTTAATTGGCAAATTAGACCCAAAATAATTTATAAAAGCCTTCCCGGGCGGGAAGGCTTTTGTCTTTACTGCTTATTTACGCGATTTACATAGAGCTTATTACGATCGTGCTTATAGAATGCCAGCGCAATCAGTACACCGGTTGCCACAATGAAGCTAAAGAGCGCCAACACCTGACTGACGCGGAAAGGACCCCAGTACAGGCTGTCGGTACGCAGACCCTCGATCATTGCGCGGCCCAAACCGTACCAAGCTGCATAACCCAGCGCAATCTGGCCGTCATACTGACGCTTCTTGGAAAGGAAATGCAACGCAACGAAGCCGGCCGCATTCCAAAGAGACTCATACAGGAAGGTGGGGTGGTGGAACTCCCACGCCTGGGTATAGGTATTGAAAAGGCCCATTTTCAGGAAGTTTGTTGTCTCGCTGCCAAAGGCTTCCCTGTTAAAGAAGTTACCCCAGCGGCCAATGGACTGCCCAATCAAAAAGCCGAGCGCTACAAGGTCCAGAACAGCAGGCAGATTAATTTTCTTAATCTTGGTAAACACGATGATACCCAGAGCCGCGCCGAGAACACCGCCGTAAATCGCCAGACCGCCCTCCCAAATATATAAAATAGAGATAGGATTACTCTTGTAATGATCCCACTGGAAAGCGCAGTAATAAAGCCGGGCGCAGAGCACCGCAAAAGGAATAATGCTCAGAGCGCCATCGATGATATCGTCCTGTTTAAGACCGAACTGTTTACAGCGACGCAGGCCGTAGACTGCAGCAAGGCACAGACCAACGGCAATCATCAGACCATAGTAATAAATTTGAATAGGCCCTAACTGCAGTACACGGTCAGGGTTAATTTCCAAACCAAAAATAGGGAAGGATATCTTAGAGTAATTCATTTTTTTCCTCCTTTTGAATAGGCCGGATGATCGAGGTGGCGCAATTTTCCTCGCGAATCGCCATATGCAGGAATTCTATCAGCTCATCCGTCGTTATTTTCTCATATATTTCCGGAAAATTCAAGTAGTCAAAACCGGAAAAATGGTATGCGCAGATGCGGAAAATCAAAGAATTAAAACTATCCAGTGCCCGAATACGTCTGCCCATCGCGCTGCGTTTCATCCGCAGCAAGCTATCTTCCGGGATTCCCTCCCGGCAAAGCCGCTGTGCCTCTGCAATAATAGCTACACGAACTTTTTCCGGGTAGTCGCTGTCGCCGGAAACGCTGAGCATACCCATTGCGGACACTGTCTCAAAGCCACCGCCAAAGGAATTGTCGATGATGCCTTCTTCGTACATTTTAAGGTACAAATCAGAAGATTCGCCAAACAGGGCTTCGCAGGCAAGGTCTGCCACAAATTCCTGACGGACAGCCGCCTCTCCCCTGCCGGGGTCGGCGCACTTAAAGCCGATCTGGAACATAGGCATCGCCACTTCCATTTCCGTTTCGGTGCAATGGCAAAGCACAGCCTTCGGTTCATCCCAACGGTCTATGCGGGGTGTTTTTCCCTTTTTCTCTTTTGGAAGTATCTCCCGGGCTATTTCGCAAACCCGCGCAGGATTTACATCGCCCACTACGCACAGGAGCATATTTTCCGGAGAGTAAAATGCCTTATGGCACTGATACAGCACCTCCGGTGTGATTTCCGCGATGGTCTCCCGCGTACCCAAAATGGGGGTATTTATGGGGTGGTTTTCGTACATATTCCCCATCAGCCGCTCAAAAACCGCTGTATCCGGGTTGTCTGCATTCATTTCAATTTCCTGACCAATAATCCCCTGCTCTTTTTGCACGCTTTCCTCTGTAAAATAGGGAGTGGAAACAAATTTAAGAAGCAAAGAAAGGGCTTTTTCGAATTGCCCGGTACAACTGAAATAATAAGCGGTCATATCGTAGCTTGTAAACGCATTCACATCCGCGCCCATAGCCGCAAACTGGCTGCTAACCTCACCGTCCGGCATATCGAACATCTTATGCTCCAAATAGTGGGCAACACCAGCCGGCGCAACAATTTCTTTCCCGTCCTCCGTAAAATGGGTATGAATCGCGCCGTAATCCGTAACAAAATAACAAAGCTTTTTGGAAAAACCGGGTCGGGGCACTACCGCAACCGTCAGCCCGTTTTCGAGGGTCTCCCAAAAAACAGTCTCTCCCAGTCGAGGGTAAACCTTTTCAATCATTGCGCCGCCCCCTTCAGGAAAAATACGGTGTGCTTTTTAAGCGTCTTTGCCGCTTCTGCCACCTCTTGGGCAGTGCAAGCCTCCACTGCTTCCATATATTCCTCACGGGAAAGGAGTCCGCCGGTAAGCGCCTGCACAGCATAATACCCTTCAATATTGCCCGGTGTATCGTTTACACCGGAAAGTGCCGAAAGAAGCAGCTGTCGGGCGCTTTCCATCTCGGTTTCGGTAATCTCCCCACGGCAAATCGCTGCAATCTGCTCCTCCACCTGCTGTTCCACCACATCTTTCATATGGCTGTCAATGCCGGCAGAAACGGTCAGGATACCTTTACTGCTGTAATAAACTGCGCCAATGTCGTAACAAAGAGACATCTGCTCACGGACTTTTACAAAAAGCTTGCCGGTCATTCCGCCACCCAGCACCGCGCTGCAAAGATGCATCGCCGCATACTGCTCCGAGCGCTGGGTGATAGGGCTATAATAGCCGATAGCAAGCTTCCCTTGGGAAACCGCCATCGTTTCTTCAAACTGACCGCCCGCCTCATCAAAGAAACCCGTCTGCGCAGGCAACGGCGCTATTTTTCTTTCCCGATCTGCAAACAAATCACGCAGCTCATCCGCTACCATCTCGGCGCTGGCGCTGCCCACATAGAACAGCTCCACTTTACTTTCGCGAAGCAGCTTCTCATAATGGGTATAAAGACTTTGTGGCGTAATTGCCGCCACATCTGCCTTATCTCCCAAACGTGGAATCCCGTAGCTGTCAGTAGTGCACATATGACGCATTAGCATATCTGCCGCATAGGCGCGCTTATCGTTAAGTCGGGACTCGATGGTAGCAATCAGGTTTTTCTTCTCACTTTCCACCACCGACTCCGGGAATACTCCCTTTTCCAATCGGGGCATAAATAAGATTTCTTTTAAAAAGGCAATCATCGGACGAAATACCGCATCTCCGTTTAGCGCGTATTTATCTTCGATAAAGCCGCAAAACAGTCCGGAAAGCTGATAATCTCCTGCACGGCGGGCAATGGGGCCAACAGATGCGCCATAAAGATCATCAAGCCGCAAGGTAATGCTGCGAAGGTCAGGGGTTTTGGCCGTACCTCGGAGCAGCACATTGGGCAGCAGTGCGTTTAGCGCCGCCTCCTGCCGGGACATTGGCCGCACAAACTGAAGACTCAGACACCCTTGTTTAAAGCGGTTATCCCGGAACAGTCGCAGGGTCACACCCTCCGACAGTTCTATGCTTTGGATCATATAAATTCTCCTTGAAAAGTCTTGGATTTTATCATTATATACCAAAACTTTGAAAATAGATAGAGGGAACTGAAAAAAATATAGAAACGCGGTTGTTATTTTTTCTTCCATAGAGTATAATGGAGACAATTACAGCTTTAGGAGCCACCTATGAACTATCTGGAAATCACCATTACCACTACCCCGGAGCAAATCGAAGATGTCGCTGCCGCCTTAACACGCGGTGGCTTTTCCGAATTTCTAATGGAAGACCAGCAGGAGTTTGAGAGTTTTTTAGAGGAAAACCGGGCTTATTGGGACTATATTGACGAGAATTTGCAAGAAAAACTGCAGGGACTTTCCCAAATTAAGCTGTACCTAGAGGACACGGACGCAGAGGGTCTTTCCCGTCTCCGTGCCCTTGTTGAAGGCCTGAAACTGCCTATGGAAGTAACTGCCTTGGCAGAAATCAACTGGGAAGAAAGCTGGAAAGAAAACTATCCCCCTCAGCCCATTGGAGAAAAGCTGATTGTCCTGCCCTACTGGTTGGAAAATACCGATGCTTCCCGTCTGCCGGTAATCTTAGACCCCGGACTTACCTTCGGCACCGGCGCCCACCCCTCCACGCAAATGGTGATGGAAGCCATGGAAGAAAAGGTGAAACCCGGCGCAGTCTGCTTGGATTTGGGCAGCGGCAGCGGCATCCTCTCCATTGCCGCCCTACGCCTGGGCGCAAACGCCGCCATAGGTGTGGATATCGACCCGAAAGCAGAGGATATCGCCCGGGAAAACGCCGCATATAATGGCTTTTCTGCCCCGAAATTTACTGCCCTTACCGGAAATGTAACTGCCGACAAAAAGCTGATGCAGCGGCTGAAAGAGCAGCATTACAACATTGTCCTTGTAAATATCGTAGCCGACGTAATCTGCGCCCTCGCCCCCACACTCCCCCAATTTCTTACGGAAGACAGCACCCTCATCTGCTCCGGTATTTTGGACACCCGGCTTTCCGATGTGCAGGATGCCCTGAGGAAAGCAGGTCTTACCGTAACAGAAATCCGCCAAAAGGAAGACTGGCGCTGCATCTGCGCCAAAAAAATAACCAAAGGAGTTATTTATGACCATTCCCTATCGTACCCGCCGGGTCTGTAAGCGGTTTTTTTCCGTGCTCTTAACACTGGGCTTGGTGGCGATATTTGTGCTGTTATGCTGGCTTTTGTGGCTGGACCGCTTTTTGGTGTACACGCAGGACGGCGCCTATTTGGATTTTTCCCAGTCCAACAAGCTGATGTCCGGCGCCCTTACCGGCGACACAGAGCCGCGCCCCACCGTGTCCATCCACTATGGGGATGAGGACACAGAGCAAAGCGGCAAACTCCAGCAGCTAAACGGCTTTTATATTACGGAAGAAGACCTCGCCGCGCCCCAATCCTCACGCACACCCCAGGAGGACTCCGCGCAAAAGATCGAACGGCTGATTGAACAGGTTAAGACACTCCCCGCCGGTACGCCGGTTATGCTGGAGGTCAAAAATACGAAAGGCCGGTTTTTCTACGATTCCACCGTCGGTTCTCAGCGCAGTAGTCTTATAAATACCGCCAAAGTGGATGCGCTAATCGATGCGCTAAACGAGCAAAAGGTCTATCTGATTGCCACGCTGCCCGCCTTTCGGGACTATTATTTCGGACTTAACAATGTACCTCTCGGACTGCATCATACCTCCGGCCGGTATCTTTGGCAGGACGAAAGCGGCTGTTATTGGCTGAGTCCCGCCCACCAAGGTTCGCTGGCCTACCTCACCCAAATTATCACCGAACTGAAGGGCAAGGGCTTTGATGAAGTGGTGTTCTCAGATTTCCGCTTCCCGGAGACCAACAACATTCTCTTTGACGGAGACAGAGATAATACCATCCGGTCTGCCGCCAGCACTCTTGTCACCGCCTGCGCGACGGAAAACTTCTGCGTTTCTTTCATCGGAAATGCAAATTTCCCCTTGCCGGAAGGACGGGCGCGGCTGTATATGGAGGGTGTAAATGCCGCTAACTGCCAAACCGTTGCCGAGCAGACCGGCCTCCCCACCCCGGAAATTAACCTCGTATTTATTACTCCCTCCCACGACGCCCGCTTCGATGCCTACGGCATCCTCCGCCCCCTTGAAAGCAACTAAAGCAACTCCCGGCCTGCAAGCAGGCCGGGAGTTTTTAGGAAAGTGCTATATTTTAAGGATTGCTGCTATTAAAAATAATATTCGCATTATTAAGCGGACCATTTCCTATACCAATTTTAATTTCATCCCACTCTGCTTGACTGCCACGGTAGTAAATATTTTGTATGCTATCGCTAAAATAGAACGCATACTCGCCAATGGTGGTAACACTATCAGGTATGGTCACACTGGTCAAACCAGTGCAGTTATAGAACGCACCCTCACCAATGGTCGAGACACCATCTCCGATGGTCACACTGGTCAGACTGTCGCAACCTGCGAACGCAGAGCGGCCAATGGTAGTGACGCTGTCAGGTATGGTCACGCTGGTCAGACTGTCGCAACCTGCGAATGCCTGATCGCCAATGGTTGCGACGCCGTCACCGATGGTCACATTGGTCAGGCTGGTGCAACCGCAGAATACATCATTGCCAATGGTGATGACGCTGTCAGGTATGGTGGTGCTTGTTAAACCGACGCAGTTATAGAACGCCTTATTGCCAATGGTAGAGACACTGTTTGGGATGGTCACACTGGCCAAATTGCCGCAGTCATAGAACGAATAAGAGCCAATTACTTTTGTATCAGAATGAATATTGCAAGAAGTAATATCTTTTGATATAGCACCAACCAACGCTACATAGGGGTTACTATCGTTACCAAGATATTTCGCATTATCATAAATATTATAGGTCAGGTTGCCACAGTCATAGAACGCATCAGAGCTAATTGCTTTTGTATCAGAATGAATATTACAAGAAGTAATATCTTTTGATGTAACACCAACCAATGCTACATAGGGGTTACTATCGTTACCAAGATATTTAGCATTATCATAAACATTATAGATTAGGTTGGTGCAGTGAGAGAACGCAGTATCTTCAATGGTAGTAATGCTGTCAGGTATGTTCACGCTGGTTAAGCTGGTGCAGTAAGCGAACGCATACTCGTCAATGGTGGTGACGCTGTCAGGGATGGTCACGCTGGCCAAGCTAGTGCAGTTATAGAACACCTGAAGGCCAATGGTGGTGATGCCGTCCGGTATGGTCACGTTGGTCAGGCTGATACAGTTAAGAAATGCATCCCAGCCAATGGTGGTAACGCTGTCACCAATGGTCGCATTTGTTAAGGCAAGACAATCTTTAAACGCACCATGCCCGATATGTGTAACAGAGTCAGGGATATCCACACTCGAGAGAAGAACACATTTTTCAAATGCATACTTACCGATCGTTTTCACAGTATCAGGGATAATCACCGCCATTAAACTGGTATACCCCTTAAAAGCGTTATCAGAAATTGCTATAACTGGCTTTCCATTGTAATGACTTGGTATAACTACTGTATAATTTTTATAAAATCTGTCCAAAAGAGAAGCGCCGGTTACCTGATAGCCGCCCTCCACCTCTGTGAACAAAAGGCCTCCGTTTTGGGGAGAATAGCAAGCTGTACATAAGGATATGACAGCAAGCAATGTGACGACGATTAAAACTGGTGATAACCATCTTTTCATAATAAATACACCATCCGTTCATTTTTTGTTCATTGTATCACTTTTTTATAACATTTGCAACTGATTACACCTGCAAACTACACGATAATTTCCTTTAGAAGATCCCTTGTAGGGACACCCCAAAAAGGGGCATCCCGAGACTGTCGAAAAACCTGTTTGTAGGGGCTATCACGTGAATCATCCCTACGAGGGGGCTTAGGCGAGGAGGATCTATCCCTTCCCCCGGGGGGAAGGTGCCCCGGAGGGGCGGATGAGGAATGCGGGCGATAATCTTAGAATTTGCACAACAAACAGACATATTCGAATGTTCAACATTTCACCGTTCCTCACCCGGCTTACCTGCGGCAATCCACCCTCCCCCCCGAGGGAGGGGATTAGGCGCCGCCCCTTACAGCTTTCATTTCAGACATTTTTGACACGCTGAAAGGACACCCCAAAAAAAGGGGTGTCCGTACATTTTATTAAGACAGTATCTTTGCCGTTGCCTCGTCCTCGTACTGGCGGGTATAGAGGGCGTGGTAGTAGCCTTTCTTTTTTAGCAGTTCCTTGTGGTTACCCTGCTCGATGATCTTGCCGTCCTTGACCACCAAAATCACATCCGCATTACGGACAGTGGAAAGTCTGTGTGCAATCATCAGCGACGTTCTGCCGGTAGTAATTTTATCCATCGCCCCTTGAATTTTCGCCTCGGTCAGGGTATCGACAGATGCGGTGGCTTCGTCCAAAATCAGAATTTTAGGGTCTGCCAGTACCGCCCGGGCAAAGGAGATGAGCTGCTTTTCACCGGTGGAGAGCAGGTCGCCACCCTCGCCCACATCGGTGTCCAGTCCGTTTTCCAGCCGCTGCACCACTTCCTCCGCGGAAATCACCTTCAGCGCCTCCCAAAGCTGTTCCTCGGTGGCATTGGGATTGCCCATCAGCAGATTTTCCCGCACTGTTCCGGAGAACAGATGGGGCGTCTGCAGCACATAGCCGATGGAATCGTGAAGCCAAAGCTGAGACCGCTCCCGGGCATCCTTGCCATCGATCAGCACCTTTCCCGCGGTCGGCTCATAGAAGCGGCACACCAAATTCACCAGCGTGGATTTGCCCGCGCCCGTCTCACCCACAATAGCAAGATGGGTGCCAAAGGGAATTTTCAGAGAGAAATGCTCCAGCACATTTTCCTCTCCGTCCGGATACCGGAAGGTCACATCCTGAAATTCAATATCGCCACGGATTGGCTCCCAGTTTTCTTTTTTGGGGTCAAAGCTGTCGCCATATTTTGCGATGACCTCCGCCGTGTCCTCCACATCAGAGCGCACTGCCAAAAGATTTGTAAACCGCTCGATATTGACCTGGGTGGTAATGAGGTCAGAAATGGCATCCACCAGCCATCTTAGCGGCTCCATCATACCCTGGGCATAGGACATAAAGACGGAGAACGTACCGATCTCTTCCGCAGCAATATGGCCGCCCTGCCACAAAACGATTGCCAGCGCCACAGAAGAAGCAAACGCCATCGTGCCGCCAAAAAGGCCCCGGATACGGGCGGACTGCACGGTTTTCGCCCGCATAGCGGTCGTTTCCTTGCGGAAACGGTCGTCCATTTCCTCCTCAACAGCCAAGGACTTGATGGTCTTTGCGCCGGTAATGCCTTCGTTAAAGTTGCCGGTGATCTTACTGTTGATTTCCCGGATTTCCCGATTGACGGTGATAAGCTTCTTTTGGAAAATGATATAAAGTACCGCCAGCAGCGGCAGCACGGTGAGCACCATCAGCGCCAAGCGGAAATTGAGATACAGCATCGTACCCACAGCGCCAAGTAAGTAACTGACACGCCACACAAAGTCAATCAGCGACCAAGAGACCAACGAGCCGATGCGGTTGGTATCACTCATCAGTCTTGCGTGGATGTAGCCGACGCTGTTTTGATTGAAATAGGAGAAAGACAGGGTCTGCAAATGGTCAAAGCCTCTCTGCCGCAGCTCCTTTGTCACCCGCATTTCTACAATGGTTGCTTGCGAGCAGGAGATATAGTTGACCACCGCTGCAACCAATAGTGTCAGCACATAAAGACCAATGAAGAAAGGCAAGGTATCAAATGTACCTTTTCCAATAAAGTAATTGAGCGCATATCGTTGGAAGAGGGGCATAATTACGTCCACACCGCTGCTGACAAGGCCCAGTGCTACCATACACAGGATCATTCCCCGGACTTTTTTAAGGAACGGCAGGACTTTACCGATGCCAAAGAATTTGAGATGGTTGGATTTTTCTTTCATTATACATCCTCCTCCCCAATTCCGGTCTGGGCTTCGTAGATCTTTTGATAGATACCACCGCCAGCTTTTAATTCCTCGTGCGTACCTTCCTCCACAATGCGGCCGCGGTCCAATACAATGATTTTATCTGCCGCGCTGAGGGTGGTAATCCGGTGGGACACCAAAATCACGCTGGCTTTTCCGAACCGCTGAGAGATAGCGCTCCGAATTTTGGCATCGGTCTCCGCATCCACCGCAGACAGCGAATCGTCGAAAATCATAATGGGCACATTTTGTGTAAGCGTCCGGGCAATGGCCGCCCGCTGCTTCTGACCGCCGGAAAGGGTCACGCCCCGTTCGCCCACCATCGTCTCATAGCCTTGGGCAAAAGAGGTTACCGTCTCGTCCAGCGCAGCCGCTTTAGCCGCCTCCCGAATCTGTTCCAATTCCATATTGGGGGATGTGATGCCGATATTCTCTCGGATGGTACGGGAAAACAAGAACGGCTCCTGCAGCACCATACCGACATTTTTCCGCAAATGGGCTGTTCGAATTTTGTTAATATCCGTACCACCAATGGTAATCCGACCATCCTCGGGCTTTAATAAGTATAGCTTGTCCAAAAGCAGCATCAGCGTGCTTTTACCGCTGCCTGTGCCGCCCAAAATACCAAGAGTCGTACCTGCCTTCATTGTAAAATGGATATCGTGGAGCATCTGGGGAGAATTTTCATAAGCGAAATTTACGTGCTCAAAGCAAATATCCCCATCCATCGGAGCATCAAAGGCATCTTCTTCATCCTTTTCTGCCGGAGAGTTCATTATGTAAAAGACCCGGTCGATGGAGACGCCCGCCTTACTCATTTCCGCGATCATACGGCCAAGCTGACGGATAGGCCAAATAAGCATAGAGTTATAAGAAATAAAGGCAATATACTCACCGGGCAGCAGCTTTCCGTCTACACAGAATACCGCGCCAAATACCACAATCAGCAACACCTGAAGTCCCGAAAGAATGTCAGCAGTTGCCCAAAAGCTACTGAGTATTTTACCCATTTTCTCCCATAAGCCGGTATAATAGTCGTTCTGCTTTTTGAATTTATCCACCTCGGCGCGCTCCAAGCCAAACGCCCGAACCACCCGAACGCCGGTGAGATTCTCCTGCGCCATAGCAGAGAGCTTGCCCTCATTTTCGTCGCAGTCCGTAAAGCCATCCCGGATCTTCTTGTGGAAGATAAAGGAATAGCCCACAATGATCGGCATTGGAATCCAGGCAATCAGGGTCAGCAGAGGGTTCATAGACAGCATAAAGATTGCCGACAGCACCAGCACAATAACGATCCGGAAAATAGAGGTGAGCTGCTCGGAGAGGAAATTCTTCATCGTGTCGATATCCGAGGTGCAGCGCTGAATAATATCACCGGTGCGGTTACCCATATGCCAAGAAAAGGGCAATCTTGCAATGTGGGAATAGAGTCCGTCCCGCATAGTTTTCACTAAAGTCTCTGCGCCCTTGGTGTTAAAGACCCGGAAGGCATACTGAGAAAGGACCTGAAAAGCGGCAACGACCACCACCGCCAGCGCCATAACCCATAGGTTTTGCCCCAGATAAGAGAAGCCGCCCACCTTGTCCACCAAATTCATAATAAATCCGGGGAAATCACCTTCCTGTCCCCCGATGGCGCAGTCCACCGCCGCCCGGATGATCTGGGGGTTTATCATATCCGCCAAGGCTGTTACCGTTGCCGCCAGAATACCCAGGGCAAAATACCGCTTCGAACCCCGCAGAAAACGAAGCAGCAGTTTCAGCTTGGCTTTTCTTTCCGTTTTTTCTTTCATTTCATGTCTCCTGTCAAAAAAGTAGAAAAAGGGCGGGCAAAAGCCCGCGCCAAGTACATTCCAAAGCAGCAAAATACTTACAGTACGCACTCCGGAGCGAAGCCTTTATTCCCTATGTTGCTGTTAACCATCTTAGTCATCATGCTTCACTCCTTTCTGTAAAAATTTTCTTTAACATAGCACCAAGGCGCCGCTTTGTCAAGTCCTTTTGCCGATAAAAGCTGCTTTTCAATTATTTTGTACCAAACAGACGGTCGCCGGCATCGCCCAAGCCGGGAAGGATGTAGCCGTTCTCATTAAGGCAGCGATCGAGGGTAGACACATAGATGTGTACATCCGGGTGTGCTTCCGCCACACGGGCAACGCCCTCAGGCGCGCCGATGACAGCCATAAACTTGATAGTCTTGCAGCCCCGCTTTTTCAGCATCGTAATGGCATCGCAAGCACTGCCGCCGGTTGCCAGCATCGGGTCAACCACCAATACCAGCTTGTCCTCAATGCCGTCGGGCAGCTTGCAGTAATACTCGCAAGGCTCCAAGGTCTCCTCATTGCGGTAAAGGCCGATGTGACCCACTCTCGCGGAGGGGAACAGCACGTGGACACCGTTGACCATACCAAGGCCTGCCCGGAGTATCGGAACAATGGCAATGGCATTGTCTTTCACCACATACTGAGTGCAAGTTTCCAGCGGTGTCTTTACTTCCTTGGCTACCGTAGGAACGCCCTCACGGAGGCATTCAAAGGTCATCAGCGTGGTAATCTCTTCCACCAGCTCCCGGAATTCCTTCATACTGGTGTTTTCATCCCGCAGAATTGCGACCTTATGGCTGATAAGCGGATGGTTAAAAATGGTTACATTTTCGTAATTTTTCATTTCTATTCTCCTATCCCTGCATTTTTTGTTCTAACGTATATTTTATCACACAATTCCCTATATTTCAAAGCTTTTTCATCATTTTTCCGTTTTTCCCGTTTCTATCCTTCCTTTGTGATGCTATGAAGCCAAAAGAGATGATAGGCACTTAGGTGCCTACCATCTCTTTTTATGCCATATTTATTTCCGCTTCCGTTATTTGACTGGGCTGGTAGAACGGAGGGTCACGTCGTGGGCGCCGCCCTCTACAATGGAAGTAGCAGACACCAAGGTAATCTTGGCGTTTTTCTGCAGGTCGGGGATGTTGATAACACCCACGTTGCACATGGTGGATTTCACCTTATACAGCGAGCTTTCCACATTATCGTGGAGGCTGCCGGCATAGGTAACATAGCTGTCTACGCCTTCCTCGAAGGTCAGCTTTGCGCTGCCGCCCAGGTCGTAGCGCTGCCAGTTCCGGGCGCGGTTGGAGCCTTCGCCCCAGTACTCTTTCATATACGCGCCGTTGACCATCACCTTGGGCGTGGGAGATTCGTCAAAGCGGGCAAAGTAACGTCCCAGCATCATAAAGTCTGCGCCCATCGCCAGCGCAAGGGTCATATGATAATCGTGGACGATGCCGCCGTCGGAGCAGATAGGCACATAAATGCCGGTTTCCTTAAAGTACTCGTCCCGGGCGGCTGCCACCTCGATGACTGCCGTGGCCTGACCGCGGCCAATGCCCTTGGTCTCCCGGGTAATGCAGATAGAGCCGCCGCCGATGCCGATCTTGACGAAGTCTGCGCCAGCCTCTGCTAAGAAGCGGAAGCCGTCCCGGTCTACTACATTGCCTGCGCCTACCTTCACGGTGTCGCCGTAGTTCTCACGAATCCAAGCGATGGTCTTTGCCTGCCAGCAGGTATAGCCCTCGGAGGAGTCGATAACCAGACAGTCTGCGCCCGCTTCCAGCAAGGCAGGAACACGCTGAGCATAGTCACGGGTGTTAATGCCTGCGCCTACCAAGTAGCGCTTTTTATTGTCCAGCAGCTCCATAGGATTTGCCTTATGGGAAGCATAGTCCTTGCGGAAGACAAAGTACATCAAGTGATCGTCCTTATCCACAATAGGCAGACTGTTGAGTTTATTGTCCCAAATAATGTCGTTGGCTTCTTTCAGGGTGGTATCTGCCGGCGCGGTGATCAGCTTTTCCCGGGGGGTCATAAAGCTTTTCACCTTTTCGCTGCCGTCCATACGGCTGACACGGTAATCCCGACTGGTAACAATGCCCAGCAGCTTACCGGTGGCAGTGCCATCGTCAGTAATCGCTACGGTAGAGAAACCGTTCTTCTCTTTCAGCGCCAGCACATCGGAAAGCGTATGCTCCGGAGTCAGGTTGGAGGCAGAGACGACAAAGCCTGCCTTATAGCCCTTGACCTTTGCCACCATAGCGGCTTGGGATTCAATGGACTGAGAGCCGAAAATAAAGCTGATGCCGCCCTCTTTCGCCAGCGCGATAGCAAGGGTGTCATTGGAAACAGACTGCATAACCGCAGAGGTGAGCGGGATATTCAGGCTGATTGCCGGCTCTTCCACGCCCTTGCGGTACTTTACCAAGGGGGTGCGCAGCGAAACATTGGCGGGAATACATTCCTCGGAGGTGTAACCGGGAATGAGCAGATACTCACTAAAAGTATGGCTGGGCTCGGAATAATAATATGCCATAGAAAAGTCCTCCCTTATTTAAAATACTTAACAGCGGCCTCAAACATACGGATATTATATAGGCCGGGGACGTTTTTGTAAAGACCGTCTCCGATACGCTCGCTGTGACCCATTTTACCGAACACTCTGCCGTCAGGAGAGGTGATGCCCTCGATGGCGAAGAGCGAACCATTGGGGTTAAAAGCGGCATCCATAGTGGGATTGCCGGCAAGGTCCACATACTGGGTAGCAATCTGTCCGTTTTTCGCAAGCTGGAGCGCCAATTCCTCAGAGGCGAAGAAGCGACCCTCACCGTGGGAAATGGGAACATTTACGATATCGCCTACATTCATCAGACTCAGCCACGGGGATTTCACGGACGCAATCCGGGTACGGACGATCCGGCTCTGGTGGCGGCCAATGGTATTATAAGTCAGCGTGGGACAGGTATCATCGGTGTCGATAATCTTGCCGTAAGGCACAAGACCCAGCTTAATAAGGGCTTGGAAGCCGTTGCAGATACCGCACATCAAGCCGTCCCGCTCATCCAAAAGCTTTGTAACCTGCTCGCGGATAGCAGGGTTGCGGAAGAATGCGGTAATAAACTTAGCAGAGCCGTCCGGCTCATCACCGCCGGAGAAGCCGCCGGGGATGAAGATCATTTGGCTGTCTGCAATTTTCTGCGCCACATTTTCTACACTGCGGGCAACATCCTCGGCGGTCAAATTGCGGATAACTACAATCTCAGCCTCGCCGCCGGCAGCCATTACCGCCCGGGCAGAGTCAAACTCACAGTTGGTGCCGGGGAATACGGGGATCAGCACCTTGGGCTTTGCAGCCTTAATTGCGGGCGCAAGGGTGCAAATCTCGCTGCTGCTGAAGGTAGGAATCTTCCGGTCGGTCTCTCCCGTTTTGGTGGGGTAGACTTTTTCCAGTGTTGCAGTGTTCAAAGCGTACAGTTCCTCAATCGTTGCTCTGTCGCCATCCAAATCGATGACGGGCTTTTGGATGGTTTTGCCGATAGGGAGCGCCTCGGGAATGTCCACATCCTCCGCAAGTTCCGCTACAATAAAGCCCCAGAAATCGCCCTGATGCCATTGGTCATCCACTGTGCCGCAGGAGGCAAAGCCAATGTTATTGCCGAAGGACATCTTCATAACCGCCTCGGAAAGGCCATTTTCCACCGCCCAAGCGGCGCAGACCTTACCTGCCTTATGGAGGTTATAGAAGGCATCCCAAGCCGCTTTTTGGGCTTCCGGCGTATTATCCACGGGAGCAAAAAGATAAACCGGGTGATTAGGTTTCTTAAATTCGGGAGTCAGCACATCGCCCTTATCCACCGGTGCAATGGCAAAGGAGATAAGAGTGGGCGGCACATCCTTATCAAGGAACGTACCGGACATAGAGTCCTTACCGCCGATAGCCGCCGCGCCCAGCTCCAACTGAGCATCCAGCGCGCCCAAAAGGGCGGCAAAGGGCTTACCCCAGCGGTTCGGTTCTGTACGAAGCCGCTCGAAGAACTCCTGCAACGTAAGGTAAACTTTCTTATAATCTGCGCCGGCAGCTACCAACTTGGCAACAGAGCTGTATACAGAGGCTCTTGCGCCGGTATAGGGGTCAACAGACAGGCAATCCGGGTCGCAGCCCCAGGCAAAGAGGCTTCCCTGCTGGGTTTCTTCACCGGGCAGAACGGGTAGCTGCGCCGCCATCACCTGCGCAGGAGTGGTCTGATTTTTGCCGCCAAAGGGCATCAGCACACTGCCTGCGCCGATAGTGGCATCAAAGCGCTCCACAAGACCCCGCTGGCTGGCGGTTTTCAGGCTGCTTGCCATATCCCGGAGGGAAGTAAATGCCGGCTCACCAAGCACACTTAGGTCTTTTTCCTCTATCTGTACATCGGCGTGTTTTACCGCGCCGTTGGTGTTCAGGAAGTCACGGGAGAGGTTGGCAATTTCGACGCCTTTCCAGGTCATTACCATCCGTGCTTCTTCCGTTACCACGGCTACACGGTAGGCTTCCAAATTTTCTTCCTGGGCATAGGCGATAAAGGTATCTGCATCTTCGGCAGCTACCACAACTGCCATACGCTCCTGGGATTCGGAGATGGCAAGCTCGGTGCCGTCCAAGCCCTCGTACTTTTTCCGCACTGCGTCCAAATCAATCCGCAAGCCGTCTGCCAGCTCACCGATGGCGACGGATACACCGCCTGCGCCAAAGTCATTGCAGCGCTTGATAAGCTGGGTTACTTCTCTCTTTCGGAATAAACGCTGGATTTTCCGTTCCTCGGGGGCATTGCCCTTTTGGACCTCGGAGGCCATGGTCACAAGGGATTTTAAGTTGTGGCTCTTAGACGAACCGGTAGCGCCGCCGATACCGTCACGGCCCGTGCGACCGCCCAAAAGGACAATCACATCACCGGGGGCAGGACGTTCTCTGCGGACATTCTTCGCGGGCGCGGCAGCAACCACTGCGCCGCACTCCAAACGCTTTGCAATATAGCCCTCGTGGTAGATTTCTGCTACGTGGCCGGTAGCAAGACCGATTTGGTTGCCGTAGGAAGAATAACCGGCAGCGGCAGTTTGGCAGAGCTTGCGCTGAGGCAGCTTGCCGGGAAGGGTCTCCTGTAAGGACTTACGAGGATCGCCTGCGCCGGTGACGCGCATTGCCTGATGAACGTAGGCCCGTCCGCTGAGCGGGTCACGGATACAGCCGCCAATACAGGTGGCTGCGCCGCCGAAAGGCTCGATTTCGGTAGGATGGTTGTGGGTCTCGTTCTTGAACATCAAAAGCCAGTCCTGCGCTTCTCCGTTTACAGTAGCCGTCACGTGGATAGAGCAGGCGTTGATTTCCTCGCTCTCGTCCAGCTCCGGCAGCAGACCCCGCTTTTTGAGGGTCTTTGCGCCAATGGTGGCAATGTCCATAAGGGTCTGGGGGCGGGCAGCGGCCTTTTCCTCGCCGTAGACCTCTACCCGGGCATCCAAGTACCGCTGATAGGCAGCTGCCACAGCGGGATCGTGGATAGTAATATTATCCAAGTGGGTGGAGAAGGTGGTATGCCGGCAATGGTCAGACCAGTAAGTATCTACCACACGGATTTCCGTAATGGTGGGATCGCGGTGTTCTTCATCCCGGAAATAGGCCTGCAGGAAGCGCAGGTCGTCCAAATCCATCGCAAGACCCAGCTTCTCCAGCAGGGCGTTCAGACCGTCATCGTCCAAGGTAATAAAGCCGTCAACGGTAGCAACCGTCTGAGGCGCAGAATACTCTACCGTTAAAGTCTCCGGCTTTTCGAGGGAAGCCTCACGGCTTTCCACCGCGTTAATTACGTGCTTTTTAATAGCGGCAACATTCTCCTCCGTCAGCTGGCCGGCCAGTACATAGACCTTGGCGGTACGGATAATGGGGCGGTTGCCCTGCGAGATAATCTGAATACATTGGGCCGCAGAGTCTGCCCGCTGGTCATACTGACCGGGGAGCGGCTCGACCGCAAATACCACTTGCCCCGCAGGAACGTCATAGCTGACATCATCCACCTGAGGCTCGGAGAAAACGGTATTTACCGCATAATTAAAGAGGGTTTCCTCCAAATTCTCTGCATCGTAGCGGTTTAGTACCCGGACAGAGGTCAGTCCGTCAATTTGCAGAAAGTCCCGGATTTCCCGCAGGAGACCGTCTGCCTCGTGGGTCTGTCCGGCTTTTTTCTCAACATAAACGCGATAAACCATACTTTTTCCTCACTTTCCTGCAGACAATGCCCGCTGGCCGATGTCACTTCTGCGGTAGGCGTTTTCGAATTTTACACCGTCACAAAGGCGATACGCCTCACAAATGGCATTTTCCAAACTGTCTGCCACAGCGGTGGTGCCGGTTACACGGCCGCCCGAGGTGACGAGCACACCGTCCTTCATTGCCGCGCCGGCTACATAGGTACATCTTTCCGCTTCTTCGGTAAAGGTGATAGGATAGCCCTTTTGATAGGCTTCCGGGTAGCCCTTGGAGGCGGTGATGACACAGCAGGCGTGCCTGTTGGCAAAACGCACTTCTGTTTCTGCCAGTGTACCATTTGTGGTCGCCTGCATAACTGTCAGCAGATCGCTTTCCAGTAACGGAAGGACAACTTGGGTCTCCGGGTCACCGAAACGACAGTTGTACTCGATTACCTTAGGCCCGTTCGGTGTCAGCATCAGGCCAAAGTAGAGACAACCCTTAAAGGTTCTGCCCTCTGCGTTCATTGCCGCTATGGTGGGCAGGAAAATCTTCTCCATACACACCTCGGCAATCTCTTCTGTATAGTAGGGATTGGGGGCAATCGTGCCCATACCACCGGTATTGAGACCTGTATCGTTATGCCCTGCCCGCTTGTGGTCCATAGAGGACACCATCGGCTTTACGGTCTTGCCGTCAGTAAAGGCAAGGACAGAAACCTCCGGGCCGGTAAGAAATTCTTCAATTACAACGGTTGCGCCGGAAGCGCCGAATTTGGCATTTGCCATCATATCGGTGACGGCTTCCTCCGCTTCCTCACGGGTAGAAGCAATGATGACGCCTTTGCCCAGTGCCAAGCCGTCCGCCTTTACCACCGTGGGAATGGGGCAGGTCTTTACATAGGCAAGGGCCGCATCCAGCTCCGTAAAAATCTCGTAAGCTGCTGTGGGGATGCCGTATTTTTTCATCAGGTTCTTGGAAAAAGCCTTACTGCCTTCAATGATAGCGGCATTCTTCCTAGGACCAAAGCAAGGGATACCCTTTTCCTCCATCGCATCCACGCAGCCCGCCACCAGCGGGTCATCCGGCGCGACCACCGCATAGTCAATACGGTTTTGCACAGCAAAGTCCACCAGCTTTTCGATTTCCATTGCGCCAATGCTTACGCAAGTGGCATCTTTGGCAATGCCACCGTTACCGGGGGCAGCAAAAATCTCTGTTATATCGGGATTCTTTTTCAGGGCTTTAACGATGGCGTGTTCCCGGCCACCGCCGCCCACAACAAGAATTCGCATAGGACTGCCTCCTCTTTTTTATTAGTGATGGAACAGGCGCATACCGGTAAAGGCCATAACCATTCCCTTCTTGTCACATTCTTCAATGACAAGGTCGTCCCGGATAGAACCGCCTGGCTCGGCAATATATTTTACGCCGGAGGCGTAAGCGCGCTTAATGTTGTCGGAGAAGGGGAAGAATGCATCACTGCCCAGCGCCACATTCTGCCGGGTCGCCAAAAACGCCTTCTTTTCTTCCTCGGTGAGTCGTTCCGGCTGAACGGCAAAGTAATTCTGCCAAATACCGTCGGCGCAGACATCTTCTTCGTTGCCGTTGATATAGCCGTCAATAACGTTATCCCGGTTGGCGCGGCCCAAATCCTCCCGGAACTGCAGTCCAAGGGTCTTGGGATGCTGACGGAGGAACCAGGTATCAGCCTTGGTGCCTGCCAAGCGGGTACAGTGGATGCGGCTCTGCTGACCGGCGCCAACGCCGATGGCCTGTCCATCCACAGCAAAGCAAACAGAGTTAGATTGGGTGTATTTAAGCGTAATAAGGGCAACAATCAAATCAATTTTCGCAGATTCGGGCAGGTCCTTGTTGGCGGTCACAATATTCTCCAGCAGGTGGTTGCCAATCTTAAAGTTGTTGCGGCCCTGCTGGAAGGTGATGCCATAAACCTGCTTGATTTCCTTTTCATCGGGGACATAATCGGGGTCAATCTTTACCACATTATAACCGCCCTTGCGCTTGGCCTTCAAAATTGCCAATGCTTCCTCGGTATAGCCGGGTGCAATCACGCCGTCGGAGACCTCGGGCGCAATGAGAGATGCGGTCAGTTCGTCACACACATCAGAAAGGGCAACCCAGTCACCGAAGGAGCACATACGGTCCGTGCCACGGGCGCGGGCATAGGCGCAGGCCAAGGGATTCTCGTCAAGGCCTTCAATATGCTCCACAAAACAGGCTTTCTTCAGTTCCTCGCTCAAGGGCTTGCCCACAGCAGCGGAAGTAGGAGAAACGTGCTTAAAAGAGGTCGCACAAGCCATACCGGTAGCCTCTTTCAGCTCTTTTACAAGCTGCCAGGAGTTCAGGGCATCCAAAAAGTTAATATAGCCGGGACGGCCGTTGAGAATTTCAATGGGCAGGTCGCTGCCATCGTGCATATAAATGGAAGCGGGCTTCTGATTGGGGTTACAGCCGTATTTCAGTTCGAACGTCTTCATAGTGTCCTCCTTATTGGTGCTTGTTGATAATCCGCTGCTCATAAGCGCCGGTTTTCAGGTCGGTATACCGCACAAAGAGCGAAATCTTGTTATTTTCGTTTAAATTCTCCCACAATTCTTTGGTAAATCCCTCGATGTCATCAGGGATGGAGACCCGTTCCGGCTCTCCCTGGAAGGTGGGAATTACCGGGTTTCCGTCGCAGACATAGGTATGCAGGAAGTGACCCAAGCCAGAGGTGGCGGGATATTCCCAGAAGAACCGGGCGCAGGCAGAGCCTTCCGGGTCAGCCGCTTTTAAGATGGACATCTTGTAGCTGCCGTCCCCGGCTTGCAGGCCGGAAATGCGGGGTGTCCAGTTAGGACCGTCGTCCTCGAACTGACGGGTGCGGAGCGCCGCCTCCCAGCTTTCACCCTTCGCCAAATACTCCCAAATGGTGTCGGTCTGGTCACCGTTGGTGACAATCAGACCCTGACCTACCTGACGGACAGGGTGATAAATAATCAGATGGGGGTCTTTCATCAGGGCAGGGTCATAGGCTTCGGTGCGGATGCCGTCCGGCTCCTGCACAAAGATCCGATTACGGGAATTGACACTGCGGCCCATAATAAAGTAAGCCGCCACCGCCTTGGTGCCATCGGTGGTCACGCCCAGCACGATACCACGTCCGGGATATGTATTATTTGCCAGCATTTCGGCAAGATTCCCAATTTCATATACATTCATATTTATTTCCTCCTAAGCCGTTGCAAACGGTTTCTACCGCTTGGGGGAGCAGAATCCATTCTGCCTGCTCCATCACTCTGCGCTGCAGTATCTCAGGGGTATCCCCCTCCAAAACCGGCACTGCCTTTTGGGCAATAATCTGCCCGCCATCGCAAACCTCATTCACAAAATGCACCGTTGCGCCGGTAACTTTTACCCCGTAGGAAAGCGCCGCTTCGTGGACGCGCAGTCCGTAAAAGCCTTCCCCGCAGAAGCTGGGAATCAGGCTGGGGTGTACATTTAAAATACGGTTGGGATACCGCGTAGTAAAATGCTCTGTGAGTATGGTCATAAAGCCAGCCAGTACAATTACATCAATTTCATACTGCTCCAGCAAAGAAATCAGCCGGTTCTCAAAGGCAAGCTGGGAGCCGCAGGCTTTTTTTATCACCGTTTCCGTAGGAATATCGGCATTTTTTGCCCGCTGCAGCGCATAAGCGCCTTCCGCATTGGAGATTACCAAAGCGATCTTGCCGCTATGGAGTACAGAACCTTGTGCATCGATCAGCGCCTGCAAATTGGTACCGCCACCGGAAACCAGTACTGCAACGCGCTTCATCGCAGTACCACCTTTTCTTCGCCCTTTTCGATATGACCAATGACGTAAGCATCCTCACCGTTTTCTTTCAAAACTGCGAGCGCCTTTTCCGCCTGCGCGGCAGGAACCACGATGCTCATACCAACACCCATATTATAGGTGTTATACATATCCCTCTCGGGGATGTTGCCAAAGGAAGCAATCAGGTCAAAAATAGGCAGAACACGGATGGCGCGCTTATCGATGACCGCGCACAAGCCGTCGGGAATGGCGCGGGGAATGTTCTCATAGAAACCGCCGCCGGTGATATGGCTGATACCCTTTACGTCTACCTGCTCCAGCAGTGCCAGAACAGCCTTGACGTAAATCTTTGTGGGGGTCAGCAGACTTTCCGCGATGGTCTTTCCGCCCAGCTCCTCCCGGGGGATATAGAACTGGGGATTGTTATTGTCAATGTCAAACACCTTGCGGCAGAGCGAAAAGCCGTTACTGTGGATGCCGGTAGAAGGCAGGGCGATAACCACATCCCCCTCTGCCATCCGGGTGTTATCCAAAATTTTCTTTTTATCCACGATGCCAACGGCAAAGCCTGCCAAATCGTAGTCCTCTACAGGCATCATACCGGGATGCTCTGCAGTCTCGCCGCCAATCAGCGCTGCGCCGGACTGCACACAGCCCTCGGCAACACCGGAGACGATCTGGGCGATCTTTTCGGGATAATTTTTGCCACAGGCAATGTAATCTAGGAAGAACAGAGGCTTCGCGCCGCAGCAAATAATATCGTTGACGCACATTGCCACCGCATCGATACCGATGGTGTCGTGCTTGTCCATCAGGATAGCCAGCTTTACCTTTGTGCCGCAGCCGTCAGTACCGGAGACCAGCACCGGCTCTTCCATACCGGCGATCGGCAGACCAAAGCAGCCGCCAAAGCCGCCTACGTCATCGAGGCAACCCTCGTTGCGGGTACGGGCAATGTGTTTTTTCATCAGTTCTACCGCGCGGTAACCGGCTGTAATGTCCACACCGGCCGCCGCATAGCTTGCGGAATAAGAATTGTTATGTTCCATAATTCTCTCCTTTTACTCTTTGCCGGTCCAACAGTAGGTACACAGCTTACAGGGTTCTAGGCCAATGGCGTTTACCACGCCCTCTAAAGACTGGAAGCCCAAGGAAGCAAAGTTAAACTTATCGCAGATGGCCTGCCGCATCGCTCTGCCACGCTCGGTTTTGCCGTCGGCATATTCGTCCAAATGCTTCATACCTTCCTCCCCTTCCAGCTCCAAAATTACCCGACGGGTGATAAGGTCCAAATCGCTGGTAGAACGGGAGAAATTCAAATATTTACAGCCATACATAATGGGTGGGCAGGCGGAGCGCATATGCACGGATTTCGCGCCGTTTTCGTAGAGAAATTCCACCGTCTCCCGAAGCTGTGTGCCACGGACAATAGAATCATCCACAAACAGCAGATTTTTATCCTTAATCAAGTCGTGAACGGGGATTTGCTTCATTTTGGCAATCTTTGCCCTATCCACCTGTCGGGCGGGGGTGAAGCTTCTGGCCCAAGTAGGTGTGTATTTAATAAACGCGCGGGCAAAGGGTCTGCCGGTGCGGTTGGCATAGCCGATGGCGTGAGGTGTTCCGGAGTCCGGCACACCGCCTACATAGTCAATGTCCATACTGCGGCCCTGCTCCATATCCCGCTCGGCAATGGCAGCGCCGTTGCGGTAGCGCATTGCCTCCACATTGATGCCCTCGTAAGTAGAAGTGGGATAGCCGTAGTAACTCCAAAGGAAGGCGCAGACCCGCATATCCTTACCGGGAGCAACCAGACGGGTCATCCCATCAGGACTAAGCTCCACAATTTCTCCGGGGCCTAACTCGCAAACCTTTTCATAACCCAGCTTGGTAAAGGCAAATTCCTCGAAGGAGGCGCAGTAGCCATCCTCATTCTTGCCGATCTGTACCGGGATGCGCCCCAGCTTGTCACGGGCGGCAATGATGTTGCCATTATCCTTCAAAATGAGAATATTGGCTGTGCCCTCGATGGCGTTTTGGGCAAAGCGAATGCCATCGGCAAAGCTGCTCTTTTGGTCAATGAGCGCCGCCACCAATTCTGTGGTATTGACGCGGCCGCCGGTCATTGCGTCAAAGTGACCGCCGCTGAAAGAAAGATAGCGGTCAATCAGGGCATCCGCATTGTTAATGATACCGACTGTACACAGGGCATAAGTGCCCAAGTTGGAGCGAATCAGCATAGGCTGGGGATCGCTGTCGGATATACAGCCAATCACAGAAGTGCCTTGCATCTCGCTGAAAATATGTTCAAACTTGGTACGGAACGGCGCATTTTCAATGTTGTGAATTTTCCGCTGCAGACCGATTTCCCTATCGTATGCAGCCATACCGCCCCGGCGTGTTCCCAAATGAGAGTGGTAGTCCACGCCGAAAAACACATCCATCATACAATCCTGCCGGGATGTGATTCCAAAAAAGCCTCCCATAGTGGTCTCCTTCTAAAAAGTATCAGGCGAAAAACAGCTTATTCAGGGTCATAGGATCCACATACTTGCCATCCTTATAAACCCGCATATTGCCGGATGCGATCTCGTCAATGAGCATCACATTTCCGTTGGCATCATAGCCGAATTCAAACTTAATATCGTACATATCGAGACCCTTTTCCTTCAGGTCGTCTGCAACGATCTTGGTGATAGCCTGGGTCATTGCCTTCAGGTCGTCGTACTGCTGCTCTGTCATAACGCCCAAATCTACAAGGCCGTCTTTGGTGACCAGCGGATCGCCCTTTTCATCATTTTTGAAGGTGGTTTCCACATAAGCGGGCAGGTCCTGACCCTCGGTGCAGTAATCGGAATAGCGGCGATAGAAAGAGCCAACCGCCTTATAGCGGCAGATGACCTCCAAGCCCTTGCCAAACACCTTGGCGGGCAGGACTTCCATGGTGGTATTTGCAAGATCTGCACTGACATAATGGGTCAGAATGCCGGCGGCATTGATTTTTTCAAAGAAATAAATAGACATACGCAGATTTACAACGCCCACGCCCTCAATGGTCAAACCCACAGCATTTTCACCGGGATCAAACACACCGTCCTTGCCGGTGCAGTCATCTTTGAATTTCAGCAGATAGTTGCCGTTTTCCAGCGCAAAAACATCCTTAGTCTTACCGGTATAAACAAGCTTCTTTTCCATAACTTTGTCCTCTTTCTTGTTATTTTTTATTGAGTTCTGCCTGGAGGGCAGCATCTTTTTCCAAAACCTTTTTTGTGTCCTTCTGCCGCTTTTCCAGCAAGCGCTGGGCAAGCGCTTCATCGCTGACCGCCAAGATCTGCGCAGAAAGCAAAGCGGCATTGACACCTCCATTGATGGCAACGGTCGCAACAGGGATGCCGCTGGGCATCTGTACCGTTGACAGAAGGGCGTCAATGCCGTCTAGATACGTAGATTTACAAGGGATACCAATTACAGGCAGAGTGGTGTTGGCCGCCATGGCACCGGCCAAGTGCGCTGCCATACCGGCCGCGGCGATAATGACACCGATGCCGTTCTTCCGCGCGTCGCGGGCAAATGCCCCCGCTTCCTCGGGGGTGCGATGGGCAGAGTAGATGTGACACTCGTAGGGTACGCCCAGCTCGGTCAGTGTATCCATAGTCTTTTGCAGGATCGGCAGATCGCTGTCGCTGCCCATAACAATTCCGACTTTTTTCACAGTGCATCCTCCTTAGCTAAAAAAGTAAACAGAGCACATATTCGTCATTAAAAGGCTATTGTGCTCTGCTACAATGTTTGTCATTTCCAATTCACTAATATAATAAAACATATCTTCCCCAAACGCAAGGGGTTTTTCTTCTTTTTTCGCCTGTTAGCCTGCCGAAAAAATTGTTACAAAAAATAAAAATGTTGTGCAAAAAGATATTTTACAATTGTCAAACTATGTATTATAATAAGAGCATCTACAAAACTGAAACTTCTGGGAGGTCCGTTATGAGCCAAATGATCCGTCCTGAAACAATGAAACGCATTACCACCTCCGCGCTGGCTGAGGCTTTTATCGATGAGCAGGTCGCACAGGTACGCGCCCAGGTAGGCGATAAAAAAGTTCTGCTGGCGCTTTCCGGCGGTGTGGACTCCTCTGTGGTTGCCGCGCTGCTGATTAAAGCCATTGGCAAACAGCTCGTCTGTGTCCACGTAAACCACGGTCTTATGCGCAAAGGCGAAAGTGAAGATGTTATCCGCGTTTTCCGGGAAGGTTTAGATGCCAACCTCATTTATGCGGATGCCACAGATCGCTTCCTGAACCTTCTTGCCGGTGTCTCCGATCCCGAAAAGAAGCGCAAAATTATAGGTGGCGAATTTATCAAAGTATTCGACGAAGAAGCCGCCAAGCTCAGCGGCATCGAATTTTTGGCGCAAGGCACCATCTACCCCGACATTTTGGAGTCCATCGAAGCCAAGGAAAGCGGAAAGCCCGTCAAATCCCACCATAATGTGGGCGGTCTGCCCGAAGATATGAAGATGGAACTGGTAGAGCCTCTCAAATTCCTCTATAAAGATGAAGTTCGCGTCGTGGGCGAGGCTCTGGGTCTGCCCCACGGTATGGTCTACCGCCAACCCTTCCCCGGCCCCGGCTTGGGTGTCCGTTGTTTAGGGGCTATTACCCGTGACCGTCTTCACGCCCTGCGGGAAGCAGATGCCATTTTGCGGGAAGAATTTGACAATTGCGGTCTGGCCCAGTCCGTTTGGCAGTATTTTATTTCCGTGCCGGATATGAAGAGCGTCGGTGTAAAGGATGGCGCCCGCTATGAGGGCTGGCCCGCTATCATCCGGGCAGTCAACACCGTGGATGCTATGACAGCCACCATCGAAGAAATTCCTTATGCGGTTCTGCACAAGGTCACCCAGAGAATCACTACCGAAGTTCCCGGCATCAACCGCGTTCTGTACGACCTAACGCCTAAGCCCACCGGCACCATCGAGTGGGAGTAACTGAACCATCTAATGTTGCTATAAGAAACCCCCTCCGGCAGGAGGGGGTTATGCTTTATAGATTTTGGATGGTTTCGGTCAGGCGGTTGCCTTTGCGGAATTTCGGAAGAATAATGTCTAGTTCGTAGTCCAGTTGGCGCAGTTTCCAGCGAAGGCCTTCCTCGTCGGTAGTGTACTCCATACTAGGCTCCCATCCCAGACGGGAATCTGCCTGCACCAGAGGAATGGTAGCCTCCACATTCTCCTTTTCTTCCAGCAGAAGCGCTTCGATCTCGTTAAGGATCTTTTCCGCGTTCTCCGCATCTCCGGCAATGGAGAGCTTTTGCTTCAGAATGTAATGCCGCTTCACATGCAAAACGGTCAGAATCGTGCGGTAAATGAACTCTGCAAGACCTGCCAGTTTTTCCAAATTCTCATTGGGATTTTCACAGGATTTCAGAATTTGGATGCCCTCCAGCATAAGGTCACGCATTTTCTCAGTGGATTTGATCTCTTCATAAATACGCACACCGGTCAGGGAATTTCTGCCCGCTACATCGGGTACATATCTGGAGAAATAAATGTGGTGACCGAACATAGGGAACAGCGTATCCGGCTTTTTCCCCTCCTGGGGAAGTCCGCTGGGCAGCGCGTGGATGTCTTCCAGCCAGAAAGGATATGCCGGGCCGATGCGGTATGCGCCGTACTGGTCCTCATTGGTGGGGCAGTAATGGGTGATGGCCTCATCAAAGAACGCGGTAGCCTCTTTGACCTTCTCTGCATTTTCGTCAAAGTCTCGGTAAAGAACATCGTCCAATATTTCCTCTGCAGGTTTGGCATTGGTGAAAAACATCTGCTTTTCTATATCCAAAATGAAGGACGGATAAAAACCGTAGTGGATGTTCTCGCAAATGCATTCCAGATCCCAATCATAATGGGCTTTTACAAGGCCTTCCCAGCGTTTGATCCACTGACGGGGCATAGGTTCGTAAGGTACGACACCGAAATCCCAAGTCCGTCCGCTGCACTGGGCATTGGCTTCCAGGCGCAGACCGCCACGGGCCTTTGCTGCCTTGGCTTCACTTACAAAATAGTCCCCGGGCCCGGGACAGGCTAAAGAATAGTCCACCACGTCCTCTACAATGTCACCAACCCGGTACTGCTGGAACATATCCCAGGTAGGCGAAATCGTGATACCGTCGGGCAGGCTGTTAATGAGTGCAATACGGTCCTCTTCCGGCGCAAAGCCCCAGTTGTAGGTAGAAAAGACCAATTCGCAGGTATCACTGTGCTTGCGGATGGCTTTGAGAATCATACTCAGCCAGGGAGCATAGTCGTTGCAGGGCCACCAGCCGGGAGACCACTTGCCGGTAGGGATATTGTCCACGTGGTTACTGCTGTGGGGAGATGTGCCTGCTTTGGGGTCCTTGCTGACGAAATTGGTGCTTTCACCAACAACGCCAACACGGGCGATCTTCGGGCAGGCATAGAAAAGCTGACCGTACAGCTTATCGTAATATTCCTGCGCGTCCGGCTCGTCGGGATGCTTGTTGTGGGGGGCAGACAGGGAAACAGCCACTTTGATGCCGTACTTTTCACACCGCTCACTTATCAGCCGCAAATCCAGGAAGTTTCCGCCCCGCTGGCTCTGAAAACCGCTGCTCATCCAAAAGACGATGGTGTCCATACCTGCGTGGGCAACCAGGGACAGCGCTTCATCCGGCCACTCAAACATCCCTAAAGGAGAGTGGGTATTGCGATTGCTGAACACCGCTTTTCTCTTAATAACGCCCTTTTTTAAGTAGGGAGCTTTGCGAATATTCATCAAATCTTCCAAATAGTAAAGGCCCTGGGCAATCCCCCGCTCGTCATGGCCCTCCACGGTGATGTTTTGATCTCCAACGGTAATGCGATAGCCCATATAGCCGCTGGCATCCTCAATATCCTGATTGCGCAACAGCTTAATCATAGGCGCAGTTTCTTCCGTAGTCACCATAGACGGCACATTCATAGACACGAACAGATAGTCTTCAAAATCCCGGGCGGCAGTCATAGTGACAATGCCGGCATCCTCCGGTACCACAATCCGAATGCCGTTTTGAATTACAAATTCATCTGCTTCCGGCAAAAGGGCCTTATTTCTGCGGTTCTTTTTATGTACCTGCAAAAGCTCCTTTTTAAAGGCAAACCGTTCTTCTTTTCTCATAGCAACTCCTTAAAAACTGCTCAGGCCTTCCCGGATGGTTTTAATAATTTCATCCACAGTCATCTGTACCTTCTCTTCCCCGATGGCGACGCTCATTTCCAGGGAGGTTTCCTTAAACCAGTCATCGCTTTCGTTGAATCGATCCAGTTTGATAGAGCCGGGATACAGGTACTCCAAGGAGGAGCATTCCCACTTACCAGCGTGGTCACCGGGGATGTTCAAGCGCTTGGGCGCGCCGTTAAATACCCGGATCCAGTTCCAGGGATTGTCTTCGGCAGAGAGATTTTCGTAGAATTCCTTGTTCTTATTGTCACCCCACCAGCCGAAGCCCCGGGTCTCCTCCAAGAATTGGAAGGTCAGCTTTTTGCCGGCCTTGATGCAGGCAGCGGCAGTGGGCAGAATATCCTCCGTTTGGTGGGCAATCACAATATTGATATTCCGGAAGCCGCTGCGCAAAAGAGATTTCAAAATATTGTAGATATAACCTTCAAACACGTCCACATCCATATCGATGGTATTGTGTTCCGGGCCGCCGACAGCATAGCTGGAACAACCATACCATACGGTAGGCAGGATCATACAGTCAATTTTTTCTGCCACTTTTTCAATAATTCCCTGTGCCACCAATGCATCGCATCCGTAGGGGCAAATGGAAGAGTGATATTCCATAGTGCCCACCGGCAGAAATACGGGCAGATTTTCTTTTTTCATTCGTTCCACTTCCTTGGGATAGGAATGTGCCATATAAATTGCGCTCATAAAAATTCCTCCTGTTGTTTTGTTTTGACAATCCCATTATATATGTGCTATATTGTTTATTACAGGGCAAATGTCAACATAAACTTGTCAAAATTAGCGGAGGTGAGCATTTGAAAAGCCTGCAAGAGATTTATTTTTCCAATCTAAATGCTGTGTGCAACACCGGGGGAGAATTCCTTTGCCCGCCGGATTTTTTCTGGCAGACAGGCACCCACACCTTTGAGCAGAACAAGTTTTATTTCATAACAGACGGCAAGTGCTCCATTACCGTAAACGGGCGGGAATATACTGCTCAGGCAGGTCAGTGGTTTTTTATCCCCGCAGGGACGCCCCATTGCTACCACAATCTAAAGGAATGCGCCTTTGAAAAATACTGGATGCACTTTGATCTCTATCCTTCTGCGGATCTGTTTTCTATGTTGGATTTACCTTTCTTTGTGGATGTCCCAAAGGATTCCGCTGTTTATGACCTGTTTCGCCGAGCGGCAAATGCTATGCAAAGCGACAGCCTTACCGATCGGATTTACTTAAAAACCTGTCTTCTTATGCTGATTGCAGAATACATCTGCCTTGTTCACCCGGACGGTGTGGCTGTGGAAGATACCGACAGCCGTATCGACCAAATTCTGCGGTTCATCAACAGTAATTTGGATAAACCTCTGTCTGTAAATGATTTGGCGGCGCAATTCCACTTAAATCCCACCCATTTCATCCGGTATTTCAAAGAAAAAACCGGCCAAACACCCGCCAGTTATATCCGCATTCGTCGGTTAGAAACCGCAAAAAGGCTGCTGGAATCCACAGATATGTATGTTTCGCAAATCATAGAAACCATTGGATTTAGCGACGAGAGCCAATTTTCCAAACAATTTAAAAAATACTACGCCCTCTCTCCCCGGAATTATCGAAGCTATTTCCGGAAAAATTTATATACCGCCAAATAAAAAAGGCCAAATGAAGCAGTATGACAGGGCATTGCAAACGTGAATATTGCCGCATTCTAACAGCAAAAACGCCACCTCTTAGTGAGGTGGCGTTTTGTGTAGGACCGGGGTAAGCTATTTTTACGATTGATGTCGTGCTGCTTAAGTCGGCAAGGTGTCATACCAAAATACGCTTTCAACACCGTTCTGCGTTCCTACTTCAATGCCGTAATTATCCTTTTTCTCCGATGTTGCCTTGGCATAGCCTTTATAGGAATCGCCGAGCGTCCACTTGGAATCTACACTGCTGTATATGATCTCCTGCTTATACACTGTGATGTATTTTCCCACATTGCTTTTCGCATCCGAATTGAAATACAGATAAATATTATATTTGTTATCATCAGCCCATTCCAACGTAAAACGAACATCGCCCGCATCATCTGGGAATTCCTTCGCCAAATTGCCGCCGGGAACATTGTTTTCCATACAGTAACGGACCCGTTCACTTTGACTGACCCACGCTTCAAAGGTTTTGTCGTATTTGTCCAAATTCAATCCACGCACAGTGTCGTTAATAACCCACTCCAAAACACCCGTCGCATTGGTGCCGCCACCGCCACTGGGCGGCTGCGTGGGCGGCTCGGTTTCACCCGGCTCCGTTTCGGGCGGCTCGGTTTCCGGAGGGATATATGGAGGAACCAGCGTAAAGTTAAATTTGATGGTTTGCGTATTCGGTATACCATCGGTAAAGGTAACATCGAATGTGACTGTGCGGCCACCGGAATATACCGGTGTGCCAAGCTCGATTCCGGAAAGTCCAAGCGGACAACCCGAGGTATAGTTGAGGTAATAATAAGTGTCCTCTGTCGGGTTGGTAATGGTAACGGTCATTGTGCTACCCGCTGGCGCACTGTTAACGGTGACAACCGTACCGGAATAGCCGGTAATCTGTACATTGCTGTTTTCCGGCAACGTTATATTGGAAATATACAGCTCCTTATACTGAAATGTAATCTTGCCGGTAAAATCCAGCGTGCCGCTGACAGCGGCAAAGCCAATTCCTGCAAGAATAACAGAAAAAGAGAGCGCTATAAGAATGAATAACTTTGGTACTCTCATATAGTCGCTCCCTTTTTATTTTTTAGTCTTAGGCGGTTTCCTCGTCGTTCCAGTAGTCCTCCTCGTCACCCTCTACCTTAATCTCATAGCAGTAGATGGTCTTCTGACAGGTGACCACAAAGAACTTTGTGGAAGTGCGGTCTGCGTTTTCGTACATAAAGATAGGCTGACGAATGGTGTCACGGATTTCCAAAAGCTCCGTAAACTCCTCCACCCGCAGAACCTGATGGTCGGTGGTATCGTACTCGTCCAGAATCTTCTGGATATAGGACTTATAGTTGTTTACCAGCATCTGCACCTTGCGGGCATAGTCGATATGCTTGTTGCGGGTCAGCAGAACAAAGAGGCCGAGAACGCCCAACGCAAGTACGGCCAGGCCACCGAAGCCGATTGCAAGCCACATTGCGGTATTCTGCACACCGGTGTCCTTCGCCACGATGGTCTGTACGCCCGCCGGAATGGTGGTGCTCACCACAGGCTTTACGGTATCTTCCAGCAGCGGTACGTGCATCTCCACAACGTACTCGCCGGTATTATCCTGCGCAAAGGTCTCGCTCATACCCACGACCTGCACGTGCATACGGACGATCAGGGTATTGACGGTATTTTTCAAGTTGTAGGAGGTCACAAAATCCTTTGCAACCCGGTTATATTCATTATAATCCAGAGTTACCAGCTCTTTAATGGAGAGGTGCTTGCCGCGCGCCTCCATTTTGGCAGTGGGAACAATGTTCTCTACAGGGTTAAATATGGGGGAATTGCTGGCTTTATCGCGAATTTCAATTTGGGCATCAATACGGTAAGTATATTGAAAACGAACGTTATCCACAGCCATTTCCAAATCATAGCTGAAATCTGCGGTCATACTCTTAATGAGCGATGCCACATAGGCGTGGGTGCCGTTTAGATACTCTTCCTCGTAGAAGCTATTGTCAGCAAGATAAGCGCGGTGGATGGCGTTGCCGCTTTCGCTGTACGGAACAATGGTATTTTTCTTCGCCCGGTCAAAAACGAAGAAAGAAAGCAACGTTGCCGCAACAAGAATGCAGATGATAACGGTTTGAACGGTAATCCATTTTTTGCGCCACTTTTCGTGCATTTCCCGTTTGGCTTTTTCCAATTCGGACAAGGAAACCCCTCCTTTCTCTAAATTTTATCTATGTAAATAGGGATCGGATCCACAAAGTGGGATAGCCGATATACTTAATTTTCAAATTAACCACACCGAGCAGGTCGGCATTGGTGATATAGCCGGAGTCAGTGCTTTCGTTGGCATCGCCTTTGGTGGTATAGCGAAGCTGGCCGTTGATTTTCTTAATGTCGATCACACGGTGGATAATTCTGCTTCCGTCGTGGTCAAATACGATCACATCGCCCACCTTAAGAATCTGATCGTCAAATTCCTCGTAAATAACCGCATCACCCCTGTCGATCTCGCCGGTCATACTCTCTGTGGCCACCACAATCATCTTATAGGGGAACTGCAGAGAAATCAGCATAATATAGACCGCGCAAAAAAGAACGATAATGGTGGTAAAAATGGCGTTTACCACGGTGTTGCGCTTGGCAACGACGCAGGTTCTGGGGGTGTACATGGCGTGCACCAGCAGATAAATGCCCACAGGCATAAGGATTCGCAAAAAAGAGATCAGCGCGTCAGACATACCCGGTGCAACGGGAATAACGTAGGGAAACAGATAAATAATGAGCTTATAAACAATGCCGGGCAGCGCGCCAAACGCTCCTGCAAGGTAATGATACAGGAAATTGGAGGTCAGCGCAGGCAGCAGGGCAAAGCCCACCGCCGCCATAAAGGAATCGAAATTAGCAAATGGGTTTGTCTCGCAGAGGACGAGAAAGTCCAGCCACAGGAAAGCGAGATAGGAAACCACGGTAATGACCTTGCTCTTTTGGGCAAGGAACACACTGCGAAGAATTTCCATACCAACAATAGCCACGGCATAGGGCAATATAAAGTTCCAAAGAGAGGTGAGCCGGATGGCTGACTTAACAAAGCCGAACTTGATGCCGGTCAGGATATGCACTGTGATCATAATGACCGCAATGGCCGCCATAACCAGCGCCACCTGCTTCTTATGAAAATCGTGGATAACTCTCTTTTTAAGCATCCAGCTGAAAATAACCGCTGAAATGCCGGAAAAAAGCGCAAGTACCACGTTTTGGGAGAGCTTGTTCCCTATAAAACTGACAAGAAGGAGCGCGCCCAAAAAGGATGCCATACATATATATAGTTTCTTATCAAATCTCATATATGGCTCCTTCTTGCCGTTTTATAAGTACACGTGTCATAGTCGCAACAGGGAACAATTACTTACTGGGGCCCTGATCTGCGGTGACATTGAAGGTGAAGGTTGCGGGAGCAGCCTCAGTCAGCGCTGCTGCAGGATAAGCAGTCATAGTGATCTTGATGGTAACAATAGCAGAGTCGGTATCATCCGCATCAACAGTATTCTTGCTAATAGAGGTTTCGATAGTATAGTTGTCGACGGTGGCAGTACCTACCTGTACATTTATAGCATCGTAGCGGCTCTTGTTCTTCACGGTTGCAGTGAGCGTCTTAGTATCGTTCAGCGCCCAATCGGTGGTGTCCATGGTCACGGTAATAGCACTATCAGTTACTGTTTCGCTCTTCAGAACGTCACCCGCATCCTCCAGACTTGCCCAGTAAACGCTGAAATCCTTGGGAGTGTAGAGGATATTGCCGGTGAAGCTGATGGAGCTGGTCAAAGCAGCATAACCGATACCAACGCACAGGACGGCGATCAGCAGAATGGCGATAACTACATTTCTTCTGTTCTTCATAATCGTTTCCTCCTTTCTTAAAGTTTATAGCGTCCGCGGACGAGCTTGCCCTGCGGAAAAACTATCTAAGTAATCTGTGACCTCATTCTTTCAGGTAGGTCATCATCATACAGTAGAGCACATTAAAAATGTGCAATCTGTTATAGTCGGCATCCGGCAATTCTCCGTTAAAGACCCGGATAGCGAAATTCAGCATAGTTGTAAAAACACTGTGCATAACGGAAAACACATCCGCTTCCTCTTTAAAAAGAGGAGAAAAGCGGGAGACCATTTGGGCAAAGGCTTTCCGATGACGGAGCAGCGCCTCACCTTGGAAATATACAGAGTGGTAAAACCGGACATAATAACGGCAGTTTTCCTCATTATTCAGTATAAATCTCCAAGCGGCATCAAAAAGCGCATAGAATTTTTCTTTAGGATTCTGCTGAAAATCACCGAGACTTTCCGCTTTTTGCCAAAAGGTGTCGTACAGCGCTTCGTCGAGGGTGTTAAATGCGGCACCGTAAAGCCCCTCTTTACTGCCAAACAGACGGTAGATGTAGGCCTCGTTGATCTTAAGCCCCAGACTGGCCTCGTTGCATTTGGTCAGTGCTTTTGTGGTTGCTTCCTGAAAGCCGCCCTTTGCCACAAGATCGATCGTGTTGCTTATCAGTTGTTTTCGGATCTCCGCTTCATTCTGCATACCGCCCCTTACTGCCTTTCGTCTGTTTTTCCGCCTGTAGTAAACACTACATTGCTTGCACAAAAAATTGTCGGCAAAACAGATGTGCCGACAAGATAAGTTGCAGCGCAAGTGTATTGTTGCTCATTGGGAGAAAATTATATCATATACAAAAGAAAAGCAAGCAATCTTTAAAATAAATATTAAAATTTGGCGTTATACATAAAAATCAATATATAAATGTATTATATTGGTTATTATTTATAGGGATAAAGTGTACACACCTCACTCTGTATTCTCCGTTAAATATACTCAATCTCTGAGTATATGTCAATACTCAAAATCAGAGTATGTTATAGTGGGTAAAAGGTGGTGGGTTATGGATTATCGGGAACGGATGCGAGGTCTCCGGGAGGATCGGGACTTAACCCAGGCGCAGGTAGCCAAGGTCATTCATAAATCCCAGCAAGGCTATAACCACATCGAAATGGGCCGGGCAGAACTGCGCATTGAGGACTTGATTCGGTTATGCGATTTTTACAAGGTCTCGGCAGACTATTTTATCGGCAGAAAAGACAAATAGACAGGGCATTCGCGGGACAAATCCTTCCAATGCCTTGTCTTTTTGTCTGTCAGTCATTAAGCGGTAACAATCAATATTTCTTAGGTTCTGCGATTTAACCGCTATACACAGTGTAATCCGGTTAAGGGTTATGCGGCCTTATATGGTTATCGCTTATAGAATACAGCGGCATTCGTGTAGAATGCCGCTGTATTTGTATGTTGCCCGTTAGCGAAACCAGGAATTTTATAGTTATAAAACGCTTCAGCCTTCTTTTCTCTTAATGATATTCTTCCCGAAATATCCGCCGGCAAAACCGCCTGCGAGGGCAACAATACCAACAATCAGAAGCGACCACCAAGGGATGCCGCCGTCCTTAGTGGGCTGGCTTGGCTCTGTGGGCGTCTGGGCAGGCTCAGTAGGCTGAGTCGGTTCATTGGTGCTTCCATGGGCGGCCGCCCGCTTGGCAACGACTGTGTAGACCTTCTCTGTGCCGTTTTCCGCTTTGCAGATTACCTTGATCTCGTTATCTGCACCGGCTTTCAGGTTCTCGCCACCCTCGACGCGGACGCTGGCTCTGCTGTCAGCAGGTGTGCCGGAAACGGTCACATTCTCTGTCTCATAGGGCAGCCAAATCAGATAGCTTGTATTTTCCGCAGAGAATACGGGAGACAACTTAAAGCCATCAACCTTGATGCCCGAGAGGCTATTGTTACCGCTGGGCACATAATTGGGATCCTGCGCCCGCTTAACGGAAATGGTATAGACCTTCTTATCCCCGTTTTCTGCTGTTACGGTGACGGTCACCTTCGTCGTGCCACCGGGAGTCAGGTTGGGAGAATCGATACTGACCTTTGCCTTGCCGTCATTGGCAGTTGCCTTTACATCCAGCTTATTTACGCTAAAGGGAACTTCCGCGGTATAGCTTGTAGTGCCTGCGCTGAATTTCGGGCTGATGGTAGCATTGCTGACCGTCAGGCTCTTGAGCGCACTGTCTTTAGACTTCGGTGCAGCAACCTTTGCAGAATAGGAAACCGTACCGAGGCTCACTTCGTTGCTGCCGTCAGAAATGATCATACCCGTATAGGAGACTTTAATATCCGTCCCAACAGCCACATTCTTTACCTTAAAGGAAACGGTAAGCACCGCCGTTTTACTGCTGATAGGCTTGGACAGGTTGTTGTCATAGGCAACGAAGTTATTGCCGTTAAACTCAACTACCCAGTCACCGCCGACCTTCTGCTTCATCTCCTTCAGTTCCAGCACATTTTTGTCATAAGACAGCATGCCCTCAGCGCCATAGATATCTTTGCCGCTGAGATTCAGGGTCAAAGTGATGGTATCCCCTGCCCGGACAGTATCCGGGCCGGTTAGGGTTGCGCTTCCGCTTACTGCAAATGCAGTAATGGGGAAAACCAGCAAAAGGCACAAAATTAATAAGGATATAACAGAAATACGCTTTTTCATATAGAACCTCTTTCTCAGTTACAGCATAACTGCCATCTTTTTAATCGGCAATGCCAAAATGATCTTACCGGGAACGACTGCTACCGTTTCGTTTGCTTCTACTCTCTCCGGGGCTTTGGGCGCAGGAGTCTCTGCTCTGCGAGCAGCTGCAGGGGCTGCGCTCCTTGCGCTGACTGTACTCTTGCCGAGGATATGGGCCTTGAGCTGCAGGAAATCGGTGATGGAAATGGCCTTATCACCGCTGGTATCTGCCGCTTGGGCCACTGCGCCGGTCAGCGTACTCTTTTTCAGTATGTGCGCCTTGGCTGCCAGCATATCGGTAACAGAGATCTTACCGTCGCCATTGGTATCACCGGTAACGACTGCCGTATAAGTTGCCTTTACGGTGTTTCCGTCCATAATTTTGACTTCCATACCCGTACCCAGCAGGGCATCCTTTGCCACTTCCTTGCCGCCGGCATAAACCTTTACATAGCTACCCTCATTCAGGCTTCCAAGGAACTTTTCGACCGTTTCGCCTACCCCGATCTTGCTGATGGTGGTGCCGCTTACCGTGTGACTGGAAGATGTGATAGTGCTGGGTACGCGAGGCTTAGCTGTATAGGTAGCTGTATAAGTGGCTGCGCCGTTACAGTTTACTACCGCCTTATCCCAGCCCTTGAAGGTATAGGTATAGTTTGCATCGTCGGGTCTTGTGGGATTTGCAGGAGCGGTCACCTTTTCACCGATTGCATACAGCTTGGAGCTAAGAACCGTGCCGTCCCAATTCTGAAAGACTACTGCATAGGTAGGAATCTTAGCGATCGGCTCGGTTTTCGTTCCGTTACAGACAGAACAGGTATAGGTCTTGACACCCTCGGCATCTTTCGTGGGCTGCTTGGTAACAACGCCACCGTTCCAGCTATGAGAAGCGGTTTCTTCCTTGCCGCAGACCGTACAGGTATGCTTGTGGGTCGTATCGTTGACCTTTGTCCAGTTGCCGTAGGTATGGGTTGTAAGCTTAGCGATAGTCTCAGTTTTTGTGCCACCACAGACGGTGCAAGTATAGGTTTTAATGCCGGTCTCCTTGCAAGTGGGTTGTTTCGTTACAACGCCTGCATTGTAAGTATGGGTAGTCAGCTTCGCGATGGTCTCGGTCTTGGTTCCACCGCAAACAGAACAGGTATAAGTCTTGACGCCAGTCTCCTTGCAGGTAGGTTGCTTTGTCACAACACCCGCATTGTAGCTATGGCTTGCGGTTTCTTCTTTACCGCAGACAGAGCAAGTATGCTTATGGGTCGTATCATTGACCTTCGTCCATTTGCCGTAGGTATGGGTTGTAAGCTTAGCGATCGTTTCTGTTTTCGTAACACCACAGACGGAACAAGTATAAGTCTTGACACCTGTGTCCTTACAAGTGGGTTGCTTCGTTACAACACCTGCATTATAGGTGTGCGTCGTAAGCTTAGAAATCGTCTCCGTCTTTGTTCCACCGCAGACGGTACAGGTATAGGTCTTAATGCCAGTTTCCTTGCAAGTCGGTTGCTTGGTTACTACACCTGCGTTATAGCTATGGGTTGTAATCTTGGCAATAGTCTCAGTCTTTGTACCGCCACAGATCGTACAAGTGTAGGTCTTGATGCCAGTCTCCTTGCAGGTAGGCTGCTTCGTTACAACACCTGCGTTATAGCTGTGGGTTGCTGTCTCTTCTTTACCACAGACCGTACAGGTATGCTTGTGAGTGGTATCATTAACCTTCGTCCATTTACCGTAGGTATGGGTTGTCAATTTTGCAACCATCTCAGTCTTTGTTGCGCCACAGATGGTACAGGAATAAGTCTTAGTACCCGTTTCCTTACAAGTGGGTTGCTTCGTTACAACGCCAGCATTATAAGTGTGGGTCGTAAGCTTGGCGATAGGCTCACTCTTTGTGGCACCACAGACGGTGCAAGTATAGGTTTTAATACCGGTCTCCTTACAAGTGGGTTGTTTCGTTACAACGCCTGCATTATAAGTATGGGTAGTCAGCTTCGCGATGGTCTCGATCTTGGTTCCACCGCAAACAGAACAGGTATAAGTCTTGACGCCAGTCTCCTTGCAAGTAGGCTGTTTCGTTACCTTACCGCTATCCCATTGATGACCCAGGGCATTCGTATATGCATCCGCATAGCTCTCGCCGCAGACGCAAGTATGCATAGTATAGCCTTGGGCGGTGCAAGTGGGCTTCGTGACTGTGGATGTATAGCTGTGAATATGGTCAAGCCTTGGAATGGTTTCCGTTTTGGTCTCCCCACAGCGCTGGCAGACAAATCGCAGCTCGCCCTCAGTTTTCTCCGTGGGCGCTACAATAATGACACCTCCGCCCCATTGATGTCCCAAGGGATTCAACCGGCTGTCAGTATAGGAATAGCCGCAATGACAGCTGTGGGTAGTATAGCCCTCTTCCGTGCAGGTTGGTTTTGTGACCGTGGACGTATAGCTGTGCCCTGTTGCAGCGGTCGTTTTTGTTTCATATTGACCGCAACGACCGCAATCTCTTCTCTGTTGGCCGGCAACGGTGCAGGTAGCTTCCGTCGCGGTATACCACGCGCCGTAATTATGACCTAACGGCTCTACATAATTGTCTGTATAACTACCGCCGCAGGGGCAGGAATAAGTAGTGTAGCCGTAAGCAGTACAGGTGGGTTTCGTTACTGCCAAAAGGCTGTAGGTATGGGTAGCAGAATAGGAAAGCCCATTGCTGACAGCATAGGAATACCCCCTCGTGCCGCATTTCACATACAGCACCGCCCTAGGACAGCCCTTAAAATTCTCCTTACCAATCGTAGTCACCGAGGACGGGATTACAACCCTCGTTAGATAAGGCGCATTGCGGATAGCGATCCAATCAAGCGTTTTAACACCCTCCTCCAAGGTAATGCTGGTAAGGCTGCCGCAATAGTCAAAGGCCTGTTGTCCGATAGACTTTACATGTCCGGGAATCGTGACGCTTGTAAGACCGTCGCAGTTATAAAAGGCAGTAGAGCCGATCCTTGTCACAGTAGAAGGAATGGTAATGCTTGACAAGCTGGTGCAGTCGCTGAGCAGGCCGTTAGGGATGGCGGTCAGCTTGGCGGGCAGAGTGATCTTCTTCAGCCCCTTGCAACCGGCAAAAACATAGCCATCCAATGTCACCGTGTCGCTCAGGAAGGTGACACTGGCAAGTCCGGTGCAGCTGCGGAATGCGCTGTCGCCGATAAAGGTGATGTTCTCCGGGAAGGTGACGCTGGTCAACCGGTAACACCAGCTAAAGGCGTAGTCATCGATCTCGCGCAGAGTACTGGGGAAAGTGATTCCACTCAAATATCCATTCTCCCGAAAGGCATCATAGTCAATATAAAGCGTTCCCTCCGGGACCACATAGCTGCCGGTTTTATAGGCGGGGTAACAGACGAGATGGGTGCCGTCGGCAGTGAAAAGGACGCCGTCGATAGCCTTATAGGCAGTATTCCCCTCATCCACAATAAACTTCTTCAGTGAGGTGCAGCCAGCGAAGCTACCGGTCTCAATCCTTCTTACCGAGGCGGGAATCGTGAATTCCCGAAAACCGCAGTTCATAAAGGCAGTATCGCAGATGGTGGTGATACCCTCCGGCAATATTACAGTCCGCAGATTTCTGTCACCGAAGAATATACTGTCAGGGACCGCAGTCATACCTGCAGAAAGGGCAGCAGTGGTCAGCGCCGAGCAATTGGAAAAGGCGCTTGTGCCCACGGTAGTAACGCTGTCCGGCAGGGTGATGCTCTTTAAGGCCACACATTCCGAGAAGCCGCAGAATTCGATGATCCGCAGATTTTGGGGCAGCGTGATCTCCTGCAGAGAACGCAGATTATTGAATCCGTATTCCCGGATAGCGATAAGGCTGTTCGGCAGGGATACGCTGGTACAGTTTTTGCACCAATAAAAGGCACGCTCGCCTACCTCTGTAATGCCTTCTCCAATAACAATGCTTAGGACACTATCCCGGTATGCCTTCCAAGGGGCATCGGAGAAGCGGTAGCTGGGGATCGCACCGGTGCCGGTCACCGTTAAGGTGCCGGTGTCTCCGTCCAGAACCCACCATATTCTATTGGAGATCGTTCCGGACGCTGTCACATTCTGCACATAGGGTGTTTCCGCCATAGGATACTGCGTATGGAATTGCGCTGTATCATACTGGGCAGATCGGTAATGATGGGGAAAATCCTTGCCGGACACCAAAAAATACCGATAGACATTGGTCATTCCCAAATCCCAAGTCGGGTCCATATGATAGTATGCGCCATCCAGCCGGACGATGTTCCAGCCGTGGGGTTCCAGTTCTGTCTGACCGGCAGTACCTGTAATATACCGGCAATCTACGCCTAACTCCAGACAGAGCCGATAATACAGCGACGCGATACCTTGGCATACTGCCAATCTATTTATAATAGCCGCGTGGGTGCTGTGCTTATGGAGATCGTCCGGGATCTCATCATCCCAATCATAGTCATAGGTAATGTTTGCAGTGATCCAATCGTAGATACCTTTGATCTTATCGTAATCCGAAGCATCCCATAGGTTCAGCCCATCCAGCAAGGACTCCACCGCCCGGTCTACCTCTACCTCCTGCCGGGCATCCGCCAACCATTCGATAGCATAGACAAAGGTGACATATTGGCCGTACTGGTCCGCTCCATGGGTGATGGAGTAAGAGCAGCTGCGCATATTGGCCCTCAGATAGTCGCCCTCCTTGGGCTGACCGGTATGCTGCAGGGCCATCTCCAGCAGTTGGGTGTTGTTAACTTCGGCACCGTCGCCACGCAGAGATACGGTGATGAAGGTATTTCGCGCCACCAGCTGCGCCCGCAAATAGGCAGCTGCGTCTTCCAAAGTAGCAAAGCTGCTTGATGCAGACTGCGCCTCCAAAGAAGGCTCCCACGCCGTTGCAGATACCTTTGGTCCTGCACCCACCACCAAGCAGATCAATATTACGATTATCCCCAATAACGACAGTTGTTTTTTCATATCCGCTCCCCCTTCATGGTGATGATCGGTTTTCTTTTATTGTAGCACTCCGCGTTTTAGAAAGCAAGAAGATCGGGGCATATTCGTCTGACACTTGTATTCATCCTTTCAGATGACAGTGGGTGATCTTATCTCACGACACCTAATAAAACGAAATAAACAAGTAAAACCTCTCCCGATGCCGGTGGTCGGCATAGGAGAGGTTTTGAATATTACTGTCTTCTGCGGATTACTCCACAGGCCATCTTTTCCCCGGCGTTACCGGCGGGTTGAGAGTTGAAGTCATCGGGATTACTGTGGATAACCACAGTCCGCCCAATAATTTCATTCACAGAAAACCGGTCTGTTTTCACGGACAAATATGCGTTGCCTTGGCATACCAGTAACGGCGGCAAGTCGCCTGCGTGTTTCGGATGCCCTTGGCTATTTGGATTATAATGGCTTCCCGTTTCAGAAAAGTCAGTCCCAGAGCAGCTTTCTCCTTGGTGAATATGGAATCCAAAGAATCCTGTTTCACTTCCCCTTGGCAGACCGGAAATCCTCGCCACAATCAGCACGCATCCGTTCT